>CAZWSR010000001.1:0-166820 GCA_964636545.1 Candidatus Undinarchaeota archaeon
TGCTTGTGATAATGTAATGTCTCCATAAATTGAACCACGGGCTTTTGCTTCAATATGCAAACGTTCTCTGAGCAATCCAAGAGATGCTTCAATATCATTCAAAGTTGTTCCAGATTCTGTATCATCATCAAAAGTATTTTCTTTAGAATGTGGCAATGAGTGTTTCAAGTTATAATACAACTCACGTTTTCCAACAGTGCGGTCCATGCCAATATATTCCTTGCACGCTGCTGCAATCAACATTGACTGCATGAATTTGCGAGTGTGAGCAACATTCAAAAATCGCCTACTACCGCGCTTGTCACCAAGACGGAGCACACTTGCTTTTTCATCAAATGAAATATTATTTTTTGCACGAATTGGTAGAGTAAATTCTGGAGGAGATTCTGTTTTAATTTCATTTGCAATTGTTTTTCCAAAATCTTCCAAAGTTTTTATGGATGACGCTGCCATTTTGTCTTCGCGTTTTTTTGCATCTTTTTTTACTTCTTTTTTAGGTGCCATTATTCTTCACTCTCCTCTTCAGTAGCTTCCTCAGCTTCTGGTTTTGGTTCCTCACTAGCTGGTGGCTCAGTTTCTTCATCTTCTTCTTTAAATTCTTCGCCAAAGCGCTCAAGCACGATTTTGTGAAGCTTTTTCTCAAGTTCTTCAACTTTTGCTCCACATAAATTGGAAATTGCTTTTGCTGTTTCAGGAACATATCTCTCAAACATTTTCTTTTTTGCATCCCGCTCTGCAGCTCTTCGTTTTCCTGACAAGTATTTCTGCAGAATTCTGCCAATTTGCATTAGCGCGAATCTGACTTCAGTTGTAATTTCTTCTTCAGATGCAACTGCTTGTTTTCCAGCTGAAGTGTAGGGAACGTGAGTTGAAACTAAATTAATGAAAATTGTAACTGAAGAATTTTCAATATCAACAAACTTGTATCTGCGCCAGTCAATTGAATTCATTGATTTGCTAAGTGCACAAGAACCAGCATCAAATAAAAGTGGTGCGCGGTTTGCGAATCGCATAATTTCCAAGCGTTTGCCATCTGGAGTTTCTCGTCCTGCATTTCCACCATAAGCAATTGCGGCTTCAACAAGAAAAGGAATTCCACCTTTGTAAGTTGTTGGAGCACGAGTTAGTGATTCAAGTAATTCTGGATTAACAAGATTTTTCAAAGCTGCTTTGATTGTGTTTTCGCCAATTGGGATAAGACCGCTACTTGGCGGAGCCATGAACTTGACTTTTTTAATTGCCTGACGAAGTTCTTCTGCTTCATTCCATTCCATTCTTTTTGGACTTTTGCGCATGTCAAATTCTGGTTTGCCCTCTTTTGTTCGATCTTCATCAATTATTTTTTTAATTTCAAGAACTTTTTGTCCGCTTACACGAGACAAATCAGATGAAAGGAATGAAGAAAGTTGTCTTGCTTTTGACTTGTGCGCCATGTCAAGAATGTCATGAGATTCCAAACCTTCTGGGTGCGGTTTGATTTCAGTAGGACGTTTTGGAATTTCATTACTAACGCGTTCAAACAAAACCTTGCTCCCTTCAGGATCTTTGAAAAAGATTTGTGCGTGTGGATTAGATGCAGCTGTCCATCGTAGATATTCAAATGGACCTTTCTGACCTTTTGTGTAATTTACACCTTTAAATTGTGATTCAACAATTGTTCCGCGCCAATTATCATCATAAACCTCTTTATCCATGATTTTCGGAGAATTTGTCTTAATATCCATCTCAACCTTGGCAGTTACGACTTTTCCCTTGCCAGTGCTTGATTTAACGCGTGTTGGCTGTCCTGTGGTGATTTGTGAGAACAAAACTGCTCCAGAAACACCAAGACCTTGCTGTCCACGCAGCTGAATGTTCCTGTGGAATTTCGTTCCTGTTAAAAGAGAACCAAATACGTGTTCCAAGTGTTTTTCAGGAATTCCAGGACCATTATCTTCAATTAGAACTTTGTAATGCTCATCACCGAGCTGGACAATTTCTACCTTAATATCTGGAAGAATTCCAGATTCTTCGCAAGCATCAAGAGAATTGGAAACAAGTTCGTGAATTACTGTTGTCAATGATTTAATTTTTCCAACATATCCTAGATATTGACGATTCTTACTAAAGAACTCACTAAGCGGAACGCTTCTGAACTCTTTAAAGAGTGATTCTGCACTAACTGCTTTTTCTTTTGGAGCCATTTGATTATGATTTAAGAGCTTTTTTATGAGCTTTTTCCAACATTGTAAATGCGGGACCATGTTTTGAACCGCTTGCAAGCATGTCAACTGCTCTTGCTGCAAGATGAACATTGTCAATTGAACCAATTATGCACACGGTTTTTCCATAAACAACTATGTGAGTGTTTGTATTTTGTTCAATGCTCTGACGACTCTTTCCATGTTTTCCAATGATTCGTCCGCGAATGCGAATTAAGGCATTTTTTGTTTTGCCAATATAATCCTTCAGACTTATGATTTTGAGTTCTTTGTTGTGATCAAGGAGTTCCAATGCAATTTCAGGTTCAAAACCGCGACCAATTGCCTTAACTACATCTCTTGCACGCCATAAGGAAAGCGGGTCGTTGTTGTTTTCGCCTGCAGTTATAACAATTTCACCAGTTTCATTATCAAATTCAATTTCCGTATGCGTAGAGTTTTCTATGAGTTTTTTGATTTTTTCCTGATCAGCTAATAAAAGGTCTAGCCTCTCCTCAGGAATTTTAACATATTCAGCCACTTTAATCACAAATTGTTAATTAAAGTTTTGACTTGGTGGTTTATATAGTTAACCCAGTTACAGGATAGCGGTTTTTGGTTTATTAGATAATTTAAAAATCATAAATCATGCCTTAGTTATCGCATTCTTAATCTTCAAATCATCAATTTCAATGCCATGTTTTTTGAAAAATCGTGCTAAAACTTCGCAATCGCGATTTAATAATTCCTCACCACGGAAATGCTCCTTTAGCATTGATTGTCCAAAATCAATAAGCACTGGTTTTTCATCCTTAATCAGAATATTGAATTCACTCATATCACCGTGAACAAGTCCGGCACTTTTGTAAAGATTATGCAGAGCATCCACAACTCCGTTGTAAACAGTTTGCAAATCTTCAGGAATATAATCATGTAATTCAGAAGCAGGTTGTTCATTACCAATAAAACTCATTACAAGAACATTTTTCATTACTGCAATTGGTTTTGGACAAGGAACACTAGCTTTGAAAGCGCGTTTCAAGTTCTGGAATTCTTTCTTAGCCCAAACTAGAATAAGATCGTACTTCGCCTGTCTCACATCAAAACGAGGATCGCCCTCAAGATACGGCATCATTTTCTTGAAGGAAGAAGTTTCAATTCTGTAAATCTTTACAGCAAGCTTCTCCTCACCCAGATAAGCTCGATAAACATTTGCTTCTTTTCCAACAGCGATTGGACCACCGATTTTGTCAAGATGCCCCTGGCGCATTAACTTGTGAAGAACATTCATTGTATTTACATCAAAAACGCCGTCCTCAAGCTTTCTTTCAATCTTTTTTGTTCGTTTGTCAATAGCCATTAAACAAAAATAAGCAGAAGTAGTATTTATACCATCAGGTCTTCTTGCTTCATCAGACCTTGTCGCAAAAGCTGAGCAACTTGATTTTTCTTATACCGATACAAATAATCGCCTTTTTCATTTTCCTGAACAGTCCATCTTTGCACTAACACAACATCACCTAGTCTGACTCGCAATTTGTACCTAATTTTTCCAGGAATTCTACACATCCGAGTGTGTCCGTCAATGCATTTTACTAAAAGTTTAGAACCGTAATTTTCCTCAATAACGCCAAGAACCTCTCTCTTCCATTTTTTTGGCATCCGAACACGGACAACATATTCCTCACTCTGTGGATTTCCAGGTTGAAAACCAAATCTTGGTGCAGTTGCAGTATTTGTTTTCCCAGGAGAAGTAACTGGTTTTGGAGTTGTGTCTTTCTTATTTGAAACTTCTTTGCTAGCAATATGGTTAGAAGTTGGGTTAGAGGACGCCAGACCACGATCTTGTCCAACTTTTTTCTTTGCTCCAGGTATTGCTTCTTGCATAGCGTTTTAGTTCAATGAGCCGTATATTAAGCTTTTCCCTGGTCTTGCGTGCTGCAAACGAGTGTGGGTTTAGCAACAAGTAGTTCAAAACCGCACTGAAATTACGAGCAGTTCTTACAAATGAACCTTTTTCAAAGTCAATGAAATAAACGCGGGGGCACCGGGGCGCGGGGGCACCGGGGCGCTGTGTTAATTTTTCGGTGCTCCGGCCCTGCGGCGCCCCAGATACGCGCACAATAATATGCTTATCAGCCATACTTAATTCTCCATGATCAATACCAGATTTATCCAAGGTTTCTGCTTGCTTTAATATTTTCAAAACAGCGGACTTAGCTTGTTTCTTTGTTGCATTTTCAATAAAAGCAGGATATCTTTTTCCATAAACAAATTGCATTGCAACACAATGTTTTGTAACTCCGTAAATCTTTGGTCCGATTTTGTGCTGGTTTGCCTTTTTGAGAACACTGCTTTCTTTTAGAATCCGATCTTCGGCACTGATTTTTAGAGCAGCGATTTTATTTCCAATTTTAACTTTGAAAACATGGCCGCGCCAGCCTTTTGCAACAAAACAAATAACTTTTGTAATTCCAAGTTGTTTCAGCTCTTTCTGAATTGGAAAATCCACTTTTTCCTTTATGATATCAATCATGTTACAATACCAACTATAAACACTAAGAACAGCACCAGTGGAATAAAGTATCGTATAATATAAATTATCCAATGCGGCATTTTCAATCTTGTGTGCTTGTTAACTGCATTAATGAATTTCTTTGAACTCCAGAACCATGAAACAGTTATTGTGAAAATTAATGCAACAATTGGAAGCGTGAGTGAGCCAATCACATAATCAATCCCATCCAAAAATGGTTTTCCAAGAACTGAAAAACCAACTGAACTATAGCTGAGAACAGATGGAATACCAACTGCAAGCGCAATTGCGTAAATAATCCCAGTAGCTTTTCTACGTTTCATTCCATACTCGTCAATAAGTGAAGAAACACAACCTTCCCCAATTGAAATTGCTGAAGTTAATCCAGTTAAGAATAAGAGAAGGAAAAAGATTGCACCGAAAACGCGGCCAAATGGAATTAGTGAAAACACTTTTGGAAGAGCTATAAACGCTAGCTCTGGCCCTTGGGCTGGGTTTAGTCCAAGAGAAAACACAAGTGGGAAAATCACTAAACCAGCAATTATTGCAATAATAGTGTCGCTAATGCTGATTGTGATTGCAGTAAGTGGAATATCCAATTTGCGGTCAGCATAACTTGCATAAGTCATTAGAAGGCCGAAGCCAACGCCGATTGAAAAGAATGCCTGGCTGAAAGCAAAAATCCAGATTTTCGGATCAGCAAGCATTGAGAAATTCGGAGTTAGGAAAAACTTGACACCAGCCATTGCATTTGGAAGTGTTAATGCTCTGATAAGCAAAATTATTAGAAAAATAAAAACAATTGGCATTGTATATTTGCACAATTTTTCAATGCCTTTTTTTATTCCAAGTGAGTCAACAACAAACAAGATTGCAATACACGCAAGGAAAAATAATATTGGAAGGAGCGAACTGCTAAAACTAGCAAATGTTCCGTATCCAGTAAATGAAAAAATGAAGTATGCAAGAATCCAGCCAACGATTACAACATAATAGCTCAGGATTGCCAGAAGAATGACCATGAAAAACCAGCCAAGGAATTTTGTTCTTGCTCCAAGTTTTTTGAAAAAGTGGAGGATTGATGTTTGGAATTCCCACCCAGCTGCAAATTCAAGAAGAACAACTGGAAACGCAATTAAAACAACAGCAATCAAATAAGGAATTAAAAAGGCTCCGCCACCGTTTTTGCCTGCAAGATATGGAAAACGCCAAATGTTTCCAATTCCAACTGCAGATGCAATTACTGCGAATATGAAACCGAGTTTTGACCATTGCTCTCTTTTAACAACTTTTTTCAAAATTGGTTTCTGTTCCTCAACCATGAGCTGAGCTAGGCAAGAAGGGTATTAATACTTTTTTAGAATCTAGAACAACATCTCTTCCAAGTCAGTTTCACCAATATTAACTGTAATTGGTGCTTGTCCAGGAGCTCTTCGCACAACAGTCATTGGAACAATTCTCTTTTTAAATTCTGCAACTGCGATTTCAGTTGGGTCAGTAATATCTGTCTTAATTAAAATAGGTGCGCCCATTGAAATTTGCAAAGCTCTAGCTCCAATAATTCTAGCTCGTTCAAAACGTGTAAGTTTGTTTACTGTGTACATTTGAGTATTATAATGGATTATGAGGGGTTATATAAAGGTTCGGTAATTGCAGAAAGAGGATAGATTTTTAAAGATACAATAACTACCCAAATTATTATGAAAATCACTGGAAATATTGTAAAACACTTTATTTTTGAAATACTGATGATTTGTGGCGGACTAGCTGCAATATCAATTCTTCACACAAATACAATGGCATTGACACTTGCTATGATTTTGATTGGAGCACTAATGCTCAAATTTTGGCATAAAAAATTAGATATATTATTTTTTGTAACAGCAGCAATAATAGGGCCTATTGGCGAAATTGTGTCTATTCAATCAGGAGTTTGGAATTATAGTATTCAGCATATTTGGGGAATTCCACTTTGGCTGCCACTTGTTTGGGGATTCTCATTTTTAATGATAAAAAGAGTTTCTAATACGCTTTCAAGAATAGAATTATAAACTAATACACTGAGCATGTGGAGTTACTTTAAATATTTCTTCATAATTTTTAGAAGCTTCACAAAATCTTTTTGAATCTCCTCAATAACTGCACAATTTTTTGGATTATCAAATAGAATATCTGCGGCAACATCTAAAAGTTCTGACCATCGCTCTTTTTTCTCTTCTGCAGAAAGCTCTTCAATTTCACCATATTTTTCACGTATTTTTTTAGAGGCAGCCACATCATCTTTTTCGTCATAGAATATATTAAATTCAACTGGAAGAACTCTATTTTTAAAATCACCAATATAAAACGCTGGTGTAATAGAATTAAGATGAATTTCAAAAATCTTTTTGTTAGTTAAGGGGAGCCCATATCTTTTTAGTTGTTCACCCCACTTAGGAACTTCTTTAATAAACTTTTTTAATTTTGAAGGATATGATGTTTTTGAAAAAGACATAAGGAAAAAAGAAGCAGATTCAAAAAAAGTTGGAGTAGATTCCTTAAAGAATTGACTTGAGTCTGCAACATGAGTTTCATGGACATCAATAATTGCATCTATATTTTCATTTAACCCATTACAATGATTTAGAATAGTTTCTCCAATTGATTTAGAATTATGATCCTCTATCAATGAAAGATCTAAAAAATCAAAAAAAGGATCATCTGCAAAAACTGCTTCAAGATATTTACCAGTAAGATACGCAACACATTCTTTTTTGTGAACTCCATACATTATGAGAATCATAATAATTAGAAGAAGAAACTAGCATTTAAACTTTTCACAAACTAATACACTGCGCGTGAGGAGTTCCTTGAATTCGAATAATATGCTCATCAGTAATCAATCCCATTTCTTTTGCTTTTCCAATAACTCTTTCCCCAACTAAATTAGCAATATTGCAATTTTTCAATTTCTCTTCAAGTTGTTCAAGCAAAATTGTTTCACCACCATAATAAGTTGGATCAACATGAATTTGCAACTCACCTTCCTCAAAAGTCTGACCTAGCAATTCCTTGTCGCAGGCAGCTAATACAACTGTTCCTTCCATTGATTTTTGAATTTTTATTGAGACCATTTTTACTTGTTATTCGTTATTGGTTGTTCGTTATTCGTTACGAAAAACGAATGACGAAAGACGAATTACTTTTTTCCACCCCCTTCCTCTATTAAATACTTTTCAATCTCCGCAACTTTCGGCATAAGAGTTGCGAAAGTATCATCATCTGATTTTGATTTGTAAGCAGACCAGTCAGCAAGCAAAACAAACAAGTTTGCAGTTGAGCCAACCCCATTCAGCACAACAGCATATCCTTTTTGACGAACATCTTTGTATGCAGTAATTGGAACTTTTGTTCTAGGATTTCCTTCAATTTGTGACCATAAAGAGTCTAATGCATCTTCCTCAACTTTAACAAAATACTTTTTGTACTTGCTTTCTGCGATGATTGTTTCAAATTTTTTTGATTTCATTTTTATTGGTTAAATTTGTGAAGGTATCGGGGATCGGGTGTCGGGGATCGGGTGTCGGGGATCGGGCCTGAACCCAGATACCTGATGCCTGATCCCTGAGTAGATTATTCAAATTTTCCTTATTGGATATTTAGCAGAACACGCCCTGCACTTTATCCATGGAACGCCCTCAACCATTCGCAATTCAGTATCTGGTTTTTTACATTCTTTGCAAATAACAAATTCATTAACATATGTTGCAAGTTTCTGATTCAAAAACGCATTGTTCTTAGCGGTTTTTAATCGAAGACGATGAGCTTCAAGTTCTCCTCTTGACCCAGTTTCCAGAGCCAAATACTTTTGCAAATGTGCTGTGTCCCTCTCCAGAGTTCTGGCAACCTCAGTAAAATTCTTAATTAAAGTCTGATTACCTTCAATAAATGACTCAAACTTAGGCATTTCAAAACGAACTACTTCAACCTCAGTTGTGTCAGGCAAGCCCTCGCGTGCCCTATTCAATAATTTTTTGTATTCATCTTCAGTTGTCATCATACTAATTTCAATACTCCTTTTTTTGGCTCAAACATATCTCCCTTGTGCATCAGATTCTGGACTGCTGTAATCACCAAATTCTCATCTACATCCTTTAAATCTTTTATTAAAGTCTCCATTTTCATTCCTTTGCCACTTCCGAGCTCTTCAAATTTTTTAAGAATAATTTCCTCCAGTTTTTCAGTCTGAGCTTCGCCGCTTCGCCCCTGCGCCCCTGCGCCCCCGCGCCCCTTAACCTTATTCAACTCTATCCTCCTCAACATTTCCCAATTAATATCGACCTTGTTCAAAGCTCTTGGAAGAACATAAACTTCGCCTTGATACTCGTTAATATCGCCAAGAACATCAATAATATCGCCAAGCTCAAGTTTCTCAATTTCAGAAACACGATCCTTGAATAATTTGACATTTATTGTTTCAGAAGAATCATCGATTGTGGCACTTGCAAACGATTTTGTATCAGAAACGAACTTGTCAACAACAGTTCCTAAAACACGGACTTTTGAAATTTTACTACCATCTTTCAAAGCAATTGAACCACCATAACCATTTTCATTTGGCTCAAACGTGCCTTCAACAATATCACGTACCCATAATTTCAATGCAGCGCCCTCTGCAGCCATTGCCTACAACACCCCCGGAAGCCACACAATAAGTTTTGAAAGGAAATACGCAGCAATAGTGCATATTGCAATTGGAGGTAATGCTGGAATAGCGCCTTTCTTGCATTTCAAAAGAATGAAATAAACAGCAACGATTCCAAAGAACGATCCAAATAAAACAGAAATTCCTGAAAATAGTGATTGTCTAACTGCAGAAACTGCAAAAATTATTGGGAAGGCAATGTCACCAGTTCCAAGCATCATGTATTTTCGAACTTTTCCTTTTCCAGGACCAATAAATGCATCATTCACATTTGCCTTGAAGTCCTTAAGATTACCAGGAACCACTAAGGAAAGGGGAACGTGCCTTGAAAAAAGATTTTTGAAAAGCTTAACCATGTGCTTTGTTTTGAAAACTGCAATATAATCATAAACTGATAGCAAAACTAGTATTACAATAACTGCTTCAACTGGCAAAAGCAAACCAATACTTGCACCAATTCCAGCAACTGCCAAGGTCATTGAAAAATTCTGAAGAACAATTGTGGGCCACAAAAATCTCAAGCCAACAAGAATAAGTGCAAGCGCGATTCCAAGCCACGCTGGCAAGAAAGTGCTGAACACCATTTCACTGCCTAGGAAAATAAGTGCTGCCAACATAATCCTGAAAAGCCAACTACCTTTAACGAATTTTATAAGAACAATCAGAACAGTAGTTGCAATAAGAAACGCTATCAAGAAACCAAAGATTGATTCCGAAACTGGAGCTGTAACAGCGAACTCAGGAAGCTTTAGATTAAGAAAACCAACAAGAATGCCAATCACTTGCGCAACCATAAACATTCCAGAACCTAATGCGAACATACCTAAATTGAATTCTGTTCGCGGATTAAGACTTTTGGAGGAAACCTTGCTTTGGCTCATATAAGTCACCTTTTTCTTTTAGTTTCTTTATAAGTTCTGCTGCCGCCCTCTCATCAATACCTCTTTCCTTTGCATTAATTAAAATGTCCTCAATTGGCACTGCTTTGCCAACATCTTCCATAAGGTCATCAATAATCGATATCACTGTGTGGATTCGGCTCCTTTGAATAGAACTTGTTTCAGACGAAATTCTGTCAATATCAATTTTTCCAGTTTCTGGCTCTGTGCTAATTTCCCTAAGTGAATATTCAAGTAAGCGAATTGCGCGCTGTGCATCTTCTTCCCGAACTTTATCATCAAGACGTACTTTTGCACTAGCCTCTGCAATTCTAACAAGTGCTTCAAGCTGTCTTGGAGTCAAAGGCACGGTTGTGTCTCCAGTATCGCCAACATATTTTGATCGCCAGCTGACATAGAAATTCTTGATAATTGACACAGCCTCTTTTGTAAGTTTTGGATTGACTTTTGTTTTTGCATAAGCAATGTATTTTTTCATAGTTTTCTCATCAACATCTGGCTTGATTCCTTTTGGATTACGAATTGTACCAAGCACGTGGTCAGATAACCGTTCGTCGCGCTCCTTTGAAGGAATATCTTGAATTGGAAACATTAAATCAAAACGACTTAGGATAACTGGAGATAAATTGATCTGCTCAGCCAAAAGTTTGTACCGGTCAAATCTTCCGAATTTTGGATTTGCTGCAGCAAGAACAGAAGTACTTGCCCGCAAAGTTGTTACAATTCCAGCTTTTGCAATTGAGATTGTACCTTGTTCCATTGCCTCAAGCATTGCACTTCTGTCATCAGAATCCATTTTGTCAAACTCATCAACAGATGCAATTCCATTATTTGCAAGAATTAAAGCTCCAGCCTCAAGCATCCATCCGCCAGAGAACTCGTCACGAACAACAGCCGCAGTCAAACCAACACCAGACGCCTTCTTTCCTGAAACAAATCGCCCTTTTGGTGCGATTCTAGAAACATACCAAAGTAACTGAGATTTTGCAACACCAGGATCTCCAACAAGGAATACGTGAATATTTCCTCTGAGTTTTGTACCATCCTCGTGGGTTTTATTAACACCACCAAATAACTGAAGCAAAATCGCTTCTTTAATCATGTCATAACCAAAAATTGATGGTGCAATTGAAGATGTAAGTTTTGTAAAAATGTTCTTCTCCTTTGACAGTTTCTTGACTAACTTGACATCATCATCGGAAAGTTTAATTTCCTCATACTCTTTTTCAATTGTTTCAATATAATTAGCATCCATATACAAATCAAAACGATTTGTCTGGGTTCCCTGCCTGGTGATTATTGGAGATTTTCGCAAGGTCCCGTAAACCTTAACACGATTGCCAGGAGTTGCTTTTTTTCTTTCCAAAGGTGTAACAAGATCTTCAGTTAGATGAATATACAAGGAGGATGGTTGTTCTCCTCCAGTAATTTCTTCGGGTGGTTCTTGAATTCCAATTCTCTGAGCATTTACTAAATCAACGCGTTTGAGTGAGAATTTACCACGCCTTCCACAAGTTGGATTATCGCAAGCATACGGCAACTGCATTGTTTTCCCATACTGCGGAACAATAATTTCTTTCTGGCAATCTGGACACTGAAAAATCGCTCTTGTTGCTTCAGGTCTTACATCAGAAGCACTCTTTACAATACCATCAATTGAAATTAATTTGTCAATTTCTTCAGAACGTAGGTTTCTGATTGAAACTGCGCGTGATTTAGGTGTGTTAAAAACACGAACATTAATGTCGTATTCTCCTTCAACACCAAGATCTAAATCAGAAATAGCATCCTTTGCAATCTTTAGAGTTTCAGAAGGATCATTCAAAAGTGCATCTGCAAGTTCAGTATCAAACTTGTCAAGAATGGCATAATCAACAAGAACAGATTTTTTATCAGGATATTCACGAGCTACGCTCAATAAATCATTATAATATGTTTTCCTGAAAAACTGGACGAATTTTTCAATTGAATCTTCCATAGTGTCACTCCATTGGTATTAAACCACGTGATAGTTGGGGCTTATAATATTTCCCCAACTAGCGTAAGTTTATACTACTTTAATGCGCCTCAATTCAGCAATCATCTTCTGTACGCCGCGGTCAAGGTCAACCCGTTTCTTTGCTCCAGTGCACACGATCTTTCCAGATCTGAACAATAGGAATACAACTTTTGGATTTTCCACGCGGAATACAAGTCCAGGAAACTGCTCTGGCTCAAACTCAGCATTCTGTAATGCAAATGCAATTTTGTCAAGGTTTAGCTCAACACAAAGATCAGAACTTGCTACAATGTTCTGAATAGTTATGATTGGCGGACCTTGGATCTTGATTCCAGTACTGCGAATAAGTTTTATTGTCTTGTTAATTGCAATTTTGATGAACTTTGGTGCTTTTGCACCAGTACATACCATTTTACCTGAACTGAATACAAGAATTGCAGATTTTGGATCTTCAAGTCTTAGTACAAGACCTGGAAATTGCTCTGGCTCATATTCTGCGCTTGGTAATGAAGCTGCCAGCCTGTCAAGATCTATTTCAGCATTTACAGAAATAGAAGCTACCACATTTTCTATTCGAATACGTGGCTTAAAACCTTGTACCATTTTCTTAGCCTTTGGTTTTGCCGCAGACTTTGCCTTTGGTTTTGCCGCAGACTTTGCCTTTGGCTTGCTCACAGATTTTGCTTTAGTTTTAGTTGTTTTCTTTTTTAGTGCCATTCTATCCCACCTCGATAATTATAAAACCCTTTATAAAGGGACTATTTACTTCAATAAAACCCTTTATAAACCCTCCGCAGACCCTGTTTTTCCGATGGAACAACTAATCAAGCGAGCGCACACTTGTCATTCTGGACAAAAATGTGCGCGAGCCAGCTCAAATAAACCGAACCAATTTCAAAACAGGGCTTCAACACGAAGTGTTGAACGCCCTCATACTATCCTCTCGAACCGAAGGTTTGAGACTTGTGCAGTAACCAACTTCAATGCCTGCACATTGTCCGCAGCAAGGCGGAGTTATAAAGGCTTTGGAAAGGGTTGGTTTCGGGTGGAACTATGTTCCTGCACTATAATCAGTTGCATATTTCTTCTGCTCTTCAGAAAGCTCGTCAATAATAAAGCCCATTGTACTTAATTTCAGATCAGCGATTTCTTGGTCCTGCTCCTTTGCAATATCGTAAACCTTATTCTCCAAATCCTTACCTTTCTCAGCAATGAAGATCATTGTCTTGAATTGGTTAGCAAAACTCATATCCATAACCTCACTAGGGTGACCCTCAGCAGCAGCCAAATTGACTAACCGTCCTTTAGCAAGTACATAAATTCGTCTTCCATTTGGCATCTTGTACTCTTCATTATTTGGACGAATATCCCTTTTACTTTCTGAAAGTTCTTCTAATTCAGGAATATTTATTTCACAATCGTAATGTCCAGTATTACACACAATTGCTCCGTCTTTCATACCTTCAAAATGTCTTTTAACAATTATGTCCTTCATTCCAGTTGCAGTAATGAAAATATCACCAATCTTTGCAGCTTCATCCATTTTCATGACCCTGAAACCTTCAAGAGTTGCTTTCAGAGCTTGGATTGGATCAACTTCAGTTACAATAACATTAGCACCAAGACCTTTTGCGCGCATTGCACAGCCCTTTCCACAATGACCGTAACCAGCTACAACAAAGTTTTTTCCAGCAATTAGGACAGAAGTTGCTCTGATAATACCATCAATAGAGCTCTGACCAGTTCCGTAAACATTGTCAAAATCCCATTTTGTTTCAGCATCATTCACTGCAATAACCGGGTAAAGCATTTTTCCATCATCAGCCATTGCTCTAAGTCTGTGAACACCAGTTGTGGTTTCTTCAGAACCACCAAGAATTTCTTTGGCTTGCTCTTGATGTTTGTTATGAACTGTAAAAATAAGGTCAGCTCCGTCATCAAGAGTAATTGTTGGTTTTGCAGCAATACACTGCTCAATACTCCAGTAAAAATCTTCAGTGTTCTGTCCATACCAAGCAAATACATCAACATTTTCTTCTTCAGCAAGAGCTGCAGCAACATCGTCCTGTGTACTCAAAGGATTGCACCCACTCCACACAATTTTAGCGCCAGCATCACGCAAGGTTTTTACAAGAACAGCAGTCTCCTTAGTAACATGAAGACAACCTGCAATTGTTTGCCCTGCTAGCGGTTTTGTCTCAGAATACTTTTTTCTGAGAGCCATCATGACAGGCATTCTTGATTCTGCCCAGTCAATTTTTAATTTTCCTTGCTCTGCAAGTTTTGGATCTGCTATTTTTGACATTCAAATCACTTAGGTTTAGGAACTTAAAGCAATATAAGTAGTTTATGATATCGGAAAGTGTTAAATATAAAGGAATGTACTATATTTATTATGTTCTTTAAAAAAGCAAGAATAAGAAGCATGCAGAGAAAAAGAATGAAAGGAGCACTTCAAGACAGAGTTGATGATTTAAGTGGCGCAATAGACAAAGCAAGCAGTCATGCCAGAAGCATAGGAGATGCTTATGATATTTTTGGAAGTTTAACTATTGAGGGTAAGAACCCAGAATTTGATGAAGATGGCACAGAAGTGACACTTGAGAAGAATGACAGCTCTGTAGAGATGGAGATTGAAAGAGGAGACATAAAAGATCTGAAAATGGATGGAGATGATGTTAGATCAGTTGCAAAAGAAATATTCACATTCCTGAATAATAGAATAAAACAAGAAGGTGAGGACCCTTATGCAGACATGAAAAAAACAGGAATATCGCCTCAGATGCCAATACCACGTGAATTAAGAGTTATTTTTGACAAAGGTAATAAATAAATAAATTAGTTTATTTCACATCCTCATTATCATAATGTTGCAGTGAAAGCAAATCATATTTTCCTAATTTCTCTCTACCTTTTAGGAAATCAAGTTCTACAATAAAACACATTCCAGCAACAATGCCGCCAACTTTTTCAACTAAATTCGCTGTTGCTTGAATTGTTCCACCAGTTGCAAGAAGATCATCAACAAGTAAAACTTTCTGACCAGGTTTAATTGTATCCTTGTGCATTTCAATTTTGTCAGTACCGTATTCTAATTCATATTCTTCAAAAACAATTTTGCTTGGCAGTTTGCCTGGTTTTCGAACAAGTGAGAGTGGTTTGTTAAGTGCAATAGCAAGAGCTCCGCCGAAAATGAAACCGCGTGACTCAACACCAACAATAACATCAATTTCCTTGTCCTTGTAATGATTAGCAAATGTGTCAATACAGTGCTTGAAAGCTTCTGGACTTTCAAGAATAGTTGTTATGTCATAGAACAAAATCCCTTCTTTTGGGAAATTTGGTATTTTTCTAATATGTGAGTCAATATCCATAAACTCTTTAAGGAGTGGATGTATTTAATTTTAACTGGAGACTAGAATGGCAAATGCAGAAATTGGAATTATAGGAGGCACTGGTGTCTATGATCCAGAGCTTTTGGAAAATGCTGAAGAAGTCAGTATTGAAACCCCTTACGGCAAGCCGTCTGAGGTTGCTACTGTTGGAACTTATGCTGGTGTGAATGTTGCATTTATGCCTCGACATGGTGCAAAACACACAATTCCACCACATAAAATAAATTTTAGAGCAAATATTCACGCCTTCAAGGAATTAGGTGTAAAATGGATTTTAGCACCACAAGCAGTTGGTTCTCTTCAAGAAGAATACAAACCAGGTGAGCTTGCTTTTCCAGATCAATTTATTGACAGAACTTGGGGACGACCTCAAACTTTTTATGAAGGTCCACAGGTTTGTCATATTTCAGTTGCTGAACCATTTTGCAAAGATTTGCGAACTCTTCTTGCTGAAAAAACCAAGGCACTTGGCTACGGAATGCATGAAAAAGGAACTTATGTTTGTATTCAAGGACCACGATTTTCAACAAAAGCAGAATCTCAAATGTTTAGACAGTGGAATGGACATATTATTGGAATGACAGCTGTTCCAGAATGTGTTTTAGCTCGGGAAGCAGAAATTTGCTATTCTTCAGTTGCAATGATTACTGATTATGATGTTTGGAAAGATCATACTGTTACAAATGAAGAAGTTGTTAAATGCATGAAAGAAAATAACGGGAAAGTGAAAGCACTTTTGAAAGAAGCAATACCTGAAATTCCAAAACTTGCTCGCGAATGCGGGTGCGGGACAGCACTGAAAGGTGCGATGATGTAGTTAGGCTCGTGTTGAGATTACTTCATCAGGCAAATACTTTTTAGCATTTAGAATTTCAATACCAAGAAGTTGGTTATTAGCTGAAAAATCAAGATTAATTTCCTGATTCATAGAAATTGTTCTTTTAACTTCTCCTGCGCCGATACTTTCTTTTAGATAAATATATGCAGCATTTGCTTCTTTGTCGTAGTTTAATTTCATAAAAATAAGATAGAAACAAGAGTTTATAATGTTTTAGTGGTCTTTTGCGCGGGGGCCGGGATTTGAACCCGGGAAAGTCTGTGAAAGACTAACACAGTCTTCAGCTGTGCTTGTTAACCAAGCTCCAACACCCCCGCAATTTTTATATACTACTCAGGCGTATGGTATACACCTGTGAAAGACCTACACAGTTCTATACTGTGCTTGTGCCCAAGCTTCGGCACACCCATTTTTATTTTGTGCCAGCGGAGACTATATAAATATTAATTAACTGGAGTGAGTTTATTGAGTATGAAATTCTACATTGAAACTTACGGTTGTTCTAGGAATCAAGCAGATTCAGAAGCAATAGCTGGAGCACTTGCTGAAGAACATGAACAGGTTTTGAATGCTAATGACGCCGATATTGTTGTTGTAAACACCTGTATTGTGAAAACTCCAACTGAAAATAAGATTTTGAAAGCTTTGAAGAAATATTCTAATAAAAAACTGATTGTTGCTGGTTGTATGTCAGTGGCGCAGGTGGAGTTAATTAAAGAAACAGTGCCAAATGCAGAAATTTGGGGAGTTAAGCATGAGGATGTTCTGGAAGGACCGCGGATTAGAACAAATAAAATTGTTAGTATAATTCCGATTTCATCTGGATGTCTTGGAGATTGTACTTATTGTATTGTTAAAAAAGCTCGTGGAAAATTAAAAAGTTATTCTCAAGAGAAAATAATTTCTGCAATTGAGAAATCAGTTGCTGATGGTTGTAAGGAAATTTGGATAACTGCTCAGGACACTGGAGCTTATGGAATTGACACTGGAACAAGCTTGCCAGCGCTTTTAGAGGAAATTTGCAAAGTTTCTGGAGATTTCAGGGTTCGGGTTGGTATGATGAACCCAAATCATGCAATGAAAATGCTTCCAGCACTTGTGAAAGCACTTCAGCACGAGAAAATGTTCAAGTTTTTGCATTTGCCAGTTCAGTCAGGAAATGACAAAGTTTTGAAAGAAATGAATCGATTTTACACTGTTGCTGATTATAAGAAAATAATTGAGTTTGTTAAGAAAGAAATTCCACAAATTACAATTTCCACTGATGTTATTGTTGGTTTTCCTGGAGAAACTAATGAGCAATTTGAAGAAAGTTTGAAATTAGTTGAGCAGACAGAGCCAGATATTGTGAATATTTCAAGATATGGAGCACGGCCGGGCACTCCTGCAGCTGAACTTGAACAACACCAAGAAATTACTAAAAAAGAAAGGAGCAGAGCAATGACAATACTTGTTAGGCAAATTGGGCAAAAGCAGAATAATGAGTGGTTAGATTGGGAAGGAGAAGTTCTGATTGATGAAATTGGCAAAGAAAATGATTTTATTGGAAGAAATTTTGCGTATAAGCCAATTGTTGTGAAAGGAAAACGAGAACTTGGTGAGTTTGTTAAAATTAAGGTTGGGAAAGCAACTGAGAATTATTTAGTTTCTTAAGAGAATAGTAATTCTTAAAAACAATGAAAACCAATAGGACTTAATGAGAGACCCAACAAAAAATTTAAAACATGCTCTTGAAAAAGTAATAGAGCTATATCCAGAATATGCTAATGAAAAAACTATTGATGTTTTTTCAGAAAAAATAGAAGGAAATATACCATACAAAGGCGTGACACTTGCGATGTATCTCAGAATCCTCTCAAACGCCTATAGAAACAATCAAGAGAAATTGACAGAAGGATACATAAAAGATGCAGTAGGCAATAAAAATCGAAAAAAACAATGTATACTGATACTAAAACAGGAACAAGAATTAACAAAAAAAGTAGCAGAGATATCACACAATATAATTAATAAAAGTAGAATATCATCATTTGAAAAAGTAGTGGAATTGTATCCAAAATACTTTGACGAAAAAAATATGCGAGATTTTTCAAAAAAAATAAGAGGAGAAATAGAATACTCAGCTGCAACACTGGCTCAGCAACTTGGTATTCTCGCAGATGCCTACAAAAATAACACAGGAGATCTCACAGAAAAGAGTATACAACGAATAAGGTGTACGCATAGAAATAGAAAAAACCAACTCATAAGCCTATTAAAACACGAACCAGAATTAATGAAAACAGTAGCAAAAATTGGTTGTTTCTTCAAAAACAAAAAAAGATTCAGAGGAAAAGAGTATCTTAAAGAAAAATACTATGGAAGCGGAATATTGTTAGAAAAACTTGCACACTTTCTAGAAATAATGTTTGGATGGAAACCTACAATCCTTAATCAAGCAGCACATAATCCAAGGGCAAGAAGAGCCTGAGAATTATTTAGTTTCTTAATCACCAATCTGGCAAAGACTCAGACGCAGGTGAATAATCTCCCATACTTGTTAAGGAATAAATACCATCTGTGCCAATTCGTTCATGAATATATTTGTCTTCTAAAAGTTCATCAAATGCTGCTTCTGCTTGTTCTTTTGGAATTTTCTCAAGAACTGCTTTGTCAATAACTTCATCTCGCCTAAACTCCAGTAAATTGAGCTCAATAATAACATTCTTTACTGCTGTCTTGTAATCCACGTGCCCAGCAAATGTGTCTTTCTTTGTTTCTTTTTTTTCTGCATCAATTCCAGGAAGGTCGTCAATCATAAACTATAAATGTTCGGCATAGGATTTAAGTGTTATGCAGAGGAGGGATTGTACTATCATAGGCGCTGGACCAGTTGGGTTGTATCTGGCTAGACAGCTTAAGGATTTTGATGTTAGAATTATTGAAGAGCATAAAGAAGTTGGTAAACCAGTTCAGTGTACTGGATTAATTAGCACAAATGTTGACAAAGTACATAAGGTGCCTCTTGATTGCGTTTTGAACAAGGTAAAAGGTGCACGAATACATTCTCCTTCTGGAAAAAAGCTTGAAATCAGGGCAGAAACAGAGCAAGCATATGTAATTGATCGTGGACTTTTTGATAAATCACTTGCTGAAGGACTGGAAGTTGAGCATGGAAAGCGAGCAAATCACTTGAAATTCAATTCAAAATACATTATTGGAGCAGATGGACCAAATTCCGCAGTTGCACAACTTGCTGGATTTGGAGAAATTGCTGAAAAAGCTCCAGCAGTACAGTATGAAATTCCAATTGGCAATTACGATACTGAATTTGTTGAAATGTATTTTGGGAACAATATTGCACCTGGTTTTTTTGCATGGATTGTGCCAACTGACAGTCGGTTGAGAGTTGGATTAGCTGCTCGCGATAATATAAAATATTATTTAGATAAATTTTTGAATTCAAAAATCCCAGGAGCAAGAATTCTGGATACTCAAGCAGGAGTTGTTCCACTTGCACCTCGTCAAAATTTTGTAAAAGGAAATGTTGCACTTGTTGGAGATGCAGCTGGGCAAGTAAAATCAACAACAGGTGGCGGAGTTTATACTGGGATGGTTTCAGCAAAATGTTTAGCAGATGCAATTAAACAAGGCGATTTGCAGAAATACCAGAATTTGTGGAAAAAAGAACTTGGTAGAGATTTCAGTTTTAATAACAGGATTAGAAGAGCAATTGGGAGTATTTCAGATGTTGAAATGGAAAAAGTTTGGGACATTTTGATAAGGGATGATGTAAAGAAAATGATTACAAAATACGGAGGTATGGATCACCCAACAAAATTAGTAAAAGGTCTTTTGAGAAATCCGAAACTTTTAAGATATGTTCCGTACTTTATGAGGTTGTGTAAACAGTAGTAGCCCTACCTACTACCAACCACCGACTACCCACTACTTTCCGTATCTTCTCTGCCGCGCATCAAAATCATCCATTGCTTTTGTAATATCTTCTTTTGTTAAATCAGGCCAATATTTGTCAAGGAAAAACAATTCAGTGTACGCACCTTGCCACAATAAGAAATTACTAATTCGTTGTTCTCCGGAACTTCGCAAAAGCATGTCTGGCTCAGGAATATCTGGTTTGTAAAGATTTTTTGAAATATTTTCCTCAGAAATTTCAGAACCTGCTTCATTTAATTTTTTAACTGCATCGACAATTTCTAATCTTCCTGAATAAGCTAAAGCAATACTGAAAACATGCTTGTCATACTGCTTTGTTGCTTCCATTGCAGAATTTGCAGCTTCCTGAATCTTTTTTGGAAGAAGGTCAACTCTGCCAAGTACCTGAACACGGACTTCGTTCTTGTGTGTTCGCTCATCCTCGGCAATTCTCTTAAAATGGTGTGCATACAATCGCGCCAGCGCATCTAACTGAAGTTTACTTCTATTAAAATTCTCAATTGACAAACCATAGCCAGTAATGTACTTGGTTGGATAAGTTTCAACAAACCACGGCATAATTTCTTCAATAACTTCAATTCCTTTTTTGTGACCATCCCACGGTTTTAATCCTTGCGCCTTTGCCCACCTACGACAGCCATCTGGAATAATTGCTAAGTGATTTGGATAATTTGTCATTTCTTGTTTTTCCTTTTGGTTCGGTGTATCAGTGTATCCGGGGCTCAGCGGGTCCGTACTGAGCCCCTGCGCCCCCGAGCCCCTGCGCCCCTTCGTTTGAATATCTTATCGTGAATCCCTGTGTATTTAAGCACTGTGAAAATTAGGCCAACAGAAGCCATTGCAACAATCACGTAGATTGGATACATTACAAGATTATCATTCATTTCAACATCCAAGGCAGTTTCAGCATTTTTCAATTGGTAACCCGCTCGTTCAACAGAAACTTCAAGAGTATGCGCTCCACCGCTTTCATACCATGGGATTTGCAAAACCACATCAACGGATTTGATATTTCCAGGAGCAATTCCTGACAATTCAGTAGGTTCTAATCTGAGTTTTGCGCGAACATCTGTTTTAGCAAAAACAAGTACATTGTCAATTGCTAATACACCATTATTTTTAACATAGAAAGTGATGTTTGTTGTGTTTCCTGCAGAAATTGTGAAATCTTCTTGTAGAATTATCTCAATATCTGATTCAACTGGTAGTTCCTCAGTCAAATAAGTAACTTCCTCTTCGCTTTTAGGCAATAATTCATCAATAGCACCGCCAAGGTCGTGGATGTGCGCTCCAATGTTTGGAAAACATACATCAACTGTTCCAAGTGCAGAAATGCCGGCTTCCGCAATTTCAGACCAGCCAATTCCGTTTCCACAGGTTTCATTAACTCTTGTGAATGGGTCGCCATAGTTTGTGTCCACAACTTCGACTGACGAGCTTTTCATAATGCATGGAGTACCATCAATTTTCACATAAGTGAATAATCCACCAAAATCAAGAACCTGATTAATTTCTTCTTGGATTGTTATTGCTTGAGCAAGATACCAAGTTTCCCCGTTTTTTGAAGTGAAAATATTTAGAACACCTTCACAAGTTGGATCTTCAAGAATTGCAGTAATTCTCAAATTTGTTAGGAACTGCGCATCTTGGTTATTTGGAGTAAATAATTCACCAGATAATAAATCATTTTCAGGATTTGCATCTTCTAAACCAAGACAGTTTGGATGCGAAAATGCCCCGGGTCTACCGTCAAGTTCAACAAAATCTCCAGGCACTAATTTGTCAATTTCAATTCGCATAGGAACACTGCAAACACTACTCTCGCTTGTTGAATCACCAAATGTACAGAACTGTTTGGTTTCAAAACCATCAATTAGCGAATATTCTCCACCCATTATTTTGAGGTATTCATTAAGATTTTCGCGGTTCAAGATATTGTCAGAAATTTGTTCATACACTTCTTGTCTGACTTCTTCAGTATCTTCATAATCGGGATAAAAGTCAGTGAAAATTGTAGATTGTGTGTAAGCTGTTTTCACAACATCTCCATCAAACCATTCTGTGTTATTTTCAACGACAATGTCAACAACACCGAGTAAAAGTGAGTAGCTTGCTGCTTGTTCTCGTGTGGTTTCTCCAAATGCTGGTTTGTATGGGGAAATAGAGCCAGTGTTGGTTACAAGTCTCTTGCATAATGCAGGTGCTTTTCCGCGATTGTAAATCCAATCAGGAGTAATAAAATGAAGGTCTGGAAGGAATGGCTCAACAGAAATTTTCAACTCAGCAACATTATTATCCTTAAAATCTTCTGGAAGTGCGTTTTCAGGATCAACCAGCACTTGGACACTATGCATTCCACTGAATTGAATTGTATAATCGTCCATTTCAGTTGATAAAATAACAGCATTTCCAGGTTCAAGGTTGTTTTTGAGAGTGAATTCTTTCAATACAGTTGAACCACGCCCTGAAACTGAGTCCAGAACCTTGACTTTGCAGAATGAGTAATCTTTTCCAGCAACTGCTTTCTTGTATGAAAGTGGAGAGGTTTCAATTAAAAATCGTTTATCTTTCAAGAGAGTGACGCCTTTGAGCAATGCAGTGTCAGTTGGATATAGACCAACTTCGTGCATTTTTTCCATTAATTCATCAAAATGTGTGCTTCGTCTAAGCAAATGGGTGTGCGCAAACGTTGCCCAATATTCGTCATTTGATATTTTGCCATCGCCATCATCTAAGTTTTTTAATAAATAACAGAGAACAGGCGAAGTACCTTTGTTTCTGATTTGGATTGAGTTAATTACAAATTGTTCTCCTTCAAATGGGTGCTGATTTGAAACTGAAATATCTATTGGCTCAACAACTAAGTCAATTGCTTCGGGGATTGTTGGAGCTTGTTCTGCGTGAATTGCGGGAATAAGGATAAGAAAGATTAGGATTGCGAATAAGTGCTTGTAATTCATGATTTGGTATAATTGGTGGGGGTATATAAATTATAAGGGGCAGTAGATAGTGGGCAGAAGGCAGTGGGAACAGACCTACTACCTACTGCCCAGGGCCTACTACCTGAAAACATATCAACAAAGCCACCAAAACTATAAAAAGAACAAACAACTCAGATAGAGAAGGGGAGAATAATGGCTGAGAAATTATTTGAAGAAGTTTGGACTGAGAAGTACCGACCGCAGGGTTTGGATGATGTTGTTGGACAAAAGGAAATTGTGAGCAGATTACAGTCATTTGTTAAGAATAAAACCCTCCAGAATTTGTTGTTTGCAGGTCAAGCAGGAACTGGAAAAACAACATGCTCCATGGCAATTGCACGAGAATTATTTGGAGATAATTGGAAAGGGAATTTTTTGGAATTAAATGCTTCTGATGAGAGAGGAATTGACGTTGTTCGTGTTAAAGTTAAGGATTTTGCAAGAACTAGGCCACTTGGTGAAGTTCCATACAAGATAATTTATTTAGATGAAAGTGATGCATTGACTCGTGAAGCGCAACAGGCGCTTAGACGGACAATGGAAGATTATACTGGAACTTGTCGTTTTATTCTGGCTTGTAATTATAATTCAAAGATTATTGACCCGATTAAGAGTAGATGCGCATTTTTCAGGTTCTTGCCTATTTCAAATGATGATTTGAAAGTTCGCTTGGACATGATTGCTGGAAAAGAGAATCTGCAAATTAGTGATGATGGAATGGAGTCAATACTTGAAATTGCTGGTGGTGATTTGAGGCACGCAATTAACTTACTTCAAGCAACTGCTGCAACTGTTAAGAAAATCAATTCAGATGCAGTTTACAAAGTTGCTGCACGGGCTCAGCCGCAGGAGATTGAAGATTGTGTTAAACTTGCACTTGATGGGAATTTTAATGATGCAAGAAGTCAGTTAGATGGCGTGATGATTAAGCAAGGACTTTCTGGTGAGGATGTTGTTAGGCAGATTCACTCAACTGTTTTGAAAATGGAATTGCCAGAGGATAAGCTGGTTCCGTTAATTGACAAAATTGGCGAGTATAGTTTCAGGATTATTGAAGGTGCTGATGCACGGATTCAGGTTTGTGCATTGTTAGCGCAGATTTATGCTATTGGGAAGAAAAAATGAGTTTACCATGGCCTGAAAAATATAGGCCGAAAACAACTAGTGAAATTGTAGGTCAAACGAGTTCAGTTACTGAAGTTAAAAATTGGATTGCGAATTTTAAAACTGCAAAGGAGAAAGCACTTTTATTAACTGGTCCAGTTGGTTCAGGAAAAACTTCACTTGTTAAAGCAATTGCAAATGAACTTGAATTTGACTTAATTGAAATGAATGCATCGGATGTTCGAAAAAAAGATCAGATTGAATCATTATTAGGAAGTGCAACAACTCAGCAAAGTTTGCTGGCAGTGAAAGGTAAACTTGTTCTAGTTGATGAGGTTGACGGAATTTCAGGAAATTCTGACCGCGGTGGAATGGCTGCTCTTGGCAGAATTATTTCAAAAACCAGTTTTCCGATTATATTGACTGCAACTGACAAGTGGAATAGGAAATTGTCAAATCTTAGGAAAAAGTGTATTGCAGTTAATTTAAAGAAAGTTGATATTCGTTCAATGGCAAAACGGCTTGAGGAAATTGTTAAAGAAGAGCATTTGAAAGTTGGTGAAGGTGTGCTAACTGAAATTTCTCGCAGATCTGAAGGTGATTTGCGGGCAGCGATTAATGATCTGGAATCGCTTGCATGCGGTAATAAAATAACAATGAGTGATTTGGAGAAACTTGGCGCTCGCGAGAATATTAAAAGTATTTTTGATACACTTTTTGCAATTTACAAAACAAAAGATCCTGAATTTATTATGGATTCGTTTTGGAAATGCGACAAAAGCCCTGGGGAAATTATGTTGTGGTTAATTGAGACAATTCCAAAGGAGTATGAGAAACCAGATGAAATTGCTGAAGCATTTGATAATATTTCGCGAGCTGATATTTTTAATGGGCGGATCCCACATAGTCAGGCATGGAGCTTGATGTCATATTCAGCTGAACTAACTGCTCTTGGAACTGCAATGGCAAAGCAGGAGAAGTATAAGAAATTTACAAAGTATATGCCACCAACTTATTTGATGCGGATGGGAAGGACGCGGATGAGTCGGGCAATGCGGAAGAAAGTTTCTGGATCAATTGGTGAGAAATTACATTGTTCTAGGAAAGTGGTTGGGGAACATTATGGGTATTATAGAATGATGGCGAAAAAATATAATAAGGCAGTAGGTAGTGGGCAGGAGGTAGTGGGAAACAATTGGCTTGGATTGGAAGAAGATGAATTAGTGTTTTTGAAGAAGTAAATTGTTATAAAGTATTGAAAATAATGAGATATTGGAATGACTAAAGAAATTACAAAAGATGATGTAATGCTGGCAACAGAAACAGAGAGAGAATGGGAATTGTTTATAGGTAAAAAGGTAAGGAGTGTTAGGTTAAAGGTTCTTGTTAAAAGTGAAAAAATAAGTAATCTTTTGAAAGGAAAAGAGGATAAATTCAATAAATTAAAAGAGCTAGATCGGAAACGTGAGGAATTCCCACACAAAATAACTGGCAGGATTACAATTCAGAGATTGAGGTATAAGGATATAAGAGATGGAATGACTGGTATATTTTTAAGATTATTAAAAGAAGATGCAGAAAAAAAAGAAAATAGTGATCTTGCAGAAATTTTGAAAAGGGATGGAGAAGATGAAGAAGAGTTACAAATACTTTCAATTAATTTCTTGAATCCACGACATAACTTGATAAAAGAGGGGATAGATAAAATAACACAAAAAAAAGGGATAGGAACAGCATCAGTTGAAAACCTAATAGAACTTGTGGAAGATATGAAGAATCCGAAGATGAAGTACATCATTGTAGCAACAACAAAAGAGTATGCTGGAAACACATTGAAGAAATTTGAGTTTGACTGTATTGGAGATTCAGAAGATGGTAGTTATTAGTATAGGAAGTTGTGAGTTAAAATGAAAAATCCAAAACGTTTTTGTTCAAACTGTAAAAAAGAGCTTTCTAAAGATAGTAAATTAGAGGTTTGCTCTAGTTGTTTTGAAGAAGTTGCAAAAGGATTTACTGCTAGTACTTGGAAAATAAATAAGAAGAAATGAGGAAATTGTTATAAAGAAGTAGATACAAGTGAATGTTATGAAAGTAAACTTTGTGTTTTCAGAAATTTATGAAATGATGATTAGAGCAGCTGAGAAAGGAGTTTATTTGAAAGATCCAAAAGAGAATCCAATATTATTAAAATCTGTTTTGAAAGATAAAGAATTGATGGAAGAGTTCAAAACAAAGATTGAACAGCGGTGGAGAGTATACACAAAGCTGATGATGAAAAGTGTTGAGAAAGTAACTGGTTGGAAATGGTGGGATAACCAAGATTGCTATGTTGTGAAGGAAATGAATACTGTTGCTGGTTTTTCAGACCCATTGACAATACGCTATATGAAGGATCTTGATAATGCTGTTGGATTATTATTTCACGAGATGCTTCATTTGCTGATTGCTAAGAATGTTCCAGAGGATAGTGAGGTTGTTAAATTACTGGAGGAGAAATTTGAAAGCAAGACACCAATAGTACAATTTCACATATTACCAGCACTAATATTTAGAGCAGTTAAGAACGATATGAAATTTAGTGAGTATTTTGAGAATATTTATGAGGACAATAGAAAATACATGGGAAGACATAGAGAAAGAACTCGCTGGGATGATGTTTTCCGAAGAGAACGGGGGACTGGTGAATGGGTTGATGGAGCTATGGAAGTTGTTGAAAAAGAAATTTGGAAGAACATTGGAGAAGGAGATGTTGCTGAAAGATTGAAATGGTGGTTGGGGGAGTGAAAGTTTAAAAATCCACCGCTAAACATTTATACAAAGCGATTTAATCAAAGTAAAAATGCCTTTACTAACAAAATCTAAATATCTTACTGGATTTCAATGCCTGCGCTACTTGTGGGTTAAAGAGCATGAAAAAGAAAAAATACCAAAACCAGATATTGCAACCCAGTTTAAGTTTGATGAAGGAAACCAAGTTGGAGATCTGGCAAAAAACCTATACCCAGACGGTATTGATATTAAGATTTGGCCTATTAAGAATAACATTACACGAACTGGACAACTATTAGGCGAACAAAGACCATTATTTGAACCTGGCTTCCAGCACGAGAACTGCTACTCTCGTTCAGATATTCTAGTACCGAACCAAGATGGTTGGGACATTATCGAGGTCAAGAGCGGGACTAAAGTCAAGGAAATTAATCTACAAGATGTTTCTTTTCAAAAATACTGTTTGGAAGGAGCTGGTCTTCAAATAAAAAACTGCTATCTAATGCATGTTAATAATGAATATGTGCGAAAAGGTGTGATTGACTGCGAGAAACTTTTCAAAAAAGAAAATATTACTGAAGAAGTTGCAAAAATAATAGAAGAAATACCAGAGAATGCAAAAAGGATGTTGGAAGTTCTATCAGCAGATGAATTTACACCAGTTAAAATTGGAAAACAGTGTAAAGACCCATACGAATGCCCAGTTGCAGAGTGTTGGGACTTTTTACCAGACAATCACATTTTCCATTTGTACAGAGGAGGAAAGAAGTGCTATGACTTATTTGAAGAAGGAATCCACACTATTAGTGAAATACCAGAAGAATACAAACTAAATGACAAGCAAGGTATCCAGAAAAAGTGCGAGAAGGCGGGTGAGACACATATTGACAAGGATGGAATTAAAGAATTCCTTGAATTACGGGAATATCCAATACACTATCTTGATTTTGAGACATTTGCAACCGCAGTGCCCTATTTTGACAACACCAGACCTTATGAAAAGATACCGTTCCAATTTTCACTACATATTGAACAGGAGAATGGAGAAGTTGAGCACAAGTCATTCCTTTACGATGGAGATGACGATCCTAGAGAAGAGTTTACAACTGCATTGAGAAACGCGCTTGAGAAAAAAGGAACCATTGTTGCATTTAATGAATCATTTGAAAAAGGAGTTATGAAAAAATTAGGTTGGGATGATAGCATTGATGCGCGGTTTGTTGATTTAATTACGCCATTTAGAGCATTCCACTTTTACAATCCAGAGCAAAAAGGGAGTGCGTCACTTAAAAAAGTTCTGCCAGCAGTTACTGGAAAAAATTATGATGGAATGGGAATCGCAGACGGCGTTACTGCAAGTGTTGAGTTTGTGAATGTGACTTACAAAAAAGTTAGTGATGAAAAGAAAGCGCAAGTTCGGAGTGATTTAGAAAAATATTGTGGGTTGGATACTGAAGGCATGTTATGGATTATTCAGAAACTAAGAGAAATGATTTGAAAATCTAAGGCATACTAATCGTAGTTGTCCCAGCAATCATTCTTTTTCCAGTTGAATTCACTTTCAAAGGATCACCAGTTGAACAAGCTGTACTGCTTTCAAATAAATAAATTCCAGCACCTTCTTCAGTAAAACTTGGAGTAATATCACTGCCATCATATTCTATATTGAAATCACCAAGAACTAGTCCAACAACTGGCTCGTCATATTCTTTCAGCACCCTAGCACGGAAATTCAAGACATTTGGGCCTGCAGTGCAAGTAACAATTTGTGTAATTGCAACCTGGATATCGCGGACTGCGAAAAATCTTGAAGTGATTTGCGAATTAACGCCCTTGAGAGTAATATTAACTGTTGCATTCATGTGTGTAGCATTTCCACGAACTCTTGCTGAC
The DNA here is from genome assembly GCA_964636545.1 of Candidatus Undinarchaeota archaeon. Classification (GTDB taxonomy): domain Archaea; phylum Undinarchaeota; class Undinarchaeia; order Undinarchaeales; family UBA543; genus UBA543. The sequence goes on from CAZWSR010000001.1 coordinate 29,215, forward strand.
GCAATATTAGCGGAAATATGTCGTTCAGCAGTTAAATTAGCAACAAAGCCGTCAAAATACGTGAGATTCGCATCTAATGCATCATTCGCATTTGCCCCAGAGGTTCTGGAAACATTTGAAAGTGTGACTTCAACAATATTATTATACTCATCCTGAATATTTTGAATTAAATAAGTGAAATCAGCAACTTCAACACTGGCGTAATCTGGTTCATTTGTTTTGATTACATTGAAATAAATGAAATAGACAGCGAGAATTATAATTACTGCGCTAGCTATGAAAAATTGCGCCTTCTTGTGCCTGAGGGCTGATGGCTGATACCTGATACCTTTCACTTTACTTGCCATAATTCTAATTTCAAAGCGCACGCACTTGAATCACTGCAATAGATGCCTCCGTCACCTGCTATAATATAATAGACAGAAACAATATCGCGGTTTAGTGGCTGAACAATTGCACCTGTTTTGAATTTCGGATCCCCAGCTGGATAAGTATCATTTGCATTATAGAAATACAAAGAATACCCAACCCCAGAACCAAGAGTGCTGTTCAAGTATGCTCCAACACTTGCCCAGTTGCTTGTGTTAACGGCAGTTCGCAAATCAGTGAAATCATCTGAATCTGAATCAACTAAATCATATGAACGCAATGCATCTTCACCAATTTGCTGAAGTAGATATTTGTCTGTTTCTGGACGAGATGATTTTGAACGATTCTCGAAATTGTTTATGAAAAGGAAAAATGAAAACACAAGTGTGGCAGCAAGAGCAATTTCAATGATCCTTAACCATCCTTTATTGTTCCTGAGGGCTGAGGACTGAGGGCTGACACCTGTTCTCATTTCCAAACCTCCAAAGTTACATTAGCGAATCCAGTGTTGTCAACTGAAAGCACGCGCTTCAAAACATAAACACTTGAACTTGAGCCAGGTAGTGTGTTGTTAATATCTAAGAATACAGTTCCGTTGTCTGCTCTTAGTCTAAAACTAGTATCATTTCCTAAACCAAGCTGATGCGCGATTGTACTGTAAGAAATTGAATTAACATAATCAATTTTTGTTGAATTCAGTTGCCCAAGAATAGATTTATTTGAATAAGAATTATGGTGCAAAAGACCAACGCGCTCAACATTTGATGAAGTCCAATCAGATGGCCAGCCAGTATCCTCAATCAAAAGACGACTTATTACAGCAGCCTGTGGTTCAAGTGAATTCATTTCAGCATCGTGTTTTATTGTTGGTAATAAATCCAAAACCCAAGTTGTTGCACTAATGATAAGAACAATCAGCAGTAGAACCGCGATTATGAAGCCGAGATTAAGTTGTCCCTTTTTGTTAGGAATTTGGAATTTGGAATTTGGAATTTGGAATCTTAGCATATTAGTATCCCTCCACACTGCCTACTACCCACTGCCCACCGCCTTTCTAAAATATGAACAACCATGATACAAACACTCCCACAATTACGAAAAGCGCACTGTGCTTCAAGCCCATGACTGGAGAGCCCTCAGCAATTTGCCCTGCAATCATTCCATTAAAGAATCCCTGTATCAAAATCATTGAAAAGAACAGGTTCCTGTAATAATTCACAATAATTGTCGGGTCTTCTGTAGCAAGTGCGAATCCTTTTGAGTAAATGAGTGGCATCATAAGCTTCTGCAAGGCAACAACAATTGCCATAAACAAGAAGAAAATTGCGTAAATTATCACTGCCTGTTGTTTTAATTTGGATTTCCTTTCTTCTTCAGCCTCTTTTATCATTCGAGCATCATTTGCAACAGCATCCAGTGTTTCAATAAGGGCTCCTCCGCTCTCCTGTGCCTCAATTATGATAGCAATTGACCGCTGAATAAACGGACTGTTGGAACGTTTTGAGAACCGTGCAAGAACTTCGTGGAATGGAACTCCCCAAGAAATCTGGTTTGCCATTTTCTTAAGCTCTTTTGAAAGCTTTCCATAATCAATTTGCGCACTTTTGTACAAGGCCTGAGGCAAAGTCATTCCAGTTTTACGAGATTCTGCAATATCACGAAGAAAAGATGGCAGATTTTTCTCCATATCAACAATTGCTTTTTTCTGGAAATAGGAAAAGAAGGAATATGGAACAAATGCAACTGTCAGCGCTATTCCAATACCAAAACCCATCATGTCAGCTGGCCCGAACAGTATAATCATCAAAAATACAAGTGCAGAACTGCACCCAGAAAGCATTAAAACCGCGTACTTTTTCTCCATGCCTAACAATAACTCTCCTTTATCAATTGGGCCTTCCCCAGGCTTCTTTTTTCCAAACGGCATTTTCATTTTCATTTTGATAGTGGCGACATCACTCGTAAGAGTACAATGAATACAATAGATGCAACTGGAAGCAGAACATACACAACAAGAGTTTGTGTGTTTTTCAGAGTCCCGAAACCAGAAATAGCACCCATGATAGTCATCATGACAATCGTGAATATCGAGCCGACAATTATGACTGTAATATAGATTTCAACATACATGCTGACATCAGCAGTGAAATCATCAAGTTTTCTACGGTAAGAATTCATTAACTGACTTGCTTTTGTCTCAAGTAATGCTTTCAGATTACCACCTTGGACAATTGCAGTTATCATTCCCCACAAAAGATCCTTAAAATTCTCAGATGGAGTATCGCGCGCAGCTCGTCTGAGCGCTTTTTCAATGTCTTCGCCCATCACTTCAATTTCTTCATTAATCTTTCCAGCTTCAACAGAGACTTCTCCATATTCTTTGAATTCACTAAGGAATTTGAAAATCATGTAAGGTGGCGCGCCAGTTCCAGCAATTGTGTTCATGTAAAGGCACGCGAATGGTAAATTATTATCAATATTTCGTTCTCGCTCTTTTGCTTTAGTTGCAGGGAATTCAATTGCAACAACAAAAGTTCCAGCAGTTAGTAAAATTGAAGCAAATACTGCGGAAATTATTGGTGCAGGAACACCAAGAATTATGAAAAAGAAAGTCAAAATCAATAGCCAGGCAGGCAGTGCTAATGCTGTGCTCAAAAGACAAACACTAAGATACTCGCGGAGCATCATTTTGATTCCAGCTTTCTTCAAATCCTGTTTAACCCAAGTGAATTTCTCAAGATGCTTGTCCACAAGCGAATTGAAAAGACGCGCAGAAAGCTGCGAGTACTCTTTTTTTATTTCCATTTTCAAGTTATGCGGTCAAGTACCGCGTCTGGACTCTGGTAATATTCGCTCACCACTTTCCCAACATTCTTGAAGTCGCGTATTCCAGAGTTCACGAGCCATTCTATGACTTTGACTCGGCGATTTATTTCACTGAAGATTCCCTCAGGATTTGTGCCAAGCTTTTCCATTATGTCCTTGAGCACGCCACTCTTTCCATTGTAACTGAACTTGTCATCAACAGGATCCCAGGAATATGCCTTGTTGACAAACGGTCTGTCTGCCTGAACATCAAAACCAGTAACTTCAACTGTGTCTTTAATTCGACGCACATATTTTCCCTGTCTTCTCTGCCTTGTCATTACAAGCAAAATATTCAAGTGTTGGATCAAACTGGCAGGCAGTTCAATTGGGGGCGTTGTTAATCTGTTGATAACAGCTTCCATAGATTCTGCGTGAATTGTACTGATACCAGGATGGCCTGTTGCAATCTGTTGGAACAAAACATACGCTTCCTTACCACGCACCTCTCCTACAATTATCTCATCAGGTCTTTGACGCAAGGATGCTTTAAGCAAGTCAAACAAGGAAATTTCTCCAAGCTTTTTGCCAGAAGCACCTTCTGGCCCGAAACCAGTACGCGCAACCTGAGAAATCCAGTTCTCGTGAGGTAATCGCAACTCAGGCGTATCCTCAATTGAAACAATCTTGAGTTCTGGACGAATGAATAATGAAAGTGCATTAAGCAAAGTTGTTTTTCCAGAAGCTGTTGGACCTGCAATCAAGAAAGATTTATTGTGTTCTACAGCTAGCCAAATGTATGCAAGCATTTCAGCACTGATTGTGCCGTACTTGACAAGATCAACAAACGTAAGTGGATCCTTTGTAAATTTTCGGATTGTGAAATTGGAACCCTTCATTGAGATCCCAGTTCCGAATGTTGCTTGGATACGGGAACCGTCTGGAAGAGCGCCATCAAGCAGTGGGTCAGCAACTGAAATTGAACGACCGCACCTTTGCGCAAGCTTCATTACAAATGAGTTAAGGTCTTCTTCTTTTGGGAAGTTCACAGTGCTTCTAATTGAACCAAGGCGAGGATCGCGGTGATAAACATAGATTGGAATTTCAGTACCGTCGCAGGAAATATCCTCAATATTTGGATCTTGGAACATTGGATTAACTGAAGCAAGACCAACAAAATCGCGTTGGATATAATAATCCATAACTTCGCGAGCGCGAGGAGTCATTTTCATTGCATAATATTCAATTACATTATTGACTTTGTCAGCCAAATATTTTTGAGCATTTGTTTTTTTCAATGCGGAAAAATCAACTTCAAGTTCTTCAACAAGAGTGTTTTCTATTTTAGTGAGCTGTTTCTGTTCTTCTTCATTTAGTTCTGGCTCAATAACTCGATACAGCAAACCGTGCATTGTTGGGTCGTATCGAATATTTGCATAAACATGGACACGACCGTGATCGTAAATTAATGGGTAAGTGATGTTTGTTTTAGTTAAATCCTCGCCAACTTCAAAACCCTTGATTTTGGAATGCTCTAATTTTCCTTTGACTTGAGCAGGCATTGGCATTGAAACATCTGGAGAACCGTCCTGTGTTTTTTCAGGCAAAGGAGCAGTAGGCGTTTTCTTGTGATAGTGCGCCTTGCTTGAATCTGTTTTGTTAAGCTCAGAAGCCAGAACCTCAAAAATAAGATCATGTAATTCATCAAGAGAAACCCCTTTTTCATGCTCTTCAATTGCTTCTTCAACAATCTTTGTCAAGGCCTCGGCGGTTATTTTTCCATTTTGTTTGTTCTCAATGGCGTTTCTGATAATAGTTCCAAGAACATTTTTTGCAGCAGGGTCTGGATGCTCTTCAACAACTTGATTTAGTTTCTTGCTTAATTTTTCTGGAACTCCTTCTTTTGCTAAGTCTGGATGGATGTTAGTGGAAGAGTGTGGAGTTTGGAGTTTGGAGTTTGGAGTTTTAATTGATACTTCTTTCCCTGGGACAATGTGTGCTTTGCTCAAAATTTCAGAATCTTCATTCTCCTTAGCAGCTTTGGCAGCGATTTTCATGAAGTTTTTGAATTTTCTATTCATATTGTTGTGAAGGTTACACTCCTATCTGTTGAATTGAAATAAGCTCGTGATTTTCCAGTAGATTGTGAGCTTATGTTACCGAGTACTGTGATGTTGCTCTGTGTGAGCATGACTGACTGGTTCAGATTGCCTGCAAAGTCCTCAACGCGGATGTGCGTTGTGTTGAATCGCACTACATAGTTTTCTCCAGCAATCTCATGTGGGATTGTGAAGGATATGTAGCCGAAATCAGCTGTACGCATATTCTCCTGTGCAGTTGCAATTACTGCATGGATTTGTTGAGCAACTGCTTCAAATTGCGGTGTAGCAGCATATTCAACTGTGTCTTGCCTTAACTGTGAGAATGTCACTACTACAGTTATCAATATAAGGACCCCGAAAACCATTATGAAGACTTGCTCCATCACAGTAGCCGAGCCCTTGCAGTTTCTCATCAAATTGGCATAATTCTCAGGAGTATAAAAGTATTCGTGTAGTGTGATTTAAGGGTCAAAAATCAGTGCAATATCGTGTGTCCAGCGAGAATTTGTTGAATCATAACTGGAACCGTCATTTCTAATCATTAAATTATGAGTTCCTTCACCAATCCCAGTTGTATTTTGCTCAATTGTAGAGGAACCGAGCTTGATTATGTGATGCTCACCAGTGTCCATGTCCTTGAGATTTCGGAAAGAAACAAGATATTGGGTTAAATACTTGCCTGTTTCACCAACACTTGCTGATTTTGCAAACAAAATTCCAGGATAACTTACTCCAACACCGCCAACAGTACATAAATCACCTGTTTCATTTTCAAATGGATCATTAAGAGCCCAAGTAGTTGTGTCAACAACTTCGGTTTTGGTTTCTATTTCGTAAATTAAACCATTATCGCGACGCTCCTGACCGCAGGAAACAGGTATGAAGCTGTTGTCCAAGTATAATTTTCCAGAATCAATGTTTATTGAAACAACACGAGTTGAATTTGGACCGTCTTGTGAAACAGAAACTATTGCATCGCGGAGTTCAAGCATTTTTGTTTTCATGCGCACTGCAGAATATTCATCCCGCCGTTCTCCAAGAACTCTGTCGCCCCAGACATAAGCCCCAAGAACAAGAACAATAACTATGAATGCAACTAGAATGAATCCGATGATTTCAGATTGTGCTTTCCTGTTCATGATGTACTTACCAAAACTTGTGTGTATTCTGCAGTTCCAACAAGGACAGCGCCTTGTGATTCTACGCGTAATTGGTGACTGCCTGCTGAAAGAATAAGAGGATCTTCAACTCCTCCTGTGCTGACATTTATTAGGAAGGTGCTTGAAGAGGCGCTTTGGTTCAATGTTCTGAACCACAACGCATATTGATTTTCGAATGTGTCAGTGCCTTCAGAATGTTTTATAATTATGATTCCAGAACTGCTATTTTCAGATGGAGCTGTGCAGAGCATATTTTTGTTGTCAGTGTCAGATAAAGTCCATGAAGTTGGCTCAACAAATTCTTTTTCACTTGAAAATGAGTAAATAATCATATTTGAATCTGGGTCAGTGCCTGAGCATGGCTCGCCAGGAACTAGTTTGAGGGTTCCGTGTTTTAGTGAAATATCAACAAAACGAGCGCTTGTGTTTCCTGAATTCGCAACTTCAGTTATTTTCTGTCGCAGTTCCAAAAGTTTTGAAGTCATTGTATCAGATTCTGTTCGCATACTCTGCGCATCAACTAAATTAGAGCCCCAAGTATAAGCAAACATTGAAAGCGCAAGGAAAATGAGCAAAATGATTATTTTTGATAAAACTTCTGACTCAGCTTTTCGAGATATACCCATGGTTGAGTGGTAAGATTGAGATAGTTATAAGGTTTTAGAAATCTAAAAAGGCACTGGGGAGTAGGCACTAGGCAGTGGGTAAGACCTACTGCCCACTACCTACTACCTACTGCCTTTCAAAAATATAACCAGAGATTATCCACCAATACAATTACCAGTAGAACAAGTGAATGTAAATATTTTCTCAACACTTGCATCATCTGAAACAACCTTGACAGTTCTTGAGGTTTCGTTGAAGAAGTTGCATCCGTCTGTTGCATTTACAGCAAATGTGACCATTTCTCCAGCAGCAATTCGAGAGTATGTGGAGTTAGTACCTCCGGTACTATTTACAAAGTATTGATCATCAACGAATATGCGCGCATTCGATGTGGCTTGCTGACCAGAGTTTCTAACATAGAAAGTTGTTAAGTTAGATGCTGTTGTACAATTCATGAAATAACCATCAACCTTGAGCTCGATGCTAAGGCCACCAAGGAGCTCGTCAGTTCGGTTTTCAGTAGAAGTTGTGATACTGCCTTGCATTTTTTGAAGCCAAGAATAAGCAAGACCAGCAATTGCGATTGTCATCATAAGAAGTAGGATAACTGAAATGATAGGCGTTATGCCCTTTCTGTTGTTTAGCATTTTCTTAGACTTCATTTATGAGTCTCCATAAATTCAATAATGTGTTCAAGGACATAAAGTATTGCAAGCATGATTATTATTTGAATTGAGCCAACGAAAATAACACCCATTTGATAATTGCCTGTTTGTCTGGCGATTAGTGCAACTATTAATCCAAATATGAATGCAAGTATGATTACAGCTTGAATTACGAGTTTGTGTTTTTTTCTAGTTGTCATTTTATGGTGGGAATGGTGGAGGTGGCAGCTCAGCTGATCCCTGTTGTCGGTTTACTTGACCAGGTGCAGGTGGCGCAGGTGGAGCTCCTTGAGGAGCTGCTGGCGGACCTCGCGGAATTCCAGTTGGAGGCGGTAATTGTCTCATTGGCATTCGTCTTTGAACTGGCCTTCCAGCTGATGAAAGTAATTTGGCGATTTTCGTATTATTTGCATTCATTGTGTCAATTGATGATTTCAGGTTGTTTATTGCATCGAGTGTATCGTCAGAAGATTCGTCTCCACCAAGTGATTCTGTTGCTTGTGCGAAAAATGTAACTACTTTAGATAGTTTGGCTGATAATTCCTCATTTGCGTGGTTCATGTGGTCAATTGCTTCTTGAATTTTGCTTGCAACTGCGTGGTTTGATTCTGCAACTTGCTCAACCATTTTCTGGGAAGACTCCATTAAACCAAGCATTTTTTGAATAAATCCATCTGCATTTGTCTCAAGTTTTGAAAGTCCAACAGTGCCCCTGAGTGCGTTTTTGATTTCTTTAATGTCATCTTCAAGAGATAGATGCTTCTTCTGAAGCTTAGAAACAGGATCCACCGGGACTATCTCGTACATTTGTGATTTCTCAGGCATTTGGTATCAAAACCAAATAAGCGAACAGGGTATTTAAAGGTTTTTAGGAGTATTATTCAAGATATTTCAAAAATAAAGAAATAGAATCAACCAAGTGGTTTCTGTTTGTTTAGATCTTTGTATTTATTTTCAATGAATTCGCGCATGTGTTTGCTTTTAACGCCTGTAATATTAGTTCGAATAATACTCGTAAGCTTCCAATCACTATATGGGCGTAGGTTATTTGGAAGTCCCTTGCTTCCTTTTTTAAAAGAATCCAAGAATTTTGGTTTATCCTCGTTGAAATGATAAACCATTCTGAAGACAATATCTAGTGCTTCCCTCCTATTTGGGCGGGCTTTTGCAACAGCTAGAAGCTTTTTAACAAGGTCCTTCTGTTTTTCAATATCTTCAATACTATCTATTGTAGTTTTTATGTCAATTCGAAGTTCAATAATTGATAATTTAGAATAATCAAAATCTTTCAAATCAGCCTCTTGTCGGGCAATATTCAATAACTTTTCAAGAATTATTCTCTTGAAACTAGGAACCAATATAGGAAGTTTAACTTCTTCAGAAATTAAGGAGATGTTTTGATACATGCGAGTCCAGTAATCTTCGTGCCCCATTCGAGTCCCAAACCCATCCCAGAACCGTTCAGCAAATAAATTCTTTTGGAGAGTTTTTGCTTCTTTGATATTCTTTTTAATTATATGAGCTGTTCTTTTATGATATTCTTCTGCCATTTTCATGAAAAAAGTAGAAAGATACTCATTATCTTCTGTGAGTTTTTTCTTAAATTGATTTTTTTCAAAATTAATACTTTCAATATGTAGAAGTACAAGATCATCAGAAGATAGCTTCTTTATTTTTTTGTCTGAAAAGTTACATTTAGAGTCATTAAGTTCTGACCTTAAATTAGACACTTTGTTTTGAGAATGTTTCTTTTCTCTGAGCTCTTCGATCTGATCTCGGAGGTTTTTTCGTTTTTTCCTTAACTTATCCTCTCGCAGAGACTCGAGTCTTTCTTCAGCATCGTTAAGAAATATTCTTCTTTCAGAAGAATCAGTACCTTTTTGAGAGAATAATTGATTGAGCTCATGAATAATTGAATCAAAACGCGCAATAAGTTTTTCTTTAATGTGTTTTATTAGAAAAACAGGGAGCTGTTCTTTTTTTAATTGTTTGATATAATCATCAATTTCGTCAATAGGGTAATCTTCATAATTATCAGGCTCCATTTTCTTCCAACTTTTAATTTTTTTAAGACGTTCAATCCAAAATCCATAAAAATTACTTTCAAGAATACTTTTTGCCTCGTCATCCAAATCTTTCAGAAAAGAATTAACAATTTCTTTTTGGTACTTTTTTATTGCATGAGGAAAATATTTTTCCATTTCATCCATTCTCTGAGCCGCTAGATGTTCACCCGGTAAAGTATTGAGATAAAATGGCCATTTATAGCGAAGACAAAGAATAACACTAAAAGTATCAATCGGAATCTTACTCTCCCAATGTAATTTTTCCTTTGCAAGAGATAGGTAGTCAGATTTACAATCAATTGTCCGGAGCTTTAGAAGAACATTATCAAGACGTTTCCCATAATCAATAGTTTTCTCAACTGCAAGAACACCGATTGAATCAATGATGTCACCATCCTGTGCGATTTTTCCTTCGAGGGTGTCTGGCACAACAGCTTTTTCGTCATGTATCATAACAAATTGAACAATATCTTTAATCCATTCTGAAGGATATCCCATCATAAGGAAATACCAAAACATATCCCTTGGGCCAGTTTGATGCGATTTAGAACCAGATTGTAATTTTTTTCTAAATTTAATATGAGACTCTAACAAATATACGTGTTGTAGAATTTCGGCACGATACTCGTGCGGGAAACCCCTCATGAGAGTATGAACCTTTTTTAATTCCATTAATGATTTTTTTTCTAATTTGTCTTTATCCCGACGAGAAGTGTCTGGGTGACTTGCAGTTTTCATTGCTTCTTCAACCTCAAAAAGAGACTTCTGCAAAGTCCAGCGTTTTTCAGGAGAAGGAAGATAGAGATCTGTTGTATATTCAAGAATAGAATGAGATCGCCTCATTTTAACATACCTTTTTTCATTGAGTTCAATGATTTTATGAATAAGCATACCTGCACCACGTCGTGGTTTCCCAATAACCCAATTCCAAAAATACATTTTCCCAGCATCATAAGGATTCATGAAAACATCAGTAATTCTCCAAAAGTCGTGAATTCCAGCCATAAGATAAGTGAGGTGTTGGTTAAGTGATTCTCCAGATTTATTTTCAATTAGAAGTCTTTTTTTCTTGTCAAAAGTGGTTGACAGTTCACCCATAATTTGTTGACAAATCTCCAGAACGCGATGGGTGTGTTCAGCCCCATGTGTAAAATCAAAAAACTGTTTGTCAAAAAACTTCTCGTAAACAGTTCCTTTGGAATCTTTTTTGAGTTGTTCATATTTTTTATGAAGAAATTGATATTGCTTAAAATCCATTGGCCAGATATAATCATCAAGATTTGACCAAGGTTCGTTATGAGTTGGACCATAAAAACCAGAACAAAAACCTTTTTGTTTGGGTAAAGAATCTTCTAGGTTTGGATCAAATTTTGGATTAAGTTTATCCTTCAAAAACCCTTTTCCAGGAAATTCCTTTGACATAAAAAATCTATGGTTTTATATGCTTTTATAATTTACTAGAGAGAAAATAAGCAGGCACCAGTTTTTACACTAGTACCCAAAGATTAGTTTTTTATTACATCATTCCTGGCATGCCACCCATTCCTGGAGGCATTCCCGGAGGCATTGCTGGTGCTCCGCCACCTGAACTTCCTTTGGAACTGATAACATCATCAATTCGCAAAATCATTTCAGCTGCTTCGGAAGCTGATTTAATTGCCTGTGTCTTGATTTTCAGAGGCTCAATAACGCCTTCTGCTTTCATATCTTTTGTAGTGTTTGCGAAAACATCAAGACCCATGTATTTACCATCTGCTTGTTCGTGACTTGAGCGCAATTCAACAAGCTTGTCAATTGAATCAAGTCCAGCATTCTCTGCAAGAGTTCGTGGAATTACTTCAATTGCTTCTGCAAATGCATTCATTGCAAGCTGTTCTCGGCCAGAGACCTTTTCTGCAGCTTCCTTGAGTGCTTTTGCAAGCTCGATTTCAATTGCTCCGCCACCAGCAACTACTTTGCCGGTTTCAAGAGATGCAGCTACTCCGCCAATTGCGTCTTGAAGAGCACGCTCGACTTCGTCAACCACATGTTCAGTTCCGCCTCTTACAAGTACAGAAACTGCTTTTGGAGAAACACAATCAGTTATGAAGACCATTGAGTCTCCGCCGATTTTCTTCTCTTCAACAGTTCCAGCATTTCCAAGGTCGTCAGCTGAAAGGTCAGCAATGTTAGAAACAAGTTTTCCACTAGTTGCACGTGCAAGTTTCTCCATATCGCTTTTCTTAACTCTGCGAGTTGCGAATATTCCTGCTTTTGACAAAAAGTGCTGTGCAAGATCATCAATACCTTTCTGGCAGAACAATACTGTTGCGCCTGAGGCCTTGATAGACTCTACCATTTTCTTCAACATTCCTTCTTCGTGGTCAAGGAATCCCTGAAGCTGAGTTGGGTCATTAATATTGTATTTTGCATCAGTTTCTGTCTTTTTGATTTCAAGAGCAGCATCAACAAGTGCGATTTTTGCAGCTGAAACCTTTTTTGGCATTCCAGAATGCACACGCTCTTTGTCAATAATCAATCCTTTGATAAGTTCAGAATCGTCAATTGAGCCGCCTTCTTTTTTCTCTAATTTAATATTGTCTTGGTCAATTGAAAATTTTCCTTCAGTGTCATCAGAAACCATAAGAACAGAGTCCACTGCAAGTTTTGCAAGTGATTCTCGTGCCCTTTCTGCTGATTTTCCAGTCATGGCAGTCATTGCGATTTTTTCAAGAGTTGATGTGTCATCTCTTGAAATTGTGTCTGCAGTTGATTCAAGGAATTTCTGAGCTTCAGTGTTTGCCATGCGGTATCCGCGAGCAACAACTGTTGGGTGAATATCCATATCCAAAAGATCCTCAGCTTTCTTTAAAAGTTCGCCAGCAATTACAACAGCAGTTGTAGTACCGTCGCCAACTTCATCTTCCTGAGCTTTGGAAACTTCAACTAGCATTTTTGCAGCTGGGTGTTGAATATCCATCTCTTTTAGAATAGTAGCACCGTCATTTGTGATGACAATGTCGCCCATAGAATCGACAAGCATCTTGTCCATTCCTTTTGGGCCTAGTGTTGAGCGAACTGCTTCACCGACAATTCTGCCAGCCATGATATTCATGCGCTGAGCATCTCGTCCGCGAGTCCTGTTCGCCTTGTCTGACATAATTACGATTGGTTGTCCTGTTAGTTGTGTCATTTTAGTTTATCCTATTGGTGAAGGTGCTCCGTGTATCCGGGGCGCAGGGGCTCCGAAACTCAGAAAACCATTTAAATCCCACCAATTAGTGTGTTGGCTCTATTAGAACTGGTATTTAAGTGTTATGGTTAAGAAAGAGTGACTTCATCCCTACCTTCAATAACTCTGCAAGCTTTTGTGAATAAGATTAAAATAGGAAAATTGAACTCTTCCATAACAGACATAATTCTGCGAAACTCATCACTTTTTTTCAAAATTCTTTCCAAATCATCTATTTTTCTTTCTTCCAATCCCCCTACTTCTTTGAAATAATCTAATTTATCAAGCTCTACAACAAACCAAGCAAGATGTTCTAGACATTTCCTGCGGTTTTCTTTTCCCTTATTTTCTGGGAAAGTATGAGAATCGAGTTTTTTCTTTAATTTTAGGAAATCTTTACTGATCTCTTTTACTTCTTCTTCACCGAAATTGAAAACAGCATTAAAGCAAAGTTTTGATGCTTTGAAAAAATTATCAAGTTGAATTTGTGGAGAGTTTTTCGGCCTTTCTAAATATTTTTTAGCAAGAACGAATTTTATAACATCCTCACCAATGCTTGAAAGTGCCTTAAGTCGCTCCTTGTCATGCCCCCATTTTTGTGGAATAACTAGTCTTTCCCTTAATTCAGTATCAATGAAATGTTTCCTAAGCCATTCTGGAAGGCAGAACTGATTCTTTTTACTGCCTGAAGAGAATTCAACCACACAACCTAATTGAATAAGTTTTTCCATACACCGTCGCTTTTGCTTCTTGATTGCCAGTGACCTAGGATCACCAGAAATAGGTATGTCTCGGTTAGAGATGACAGAAATATTATCAAACTTTTTAGAGATATATAAACTGAGTTGTTTTTCAATTAATGACTCAAATGCATAGCGAATGGAATATGAAAAACCTTCAGCTTCACTTATAGTAATTTTCTTTATTAATCTTTTGATTTCTTTATTTGATGTCATTACTTCTTCACAGTATCCTGTACTTTCTTCATTCCTATCCAAACAACAATCACTAACTCAAGGCCGAGTAGGATAACCCTTGTCCACTTACCCAAATCCCCAAATACACGCATTGTTATCTGAATCATGGTTAGGATTCCAGCAAGCAAAGAACCGCCTGCCATTGCATCAAGGCGAGTTGGCAGGTAAAGACCGAGAATTATTAATAATAAACCAATAGGTGCAGTGATGAAGAACAGGTTCTTGTTATATTTTTCAAATACACTTCGGAAATCCTTCTGGCAATAATCACATATCTCTTCTGACACGCAACCGTTCTCGTCATACTCATATCTTATTGCCCCGCCAGCTTCAATACATTCCTTCTGCATTACAGGATCATAAGTAAAATCACATAAATCAGTGTTAGCAGTCATTGGTTTGACTGATTCAAATCTCCCGTATTTACAATAATCATCATGTTCAGGACTTTCGTAGATAGCTTCTATTAGAAATCCGACAAATAGTGCGGCAAGCACACCAATGCCAATTGCAAGAAAGATTTTCTTTAGTTTCATAAATATTGTTAGGTTTTAGGAGTTTTTAAAATGTGCGAAAGAGGTTATTCTTCTCTAAACTCGCCTTTTTCAGAATCCCAAACTGGATCAGGAATAGATGTTTCTGCTAAGCAATATGGTTGAGCTTTTACAGATGTTGGTTTTTCAAACAAACCCTTTATTTTTTTCCTTCCAGCAAATAATGAAACACATACAATTATCAAAAGAACAAGAATTGCAGAAACAGTTCTTATTTGACCGCCAAAGAAACTAACAAAACCAGTTGGACCAGTTGAAATATCACTACTAGTATCTTCTTCAATTAATTCTGGTTCAGGTGTTTCATCAATTAATTCAGGAACTTCAGGTTCTGGTGCAGGCTCTGGTTCAGGTTTTGACTCGGGTTCTTTTACTTTTTTAAGTGGTGAGCGTGGAACAGAGCCACCTCCGCCATAATATCTTCGCTCTTCTTCAACAACAACATAATCCATTTCAACAACTGCTGAATGTGTTAATCCACTAACAGTGTAATAAGTAGAGTGATCAGTACAGGTGTAATCTCCATCTTGGATACCGTCACACAGAACTTTTGTTTCAGCCTGGCCAGTACATGAAACATTGTCAACTTCGCTAATGTTTGCAACTTCTGCATCCTTTATGCACACATAATTCCAGCCGCCAATCTTGTCAAGGCGGATAGTTTTTTTCTGGCCTGAAGACATATTCAAATTTTTCACAATTACGAAACCACTGTTGCCATTGTCTTCCTGCTTCTCTATTTCAACACCACCAAGATATAAATTCTTTTCAGAGAAGTTGAAATCAAAAGAAAGAACACTGGTGTTGTTAGAAGTGAATTTGACATTATACACACCACTCACATTCTGACCATCGCCGATTTGGTCACCATTAGAATCTGTAATGTTCATAGACACATTCTCAAGATTTGAAGACACATTTCCAACTACAGTGTGATTTCCAGGAGCTGAAAGAGTTCGGACAGTGCTAGTGGAACTGTAGCTGCTGTAGCCAGTTGAATTTGCAGATTTTATCACAATTGTATGGTAGGAATCATCAAGAAGATTAGTTGCATTGTAACTTAGGCCGCTTGTATTCTGTTGGAAAACATCATTTATCCAGATTTCAAAATGGTCAGGATTTCCAGAAGTTGAGTTAGCCCAATTCCAAATGACCCAGCTTGAATTAGTTTCGCCAGATGTGAGATTCTCAACTGGTGGAAGTGGCTCTTCGCCAATAAAGTATGTTGAGAATCCTGGAGCTGAGAATTTGAAATTATTAGAATCATCAATTATAGTGCAGCCATCTACTTCTCTGCATGGTGAATTGTCCTTGAAAACTGATTTTAAGTGGAAATTGTACTGGCCTGTGTCCTTGATAGTGACTTCAGCTTGGTAATTAAGCTCAGGTAAGGAAGTTGTATTTACAAAAATACTATTTGCAGAAAATGTGAGATTTGTGCCAAGACCCATGTTTGAAAGTACAGATATTTCGTTGGATGAGTCATTCCACATAACAGTTCCGTGCTCGTTTTCATATATTAGAGCATTTGCTCTGTTCCCGCCGTTTGTCTCATTTACGCTTCCCCTTGGGTTGCTTTGGAAAAGATTGTTTGTGAGAGTATTGTAAACACTATAATCATTGAAAACAATTGCTGGACCTGTGCTGTTGCTAATATTATTATTTGATATGCGACCCTGACTAGAAGAAAGTATAGCATAAATACCCCAGTGGTTGTTGTCTAAATAATTATTTGATATTGTAGTATTGTTAGTGTGGCTGACTAGGTAGATGCCAGAAGGTGCGAGATAAGTATTTCCTTCGTATGAGGCCCTATGCCCAGTTATAATATTATAAGTAACTATATTGTTTCTTGACTTGTAAACATTTACACCATCATTTCGATTGTCAAGTATGGTGTTGTTTGTTACAATATTGTTATTAGAGAGATAATCCAGAGAAATACCGTGTTGAGTGTTCTGCTTGACCACATTCTTTTCAATTAAATTGCTGTCAGAAGTTTTAATAAAAATTCCACGATCAACATTATTCTGAACAGTGTTGTTTAAAATTGTATTTCCATAATTGCTTTTTGCAGTTATCCCATACCCGTATTTCTGCACAACACAATTCTGCACAATTACATTGTTCACATTAGGCTGGATATAGATTCCATATGATCCAGAGGAATTGCTACCGATTATTGTGCTTCGATTGCAATCAAGAGTTATTCCGCTTGTTACAATGTTTATAGCAACATAGCCTGAGCTAACATTCATCTCGTAAGTATCAAGACAAAGAGTAGTTGACTGATTAATACTGGTCTGATTCAGTCCAGACAGGTCTGTACATGCGTTAACAGGAACTGCCAGTGTTAAGAAGATTATCGCTACTAATAGTAATTTTTTCATTTCCCCACCAAGGAGATATGGCGTATAATATGGTATTTAAACCTTAGCTTTCTTTAAACAAAACCAAATAGCATTGCTAATCCAAGGAGAAGAATCACGATTCCAGCAACTAAGTGCAACCATTTGATGTTTTTGTCTTTCCAGCCAGTAACATCATCAACTTTCTTCATTCCGAAGTAAACAAGAAGTGTTACAACTACCATTGGAAGAACGAATATTATATTGTATAAGATAAGCCATGGAAGAGATTTTACCCAAGCAAGTCCGGACAGAATGTTTCCAACAACTAAGTAAGGACCAATTGTGCATGGAAGAAGGAAGAGAGTGACGAAAATACCTATGATGAATGCGCCACCAGGACTTGTAATACTAGAGATTACTTTTTTCATCATTGGTCGGAATCTAACAGGCATTTCAATTGCAAAAGAACCAGATTTGTGCTTGAAAAAGTCTTTGAGGTTTAGAATTCCAATTAGAATAGCTAATGCAGCAAATAAGGTTCTGACATATGAGCCAATAAATGCAAATGAAGTTTGTATGAATTTAAAGAATTGGATTATTATTCCACCATAAATCATGTATGTAATGAAAACAGCTGAAATGAAAGCAAAACCGCCAAGCAGAACCCTTTTCTTTTTTGTAGGATCATGAGCAAGAAGAGCAATTAGTGCAAGTGCTAAAACTGCTAAAGCACATGGGTTAAGTGAATCTGCAAATGCCAGAATCATTACAGAAGCGAATGTTACTTTTTCTTTTTGGATATCCTTAGCTTTGCACAGTTTAACTGTTTCAAGAGGTGAATCGCAGCATTCTTCATTAATACACGAGTCGATTTTTTGAAGAATTGCAGGAGCAGTTGAGGATTCGCTGAAACCAATGAACACTTGATCATCCACAAATATCATTGGAACGCCTTTGAAACTTTCACCATATTCTTTAGCCATTTGAATGGCTAGTTCGCGGTTTTCCTCATTTGAATATACTTCATAACCAACAGGATTTATTGAATAATCATCTTTGATTTCATCAAGCCATTCTTCAAAATTCTGGCAGTGAGGGCAGGAAGAACCATAGAAGTAGACGATGTCGATTGGATCTTGCTGTGCAAATGCTGATGGAGCAATTATGCTGAATAATGCTAGGAATAAGAGTAATATTGAAACCTTTTTGAATGCCATTATCAATTGGAAGTGTTTGTTGTCTTTTAAAGGTTATGATAGGATGAATTCCGGCGAGCGCGCACTTATCCAACTAAGGATTAATGTGCGCAAGCCACACTGCTTCAGCTACAAAGCTGATAACCTGCTGAATGCAGTCAAGCGCGCCGCCTGAGCTTGCAGGCGTTTTAAAGGTTATGGAGTTGCAAAATAGCGCTGACTTATTCGCTCTTGCGGTTTTCGATACTCTCGTTCTCGACATTTTCCACCTTCAATGCGAATTCCACGGCCTGAAACAAGTGCATCTGTTATTTTTGAATGCGCTGTGCTGAGTATTCTATGGAAAGTTGATTGAGAAATACTCATTTTCTTGCATGCTTCACGTTGATCAAGTTTTTCAAAATGCTTGAGACGCATTGATTCAAACTCGTCAATAGTAATAGAAATTGGTTCATTCCAGTATGAGCCATGGGGACGAAAGTCTGTGTATTTGGGAGTTCGGGAAATCACACGCTTGCGTCTTGGCTTCATGTATGTTTTGAATATATATTCATAGGATATTTAAAAGTATGTATTTGGAGGTTAATTAGTTGCCATATAGAAGAAAAAGGATAAAAAGGAAGAAACACTATTAAAAAACATGGGTAAAGTAAGATTTAAAAGAATAACAGACAGCGTTTACATAAAGTGTCCAGCATGTGAGAAGAATGTATTCGTATATAAGGAAAAAGGAAGAAATTATATTATAAAATGTGTGAACTGCAAACAAAAAGGACAGGTGGATAAAACTGTTGCGGATCCAGTAGGATTGGATTGAATAATTTACTCACCGCGCATGAATTTCTTCACAATGTGCGGGAATAATTTTGCCTCAGCTTTTCGTAGATTCTCCTGAAATGCTCTTCGAGTTGTGTCAGAACGCTGAGCAAGTTCCTCAAGAGTTATTTTGCGAGGCCAAGAATAATATTTGTGTTTTAAAGCTGTATGCAGTGCTTCAAACTGCTTTTGGGTGATTTTTACATCTTTTGAAATAGCATCATAAGTAAAATTTTCAACAATAGCATTGCTAATTCCTTCATCTTTTCCAGTAGTATTAATTTCTAATTCTGCCATTTCAGTACCCACTATCGCTTTAAAACTCTATAATATACTATATAAATGTTACTGACATACGTCAGTGTGGAGTTTAGAGTTTGGAATTTGGATTTTAGAGTATACTCTAAATTCTAAACTCAAAATTCTAAATTCTACTTATGCTTCAAATTGTGCAATATCATCAACAAGATCAACTTGTGACAATAACATCCTTCTGCAACAATATCTTTCAACGCCGAGTTCATTAAGCACTGTGCTTGGCTCTTCGCCGTCAGCAATGCGCCTCTTATAGTCCTCATACTCAGCGCCTAGGACTTTTCCACAACTGAAACATCGTACTGGAATAATCATTGAATATCACCTGTAACTCTTCTGCCGCTTAGACCTTGCAGAAGAATCATTTGGTTTGCATGGCTCTTTCTGCCTTGAATCTCCTGAGAAGATTTTGTTATCGTAAGTTATAAGCTCTTTCTTGAGAGTTTTGTCGCCTGTAAACTCAATAACTCCTCGTGCTAATGCAACTCTGCTAGCAACTGCCTGACCAGAAGGACCGCCGCCATTGGTTTTAATACCAATATCTAGCTTGTCCATCTTGCTTCCGATTATTTGCATTGGCTCAAGTAGTAAGTTTCGCTCATAATAAGTTCCCCATTTTTCAACAGGAATTGAATTGATTGTGACTTTTCCAGCACCATTCTGTACTGTTGCGCGAGCTACTGCGCTTTTCTTTTTTCCAGTGGTTGTTATTGATTTCTTACTCATTCTTTCTTTTCCTCTTTTGGCTTTGGTTCTTCTTTAGATTCTGATTTTTCTTCTTTCTTCTCTTCTTTTGGTTTCTCTTCTTTCTTTTCTGGTTCTTTTTCCTTTTTCTCAGGTTTTGATTCAGCTTTAGGAGTAGATTTGACTGCTTTTGATTCTTCCATAATCTTTGAACCTAATTCTTGTGACAAATCATTCAAAGTCATGTACAAACGATTTTCAATTTCACCAATGTGTGCAATTTCAACTGACACAGCTTTCTGTTTTGCAAGTTCTTCAGGAACTCCAAGATATGCTCGAACTCTGTCAAGTGCGTCCCTGCCTCGCTGTTTCTTGTATGGAAGCATTCCCCTTATTGCACGCTTCAAAATTCGGTCAGCGCGTTTTGGGTAAAATGGACCTTGATATCGTGAACCAACAGTTCTCTTGAATTTGTATCTCTCAAGAATGTTGCTTTTTGTGCCTGTAACAACTGCTTTGTCAGCATTTACAATTCGGATTGTCTCGCCTTTAAGTGCTTCTTTTGCAGTGTATGATGCTAATCTTCCAACTTTGAGATCTGTTGCATCAATTATTTTCATTTGAATATTCGCACTCCTTTTGCACTTTTTTCAAGCAAATCTTCGATTTTATTGTAAGATCCGCCAGCTTTAGAAACTCTCTCTGAAACTGCTTTTGAAGCAGAGAATGAGTATAAATTAATAGAATGATCAAGACTTCCTGTTCCAAGGACTTTGCCAGGGACAAGTATAGTCTCACCCTTTGCAGTCAATCGGTTTAGCTTGGATAAATTAACTTCTGCCCAGTTCTTACCAGGGCTCTCTAGACGCTTAGCTACATCTTTCCATAATGCTTCTTTTGATTCCTCAGACTTCTTGTACAACGATTTTATCAAACCAGAAACCCTCGGATTAGTCTTTTTTCGCTTCATATAAGTGCAGTTTCTATAACGCAAGGGGTTTTTAAAGCTTTTGATGTCTCTCTACTTCTTGCCTTTCTTCCCAACTGGTGAAAATTCATAAATCACCAAAGCAATAGCAGCTAGAACAGCTACAATACTAATACCCCACCAAGCATTTTTGCTCAAAAACACATCTAAAATACCTTTTGATTCAGAATCAATGTTTTCAATAATATCAGGACTGATGGTTTTTGCTGGTTTTGAAGGCATTGCTTCAGTTCTTATTTCAAAATATTCACTCTTGAATAACATTCCATCGCCAGTAATTAACGCTTGAGTTGAATAAACTTTTCCAGCAAGTTCTTCTGGAATGTCAAAGCTCACAGTATAAACATATTCGCGTTTAGGATAAAGTGAATTATGAACAGCAGGAGAAACAGTGTACAACGACTCATCAATATCAGGAAGTGTTAAAACTGCATGATTAACTCCGCATCGAACATCAGAAACTTTGACCTCAACATCAGTAATGGTTGATGGATAAATAGTACTTGTTTCAGGAATTGAAAATTGCATTGACGCCATGCAGTCAGGAAGCCCAACAATATCTCCAGTAACACGACTTACAAGTTCATTAAAAGAGATTAAACCAGTAGGAGCTACTCCGTTGCTCATAAAGGAAACACTACCTATCAGCATTACAACAAGTAGTATAGTCACACCAATCCAGCGAATTTTATCGGTCATTGTACTAAATCAATGAATTTTGGCTAATTTATAGTTTTCTGATTGGTTAAATTGAGATAGAATTTAGAATTTTGAGTTTAGAATTTAGAGTTCACTCCAAATTCCAAAATCTAAACTCTAAACTCTGAACAGAACTAACCAAATATCTTTTTAAACACTAAATACTACTACTCCACATGAAGCGGTCACTGATCGCCCTTACAGTCCTATTCGTTATGTTAGCTTTAGCTGGTTCAGTTCATGCAATTCCTGGAATAAACAGCTCAACAACAATTGCAATTAACGATCCAGACACAAACGAACTTTTTACTTTGCCACGTACTAATCAAAAACTTGAATCATGGGTAAATTTTTCATACACTGTACGAGGAGATAATAATGTGAGCTGGTGCAAACTGGTATCAAATAACACACAGATGGCAGTCAATATTAGTATTGAGCGAATAGGAAACGAGTATTTTAGAGACATTGCACTCACAAATGGAACTTGGTGGTATTATATTCAGTGCATGGATAATTATTCAAAACTCTATAATTCAACAAACGAAACATTGCGAATTATTCTTGATGATACTCCACCAACAGTTAGTCTGAATATACAAGACACAACTTACAACACAACTGATGGCAGAACACTATTCCGATTCAATACAACAGAGATGGAAACTGGAATAGATAATTGTACATTGTTTGTTGAAGATGAAGAAAGAGGAAAGTTAGAATCAGTTGGAAATAACAGTCGAGCTACTTTCCCTGAGCTTGTGTTTGGAGAAGGAGACTATATGTGGTATGTGGTTTGTCAGGATAATGCAGGAAATATTGGGAAATCAACGCATGGGTTGCTAATTGGAGAACTTATTGCGTCACAGACTATATTTCTTAACAGCCCCCCAGACCAAGCAGTTGATTTAGACACTTATGTAACTTTCAAATACACACCAGCGAGCCGTCTGCAAATAAACTGGTGCGGGCTATTGCTTAATGAAACTCATAATGTAACAGACAATGAAATAGAAAACGCAACAGAGAATGTTTTTGAGAAAGTAAAACTGAACCACGGTCCATACAACTGGTCAATAAGCTGTGTGGACTCAGAAGGAAATAATGTAACTTCAGGAAAAAGAGAATTGTTTGTCAACAGAACAATACTTCTGAGCGAATATCTAAGAATAAATATTTCAGCTCCAGCAGACCTTCAAATAGTTGATTCGGGTGGAGTAACAATTCATTATACCCCAACAGCAGTTCTTGGCCTGAACCGTTGCGAATTGTTAACAAACAGGAGTGTTCGAGGAGTTACTGAAGGAATTAGTAGTGGCGAAGAAGCACTGTTTTCAGGAGTTTCATTTTCCGAAGGTATATGGGAATGGAGACTTCGCTGTTTTGATAATTCAGGTAATGAAATAAATTCAGAACTGAGAACATTGATAGTTAATGCACAAGATCCAGAACCAATAATAAATGAACCAGATAAGAAGATATCTGGAGAAATTGAAGATAAAGATATTACAGAAATTCTTTCAGATATTAAGGGAAGAGCTAAGGGCTTTTTGGGAATGAGTAATGCAGCTTGGCTTGCACTTGTGATAATAGTTGTTTTCTTGGGAGTTGGGGCAAGCGTGATTGTAACTGATAAAAAGTTTGAATTAGAATTAATAAAAGATGTTCAGTTGGTTTTGTATAAATTAAAGATTAGAAAAGATCCACCTAATGCTAAAAAGAAAAACCCATTAACTGTGGAGCACAAGAAAGCTTTGAAAGATTATATCACATATCATATGAAGAATGGAGTTGCAAGAGTAAAGATTGAGGACCATTTGCGATCTCATGAATGGAGAAATAATCATATTAAAGAAGTGTTTGATGAGCTTGAAGAAGAATGGGATGAGTGGCGGGATAGATTTGTTGAGAAAGAATAGATTTTTATAATCGTTATTACAAGAAAAACACCCTACCTTGCGGGGGTAGCAAAGCCTGGTCAAATGTGCTAGGTTGAGGGCCTAGTTCCTTAGTGGATTCGAGGGTTCAAATCCCTTCCTCCGCACCAATTTCTTAAAACAGTAATTTGAACCAATTTCAAAACAGGGCTTCGCGAAGCGAACGCCCTTATGCCATCGTCCGCGGCAAGGCGGACTGTTCGAACCTCGTCCCCCGCATCACACTTTTAATAATCTTTATTCGTGCTAGATAAAGTTAAATAATACAGATTAACAGTAAATTATACTATGATTGATGAAGTCAGTTTTGTTGCAAAGGCCGGTGATGGAGGAGATGGACAGGTCAGCTTCAAACGAGATAAGAATGGCCCTAAAAGCGGCCCTGATGGAGGGAATGGAGGCAACGGCGGTTCTATCTATATTGAAGCTGATTCTAACATAAATACCCTAAGTGACTTTGCTGGGAAAACGAGAATAACTGCAGAAAATGGAGAGAAAGGTAAACGAGGGCGTAACAATCCTAAAAAAACACAAGACATAACTCGTAAAGTTCCTGTTGGAACAATGATTTACAATGCAACCACTAATCGACTTATATTAGACCTTAACAAGTCCGGCATGAGCTATTGTATCGCGCATGGTGGTAAAGGCGGGTTGGGTAATTGGCGTTTCAAATCATCGAAGGATGTAGCCCCAACTAAATTTACTTATGGAGAAAAAGTCAAACCAATCAATGTTCATCTAAAACTCAAAGTTTTGGCTCAAATTGGATTAGCTGGTTTACCAAATACTGGAAAAAGCACAATACTTTCTGTTCTAACCAAAGCTAAACCAAAAATTGCAAATTATCCTTTTACTACTTTATCTCCAAATTTAGGGGTTATGGAAACAATTGACAAAACAGGTGACTTGGTTATAGCAGATATCCCTGGTTTGATTGAGGGTGCGTCACTTGGTAAGGGTTTAGGAATTCGTTTTCTCAAACACCTTCAAAGATGTCAATTAATTGTATATGTTATATCTCCTGAAATTCATGAACTTGAATTAACTGGAGAACAAATAGCTCAGAGTTTATGGGAACAAAAAGAAAAAGTTGAGAATGAAATGACACAGTTCAGTGCTGAGCTTGTAAAAGTTTCAAGTATGATTGTTATTAACAAAAAAGATCTTTTAACACAAGAACAACAAGATGCAATTTTATCTTTTTTCAAAACAAAGAACAAAAAAATTATGCTAATCTCTGCTGCTACAACTGACAATATACAGATATTTTCAAATGAGCTTCAGGAGAAATACAAAAAAGCTGTACTTACTAAAGTAGATGAAGAAAAAGATAACTCAGATTATACACCCAACCCGTAATTTTCAGCTATGAGTACGCGCCACATCACAATTTTAAAACTCTTTCTTCATTGGCTGATAAACCATTCCCTGCTTCCTTGAAATTCCACGTGACTTTTTAAATCCATGTTTTGTGTAGAAACCAACAGCAGAGAGTGCGGACCAGACAAATATCTTTTTCACACCACAGCCCTTATAATAAGATTCAACTTTTTTGAGAAGTGCAGAGCCAATACCCTGTCCATGGTATTTTTTATTAACAAACATTGCTCCAACTCGATTGTGTTTTTTAAAAGCACTTCCAACACCAACAATAGTATTGTTAATTTTTGCAACATAAAGTGGATCTTTATTCTTCAGAACTTCACTAACCGTTATATCTTTCTCAATTAATTCGCGACCCTCTTTTGTAAAGTCCTGAAAAACATGATTCCGGAAACCAGTAAGTATTACATTTACAACTTTGTCTTCATCACCTTTCTGGAATCTTTCTATTTTCATTACAAGTATAAATCAGTAAAGTGAATATAAAAAGCTATGGCACTCACGTTAACACTAAATACAATACCCTAAAAAGAACATGTCTTTTTTATTCTGCTTTTGGCTCTTCAGTTTTAGCTTCTTCGCCAGCTTTGACAATCTTACCGTTTCGTCCTGCAGATATCTGTTTGTTACCCTGCCATTCTGAAACCCAGCCGTCAATTATGCTGATCTTATCGCCTTCATTAACAGTGTCAATGTCCTCATTCCACAAAGTTAGAGTCATTTCTCCACTGTCGTCTTTGAGAGTAGCATTGCAAACTCTTCCTTCTTTTCCAAATTTTTGGAATGTTCGTACATCCATTTTTTCAACAACATCTACATTTTCAAGTGTAGCGGCCTGTTGTGCTAATACTTCTTTTATTTTCATTCTATTAAATTACCTCTCATTTAGTAGGACTAGAAGTAGTATATAAAATTTTGCCGGGAACATCAAATTGTTACTTTTCCAATAACTCGTAAACTATCTCGCAAATCTGACCGGAAAATAACCGCAGTATCTGAATATTTTGATAATGGTTTCTCAAGTTTCATTTTAAAATTAGTATCTTCAACCACGCCTTCAACAACCTGCGCACCAAGAGCAACGCGATACTTTTCTCCAACACTAATATCGTTTTTGTAAAAAGGATTCTTTTCAAAAGTTCCAGAAAGTTCTTCAATACACACTAATTCTTCAGAAGAAAGCACAAAACCGCGTTTTAGCTCATCAACTTTAACACCTTTTACAGCAAGACCGGGCCGGATAGGAGCAGTTACTTCTTTTTGGTCAACATCCATAACTTGCATTGATTTAACAAGAACTTCTTTCTTAAGAGGATAAATTGTAAACTTTTCATATGCTTTCATAACACCGGTTTTAAGTTCTCCAAGCAAAACAGTTCCAATACTTTTCACATCAAAAAAATGGTCCATAACAAACAAAGATTTATCAGATTTTTCAAACTCAACAGATTTTACCCACTCTTTTAATTCATTAATTTCAGAATCATTTTTCAAAGAAACATCAAGAATTTTGGAATCTTTCAAACTTGTATTTGCAAGTAATGCTTCGAGTTTTGAATGCATATCAGAAATTTTAAAATCGCTTTCGCAAGTAGTTTTGTCAATAAGAAAACAAGTGGTTTTCTTTAGATAATCAAGAATTATTACAAGTTCTCCAAGACGATAATCAAGAGTATAATCAGCAGGAAGAACAACAATTGCACATTCAGAAACCTCTGCGCACTGGAAAACTGTTTCAATTTTTTCAGGATATGAAAACGCAGCTGCAATATTCAAAACACCATCTGCAAGATCGCCATGATAGAGTGCAATATTACTTTCAGTTGCTTTTTTCCCAAGCTTCGCTGAAAATGAATTTACTGTTTCAAGATCAACACTGAAAAGTGAAACATTGTACTGCATGACTCGTTTTGATAATAAAGTTGTATTTAAACGCATTGAATAATGAGAACCGAGTTTGAACTCAATAAAGAGGGTATATATAACAGTGATTAGAAATGAGACAACACAAAAAGGACGAAAAAACATGCAAAATATAAAATCAGTTAAAGAATTTGAAAGATCAAAAAGTCAACCACAGCATAGGCCAGCCAAAAAAACACATAAACCAAGCAGAAGAGAACAAGAAAACCCAATAAAAAACCAATGGCCACCAAAAAAAGCACACGAAGGTTCAGAAAAACAGAGTTATAGTCTGGACTCTGTAGCTCTATTTAAGAAACTAGGACTAAATGACACAATACTTAGATCACTTGCAGAACATGGATTTATAACCCCAACAGAAATACAAACCAAATCAATACCAATTGTTATTGCAAGAAAGGACGTTATAGCACGAGCTGCAACTGGCTCTGGAAAAACACTTGCTTTTGGATCAGGAATTATACAAAATATTACCAGAGGAAAAGGTTTGCAAGCATTGATTCTTACACCAACTAGGGAACTGGCAGAACAGAATGCTGAAGAATTAAGGAAGTTTTCAAAATACAAACCACTTAGAATTGTAAAAATTTATGGCGGAGTGCCGATTAACCCACAAATACACAAAGTCAGAAGTGCCGACATTGTTGTTGGAACACCAGGACGACTCCTTGATCATATGGAAAGACGAACAATTTCATTAAGAAATATTGACACAGTTGTGCTTGATGAAGCAGACAGGATGCTTGACATGGGTTTCTTGCCAGATGTTCAAAAAATAATTGGCGCTTGCCCATTAGAAAGGCAGACACTTTTGTTTTCAGCAACTGTTTCTGGTGGTGTATCTAGCTTAGCTAGAAAATACATGAAAAACCCACAAGAAGTGTTTGTGAAATCCTTTGTTGACCCATCAAAACTTGAGCAAATTTATTATGATATACCGCACAACATGAAATTTTCTTTACTTGTTCACTTACTGAAAAACGAGGACTCAAAACTTGTAATGATATTCTGTAACACAAGACACATTGTTGATTCTATAGCAGATAACCTGCAGCAACATGGAATAAACGCAATACCAATCCACGGCGGTTTGGCTCAGTCAAAGCGAAAGAAAACATTAGGAAAATTCCATTCACAAGAATCGCAAGTACTTGTGTGCACTGATGTTGCAGCACGTGGACTGGATATTCCGCATGTTTCACATATTTACAATTACGATATTCCAAAAGAAAGCAGCCAGTATATCCACAGAATTGGAAGAACAGCGCGCGCAGGAAAAGATGGAAAAGTAATCAACATACTTTCTGATGCAGACCACATGAATTTTAGAAAAGTAATGAACGAAAATGTAGGTAAAATAACAAGAGTAGAGAAGCCATATGTTGAAAGGGTACGGCTTCAACATTCAGCAAGAAGTAGGCCTAGAACAGGTGGTTATGGTGGAAGAAGACAAGGTGGTGGAGGCAGAAGAACCGGCGGCGGACAACAGGGTTCTGGAAAAAGACAACACAATCATCCGCCTAAAAAACACAAACACCCACCAAAACAGCTTAGCCATTCACCTAAAAAACCGCATGCAAAACCAGCAAATTAAATATTTTTCAATAATGTATTAACATAATCCATAGAACCGTCATTTAATACTAACGCATCATACACAGCAGAATACTGGTCAATAAATTTATCAATATACTGATTTAAGAAACCAATATTAATACAACAATCGTGGCTTATGCCTTTGGCCATGTCAATATCTCCTAGCATATCACCCAAGAGTAAAACATTTCGCCTCTTTTCTATCTGACTCAAATAAGGAGCATAACTTATCTGCACTTCGTTTTTATTACAAGTATGAATAACTGGCGTTTTATAACCAGTTACTTCTCCTTGAGTATTAAATTCAAAAAAATTAGCAATAATATGAATATTATCTGTTAACTTGTTTTCTGACTCAAGATATTTCTGTATTAGAGTCCCGACACCTGCAGAAAAAATTAGCAAAGGCACATTGTTCTCAACAAGCATATCCAAAAACTCAAAAGCACCATCACGCAATTGAATTTTTTTCTATTTAATAATATTTTCAAGCATCTCTAACTTCAATCCAGAATCAACTGTCAATTGCAAAAACTTATTCCACCACTCATTCATCAACTTTTTCTTTTGGTCCAGAGGAATAAATGGTGAGATTTCTTGAGAATAATATTCATCGTGAAGTTTTTTGTATTCAATCTGATATTCAGAAGAAAAATGCAACTCATTCTTCACCAACTCAGAAGTACTAAAATGTTTTCCATCAATATGTCCCTTAGTTAAAGTACGATCAAAATCAGCAACAACATGAAAACCACTAAACCCATCTCTCTTAAATTCAGCTAACTTTTTTGTGAGTTCTTCTTGTTTTGGGATATGAATTTGATTATTGACCATTCTTGTTCAAGTTTCATAGAAAAAACTAGCTATATACTTTTGCCAAGCACCAATACACTTAAATACACCCCCAAACCCAGAAAGCTTAGCACAAAAAGAATTACATATGTAACTATTTTTGTGAAATAAATAAAAAAGGTAAAAATAAAATGTACGTAGATGACGAAACTCCTGAGGAAGCACCTCAGGAAGAAACAAAAGAACAGGAAGAAGTTGAAGCTCCAGAAGAAGCTACTTCCGAAGAAAACACAGCAGAAGCTCCAGAAGAGGAAGCAGCTCCAGAAGAAACACCAGCAGAAGAGCCAGCTCCAACTGAAGATGCAGCTCCTGAAGAAGAAGCAGCAGCTCCAGAAGAAGCAGCTCCAGCAGAAGAACCAGCAAGCGGCGAAGTTAAAACAGATGATCGCGGACGTGAAATACACAGTGCAACCTGTGCAGATTGCGGACAGACATGTGAAATTCCTTTTAAGCCAGACCCTGAAAAGCCAGTATACTGCAGAGATTGCTACCAGAAGCACAGACCACCAAGGCGCAGCTTTGGCGGCGGTGGCGGAGGCGGCTTTGGCGGTGGTGGACGCGGCGGAGGCGGTGGCGGCAGTTTTAGCCGTGGACCAAGAGAGATGCACGATGCAACTTGCGCAAAATGCGGAAAAGCATGCCAGGTTCCATTCAAGCCTTCCGGTGAGAGACCAGTTTACTGCAGAGATTGTTATCAGAAGTAGTAAAACTGATTAAGCTGTAAAATACTAGGCGTCGATAGGGTAAGATCTTTGGCGCATTATTTTTCTTTAAATTAAATAAAATAGTGTGAACTTTCTTAAAAAAAACTATAAATAGGAGAATAACTACTTGTTTTATTACTATGGGAATAGGAATTCTAAGTAAACGCGCAAAACTCAAAAGTGATTTTGACAACCCAGAAAATAAAGATTGGTTTGGGTTTGTAGAGAGACGAAGATGGCAATATCTTTACACTACTAATTGGGAACTTGTACATTATGAAGATGTTGAAAAGGAAATTGGAAAAGTGAGAAGGCATATGAAAAGAGTGTCTAAGGATGTAAAGGAAGCTGAAGAAGAAGCTTTAGAAAAGAAAAATAAAGGTGAAGAAGTTCCTGAAGGAGTTTGGAAGAAATTAAAGTTTTTGGAAGAAATGGAGAAAAAGATTACTGAGGTTCAAGCAGTATTAGATGAAAAATTAAGAGAAGGACCAGAACATAGTTCAGAAGAATCTCCTGTTGTTGCTGAAGCTTAAATTTATTCCAAAATCTAAATAGATAAGAGTTTTAGAGTATTATCTTTATTACACTTTATTCTACTGAACAATAGCATCCACAAGATTCAGTTGATACGCAATTAGTGAACATTGTGTCAAGACAACCGCCCATGTAAATGTCAAGTCCAACAGCAGATTCCTTGCACTCACCATAATTATACCCATCAATCTTGCATGCTATATCACAATCAGATGCAGTAGTAAATGAGGAAGAGCTTGGTACACAGCACATGTTAAGTGAAAAGAAACCAATAACCTCGCCACTCACTTTTGATCCTTCTGGACATTTAATATCATCTCCAGCAAGATTAACAACTGTTCCACCTTGTGCTTCACAATCTTCTGGAAGGATTTCGGCTTCTTCTCCCTGACAAAGTGTTTCCCATTTCCTAATACAAGTTTTAGATGACTCGCACCAAGTATATCCAGCAGAAGTAAGACAACCATTCTCATCGCGGTCTCCGCCAATTAATTTTTCTTCAGGAGTTACACAACTTCCAGAACCATCGCAATCACTTGTCATCATTTTTCCAGTATCTTCACTTGGAACACATTGTTTTTCGCAATTATCTGGACAAGTACTATACGTGTTGCTTTCGCAACTAGTAGCAAGATCAATACAACCAGATACAAGGACTGCAACTAACACCAAAATTGAAATTAAAATGACTTTTTTCATTGTACAGCCTCAGCTGTGATTATTTTAACTTCTTCAACTGGTTTGTCTCCAGCGCCTGTTTGAACTTTTCCAATTGCATCAACAACTTCCATCCCAGTAACAACTTTTCCGAAAACAGGGTGCTTACTTGACAAAGGTTGTTTGTCCCAATCCAGCATAGTATTATCAACTAAATTTATGAAGAATTGACTTCCACCAGAATTTGGCCCAGAATTTGCCATTGAAATTGTTCCGCGAACATTTGTGCTTCCTGCAACAAACTCGTCTGCAATTTTGTAGCCAGGACCACCCATACCAGTTCCAGTTGGGTCTCCGCCTTGAATCATGAAACCGTCAATAACGCGGTGGAAAATAACGCCGTTGTAGAATCCTTCTCCAACAAGCTTCTTGAAATTTCCAGCAGTGATCGGCATATTATCATAAAGCTCTATGACAATGTCTCCGAGATTTGTTTTTAGAACAACTTGTGTTCCAGTTGATTCTTCAACTGGTGGTTCAACAGGTTTTTCAATTTGTACTTCTTCTTCCATTTGAGTTTCCCCAGTAGTTTCAGCTGACTTGATGCAGCCAGCTAGTAAAACTGCTATTAGCAGTATTAGTATTAAACTTATTTGTTTTTTCATTTTTTTAAATTTAACCACAGCATGGTTTTTTTGGTCCCATTTTTTACTCCAAAAAAAATAGAAAGTTCTTACTTAAATACTTGACGCAGAAAAACTATTAATACAATATGAGTAGATAAATAGTGCATGAACTCCAAATTGCATCGCATATTGATGCTTCTTTTGATAGTTGCAGTTATAGTAGGAGTTAGTTTTATGAAATTGGATACAACAGGTTTTGCAATTTTTCAGATGAATGACCAGAATTCTTTTGATCAAGGAAATTACACCCAAACAGTATATGATGGATCAGGTTTTGTCCAGCTTGACACTGGACAAACAAGTGGCTCATACACAAGCAATGTTTTTGATGCCACCGTCAGCATCAGTGCAAACAACTTCACCACTTTGCACAACCACACGTCCATCTGACATATAATTATAGAAACCTCCGAATAATGCTATTACTATTAAAAGCGCTATTCCACCATAGACCATATGCTTGCGGTTTATGTATTCAATTTCAAGTTTGTGTCTGTTCATTTTTCTTCTTACCCCTTGGTTTTTTCTTATTTAATATTACGAATTTTGAAAATCGTTTCTTTTTTTGGTTTTTTGGCTTTTCACCACGTGAAATTGCCTCGTAAACAGGGAGCTTGCCCTTGATGTCAGATAGTTTCTCCCTATACTTTTGCATGCGAATTCCATAGGTCAGAGCAGATAACTTTCCTGTTGAATAGCGGTCCAACTGTGCTTTTTTCATTAACTTGTCCAGAACTACTTCTTCAATTTTGAAATGCTCAACTTTTCTCTTTGCCCTGATTTTTCTTGTAATCCTGAAGGCTATGAAAGTGAAAGAGGAAAGGAGAACTACGATTATTATAAATTTCCCCCAATGTTTTTGCAAAACAGGAAGTAAACGTTTGAGATATTCTTCTTCCAGCACTCAACTAACTCGCTAATTTACTAACTAGACAATACAACTAATCCAGGAAATTATAAAACAACAGACATATATACTAGATTTTGATAATTAAAATTATGGATGCGAGAAATACATTAAGACAGCATTTGATTGTTGGTATTTTTTCATTAGGTTTAGTTTCTATTTTCAATTTTTTACTTGATGTTTCCTGGTCTGTATCGTTTGCTAGAGTTTCATTTATTTTATTATTTTTAATTTTAATTATTGGTCCTTTAATGAGGATGAAAAAACCTACAACAAATTCATCACCTTTATTTGCTCCTTGGAGTTGGAGAGGAGAGCTTGGAATTTGGTTTACTCTAATAGCTATAATTCATTTTATAATTGTAATTAGTGGGAGATCTTTTTCAAGCTTAATACACATAGGCGGTGAAGGATATGGACTTGCTAATTTACTTGGTTTAGTTTCTTTATTTTGGGCATTATTGCTTACAGCTACCTCTTTTGGTAAGGTAATTGAATTTTTAGGTATAGATTTGTGGAAATGGCTTCATAGTTTGACTCATGCAATATTTTATTTGGTTTCTGGACATTTTATTTATTTCCAATTCTTTTCAACTTATGGCGGAGGAGGCCCAGATTGGTTTGGATACCTTGCTGTGGGAATGGCGATTACAGTAATAGTTCTACAATTAGTTGCGTTTGTATTAATGATTACAAAACATAGGGGAGAAAAAATAACGTAATTACTTTTGTCACCAACTGGAAAGAGTTAATGAAATTTTATAAAGAGTAACTGTTCTGTTCCTTTTTATGAATGAATTTAAGTATAGAGTTGCTAGGCAAACAATTCTTGAAACTTTAAGCAGGCGCAGGAAATGGGGCGGCTCGCATACTCATTACAAGTACGCTTTTGCAAGAATTCCAAGAGAGGAATGGGGTTCAAAAGAAGTTAAGCAGGCGTTTTCTGATTTGGTGAAGGAAGAAAAAATTTTACTCAAGAAAACAGTAGAGGAAGCTCATGTTTCTCTTAATACGAAACTGTCTGAAGAAATAAAAGCAGAAATCAATGCATCTATAAATATATATTAATATATGAATGAGAAAGGTTTAAATAGTGGTGAAAAAACATGAATAGTATGAACAAAGTGGAAACAACATTATTCACAGAAGCAGTAGGGAACTCTCCAACAGCGAGAGTTCTTGACATTCTCACAACCGGGCGAGGATTCTCCTACTCTCTAAGCGACATGGTAAGAGCAGCGCAAGTAAGCTGGGCAACTGTACACGAAGTAATTCCAAGATTGGAAAAACAAGGAATAATCAAGCATACGCGCGATTTGGGCAGGGCAAAGCTGTATCAGATAAATAATGATAATGAAATTGCACAAGCCCTAATAAATCTGTCACTCAAAGTTCAGAACGATTACATTGACAATGTAGTTGCAAAAAAGTACGGCGTTAAAGTAAAAGCTTGAACAAACAACAAACTAAATAAACCCCCACTAAGTATACGCACTCATGGAAAAATTACCAACTGGAGTTACTGGAATTGACAAAGTTTTAGGCGGCGGAATACCTGCTGGTTATAATATTGTTCTTCTTGGAGATCCGGGAACAAAAAAGAGCTTGCTTGCAAAACATATTGCTTATGAGCATTTAAAAAACGGAGGAACTGTTCTATATACTGTTACTGACAAGAGCCCTGTAAATTTGGAAAGTGAGTTTAAGGAATGTGGTTTTGAAGGAATTGGCGGGTATTTTCAGGACGGTTCTATTGAAGTTATTGATGTTTACTCGTGGAAAACAGGCAAGGACTCTGTGAAAACCGGTGACTTGACAGCTGTTTCAATTGAAATTGGAAAACGTAGAGCCAAGCTTGAGCAAAAGCGAAATGTTATGGAGATTTTTGACACTGCTTCTGAATTCCTGCTTTATTCAGACCACACTGCTGTCCTGAAATTCTTTGAAAAAGCATGTGCAAGAGCACGAGAATCTGGAACACTTTTGATTTTCATTGTTGAAGACGGCATGCACACTAAAGAGGAACTGACAATTTTTGAATCATTTTCACAAGGCACTCTAGAATTGCAAAATGACGATAAGGGTCGCTACATCCGTGTTGTTAAAATGGATGCAGTTGATTATGATTTGGACTGGGTGCCAATTGATCTGATTGGGAATAAAATTAAGGTTGTTAAGAAAACAGCTGCGAAAAAGAAACCTGTAAAAAAGTAGTTACCCAAACATATAAAAGCAAGGATAACCACGAGAATTATCATGACAAAAGTCACTGTTGAACGCGTACTGCAAATCTCATTAGTAGCAATTGCTGCAGTTACAGTAGTGTCAATGTTCGTTGCATCAGGTTTGTCCCTGACCGGATTTTCACTGCTTGGAAAGCAAGTTGCATCAAATGAAGGTGGAAGTAGCGTGTTTAAAATCGGAAGCTTGTCACTGCTTTTAGTGAGCTTCGTTGCATTGTTCTTCCTTGCTTGGAAGAGTAAAGATTGGTAAAGAAGCTAAGAAGTGACATATGTAAGTAGCTTGTTATAGAAAGGTTTATATACTAGATTTTTTACCCCTATTTAAAGGTATGCAACTATTAGGACGCGTAATGCACAAAACAAAAGATGGCGCACTGGTTTTAAAGTGTGAGTCAAATATTCCAAAGGAGAATGCGGTAATTTTTGATTCAGAAAAAAACAAAATTGGTTTTGTTTCCGAGATTTTCGGTCCAGTCAAAAAGCCGTATGTGTCTGTGAAACTGAAAAAAAGTGCTGACGCTGATAAATTAATTGATAAAGAATTATACTCAAAGGTGTAAAAATGGCTGATAAATGTCCGGAATGCGGATCACAAAGTTTGACAACAGACCCACGAAGAGCAGAGAAAATCTGCGGGAAATGCGGTCTTGTAGTGGAAGATAGACAAATCGACACTACTCAAGAATGGCGTGCTTTTGATTATGAGCAGAAGCAGAAGCGCGACAGAACAGGTTCTTTTTTAACTTATACACGTCATGACAAGGGTCTCAGCACATCGATTGGAGACCAAGGATATTCTGACTTGTATAAACTAGCTCCATCAAAAAGAGCAGCTTTTTACAGATTAAAACGATGGCACAGACAGGTTTCAACAGCAACTGAAAGAAACCTAAGATATGCTTTATCTGAACTTGACAGAGTTTCAAGTGCAATTGGATTGCCAAAAAACATCCGAGAAACAACTGCATTGATTTATAGGAAAGCAGTAACACGCGGACTTGTTAGAGGCCGTTCAATGGAATCTGTTGTTGCAGCAGCACTTTACGCAGCTTGCAGAAAACACAATGTTCCAAGAACACTTGATGAAATTGCAGAAGGTTCTGGAGTTAAGAAACGCGAAGTTGGACGAACTTACAGGTTCATTACAAGAGAATTGGGAATAAAATTGCTCCCAACAAGTCCAATTGACTATATTTCAAGATTCTCATCTGAGCTAAAACTTGCCCCAAAAACACAGGAGAGAGCAATCAAAATTCTAAAACAAGCTCAGACCAAGGACCTGATCTCAGGACGAGGACCAACAGGCGTTGCAGCAGCTTCAATTTATGTTGCTTCAACACTTGAAAATGAGAAACGGACTCAGAGAGAAGTTGCTGAAGTAGCTGGAGTAACTGAAGTTACAATCCGAAACAGGTACAAAGAACTTATTGAAGAACTTGGAATTGAAGATAAGATGCTGGAAGCTGCTAGTTAGAACTTCATAAACGAATAATATCTTTAGTACGACCACGATTGTAGTCTTTTACTTCTTTTTCTATTTCAGTAAAAGTTGTTCCTTTTGAAGTTATACCTTTACTTTTTAATTGACCTAGTGCATTTACCATAAAATGAACCTCGGTTTGGATAAATTCAAGAACTTTTAATGGGGTTGGATTGCCTCTTGCGCCCTCAATTGAATCATCGATGAAATCAGAAAACTGTCGATATGTTTTTTTGACCTTCTTCAAATAATCTAGAATCTTTTTTTGTTCTTCTGATGTGGAACCTTTATTTTTCTTTTTCTTTGGAGGATGAAGAAGTTTTCCAAGATGTATATTTAGTGCCCTCATTTGACCAGAATATATAGAAGTTAAGCTATCCAATTTTTCAAGTGCATCTGCCAATGTTTTCACTTTTTTCGGCAGGGGAACATATTTTTTTATTTTCGCAAATAGAACTGGTTGAGGGTGTCCTGCTTTAAGAAGTGCCTGAATTTTCGCGTCTATTTTCTTAACTAATTTTTCATCAGAAATCTGTTTTTTATCTTGGATTATTTTTGCTTTTTTACCTTTTGCACGTTTTTCTTTTCTCTTTTTCCTGAAATGTTGAATAAGAACAAAGACGAAAATGAGAATAAAAACACCACCAACAAGTCCAATAGCTGGACCCAAAGCACTACCAAAATTAGCTGTAGAAGTGTCCTCTGATTTAGGCTCAGCAGTTACATTTTTTGGTGCGAAAGATAAGTATTGCGTCATTGTTTTGAGTAAGGATTAAGTTGTTTAAATGGTTTATTATTTCAACCGAACTGCCTGATCTTTGAAATGCGTTCGAGTTGCTTTGAACTTTTTCATAACTTCTGTTAATTTCGGCTGTTGTTTTCCTTTGTATAATTCCCGAACAGAATAAAATAATGGTTTTCCATTTGCTTCTTCAATCATCATGTCAAGGAGCTTGTGCTCGAAATCTAATTTTTTCAAAAATGGTTTGTCCCAGAGTTTGCCAATCCAAAGTGGGCCAGCTTGCTTGTAACCTTTTTTTGGAGTTTTCGATAATGATCGCTTTCCAGTTCTTGGATTATAATTAACATAACCAATATTTTTAGGTTTGAGGTTGGAGGTTTGTGGTTTGAGGAATTTCACGAATACTCTGATGTAGTGGTCTGTGCTTAAGCTTACTAGCGGTTTCATAATCCGTGTTGATTTTCTCGCAATTAAACCAAGCAATAATCTAACAGCAACTTCGTGAACAAACTCACACTTGATTGCAGTTGCCCCCAAATATTTTGGCATTGGTGAACCAGCTTGTGGAGCAACACCACAAAGTGCCATCATGTCAGTTGCAGTTGCGCAAAGCATTCCATTAGATTTCAATCCAGCTAATGCAGAATCAACAAACGATGCAGGAGTTCCAAATGGGTCAAGATCAATTAAATCATATTTTTGAGCTGTGAGGAGCTCATTAGCATCTCCGCGGAAAGTTTCAATTTTAACTTTGTTGAACTTGGCATTTTTTTGAAGCAAATCAATTGCAGATTGGCGAATATCGCCAGCGAAAACTTTAGTATTTTTTATTTTAGCATAACGGATTGCCCTAATACCAGTAGCAGCAAATGGTTCG
The DNA here is from genome assembly GCA_964636545.1 of Candidatus Undinarchaeota archaeon. Lineage (GTDB taxonomy): Archaea > Undinarchaeota > Undinarchaeia > Undinarchaeales > UBA543 > UBA543. The sequence continues at coordinate 67,303 of CAZWSR010000001.1, forward strand.
CAAATCTTTGCTTGTTTCCGAGTTTTCAAAAACTCTTTTGCAACAGCCATGCTCAAGTCACGGTTCAGCTTCATTCGCGGATTGTAGAAAGCAATTGACTGAACTGGACTATTGCCCTGGCTAGGGATTTTGATTGTAACACTGTCTTCTGTTATGGAATTTGTCATTAAGATACCTAAACACTACCTTTAAATATGAATTTGCTTACTTATACATTACTGTATGGATGTAAACACCCTCCTGGATTACGTAGAGGAACTTCTGAATATGTACGGGTACGAGACTCGAAGGAATGTTGGAATTGTTGGTGGAAAAATTGTTACAGCACCTCTTGAAAAAGAAACTGGAACACTAGATAATTTTGAAAAACTTCCGAAAAAGGAAGAAGAAGGGATAGTTTACAAAGCAGATATTCTAGCAGAAAAAAAAGATATTGAGCGACCTTTTGGAAGAATTGTTGTCAGATACAAACGCGGAAATACGCCAGTCACTGTTGCAGACTGTGAACACGCTGGACAAATTCGAGACCATGCAGATGCACACTCTGTTCTTTTACTTTCAACTAATGGCTCAACACCAGATTCTGAAACCGCAGCAGTTCCATTAAATGTTACAATAATCACCCCAGAAAAAGTGCAGACACTTCTTGGAAAAGCAATGACAAAAGACAAGTGGTGGTTCAATGCTCCAGCTTACCCAGTTACTTGGAGTTTTGAAAATGTGAAATTCAAACTAAAATGGTTCTTTGAAAAAATGCTTTTCATTAATTTCAATTGTATTTGGTTCCCGCACAAGGAACTTGCTTATGAACCATATTGGAAATTTTCATATCATGTTGCAAAAGATGGTGAAATGAAGGACGGTTATTTTGCAATAAACGCATTCACTGGCGAGCTTGATGTCTGGTTTGATAGTGATCCAAATATTGCAGGAGCTGTTGAGGCACACACTAAAAAAGCGTGGTTCTATGCAGGAATCATAAATGTTATTGAAAGTTGTGCAATGGTACCTCGAGTTAAAATTAAGAAGCCAAAACTACCAAAGGGCGTGAATTTCCAAGTTTACAGGCCAGCAATGGAGAAGCATGAGGCAAAACTTGCAGCAATTCAATGGGTTTCGTACGTTGAAGGCGTTAAACCAGAAGATGTTGTGATAACAGGCCGTGAATTGATTTACAATCCATGGTGGAAAATTTATTACTTCTACAGACCTCTTGTCAAAAATGCATGGGATGATACTGAATATACTGCATTGAAAATGAGTGCTGTTTACGGAGATATTTTCAACCAGTGGAAACTGTATGGAAACAAACGAGATATTATTTATTACTACATGGAGAAATCGCTAATTAAATTACTTGGAAGAAATAGGTATGTTAAATTCATGAGAAAAGTGACACTCGGAATAGCGGTTTTGTGGTGGAACTACAACCTTGAACTAAAGCCAATTTACATTTGGATTCTTTTGCTTATGATTACAATGGGAACAATTTACGCTTTTGTGAGCGCAACTTGGGGCCTAAGTTTGATACTTGGTTTGCTCCTTGTTTTCATATTCATGGGACCAGGATACGCATTCCTATATGTGATTCAGGATTACTTGAAAAGATATCCAACTAAGAATTATCCTCACCCATCATTAACTAAAAAGAAATACGAAAAGAAAATAAAGCCAGTTGAAGATGCAAAGAGTGCAGTAGCACAGCTAGAAAGAATGTCTGCAGATGGGAAACTAACAGCAACAGAAAAGAAAGAGCTAACTAAACTTAGAAAAGTTAAGGTAGATGCACTAGTGAAAACTGCAAAAGGAAAGAAAAGATTCTGGCAAAGGTAAAGAGGGGAATAAATGACAAAGAAACTAACAGAAGCAAGTATTAAAAAAGAGCAGATGAAAAACATTCGCTCTTGGCTAAAAGAAGCAGAAGACGTAGTTCTAATTAAGAAAAAACTGCTGGAAGGAGAAATGGAAGAGCTTGGTGAAGATGTCAAGAATCCTAAAGATGAGCTTGCCCAGCTAATGAAACTTGTCAAGGAAGCTGAAGAAAAAGGACTGGGGGAAATCGGAAAATTACTACTTGCAGTTGAAGTTGATACAAGATTATTGAAAGAATCAGTTGACAAAGAAATTACGCTTATTGAAGAGCTTACAAAAGATGCAAAAGGCACTGATGAGCGTGAAATATTAAATGAAATACGAGAGGAATTAGAGCTTGCACAGCATATTCAACATCAAATAAATGTACTAACTGACTTAAGAAAACTGTCCTCAGATGTGATAAAAGAAATTAAGAAAACCGATGACAAGGACTGGGTTGACAAAGCATGTATGAACCTTACAAATCTTGATAGTATTGCAGCTTTCATAGTAAATTTGATAGATGAGCGTGAATTAAGCAAGCTACAGCTTGTGTACAATATTTTACAAGAAATAGAACGGCCAGAATTGCAAGAAAAACTAGTTGAAATTCGAGCACAATTTGAGAATATTAGTCAGGAAGCAGCTAAGCAATTTGCAATTTAAGACCCAGCCCAAAAGCATATATAACGGTTAATCACTCTTAAATCCACTCATTTCCAATATTTATGGAGAGAATTATGGCAGAAGATACGCAAACACTAGTTAGATTGATGAGACGTGACCTTCCAGGAAAGGTTCCTGTAGAAGATGCACTGCGAAGTTTACGTGGAGTAAGCTTCATTACAGCACGTGCAATAAGGAAAAAATCAGGTTTTGATAACAAAATACTCATGGGAGACCTAACAGATGCTGAGCTTAAAACACTAGAAACCATGCTTGAATCACCTCATACTTTTGATTTTCCAAAATGGATGCTTAACCGAAGAAAAGATCCAGAAACAGGAATGGATACACATCTTATTGAAACAAATCTAATGCTTGCAGACCGTGAAGACAGCACAAAAATGAAGAAAATGAGGTCATACCGCGGTGTAAGGCACATGTTCAAATTAGCAGTTCGCGGACAGAGAACACGAAGCACAGGAAGAAAGAACAAAACAATTGGAGTTCAGAAAAAGAAGTCCACGGGCGGTAAGTAAAGATGGGCGATCCAAGAAAAACACGAAAACAGTACACAACCCCAGCACACATGTGGCAGGGAACAAGGATCGAAGATGAATACAAGCTAAAAAAAGAATACGGCTTGAAAAATAATACTGAAATTTGGCGCGCAAATACTGTTGTAAGTAATGCACGACAGCAAGCAAGAAACCTTATTGGGAAAAAAGATGAGCGCGGTGAAGCTCAGAAAAAACTTCTTCTCGGACGATTAACAAGACTTGGAATAATTTCAAAAGAGTCAAGTGTTGCAGATATTCTTGCAATAACTGTTCAAGATGTTCTTAACAGAAGACTGCAAACACTTTTGAAAGAAAAAGGAATTGCAAAAAGCACAAAAGAAGCAAGACAAATGATAATTCACGGACAAGTTAAGTTCCAGGGACGAAAACACACAGCACCAAGCACAATAGTTCCTGTTGAAAAAGAAAGCACAATCGCATACACTGGCGCTTCAAGAACAATAAGACCTCCAAAAAAGAAAGAGGAAGCAGCATCTCCAAGTATTGAAGCTGACGCTACAGAATCGGCTGATAAGGCAGAGGGTAGTGGGCAGAAGGCAGTAGGTGAAAAGAAAGAAGAAACTGAGTCCCCAAGTCCCAAAGTCCCTGAGTCCCCTAAAAAAGAAGGTGATGCACAATGAGTAAAAACATAATCAAACGTGCAGTTGTTCATATTTTTTCCTCATTCAATAATACAATAATCAATGCCACAGATATTACAGGAGCAGAGACAATAGCGTGCTCATCTGGAGGTATGGTTGTAAGGAGCGGAAGGGAAAAGCCAGGACCGTTTGCAGCAATGACTCAAGTCAGAAAAATCGCTGATGATCTGAAAGGAAAAAACATTTTTGATGTTGATGTTCAGGTCAAAGCACCAGGCGGAAACCGAGCAAGATCCCCAGGACCAGGAGCACAAGCAGCAATTCGAGCTTTAACACGATCAGGAATTCGTGTTGGCAAAATCAAAGATGTGACTCCAGTAGCTCACGGAACCATGCGAAAGAAGGGCGGCAGAAGAGGAAGGAGAGTATAATGAAGATTTCCGAAACAAAAAAAGAAGGAAAAACACTAAGCTTTGTTCTTGAAGATGCTACACCCTCGTTCGCAAATGCGCTACGAAGGATAATGATGTCTGAAGTCCCAGTTCTTGCAATTGACGACGTTACAATTTTTCAGAACGAGTCACCATTGTATGATGAAGTTGTTGCACACAGAATAGGACTACTTCCAATTAAGACAGATTTGAAAACATTCAAACTACCTAGCGAGTGTACTTGTAAGGGAAAAGGATGTCCAAAATGTCAAGTTTCATTCACATTAGTCAAAAAAGGCCCATGCACTGTTTATTCTGGTGATTTGAAGCCAAGTGACCCAAAAACAGTTGTTGCTGATGACAAAGTTCCAATAACAAAATTAATAGAGGGTAAAAAAATCAAGATTGAAGCAATTGCAATGCTTGGACAAGGCAAAGAACATGCAAAATGGCAGCCAGCAGTTGTAAGCTATGGTTATGATAAGGGAACTGACAAGTACAGGTTTATGGTTGAAACTCACGGCGGACTAGATGCAGACAAGATTGTTGTTGAAGCAGCTAAAATTTTGGGTGAGAAAGCAAAAGAATTTGGGAAGTTGGTTAAATAATCACACTTTTAAATTTTCCAATTCACCTGCAATATTTTCAACCTCATTATGATGTAGAGACCAAACTTTTGAAACTTTCACTTTAACAATCTCAACTTCTTCGTGAACTTTTTCTTCAACATGCTCAATTATTTCAGGAACTGCATCAATTCTTTTAACTGTTTCAGTTACAAATGTGTCAACTGGCGCTGGTGAAACAAGTGCAAGAACAAATGGTTTTACTAGAATAAAAGCGACAATAGCGATAAGTAGCATGGCAATAGTCACATTAAAAACAAATGCGTTTAATAGCAAAGCTACAATGCCAAAGAATATGAAAATGCTACCTTTTCCCCCACTTCTCATTGGAAATCACTAAAAGGTAGAGGACTCTGATGTTTTTATAATTTGTTATGGCACAAACATCCCTACAACAACTGAAATAATCAATCCAGCAAACAGCACAATGGCAAAATTTGGATAAATATAATGAATAAGTACAACAGCCCCGGCTCCAGTAATTCCCATTGGGTTAATGAAATTAAAACATCCCTTTATTGCTCTGTAAACAAAAGTAACACCAATTCCGCTAATAACAAAAACTGCCCAAATAGGAAGCGGAGTAAGGTAAAGCAAAACAGTTGCTAAAAAAACTGAGATAGTTGCTGCTTTTGAAATTGCCATTAGATTACTCCAGTGTCTTGTGCAACTTGCTGTGCTTTTTCTTCAGAAATTCCTGAGCCAAGTATTGTGTATCTGTCTCGAATCTCATGCGCTGTTGAAAGTGCTTTAACAATAATTTCAGGAGCAATCCCAAGCTCTTTTGCAGTTGTTGGTGTGCCAATCTTTTTCAAAACATCTCGGAATTTTTCCCAATCTAGTCCCTGAAGATGTGCAGTTAAGATTGAACCAACTCCGCATTGTTCACCATGCATTGCTGGTTTTGGTGCAAGTTTGTCAAGAGTGTGAGAGAATAAGTGCTCAGCACCGGAGCAAGGCCTGCTACTGCCTGCAATACACATTGCACTCCCTGCACTGATAAGTGCGTGAACAACAAGTCGTAGCCCTTCAATATCTCGTTTTGCAATTAAATCAGCATTGTCAAGAATAACTTCAGCACCCATTAATGAAAGTGCAGATGAGTATTTGTCAAAGGATTCTCCTTTTTCCTTGTGTGCAAGTTTCCAATCCTCAACAGCAGTGAAATTTGAAACAATATCTCCGCAACCACTTGGTAAAAATCGTGGTGGAGCAGATGCAATTACACTAAGATCAGCAATTATTGCAACTGGAGCGCGGGCTGGGAATGATTTTGAACCATCTTCAGTTTTAATTGAAGCTACTGGAGAATTCAAACCATCATGAGACGGTGCAGTTGGAACTGAAATAAATGGCACTTGCTCATTAAATGAACTAAGCTTTGCAACATCAATACAAGTTCCTCCACCAACGCCAAGTACAATTGATGCTTTTTCTTGTTTTATTCGCTCCTGTGCTTCCTGAATTGATTCAGGAGTTGCTTTAAGTGTGAAATAAGTTGAAACTGAGAAGCCACTATCTTCGAGATTTTTTAAAATATTATTTCCAACAACATCCATCAAACCTTCATTACTTACAATCAATGCATTTTTTTCTTTAGCAAACTCGCTAGCAACCTCTCCTGTTTGAGATATTCCCCCTTCACTTAGGAGAATTTTTCTTGGAAACTCGATTTGGTTTACCATGGTATTTTTACACTTGATTTCCGGAATAAGTTGAATATAACTCTTGCGAAAAGGAAATCAGCAGCAACTATTACAATTAAATAAGCAATGGGTAGGAGCCCAGCAAGATAAGGTAATGGACTTGATAACATGAAAAGAACTAAGAAAGATACAATTATCATTTTTGATTTTCGGATTCCTCTGTTTATTGGTAAGGTTTTTGCACCACCAGCGCGGTCACCGCGAATATCGCCAAGGTCTTTGAGAACTTCGCGAGCAGATGCAACAAAAAATACCAAAACTGCTAGCATTATTCCAGTAATTAAAGAACCATTAAGCACAGCTCCAAAAATAAACACAGATCCGACCATTCCCCCAACAATAATGTTCCCTAGAAATCCGCTTCTCTTGAAAAGACCAGCGTAAATGAGGAGAAGAAACGTGTTGATAAACGCTATCAAAATACACAATGGAGTTAAGGAAAGTGATGCCATAATTCCAATAAAAAATAATACAGTTGCAAAGATTTTCGCACCCTTGAGAGAAACTCGACCTGACGGAATTGGCCTATCTGGCCTATTTACTTTGTCAATTTTCAAGTCATAATAATCATTAATGACGTTTCCAGCAGATGTTAGAAAAGCAATTGTCATAACTGCTGGGAGCAAGAGCATTTGGTCAGCACCGGTTAGAAAAACAGCAGAAACAATTCCGATTATGCCTGCTAAAACTGCTTTCGGCCTTGTCATTTCAAAAAGTGGTTTCAAACCCATTTAGATAATTCTCCAGTGATTTTTGGTTTTGACTGCTTTATATCAATTTGTTTTAGTTCACTTATGAATCTTTCAAGAACAGTAAGGACAGCTTCAGAGCTTTCTTGAGCTGGTTTCAGAAGCGGTAATGCAATTCCAGCAGTGTCAGCACCAAGTGCAATTGCTTTTGCAATATCTTCACCAGAACGAATTCCGCCAGTTGCAATTAATGGAAGTGTTTGGAATACTTTTCTAACTTGCAAAATGCTTGCAGCAGTTGGTATTCCAGAATCAGCACCATCGGTATTTTCTCCTGATCGCTCAAGTTCAACACAAGCAAAAGAAGTTCCGCCAGCACCGCCAATATCAATTCCAGCGATCCCAGAGTCCTTCAAACTGTTTGCTGTTTGTTCTGAAATACCCATTCCAGTTTCTTTTACAATTACAGGAATTTTCAATGAACTGCAAAGTTGCTTAAGTTGTTCAGAATAATTTTTCCAAGTGCCTTCTGGCTGAAGTTTTTCCTGAATTTCATTTAAGTGAACTGCAAGCACGTCAGAACCAATAGCAAGAGCAGAGTTTTCAATTTGCTCAATTGAATATTCAGATAATTGAGAAGCACCAATATTTCCAAAAAGAAGAATGTTTGGAGCAACATCGCGAACTTCGTAAGTATTTTGTAATTCAGGATTTTCTAGCATTGCTCTTTGAGAGCCAACACCAAACCCAAGTCCAAGCTGTTCTGCAGCTTTTGCCAGATTTTTATTAATTTGCTCAGCTTCTGCAACGCCACCAGTCATTCCAGCAATAATTATTGGATAATTTAGTTTTTTTCCAAAAAGCTCAATTGAATAATCAACATTAGAAGCATTTCCTTTTTCAAGCTCAACACACTCTAGCAAAGTTGATTTTTTTGACTCAATTGACTTTTCAGTGCAAATACGGATGTGATCAGATTTTCTGGTTTGAGTTGAATTCATTTTATCACAGTTCCTACAATTTCACCATCAATTGCTCTCTGGAGAAGGGTTGGTGTTTTCAAGTTAATTATTTGAGTTTCAATTCCAGTTGCCATTAATTCCTCAACTTTATGCCGCATCCCACCAGTTACATCAATGGTTTCTGTTTCTTCAACATTTTCAAGAATTTTATCAAGATTTTTTTCAGTAACTTCAGGAATTACATTGTTTTTCTTGTCAAGAACTCCATCAACATTAGTTCCAATAATTATTCTACTTGGTTTTAGTTTTTCAGCAAGGAATTTGAAAAGCATTTCAGTGGATGCAATTGAGCACCCTATTTTTGAATCAAGACAAACATCACCAGGGAGAACTGGAACTTCACCGAGTGAGAGATATCTTTCAATTGGACTTGTGAAAATTTCATTAACTTTCCCATTTTTCATTAAAGTACAAGCAAAACTTGGAACATAGACAGCAGGCATGCCTGCGGTTTTCAATGCATTTAGAACAAGACTGCCAAGTTTCATTACATTTTCGCGAGTTTTGTTAAATCCATTAGTTCCCTGAGTAATCATTCCTTCTTGAACATTGTATTTTTCAGCAACAGGATGCGCAAAAGAGCCGCCACCGTGGCCAATAAGAAGTTTATGTTCGCATTCACTTAGTTCATTAGCTGCTTGCTCAAGAATAATTGGATTAAGAGTGTTCTCTCTAGTTTTTTCAGTAATTGCCGAGCCCCCGAGCTTAACGAATATTAGTTCTGCCATCCCACAAAAATATTAGAAGAGTTGCTATTTAAAGATTAAGTTACTCCTCTATCCTAACACCGTGCTCATTAGTTACTGTTGCAAATGTTTTTGCACCACTTTGTCCAAGAGCTGCAGCCAGTTCTTCAGCATCATGAGCCAAAGCAATTATTGAACCGCCGCCGCCGAAACCAGTTAGTTTCGCACCTGTAGAACCGCCATCTTTAGCCCGTTTTACAAGATTCTCAAGTTCTGGAGAACTAACACCTAAATTTTTCAAAAACTCGTGGTTTTTGTACATTAGATTTCCAGTAACAGAGTATTGATTATGAAGAAGTGCGTCTTTTGCTTGTTTGACAAGACCACCAATTGAAAACAAAGTACACCCCATTCTAGGATCTTCAATATAGTGCTTGACTTTTGAAATCATGGATTCTGGATTGCTTGCAAGACCAGTGTTTGCAACAGCTAAATTAAGTGGATTGGTTTTTAGTGATTCAACTTTTCCTCTGTGGAAAGAAATGGTTCCGCCAACAGTTGTTATTGCTGTTTCAACACCAGTTGGATTAGTGTGAATGGTTTTTTCAGCTTCATAAGCGATTTCCGCAACCTGCATTAAATCAAGTTCGCCCTTAAACATTTGCATAACTGCAGCTGCTGTTGCTGTAACAATTGCTGCAGAAGCACCTAATCCAGCGCTTTGAGGAATTTCAGAATTAATTTCAATGCCAAGTCCTTGTCCTTTGTGACTGCATTTTGCAAGTGCGAGCCGAGCTGCTTGTGTTATTGGCTCGTGTGGCTTCTCTTTATTAGAAAGTTCGATTTCAGTAGGCAAATTCTTTGACTGCACTACTATTTTTGGTTCATCCAATTCGCAAACAGTAACCTTGGCTCGCTTGTCAATAGCAGTTGCGATACCCATCTCACCGTAGACCATGGCGTGCTCACCAAAAAGTATAACTTTACCTGGGGCTGAAGCTGTAATCATTGCAAATCACTCAATTAACTTTTTGTTCTTAGAAGTTGTATTAAAAGTTTGTTATTTTATCTCAGTATAGAAAATTCTAGTTGCACCTGCATCAACTAGTGCCCGACCAAACTCTTGAGTATTCTCTTCAACTAAAGCAATCATGTGACCGCCACGACCTGCGCCAGTCATTTTTGCCCCAAGAGCCCCATTTTCAAGTGCAGTTTCAACTAATTTATCTAGCTCAGGACTTGAAACATCAATTTCCTGCAAAAGCTTGTGATTTTCATTCATTAATTTGCCAATTTTAGGGAGATTGCCAGACAACAACATATCTTTGGCTTGCTCAGTTATTGTTCTGATTTCAGTAAATTGCTCATCATATTTTTCTTTGTTCTTTTTAACATCAGAAACAATTTCAGAAGTGTTGGAATGGAGTCCAGTGTTTGCAATAATTAGTTTGAGTGGATTTTTCAAGGACAAAATTTCCATTGTTCTTAGCTCTTTTTTGAAAAAAACAGGTTTTTGATTTAGTATAACTGTTTGGTCAATTCCACTTGGGTTTCCATGCTGTAATTTGTCTGCCTCAAAAACAAGATTGTACAAGTCCTCTTTGGAAAGCATTCGATCATAATATTTTGCAAGAGCTCGGATAAGTGCAATAGAAACTGCAGTTCCGCTCCCAAGTCCGCTCGAGGGTGGTATTTGTGAATCGATCATGATTCTAATCTTCTGCCTTTTTGGAACTTTGAAGAACTTGAGTGCATTGAAAATAGTTTCCTGAACAGAAAATGCTTGAGCATCTTTGCCAACTGGCTCCTTTGTTAAATCCTGTTCAACACTAATGTTTTTTGCATCGAGAAATAATGACTTGTCTTCAACAATTGAAACATCTGCTTTAAGTGACAGAACTGGAACTGCAATTGCAGGGCTATTATACACAACAGCGTGCTCTCCAAAAAGGATTACTTTGCCGCAAGCAGATGCTAGGATGTTCATCGGAAACCCCATTTGACAATATCGTCAAAGCTAGATAATTGAGCTTCAAGACCTAGGCTTTTAACTTTTGCGCATAGCTCAGCAGAGTTTGTTCTAACACATTTTATCCCAAACCTGTCTAATGGAGCAAGGCACGGACAAGCATCAGTTGCAACGATTCCACCAGCACGCTTGATATTTTCTTCTGGACCATCAAGTTCTAAATCAGAGCGGACTTTTTCAGAAGTGTAAATCCAGAACTTAGTGCTTTTGTGTAATTTTTTTCCTTTTAGGATTCTTGAGGTTTTCTGAAATTCATGATTTGATAAATGAGGGCAACCAACTGCAACAAAGTCTGGCTCAGAATCAGTTGAAAACTCTTGGAAAACAGTATCGATTTCAGCAAAAGTCACATCAATTTTCTCAATCTGAGCCCCGGAGCCCCTGCGCCCCTGTGCCCCTTTCTCATTAAGAGTGAACATGAATTTTTTAGTGTTAGCAGAATAGCCAGATGCTAATGCTTGCAAATTTTCCTTATTTGGTTTTGATGAAAACTTGAAATTAATAAGCTTGTTAGGATATTCTTGTGAAACATAATAACCAAGTGCACTGAAATCTTCATAACCAAATAGTTTTTCAGCAACTTTCAAAGTGAGCTCAGGCTCGCGGTTTTGCTGAAGATGAAGACCGTAATTTGGAGTTCTGCTGAGTAGTGCTGACGATAACGCAGTTTGCCAATTATGTGAGTTAGTGCAAGCACCAAGAATTGAATTGCCATAAACAACAGCACTCTCGTGCCCCCAAGCAAGGTCTTGTCCTTGTTTTGGAATGTTTTCAGTTGTGTAAGGAGCTGTTGTAAGTGCTGGAATTGCGTGAAATGCCTTGAAAGCGTTGATTATTCTTCCTTGTTTTGGCAAATCATCAACAAAATCAGGAGTTGTTCTGGAAACTCCGCCAGCATTGAGAGTTGTTGGAACTTCAACTTTTGGAAAATGCTCTGCCCATTTTTCCAAAGAAACTATTTCTGATTCAGAAATTTCAGTGTAGGAAAGATTTGGAATATGTGCGGAGCGTATTGGTATTAAGTTGTCTGCTTTATTTTTGTCGCCAAGTTTTACTAGAAAGTTAATTGCTTTTTGCTTTGCTTCACCTTGTTCGCCATTAAGGATTTGCTCCTCAAGTTTAGTCAAGTGCATCTAATATTTCTCCAAGATTTATTTCAGTGAAATCTTTAATTATTTTATCGGCTCCAGCTTTTTCTAATTCTTCATCTGAATATGATGTTGTTAATGCAATACAGTACATGTCTGCAGATTTGGCAGCAGTAACACCAGATAATGAATCTTCAAAAACCATGCAATTTTGAGATGGAACATTTAATTTATCAACAGCTAAGAGATATATCTCAGGATCTGGTTTTAAATTTTTAACATCGTCAGAAGTTACAAACACATCAAATTTATTGAGCAGAGCATATTCCAGCATAACTGCATTCATAATATTTATTGGCTCAGATGTTGCTATTGCTGTTTTAAAATCAGCATCTTTTATGTCATCAATAAGCTGAAGAAAACCGTCAACAAGAGGTGGTGCTTTATCCTTGAATTTTTCAAGATATAATTTGTCTTTTTCTTCTACTAAATTATTTTCAGGACCCTTAAGCCCTTTTATGCGAAGAGATTGAATAAATGCTTGAGAAGACTGGCCAATTAAATTATTAAATTCTGTGCGAGAAAACTCGATATTTTGCTTTGCAAGAAGTTCTGTCCAAGCTGCGTAATGATGATCCAGAGTATAAACAATTACTCCATCCATGTCAAAGATTACTGCTTTGTCTGAGTTATCCATTGAATTTCAATAGTTCTCACCCCTTAAAATAGGTGTTCCTCAGTTGTTCCAGAATCTCCAGCTGGCTTAACTCTGATTGTTTTTCCTTTCAACATTTTCTCAACTTCCTCAACATTCTCTGGCCTAGTCAGCACATGCACATTTGGTCCAGCATCAATTGTGTAATAGCATTCCAACCCTCTGCTTCTTGCTTTCTCAACTTTCTTCATTATTTTAAAAGTATCTTGGTTTCGGTAATAAAGCGGAGGTTTTGAAGTTTCCATAACAGCGTGCATTAGTTTGCAGTTCTCTTCAGCAATACTGCCAACTGTTTTAAAATCGTCATCAAGAATGGCTTTCTTGAGTTCAACAACATGCTCCTGAGACTTTTTGATTTGCGCATTATTAAGAGGGCTGGTTGCAGCTAGTGTGTGGCCAGAATCAGAAGTTGTTGTTTTCGGCTCATCACTAACAAGTGCAATAACAGCATTCATTTGAAAATCAGTAGGTCCGCAGAGCTGTTCTGCATAAGAAGTTTCATGATCAACACCCTGATGCCAGTGCACAAAACCGCCATGAACCGACCGCGCTGCAGAGCCAGAACCAAGACGCGCATATTTTGAAACATCATCCTTAGATAATTTTAATCCAAGTGCGTCAGAAGTTGCAATTGCAAGAGCAGCGAATCCCGCAGCAGATGAAGCAAGACCACTTTGGGTTGGAAAATCGTTTGTGCTTGCCATCATAAATTTGTGATTAATCCCAGCCATTTCCCGGAGTGGATTAACAACAGCAAGTACTCGCTCCTTGTTTCTGTCAACTAATGATTTTTTATTTAGAAATGCAACATCCTTGACATAATCTTTAGAAAAGAAAATCGTTGTGTGCGCCTTTAGCTCAATATCGCCTAGCCCTTGTTTTGTCATGCTAATACTGTCGTTCATAGGAATATTCAATTCTGAAGAGCGTCCCCAATATTTGATAAGTGCAATGTTTGAGTGAGCAATTGCTGAGGATTTCATTAGCAATACATGACCTAAGGGACTTAATAACATTTTCACCCCTGTAAATTTCTTGCAGAAGCAGATAAGCTTAAATACAATTATCCTCAAGCCAACATCAAGGTGAAATAAAAATGCCAGCAGTAGTTGATAAAACAAAATGTCAAAAGAATTACGCTTGTATTGGAGTATGTCCAGTAAAAGCGATTGAGAAAGATGCAGATGGTTTTCCAGTAGTTGAAACTGCAGAGCACAAAGAAAACAAATGTATTGAGTGTGGAGCTTGCGAAGCATCATGCCCAACAGCAGCAATCAAAGTGCAGATTGGAGATACAACTCCAGTTCCTGAAGAATCAACAGTGGAAGAACCAGACCAGCCAGCAGTTACAGAAGTGCCTGTAGAAACTCCAGTTGAGCCAGAACAGCCAGAAGCTTCTCCTGAGCCAGAACCTGTAGCACCTGAACCTCAGCCAGAACCTGCACCACCATCAGAGCCAGTTCCTGCACCTAAAGAACAAAAATAAACGAATTCTAAACAGAATCACTTTTATACTAGAGAATTTTCTAATAACAGTGCCAATGATGTACCGACATCGAGCTGATACTCCCAAATGATGATAGATGGGCGGGCAGAGGCAATATTTTTGAAATTGGTTAAGCTAGCAGCTTGCATCAAAAATGAAAAAGAAAATTGAAAACACACCACAACAATAACCCTTATAAACCATCGCAGATTATTCAGAATTATGAAAAACAAAGAGGATATTTTCCTTATTGGATTAATTATCGTAATTATTGTGCTTGTTGTAGCACTTTTTATGACTCCTGCAAGAGTTGCAGTAGTTGATGGAGAAGGAGAAGGTAGTGCATCAATAAATATTGCAGATCCACCACGCGAAGCAATAGAACGTCAGAACACACCGGACCCAATCATTAGACCAGTAGAAACACCCGTGGTAACATCAGAACCGGAGCCTGAACCAGAACCTGAGGAAGAACCTGAAGAAGTTATTATAACACTTGCTAGTGGAAGATTTACACCAAATGACATAGAGATAGAATCAGGAACCATGGTCACATTTATCAGCGAAGATGATTTCAAAGTATACCAAATTGATCTTGTGTCATATGGAAAACACTCCTATTCACCACGGATACAAGAGGGTGAAAGCTGGAGCGTAACATTGGTTGGACCACAAGTATTCTACTACAATGCAGTTGGATATGAATCCAGGAAAGCACGAATAACTGTGGATGCACCATAAGGTTCATTAATAAGAAGGGAGGGAGATTTTAGTATGGAGTGCGAACTGTGTGGGAAAGGATTAGAAAACCCAAGAAAGGTTAGTGTGGAAGGTTCTATTTTGAATGTTTGTGAAAACTGTGTCAAATACGGGACTGAAGTTCAATTTTCAAGACCACAGCCAGCAGCTAGTTCTGGAGCAAGTCAACAATCATATTCTACTGGAAGGAAAGTGAAAATGCCATATTCTCAGCAGATTGGTCAAGAATTTGAACTTGTTGAGGATTATGGGAAACTGATACAGCAGGCTTGGAACAAGAGTGGGAAAAAACTTGATGAATTTGCAGCTGACCTTAATGAGAAAAGTTCAGTTATTAGTAAATTGATTTCAGGAAACATGACGCCAGATAATTCACTTGTGAAAAAACTTGAGAAAAAACTGAATATAACTCTACGCGAACCTATTTCTGACGAGACTTAAGGAAGTAAGAAGTTTTGATTATTACGAAAAGAGGCGACAGTATCAAGAAAGTAAAGATGAACTCAGCTGCCTGTGCAAATATTACCAAACCAAATCCAATCATCAAGTAATTTGCAAGAGTTATGAAAATTTGCTTGAAAACAATGAATGCTACAAGTGTGAATAGATATGCACCGAGCAGTAAAAGAACATTTCCAAGATTTTTTCTGATAACATTATAACTTTTCTGAAATGCTGCCCATGCCCATAAACCATCAAGAACAATTGCTTGTTTTCCAAAAAATCCAACAAATTGAAGAAGAATAGAAAAGAAAATAACACAAAGTCCAGCAAAAACAAGACCTAAGAGCCCAAACATGAGTGCAGCTGGAATTGATATTAGAACAGCGGCAATCAATGTGAAACCCCAAATCAAAATCTTGAAAGAAAATACTCGGAGACCAGATCGAAGAGCAGAAAAACCATGTTGGAGTGTTGGTTTTTTTCCTTTTGCTATTTGTTTAGCTAATCCAATTGAAAATGCATGGAAAAACGAGCTGATGAATGAAAGGAAGAAGCCGCAGACAATTATCAAAAGAATGTATTTCCCAAAAATACCCATAAGATAAGATGAAGCAGATTCAGAAAGAACAGCAGAACGAACACTTTCCATAGTTATCTGACTGCTAATTGAATTTAAATACAAACTTGAGATAATACCTAAACCAGTTGTTATCAAACCCATTATTGCAAAAGGAGCTAAGATAATAGGATTGTCTAAATAATTCGATACAGATTTTCTCAAGAACTTTCCAATGTTCATTAAGAGAAGTACGAATGTCAGTGTTAAAAAGGTTACTAATATAAAGGTGCGAGAATTAAGAAAAATCATGACAACAATAGAAGAAATAATGAGAAAACACATTGATGTTGAAAAACAAGACACACTTATTATGGATGCAGTAAAAGCAATGGAAAAACAGAAAGTGCGTTGTGTTTTAGTTGCTTCGGACACAGAGATTTTAGGGATTGTAACAAGTACTGATGTACTTTACAAAGTAGTTGCAAAAGCAACAGATCCAAAAAAAGTGACACTAAAAGAAATAATGAGTTCTCCAGTTCATGCAATTGGCCCAAGAAATACAGTTCCAGAAGCAGTTGAAATGATGGACAAAAATAAGATAAAAAAATTACCTGTGATTAATGAAAAAGGTGAAATTGTTGGAATAGTTACAACAACAGAAATACTTGCAACAGATCCTGAATACATTAATACAATGGTTAATTTGCAATTGCCAGTAGAACACACAAGTGTTGGAAGCTAGAATTTTGCTTCTCTTTCTTGAACAAAACCGTAATGCCGTAGAACATCTCTTAATTCGCGATTATTGTTGTAATGCTCATTAACACCTTTTAGAATTGAATCCAAATCTACAAAAACTAATTTTCCTCGTTCTTTTTTGTATTCTTCATAAGGCGTTCCACTTGGAGTAATTACAAACAAGTCATCGCGCTCTGGAACAAATATTTTTGTTTTTGCCATTTGCGCAGCATATTCAGAATAATTATCAATATCAATTTTCTTGATGAATGAATTGGCGTCGTGTTCAATTACAAAGATTTTCTTAACAATTTCATCAGGTAATTCGCATTCAAGAATAACAGCAGCTCGTACACTGTAACCAATTGGAACATCAATATCAACGCCAATTTGTTTTTTAGTAAAATTCTGGTGCTCTGCCTGAAACAATGCACCTAACATCTGTTCTCTGTGCTCTTTCTGCATTCCCATAAATTTTTTCTTGTCGATAATCATTATCATAAAGTATTAATACTCCCCTATTTAAAAATTTGTTGTTCTTAGAATTTGTTGGGGGAGCGTATGCTATAATGGAAAAAATAATACCAGACACAAGCGTGTTGATAAAAGGAAATCTTTCAGAACTAGTGGAAACTGGAAAACTGAAAGGAGAGATAATTATTCTAGAAATAGTTCTTTCTGAGCTTGAGAATCAGGCAAACAAGAAACAGAAGATTGGTTTTAAAGGACTAGAGGAACTTGGAAAGCTGAAAAAGTTTTCTGATGATAAGAAAATCACATTAACTTTTCATGGAAACAGGCCAACTCCTGATGAAATAAAGGCAGCAAAATTCGGAGCAATTGATTCTGCAATTCGGGATGCTGCAGTGAAGTTGGAAGCAAAATTACTAACTGCTGATTATGTTATGTTTTTGACTGCAAAAGCAAGAGGAATTGAGTGCGAGCATATTGAAACAGAAGTTGCAGAAACACTTGAGATTGAGAAACTTTTTGATAAGGAAACAATGAGCATTCATCTGAAACTCGGAACTAAACCGCTTGCGAAAAAAGGAATGCCCGGAAAAGTCAGATTGGAGAAAATTTCTGATAAAGAAACTACTGAAGAAGAGCTTGATAGACTAATCAAGGAAATTATTGATTATGGCAGAGAGAACAAGAGAATAGAAATCAGTATGCGCGGAGCAACTGTTGTGCAGATGGAAAATATTCGGATTTCAATTACAGAACCCCCATTTTCAGATGCTACTGAAATTACTGCTGTTAGACCGATTATTAAGGTTAGTTTGAATGATTACAAAATGAGCGATAAACTGCGAAAACGATTAGAGGAAAAAGCAGAAGGTGTTTTCATTTGCGGACCACCTGGTGCAGGAAAATCCAGTTTTGCAGCTGCTCTTGCTGAATTTTATCAGAGACGTGGCGCTATTGTGAAAACAATGGAGAATCCACGAGATTTGCAAGTTAATAAAAATATTACACAGTATGCACCACTTGAAAAATCAATGGAGAAAACTTCAGATATTTTGCTTTTGGTTAGACCTGACTATACAATTTATGATGAAGTTAGGAAAAGCGTAGACTTTAGAATTTTCGGAGATATGCGATTAGCAGGTGTTGGAATGGTTGGAGTAACGCATGCAAGTGAGCCAATTGACGCAATTCAGCGAATGGTTAGCAGACTAGAGCTTGGGCAGATTCCACACATTGTTGATACAATAATTTACATTAAGGATGCTAAGATTCGTAAGATTTACGAAACTAGAATGTCTGTGAAAGTTCCTGGTGGAATGAAAGATGATGACTTGGCAAGACCAGTTGTTGAAGTTCTTGATTTTGAAACTGGAAAAGTTGAGTATGAAATTTACACTTTTGGAGACCAGACAGTTGTTATGGGAACTGATAATCAGCCAACTGAAGTTGAAGCAAATATGACTGAAGGAAGATCAGAGTATATTATTAATTTTAACTCTGAAGCTGCTGGGAAAGAAATTACTTGCTATGCTGGACGGAACTTTTTGTTTAAAGTGCGACTAGGAAAAAGAGGAGAAGTTCGGATTCCGAAAAAGAATGCTGTTGGTGGAAAGATTAAAAGAAGTCAGAGGTATGGAGATAGGATTAAGGGTTATCTGGCGGAGAATTTAGAGTAACATACCTCATAAACTCACCCCAGTTGGTGAAATTGTATAAACCCCAAATGCACCCGCTCTTTTATGCATTCAGACATACAGAAAGCAATACTCAGGAAACTGTACATGCTTGACTACTGGGGAGGAAGGCACACTTCTATTGACAATCTGCAAAAAGGTTTTGAAGGGCACTTGAAAGGGTTGGTAAAGAAAGAAGCAAAAGAGCTGCTTAAACTAGGATTAATTCTCTGCAAACCGAAGCCAGACAGTTTACATGTTTTCCTGAATCCAAGGCGGGTTGAAGAGATAAGGAGGATAGTTGCGACAATAAAATGACCATTACAGAAACGAAACACATATATACCAAAATAGAGGAAGATAATAGCATGGAAGATCAAACTCTTTTCGTAAAAGTGATGGGAGCGTATCCAATAATCAAAGTCCTAGACTTCCTGATAATGTTTCAGGATTTTGACTACTCACTTTCAGATATTTGCAAGAACGCTGGTGTTGGATGGAGTACTTTGCACAGGTTCTGGCCTCAATTGGAAAAATATGAATTAGTGAAAAAGACCAGGGAGGTCGGAAATGCGAATATGTACAAACTGAACACTGAGAACGAGATTTCCAAACAGATAATGCAACTGAACTTGACAATTTGTGAGAAATTTGGAGGACCTGAGAAGCAGAGAATAGAAAAGGTTGTTAAGTGATTATTTTCTCCTCTTTTCTAATTCTCCTATTATTTCACTCAATTTTATATCTTTCCCAGTGAGTTGAACCATAACAAAATACAGTAAATCCGCTGTTTCTTCTATTGTTCTCTGCCTCCCTTCTTTTCATTTTAATCTCCTACAGTTCTTTGAAAGAACCACTCCGTCAAGAAACTCTGAATTTTTCAAATAAGCAACACCGTTATCTAGTACTACAGAAACTGCATTAGAAATTCCTAGTTTTTTGCGAATAGAAAAAGGCACAACTAATCTAAACTTGTTGTCCAGTTTGCAGACAAATGTGAAGGCAATCCCTTCTTTTCATTTTAGTAACCTCTTGTCTGATTTTCCCACTATATTTAACTTGCTGATAATCTGGTCAATTGAAAGAAGTTCTTGTTCGCCAGTTTCCATGTTTTTCAATGCGTATTTCTTTGCCTTAATTTCCTTTTCACCAATTATAACAACAAATGGAATTCCACTTGAGTTTGCAAAATCCAGATTCTTTGAAATACTTCTTGCTTTTGTATCAAAATCAGTATTGATTCCAGCTTTTCGAAGCTGCTGAGCAATTTCAATTGCTTTCTCATTACAATTTGGGAAATAACATACAAGTGCTTTGATTGCTCCTGATTTCTTTAATTTTCCAACTTGCTCAAGAACTTGAACTAAACGATCAATTCCAATTGAAAGACCTGTAGCTGGAATTTTTTCTCCACCAGCAAGCGAAACTAAATTGTCAAACCGTCCGCCACCAGTAATTGAACCAATTTTCGCATCCTTTGCTTTGAATTCATAAACCATTCCAGTGTAATAAGCTAGTCCACGAGCCATGCTCAAATTCAATCTAAGATAATCAGAAATTCCATATGACTTTGCTAATTTGAAAAATTCTTCTAATTCAGCTAGTCCTTCTTTTGCAATATCATTCTTTGCAATATTTTTGGCTGTTTTCAGAACTTCAGTTGGTTTTCCTTCTGCAAGAAGTGCATTCAAAAGATTCCTACCCTTTTCTTCATCAAGTTTCTTGTCTTTCATTTCAGCAATAACTGCATCTTCTCCAATTTTGTCAAGCTTGTCAATGCATCTAAGTAAGTTTGGAACTTCTTTTTCAGTAAAACCATAATCAAGTGCAATTCCTTCAACAAGCTTTCTGTTATTTATGTCAACATAAAATTCTTTGAAATCTAATTCAAGCATTACATTAGTTGCGCAAGCAACAGCTTCCAAATCTGCTTCTACACCTTCTGCACCGAATGTATCAATATCTGCTTGCCAAAATTCTCTGTACCTTCCAGCTTGTGGCCTCTCGTATCTCCAAACCGGACTGATTATGAATCTCTTGAATGGTTTTGGTAATTGTGAATTATTTGCAACTAAACGTGAAGTTGGAACTGTTTGGTCAAATTTCATTCCAAGCATTCTGCCGCTCTGATCTTTTAATGAAAAAATTTCTTTAGCAACTTCTTCTCCACCACCAGACTTTGCAGTAAGCAAACTTAAATTCTCAAGCGCTGGTGTCTGTATTTCGCGGAAACCGTATTTGGAATAAACAGTTCTGATAGTGTCGATTACATACCTGCGCTTTTCCATGTCCTCTGGTAAGAAGTCACGCATTCCTCGTGGTGTTTCAAATTTAGGCATTTTTCCTCCTGTTAGCTGATAGCTGCCAGCTGTAAGCTGAAATGGGGCCCGGGCCGGGAATTGAACTCGGGTCTGAAGATCCACAGTCTTCCATCCTAACCATTAGACTACCCGGGCCAAATATATAGCTATCAGCTACCTGCTTGCAGCTAACAGAAATAGAAACTTTCCTACTACTTAAAACTTTGTCAAAACTAAAACTAGACGAACTTCCTTGTTCAACAATGAAGGCAATCCCTTCTGTTCATCATAGTAGTGACATATGCCATATTGGTAGTATATAAAGTTTGTTATGTTGGTTAAGGCGTCAGCCCTCGGCCCTCAGGTCCTGACTGCTGATGGCTGATACCTGACACCTGTTTCCCTATCCATCTTGGATACAATAAATTCTAAAATCACGATTACAGCTAGTTACGCCAGCATCTGTCCATCTGTCATCAGTGCTTGATGCTAAACCATAACTTCCTGAAAGAGTAGAGGCGCTGTAAGTCCAGTCATAGCATTGAGGTAATGCACCTTTAGTTTTCTCTTTTGTAAAACCCATGTCCTGCGTACCAGTCAAAACCATTGCAGCTGGTGGGACTTTATCTCCATTCTCGTCAAACATAATTGGATTTACTAAATTTCCATACGCTAAGTCATCCAAATTTGCAGCAACTGGTTGACCCTGCATATTGTAATACGGTCTGTCGCCAGCTCTAAACCGTGTTATAGCATCTAATTGCCTTTCTGAAAGCCATGCCTTAAAATCGCCATCAAGAGAAGCAGTTTGTGCCATTTCATTACAGCGCTGGTCAGCAGTACGAACACCACGGAGATCTCCTGAAAATTCTTTTGAAGAAACAAAAATCATATTTCCTGGACCAGAAATAACTCCATCTGCATTCTTAACCCATTTAATTGGCTCAGCGTCTTTGATATCGAGACCTGAAGCTTCATCAAATGGTAAATTAGAGTATTGTGACATGTCAGCTCTAGGGCCAGAACCACCACCCTCATAAAATTTTCCAACAAAACCAAGAGGAGTAGCAGTGAAAAGAAATGCTCCAGCAACAACTATTATAATAAGAAATGTTCCGCCAATCACAAGCATCTTGCTACTTTCCATTAGTTAGAATAGTGTAATGGCACATATAAAAAGTTGGTGATTTAGATCATCACTTCAACAAACGCGCCAATTACAATTAGAACTAACGCTACCATGAACATTCCCATTGAGTCAAACATTATACGCTCCGCTGTTTGCTTCAAACGCTCACGCTCGTGCAGCACCAAGATGGATATCAACCCGCCTGAAATAGCTGCGAAAAAGAACGCAATAAATTCCATTCCTGTGTGAGGGATGAATGCAATAAAGGACGTTAATTTTCCAAAACTGCCAATGAAAACACCGAGTACAGATGCGTTCCATGCAAGCAAGAGAATTGAACCACTACCATACAATAATGAAAGCACCATACAAACAAACACGACTTTAAGATTATTAAGAAGAATTGGCATGAACATATTCATGTGAGAACCAGAAAATTGGCCAAGCATTCCACCAGAACCGCCACCGAAAACTGCTAGCTGTTTGCTGAAAATCAAGTTTTTCATGAAGATTGGAAGAATCATGTACCAAAGCATGTATGCTGCAGTCATTCCAATGAAAAACATTCCGTAAATATAGATTATCCACAAGTTTCGCTTGAGAATTTGTTTTGAATTGGTAAGTCCAGCTCTTGCAATTTCCTCAA
Source organism: Candidatus Undinarchaeota archaeon (assembly GCA_964636545.1). Classification (GTDB taxonomy): domain Archaea; phylum Undinarchaeota; class Undinarchaeia; order Undinarchaeales; family UBA543; genus UBA543. The sequence continues at coordinate 90,179 of CAZWSR010000001.1, forward strand.
GGTCAAGGATTTTCTTGAAAAACGGAACAGCAGAAATTGTTGTGAATAAAACACCGGCGATACTGGCGTCTTCTGTGAAAATTAAAGCTCCAACCCAAATACCAATAGTGGTTAGACAAACTCCAAGAAGTAGCGCATATAATGGACTTCGTTCAACCCATTCTGGTTTTATCAGGTTCTCAACAACCATAGGTGCGAATAGGAAATCGCAGGTTATAAAGGTTAGGTTTTATTCAGATAGGTAGTGGGTAGTAGGCAGTTGGCAGTAGGTCAGTTCCACTACCTAGTGCCCAGTGCCTACTGCCTGTGAAAATTGCAAAGCTGTTTTTAACAACAAATATAAAGAGGAAAAATAAACATGGAGACTATGCCAAGCAAATATGAGGTAATAATTGTCGGGTTTGGTCCAGCTGGTCTGACAGCAGGAATGTATGCAGCAAGACAAGGACTCAAGACCCTTGTTATTGGAGTTGGGGCACCAGGTGGACAAGTGCTCACCACATTGAAGATTGAGAATTATCCTGGTTTTGAAGTTGTTAGTGGAAAAGTTTTAAGCATCCTGATGCAGAGACAAGCGCAGAAGCACGGAGCTACTCTTAAAACAGGAGATGTTGTAAAACTGACTAAGACTAAGAGTGGAATCGCAGTATATACAGACAAGGGAACAAAATATACTTCAAAAGCAGTTATACTTGCAACTGGAGCAAAATACAAGAATTTAGGTATTCCAGGAGAAAAAGAATTTATGGGTAAAGGAGTTTCATATTGTACTACTTGTGATGGACCGTTTTTCAAGGGAAAAACAGTTGCTGTAGTTGGTGGCGGGAACAGTGCATTAACTTCAGCTATTTATTTAGCTGGATTAGCTAAGAAAGTTTATATTATTCACAGGCGGGATGAATTCCGCGGTGCAGACGCACTTGTTGCACAAATAGATGCTAAAGGTATTGAAAAGGTTCTTGATTCTACAAGTGTTGAAGTGAAAGGTGATAAGGTTGTTACTGGACTTGTTGTTGAGAACTTGAAGACAAAGAAGAAGAAAGAATTGCCTGTTCAAGGTGTTTTTATCAATATTGGAGTTGCTCCAAGCACAGCAGTTGCTGAGAGTGTTGGAGTTGAATTAGATGAAGAAAAGTACATTAAAGTAAACAAGAACATGCAGACAAACATACCTGGGGTGTTTGCAGCAGGTGACATGACCGGTGGCATACGGCAGATTGCAACAGCTGTTGGAGAGGGTTGCTGTGCTGGTTTAATGGCTTACAAGTACATTCGTTCACAAGAAGGAAAGAAGGTTGATGTTGTTGATTGGGATTGAAAAACAGGTGTCAGCAGTCAGCCCTCGGCAGTCAGGTGCCTGACAGCTGATGGCCGATACCTGATACCTTTCACAAATTTAACCAACACTGACATATGTCATTACTAACAACACATAAATACTCTATTTATGTATGGATTAGCTAAGGAGGATGATTAAACATGGTAAAAGGACAATGTATGAAATGCAAGAAACAAGTTGAAATAAAAGATGGTAAGGACACTATAAGCCCAGGTAAAGCAAACCCAGCAATGAGTACAAAAATGATTAAGGGAAAATGCCCAGAATGTGACACAACTGTTTGCAGAATTACAGGACGCATTAAAACAGCAGACATAAAGAAATAAGCTTCTTGTGTAACTAAAAAAATAACATTACTGTGGCATGGAATAAAACACATGCCACGCTTAACTTTTTAATTAGCTTTATCTATGGCAACTACGTAGTTCTACTGCTTTTGCTACTCTCTGCATAGCTAACACAAATGCTGCAGTGCGCATATGGCACTTTTTCTCCTTGCAAATAGCAAGAACATCGTCAAAAGCTGTCACCATTCGCTTCTCAAGTCGCTCAAACACAACCTCTTCTGTCCAATAGTCGCCTGTGCGGTTCTGAACCCACTCAAAGTAGCTCACAGTCACGCCGCCAGCATTACAAACGATATCTGGAATAATGAAAATATTATTCTTGTGTAAGATTTCATCTGCTTCAGGTGTAGTAGGACCATTTGCAAGTTCAGCAATGATTTTTGCTTTGATATTTCCAGCATTCTCTTGTGTAATCTGATTCTCAAGAGCTGCAGGAACAAGAATATCACACTCAAGCTCAAGAAGAGCTTCGTTGGTAATTGCTTCAGTGCCTTCAAATCCAGCAACAGATTTTGTTTTTTGTTTGTGCTCAAACACTTTTTCAGGATCAAACCCATCTTTTGAATAGATTCCGCCTTTGGAGTCACTTGCAGCAACAATCTTGAAACCTGCTTCATGAAGTAGAATAGCCATATTGTGTCCAGCATTACCATATCCTTGAATGGCGACGGTTGCGCCTTTTGGTTTTATTCCAACGTATTTGACTGCTTCTAGTACAGTAAAGACTCCGCCTTTAGCAGTTGCAGTTCCACGTCCTTGCGAACCACCTAATTCAATTGGTTTTCCAGTAATCATTCCAGGTTCTTTCCTGTCTTTCAGTTTTTCATATTCGTCAAGCATCCAAGCCATTACTTGCGGAGTTGTGTACACATCAGGAGCAGGAACATCTTTGTTTACTCCAACAACCTCAGCAATTTCACGAATAAAACCACGAGAAATTAATTGAAGCTCATGTTCAGAAACTTCTTTTGGATTAAAAATAACTCCACCTTTTGCTCCACCCATTGGAATTCCAACAACTGCAGTTTTCCAAGTCATCCAAGCAGCTAGTGCTTTGACTTCAGCTAATGAAACATTTTGGTGGAAACGAATTCCGCCTTTCCCAGGTCCGCGCACATCACTGTGTAATACACGCAATCCATCGAAAGTTTTTGTTTCACCATTATCCATTTCAATTGGGAAAGAAACTTCAGTAACACGCTGAGGTGTTTTCAAAACTTCGTAGATATTCGCGTCAATCTGCGCGATGCTCTGGGCTTTTTCAAGCTGTTTTAGTTGGTTTGCGAAAGGGTCAATTACCATTATGTTCACTAAAGAGTAGGAGGGTTGGGACTTATTTAAAGTTTGTTGAAAAATATCTGATAGCTGACAGCTGGTAGCTGTAAGCTTTAGCCAATTTCAAAAGATGGTGGGGGTGCCCAGATTTGAACTGGGGACCACTTGCTCCCAAAGCAAGTATCATACCAAACTAGACTACACCCCCGATGGTGTTTCCTGATGAACAAATTTCACACTTAACCAAGCGCGTTATAGCGGCGCAGCCGCATCTCATCCTCCGCGAGAAGGCGGAGCTACGAATACACCCCCAACTTTAGAAAATCGCGCTTCCGTATAGGTGTAGCAGAATTTCGACAACCACTACTGTTGCTGCGAATCCAATAACATGTATTGGCTTGAACTTGAAACCACGACTTTCCTCACTACTGACGCGGAAAATTCCTCCGCCAGCACCCGGAATTGAGACATTATTCTTTTTTGACATGAGTTTAGTGTTAGGTTGGGTGTTTTTAAATGTTATTATTCTAAATTATTATAAAAACACCTGCGAGAAGTAAAGCAATTGCAATTAATTTTTGAAGGAAAATAAACCCACTTGTTTTTTCCTTAACAATTTTAGTTGAAAATGCAGTTATGACAGTGACAATAACCAAAACAAAGAAGGCTTGAATCTCTTCCAATGCAGAAACAAGAGTTACAAAACCAATTGAAAGTGACATGAAATGGAAAATAAAACCAAGGAATGGGAGAATTGAAGAAAATATAAGTAAGGTAAGTATTTTTCGTGTCTTGATTTTTGCGAAGAACTCTTGCTTATCTTCAGTTATCCAGAAAACAAGAGGCAAGAATAAACTAGAACCAATAAAATAGAAAAAGAAAAATGAGTATGGATCAATATATCCAAGGAAATATTTTGTTATAATATTCATTATAGCATACAGGAAAATTGACAAAAGGAAAAACGCAATTGGTTTTTTATTGAATTTTTCTTTTCTAGATTTTTCATAAGAAATGAGTATAGCTCCACCAACAAGAAAAATCACACCAAAATAAGAAGACACAGGCAGAATTTCTGAAAGAAAGATAGCTGAAAGAAGAGCCGTTATTACAGGAGTTGTGGCAAATAATGGAGTTAATCTTGTAACTTCTCCTTCTCTAAGTCCAAGGTAATAAAAAATAACACTGAATCCGGCAAGTCCGCCACCTAAGAAAACCACAAAGCTGAGCCAGGAAAATGTCAAGTCAAATAGGAAAAACATTGGAATTGCAAGAACAAGTTTGAAAGGTGCAAACATAAAAATCTGTTTGTAAGACAGATGATCTGTCACAATAATTTTGTCAATAATATTAGTCACTGCCCAGAAAATTGCAGCAGAAAGCGCAAATATTGCCCAGAGTGGAAAGTTCATTCTTTATCAGGGATTGGATAGCCATTACTATTTAAAAATTCTTGCACTGCTTTAATAACAGAATCCTTAACAGCCATTTTGTCAGGCATGGCATCAATGCGTTTGAAATTATTTGATTTGTCATTTGCTAGCTCTTCATAAACACCCCTAACTTTTGTTAGGAATTCAATATTTTCAAATTTTTCACCTTTGTCACAGCGATTGACTCCTTCTTCAGGAGTCACATCAAGATAAATAGTAAGGTCTGGATCTCTTGCAAAAAAGTGAATGTCCTTGAGCATTTTAAGGTCTTGCCCTTGAGCAGTCTGATATGCAAAACTTGAGTATTTGTAACGCTCACACACAACAACTTTTCCTTCATTGATAGCTGGACCGATTTCATGTTCCAGGTGCTCGGCGCGGTCTGCTGCAAAAAGAAATGCATCAGCCAATGACAAACTTGATTCATCCTTGAGATATTCGCGAATTAATCTTCCAATTCTTCCGCGTGACGGTTCTTCAGTATAGAATACTTTGTAGCCTCTTCTGCGAAGGTAGTCAGTAATAAAACCAGCATGCTCCGACTTACCACAACCATCAATTCCTTCTATTGCAATAAATAATCCCTTTTTTTCTCCCATCCTGAGCTGAGATTGTGATAAGTTTGTTATAAAGTTTTGGGGGTGTTGGAGAAATGTAGAAAACTATATAACCGACGATACGGAATTTTATAAGGCTATTTTGTAGCCAGGATTGGATGTAAAGAGTGAAGACTGGAACTGGAATTAGGAATCGGGGAATATTAGATACAGTTTCATCTCTAAAAAAACCTGGCAAGAATATACTACTTCAGAAAGAAACCTGGATGGTGATTGGGGCAGTTGCTATTGCGCTAGTCATTGTATCTTTTGTATTCGCATTTCTTTGGAATAAATTTATATTAATGTTTTACTGGGTTATTGGAGCACTTGCAATATTCCTGACAAGAAGAAAAGATTTCTGGTATATGGGAATTGAAATTCATTTTCCACTAGCATTTTACATGACTTACGCATTTGGGTGGATGTTTGCATTTAGTATGGTGATAATCGCATATTTGTGTGTATGGAAAGTTAGACCAGACCAAGGGCACGGAATTATGATTCAGATGACATCGTTGAATGTAATGATGTTACTAAGCTTGGTAATGAAACATTTCTATGGAACTAGTTTAGGTGCAGGAAAATTCTTATTCATATTTCTGATTTGTTTCATAAGTGTGCAATTACTGGATGGAATTCTTTCAAAAATGTTCTGCCCAAGTCCGCCACTGAAAATTTTAATAATTCACTCACTTGACGTTATAATAAATTTCTATGTTGCAAAATTCATTGGCTACAAATTCTTGATGTATTTGTTCACGCTCTAACCTTTGTATTCTGTGTTTTCTTCAACATCTTTGTAAATAACAACGCCAGGCCATATTCGTGACCCTGCACCAATCTTTTTTCCAGGATTTATCACAACATTTGAACCGAACTTGACATTATCCCCAACAATTCCGCCGAGTTTTCTCAAGCCAGTATCAACTTGTTTTCCTTTGACATTCACAAGAACATTGTTGTCATCATGCCGTAGGTTTGTCATAATTGCCCCAGCACCGAAATTTACATTTTGTCCAATTACTGAATCTCCAACATAAGAAAGATGAGGAATACAAGTTCCATTCATCACAATTGAATTCTTGACTTCAACGCCTTGTCCGATTTTGCAGTTGTCACCAATGCAAGTGTAAGGCCTGATGAAAGCATTTGGACCAATTGTACAGTTCTTTCCGATTATTACAGGACCTTCAATATAAACACCAGATTTGATAACAGTCCCTTCACCGGCGACTAATTTTCCGGTTACATGAACAAATTCCTCAACAGTTGCTTTGTTTTCTTCAGGTGCTTCGTCAATGAATTTCTTACTAGCTGTGATAAGTTCCCATGGATAATTTATTGAGCGCCAATATTCAACTGGGATTACAGTAACACCATCTGGAATAAGTTTAGTGATTGCGTCAGTAATTTCATATTCGCCTCGCTTAGATTTTTCAAGAGTGTCAATTACTTTGAAAATTTCAGGAGAGAATGCGTAAATTCCAACATTAACAAAATGCTCGCCTTCTGCATGTTCTGGTTTTTCAACAAGACTTTTAACAAAATTCATTTCAACTTCAACAACACCAAGACCTTTTGGATTTACTTTTTTTGTTATAGAAACAGTTGCTTTGGTTTTGTGTGCTTCCATTACATTTTTTAGATGCTCAGAAGTGCTGAAATCATCACCATTTAGAACAAGGAAATCTTCAGTGAATTTATCTTTTGCCAAGCCAATTGCATTTGCTGTTCCAATTGGTTTAGCTTGAATTGCATATGAAAGTGAAACGCCTTCTTGCTCGCTACCTAGTGCTTTTTCAACTTCACTTTCTGGATTTACAACAATAAGTACTTCAGAAATTCCAGCTTGTTTTAGAGCAGACAAACTGCGGGATATAATTGGCTTGTTTGCAACAGGAAGTAGACATTTGTTTCTAGTGTCACTTAGCGGCTTCATCCGTTGACCTTTTCCTGCAGCAAGTATCAATGCTTTTGTTATCATTGTACAGAGAAAGACTGATTTGGCTTTATAAAGTATTGCTAAAAAAAAATCTAAAGTGGAGCTGGGGCGCAGGGGCGCCGTGTTGTTTTTCGACTCTCCAGCCCTGCGGCTCTACGGTGCCCCAGACAATAGTATTTATAAACCAGTGACAGATACAAATTGAAGGAATGAAAAAGATAAAAGAGCGTTACAAAAATGTAGCTGATTTGTGGGTCGACATAGAGAATTTGTTCATACTTATTTATCTTGGAATTGGAGCATATGGAATGAGATCGCTATTGTTTAGAGGAGCCCCGATTGTTTCAATATTTTATGTTTCTTGTGCGATTGTGCTTGTGATGGGATTGACTTTGATGCACAGGCGTGCCAGTGGATTCTGTTTTGGAAAACGGTATGCAAGTGCTTGGGGAATTGTAGCTGCTGAATTATATAGAAAAGGTGACTGCAAGAACCAGACTGCAAGGAGATTGGCGTTTATTACTTTAGTTGTTGTGACTGCGCTCCCAATATTTGCAATGGGATATTTGCTGTATTGCTGCTACACAAAAGCAATATTGAATCTTTTTGTGATTTTCCTTGCACTAAGTATTGTACAGTTTGGAATTAACAAGCAGTTTAGGAAAAAGTTCAGTATGGACTACAGCAAGGCGCCGGAAGAGTACAAGTAATCAACTGCATTTTTTTGAAAGAATATCATATGCCTTCAGTGCATCTTCTTTTTCAACAATGAAAATTGTATCAGTGTAGCAGGACAGAACTTCAACTATATTTATTCCATTCTCAGCTAGGAGGCCTGTTGTGTATTGCACAAAACCGTGAGTGGATTCCACATTTGAATTTGGAATGATTGGTCTTGCTGATGAAGTTTGCACATCAAGTTCCATAATGCCGCAGAAAAAGAACCCTGACCCACTGGAAGTTCTGCATGCAAAAACCACTGAAGTACATAGTTTGCTATTCCAGAACATGATGACTCTGAAATCACTGACGTCTGGGTATCACAAAGATATGCAACAGACGAAAAAAACAGTGATAAATGGATTTAGTATTGTTTTAAAGAGCTTGAAAGTGATGGAAATTGTTGTGAAAGGAATTACAGCAAATAAGGAAAAAATGCAGGAAATAATTGAAAAAAGCGGATGCTTAGCCACAAACGAGGTAGATAAGTTGGTGTTGGAAGGAATTCCGTTCAGACAAGCGTACAAGCAGGTAAGAATAGCTTATAACAACAAATAAAAAGCACCTGTTTTAGAATAATGTGCTATGGGCCTATAGCCTAGTCTGGATAAGGCGGCAGCCTTCTAACGGCCGCAAAATCGGCCGGCGCTTTGCGCTGCATTCAGCAGAACCTCAACAGGTTAAGCTGAAGCAGCGTGGCTCGCACACATAGGTGAAAAACCAAATATGTGCGCGCTCGCCGGACCTTTGAGGTTTGGAAGAGAGCTGCAAATCGGGGGTTCAAATCCCCTTGGGCCCATCTCAGCTAACAGCTACCTGCTAACAGCTAACCTGTTCTGGTAGCTGGAAGCTGTAACCAACAATTAGCATTGGGCCTGTAGTGTAGCTTGGATATCACGGGAGGCTTCGGACCTCCAAAGCGGGGTTCAAATCCCTGCAGGCCCACCAATACACCCATTTAAAAACTAATCAAACATAGAGGTTAAATATGGTAACAGATCCTTGGCAAAAAGCAAGAGAAGATGTCACAAAAGCAGTGGCAGAAGTTATACCTCAATTGGCAATCCCAAAAACACGATTAAAGAAAATAAAGCTGGTAAACCACATTGATGAGCCACCTAGCTACAAAATGGGAGACCTTGCTTGTAGTATTTCATTTCCATTTGGAAAAATAAAAAAAGTCAGTCCAAGGAAGATTGCAGAAGATATTATTGACAAAATTCACAGACCACGCAGTGTTTACTTAATAAAACTGGCAGGTGCATATGTTAATTTTTTCCTGAAATTCGGAGAATTTGCAAAAGCGGTTGTTACTGAAGCATCAAAAGATACTTTCGGAAAAGGCGAGAAAAAGAAAGAGAAAGTAATGATTGAGTACAGTCAGCCAAATCCACTAAAAGCATTCCACATCGGACATGTTAGAAATACTGTTCTTGGAGAAAGTTTGAGCAGAATAATGAAAGAAGCTGGATTTGATGTTATTCAAGCAAATTTGTTTAATGATATTGGAATGCATGTTGCAAAAACACTGTGGTGCTACAAGAAATACCACGATGGAGAAAAGGCGCACACTAATGTTTCTAAATGGATTGGAACAATTTACAGAGATGCTTGCAAAAAAATTGAAGAAGATCCTAAAAACAAAGAAGAAGCAGATGAAATTCTAAAACATTTAGAAGCGCAAGATAATGAGGAAATCACTAAATTGTGGAAGCAATTCAGAAAATGGAGTGTTGATGAGTTCAAGGAAATTTACAAAGAATTAGATGCGCACTTTGATGTTGACTTTTATGAAAGCGATTTGAAACCAAGAGGAAGAGAACTTGTTGAAGAGCTGAAGAAAAAGAAAATCGCGAAAAAGAGTAAGGGCGCCATTATTATTGATTTGAAAAAAGATGACTTACCAGTTTGGTTGTTGCTGAAAAGTGACGGAACAGCACTTTATTCAACACAAGACCTTGCACTTGCTGAAGAAAAATTCAAGAAATTCAAAATTGACAAGTCAATTTATGTTGTTGGGTCAGAGCAAAGATTGCATTTCCAGCAATTGTTTAAGACATTACAGAAAATGGGTTTCAGAAAAGCAAAGAAATGTTACCATTTGGCATATGCTTTGGTTGCTTTGCGAAGTGGAAAAATGTCATCCAGAGAAGGAACCGCAATATTATATTCTGATTTGAAACATGAAATGCTCAAAAAAGCAATGAATGAAGTTGCTGAGAGAAACCCTGAAATGGCTGTAAAAACTCAGAACGAACTTGCTGAAAAGATAATGATGTCTGCTATGAAATACAGCATGCTTAATGTTGGAAACAACAAGACAATCTTTTTTGACTGGGACACTGCACTTGAATTTGAAGGTAATACTGGACCGTACTTGCAATATGCAACTGTTCGTGCAAAAAGAATTTTGGAGAAAGCTGGCAAGAAACCAACACTAGCTGGGATTCAGTTCAAGTTATTGGATAGTAAGGATGCACAGCGCTTAATAAAACAAATAGCAAAACTGCCATCTGTGATAAGAGAAGCTGCAGAAACATACCAACCACATATTATTTCAAATTACGCATATTCTTTAGCTGACAAATTCAGCACATTTTACACAACAAATCCAGTTATTGAGGCAGAAACACCTGAACTAAAAGCAGCTCGGATTGCACTAGTAAACGCAACATATAAAACCCTCCAGAAAGCCCTTTATCTCCTTGGAATTGAAGAGCCAAAGAGGATGTAGATTCCAAAACTACCACCGTAGCCTAGTTTGGATAAGGCGTTTCCCTCCTAAGGAAAAGGTCGAGAGTTCAAATCTCTCCGGTGGTGCTCTTTATTTTAAAATTAAACAGGACGAACCAATTTCTACAGAATTGTTTAAGCCCCTTCGCGTAAGCGAACGCGATTAATCTTCAGCGAAAAAACAAAGATATATCCTGAAGATTCATCGTGTAGGGGCTTCATGCAGTGCGCGCTGCACTCTGGAGCGCCACTCAAGAACAAATTAACCAACTTCACCAATTCAAATATCAGCAGAGTACCAGAACATTAATAAAGTTTGGAAAACAAAATAGTGGAATAATAGGGGGCAGTAACCGTGGTATTGAAAGGACACACATTGGACATCATATCTTTAGTGCTAATTTTCGTTCTTTCACGGTTTGTAATGCCAGAACACACTCGTCTTTTGATCTTGATAATTTTTATATGTATTTTAAGTAGATCAAATTTTGTTTATCATTCAGTAAATCTAGAGATTCATAGTATTTTGATGGTGTTTATCGCAATAACATATGGATTCTGGCCTTGTTTTTTTATTGCGATAATGTCAACGTGGCCAGCAAAAAGTTTGAGTGGATGGATGGGAATTTACAATCCAATATTGACAGGAATGGATACAATACACATGGTTTTTGTTGCGTTATTTGCTAGCTTGCTATCGATTCACACTTATTTCATACCTGCTATGCTGATACTATTCTTTGCTGAATTTATTAGAGAAGGATTTAGATTCTTCACATTCCATGAAAACTTTATTAAATACACAATAATGGGTACATTTTTCATGATAATGTTTTATTTAGCAATGAAGAACATCCCACATATTTTCATAAATTTCATTGGTGGATAAAGACAGGTAACAGCCCTGAGCCCTCAGGTGTCAGGTCGTCCTGACTGCTGATGGCTGAATGCTGACACCCTAACCAATTTCAAAAAAGATGAGCAGGCCCGCCGGAATTTGAATCCGGGTCTGCGGCTCCGCAAGCCACTATGATATCCAAGCTACACTACGGGCCTAATAGCAGGACAATAAGAGTAGAGAGGTTATTTAATAATGTTGTCGTGTAGCGAACAGTTAACTAAATAACATAGGACCTGCATTATCTTTTTATGGTCAAGAGAATATTAGAAGATTACTGGATTCCTATTGAGAATCCACTAATTGGTAAAGTTGCTGCTGCTTTTATTGAAGCAATCACTTGGTCACCCATTAATCCCCATGGTTTGAAAGATATACGGCATCCTGTTTACATATACAAAAATCTTAATGTAAATAAAGGAAAATCATATCATGATGGCAGGTATGCTGAGAACAAAAAATTCTTCCCAATTAAGTTTCAAAAAATAATGGAACGTAAGCGTTTCAATCTGATTTTTTTAATAATTGCTGAAAACAATCAGCAATATGTGATAAAACCTTTCCAATACTCACCTGAAATGGATGAAGAATGGAAAATTGCAAACGAAATGACTACTGAAAATATGGGACCTAAATTAATTCCTCATAAATTCAAGTGCAACATAGGCAGATTTCATGGAAATCTTATTGTTGAGTCTTGTTTATCAAGACCAGGGGGTTGGAGACCTGCTTATCTTGTGGAAAAACACATACAGAATCACAAGTGGTTTATATCTCCGTTTGCCAATCTTATTAAAAAATTGCATCAGAAAGGTATATTCTTTTTTGAGGATTTTTACACACACTTGTTTGTTAACATAATGACCCATGACCTGAAGCTTGTTGATTTTGGAATGTCTTTTTATCCCCCTGAGGAGGAAAAAACAAAACGATTTGATATTGAAATTGGACTTGCCCTTGATAATTTAAAAAGATCTAGATTCAAACCAGCATATCAACTCGCTTTTTTGAAAATATATCAAAAAAAGTTCAGGCAAATTAAAAAAACTCTAAGAACAGATACAATTATTCTTGAAGGGAAAGAATATAAGTTTAAACGAGGATAACCTTTTGGTTGCAGAATGTAGTTCAAAGCGCAAATTGAGACAAGCTTAATTGTGCGAGCGAACTAAGTAGGGAAAAGTTTTTATGATGCATCTTCCTAACCAAATAGAAGTAAAATGAGTAATTTCCTAAAACGAATTGGAATCGGTGAAACATTCAGCGCAGTGCTGATGATAGCAGTTGGAGTACTGGTTTTAATCTGGCCAAAACTTCTGACTACTCTAATAGCTGTTTATTTGATAATTGTCGGTGTTGTGAAATTAGTTTCAAATTAAATTTTCTTAACAAAACCTAATTCAGCATTAACCTCAACCCCATCTCCATCTTTTAGAACTTTTGTTGCAGTTTTAGTTCCAACTAAACAAGGTACTCCTAATTCTCGTGAAACAATTGCAGCATGGCAAGTTACTCCACCTTCGTCAGTTACGATTGCTGCTGCTTTCTGCATTGCTGTAACATAATCTGGGTGAGTTGTTACTGCAACTAAAATATCGCCTTTTTTAACTTTTTTAAGATCAGCAACTCCGCGAACAATCACCACTTTGCCTTTTGCAGTTCCTTTGGATGCAATTGTTCCAATCAGTTCGTCAGTTTTTGCTTCTTCAATTGGCAAATTAAATTCTTGGATAATTGAAAGTGCTTTGTCTCCATGCTCGCACTGGATATTGCGATCACTGTCATAATAAATTGAAAATCCGTTCTTGCGCTCTGCAATAATATTTGAATCAAATTTTCCCCCATTCTGCAAGAAATCCATAATTTCATTTTTTAGAACATAACTCATGTCAAGTGTCCCAATTCCTATTCTCTTTCCAATTTCTGAAAATAGTTTTTGAGCAAGGAAAACACTTTTTCTGCGGAAATCATCTTTGATATCCTTGAGATATGCAAATCCCTTTGCAATATCAATCATTTTCTTGTCTTCATCAGAAATCGCTAGCTGACTAATGAATTCATCATAAGTTATTGAATGTTTTTCAAGTGGTTTCAAGTTTGCAAGATAATCTTCAAACTCTTCCATTGTCCATGGGTCATTGTGCAAATCAAGACAAGACATCCATTTGTATTCTTCAAAAAGCATAGTCTTGTCCTTTCCAGCTGCTGCATGTTCCTGAAGTTTGAAAACAGCTGCTTGGCCACGTGGGCTGAGTGCTATTTTGTATAATTCTGCTTCATTTACCATGTTCTCAAAATATTTACTGAGGATATCACTTGCTTTTTTTGAAACAAGATTATTGATAATGAAACTAGTCCAAATCAGAGTGCAGTAAGGCAATTGTGCTTTGTAATATTGCTCATAAAGATCAGCAAGTTCAGAATTTTCAAGAGCTGAAAGATTTTTGCTTGCTATTTTTTCTGATGTGTTCAGATATTCTTCACCAAGCTTGACAAATAATTTTTCATATTCTTTTAATTTTGGAAGAGTAGAATATTCTTTTTCAAGTGACTGAACAAGATTATTCCAGTTTTCTTCATGAAAAAAGCACACCTCATTCTGGTTATCAGGAACATAGATCTGGCTGTAAATCGGTTCTGGGAGTAAATCTTTGCATTCCTCTGACAAACAGCGGAGAGAAACTTCAGTATATTGCACACCATATTCTCTTGAAATTATTTTCATCCACTTCATTCAATTCCAAGCTCCTTTTTCACATTAGCAAATCTTTTCATGTATTCTTTTGCAATTTCAGGTGGCTTTTCTTTATTGTAAACAGTTTCGTCGTAGAGGCAGCAGTCCAAAGTGTCTGCATCCTTGATTAATTCAGTGTAGACATCTTCAGAATAAATCTGCTTGTCACTGTGACTCTTGATAGCGTTTATTATAATTTCTTTTTCTTCGTCATTGTAATCAGTTAGTAATTCTTTTGCTAATTCACCACTTTTGATAGCATGTTCTTTGTAAGAGCCAGTGTCAAGAACGGCTAAGTCGTAGAGAGCTGCAATTGTTGTTGCTAAGTCGCGATCCAAATTCCTTTTCATTGCAAGAAGTCGAGTAATTTGAATGCAACTATTGATGTGCTTTAATTCAAATGTTTTGGACTCTTCTCGATTTTCATCAGAAACTTTACTGGAAAGAATCCGGTTTACAACAAGTTGTTCAATTTTTTCAGAGCGGGATAAATTATCCCCTTTGAAGTGATGGTACATAACAAAATACTGCGTTAAAAGAGAATATATAATTTGTTGTATTAAAAATAAATTAACTAATCTGCGTAGTATTCTTTTAATGATTTGATTCCAAAACTTTTTTCTCGGTTTCTTTTGATTGCCTCAAGTACAATTTTTGCTCCAGCCAATGTTGTGATACATGGAACTTTCTTGAAAATACAGGCATGTCGTATCTTGTATCCGCCCCTGCTTGCGACTTCTCCACGAGTTGGCGTATTTATTACAAGCTGGATACTATCATTATTTATTACATCAACAACATTTGGAGAACCTTGACTTGGTTTAAGGAGTTTCTGATTCTTGATACCATCCACATGAAGTATTTTTGATGTGTGACCAACTGCGGCAATTTTAAAACCAAGATCTTTGAATCCTTTAGCAACAGCATAGATGTGTTCCTTGTCCTGATCTCGAACTGCAAAAAATACTCGTCCAGAATCAGGAAGCTTAGTTCCAGCACCAAGCTGGGCTTTGTAAAATGCTTCTGCGAAATTATCTGCAATACCCATACTCTCCCCTGTGCTCTTCATTTCAGGCCCAAGACGAGAGTCAGAACCTGGAATTTTGTTAAATGGGAAAACAATAGACTTTACAGAAACATGTTTTGGTGTTTTTTCAGTGTAGCCGAGCTCTTTCAGGGTTTTTCCAGCAAGAACCTTAGCTGCTATTTTTGCAATTGGGAGATTTGTAGCTTTGCTGATGAATGGAACAGTCCTACTGCTTCTTGGATTTGCCTCAAGCACATAAACAGTATCACCTTTTACTGCATATTGCATATTCATTAATCCAATTACATTCATCTCAAGTGCGAGTTTTCTTGTGTAATCTTTTATTTTATTTACAATATCAGTGCCGAGGGTTTGTGGAGGAACAACACATGAGGAATCGCCAGAATGAATACCTGCTTCTTCAATATGCTCCATGATCCCGCCAATTAAAACATCCTTGCTATCGCAAACACAATCCACATCAACTTCAATTGCGTTCTGGAGAAACTTGTCAATTAAAATTGGCTGATTTTCTGAAACACTAACAGCTTCTCTGACATAGGATTCTAACTGAGAATCTTCGTGAATGATTTCCATTGCTCGGCCACCAAGAACATAACTTGGACGAACCAGAACAGGATAACCCAGCCTTTCAACTATTTTCTGAGCATCTTCTAAACTGCGTGCAATGCCGTTTTCAGCTTGTGGAATGTTTAGTTTAGTGAGAATTTGTGTAAATTTATCCCTGTCTTCGGAAAGATCCATATCTTCAGGAGAGGTTCCAATAATATTGACTCCTGCTTTTTTCAGTGGCAAGGACAAGTTAACTGCAGTTTGACCACCGAATTGAGTTATGACGCCGAATGGTTTTTCCTCGCGAACCACATTCATCACATGCTCAAAATCAACTGGCTCAAAATAGAGTTTATCAGCAGTGTCATAATCAGTGCTGACGGTTTCAGGATTGTTGTTGAGAATTATTGTTTCAATACCTTCTTCTCGCAATGCCCAAACTGCATGAACAGTGCAATAATCAAATTCTATTCCCTGGCCGATTCGGATTGGTCCTGCGCCAAGAATTAACACTTTTTTATTATCAGTGTGCCGTGTTTCTGTTTCAGTCCCTGATGTACTGTAGTAATATGGCGTTTTTGATTCAAACTCTGCAGCACAAGTATCAACCATTTTGAAACAAACATTCTTTTTTTCTTTAGGAGAATCAATAATATTCTTTATTTTTTCAAGGAACCATAAATCAATATTTGTTAGCTCGTGGATTTCTTCAAGAGTAAAACCAATTCTTAAAGCATCTGCAATATAGAAGAGCCGCTTGTGAGTGGGTGTTCTTAAAAGTCTCTTGAGAAGTCGAGGATCTGTTATACCGGTTGTTTCAAAACCTTTTCTTTTTATGTCAAGACTGCAAATTGCTTTCAAAAGAGATTCTTCAAAAGTTCGACCAATTGCCATAACCTCGCCAGTAGAACGCATTTCAGTACCGAGCTCGCATTTTGCAAGACGAAACTTTTCAAATGGCCAGCGAGGAATTTTGACAATAATATAATCAAGCGCTGGCTCAAAGCTGGCAGAAGTGTCCTGAGTGATTGGGTTTGGGATATCTGTGAGAGTTTTCCCAATTGCGATTTTTGTTGTTATGAGTGCGATTGGATAGCCAGTTGCTTTGCTTGCAAGAGCAGAAGATCTGGAAACACGCGGATTAACTTCAATTATGCAATATTCATTGCTTTTTGGATTAAGACCATATTGAATATTGCATCCACCTTCCACCCCAAGGGCTCGGATTATTTTAATGGATGCAGACCTGAGCATCTGGTATTCATCATCACTCAAAGTTTGCGACGGAGCAACAACAATACTTTCACCAGTGTGGATACCCATTGGATCAAAGTTTTCCATGTTACAGATCGTAATGCAATTGTCATCAGAATCTCGCATAACTTCATACTCTACTTCTTTCCAGCCAGAAACACACTTTTCAATTAGAACCTGACTTATTCTGCTGAGAGTAATTCCTTTTTTAGCTATTTTTTCCAGATCAGTGATTGTGTGTGCGATTCCCCCACCAGATCCCCCAAGTGTGTAGGCTGGGCGAATAACAACTGGATACCCTATTTCGCTTGCATACACTTTTGCATCCTCAACAGTATTAACTGCTTTTGACGGGAGAACAGGTTCTCCGATTTCAATTAGCAGTTTCTTGAATTCATTCCGGTCCTCACACAATTTTATTGCTGAAATTGGAGTTCCAAGAACAGCCACATTGTGTTTTTTCAGAATTCCTTTTTCCCCAAGCTCAGATACAAGATTCAAAGCAGTTTGACCACCAAGACTTGACAAAATTCCATCTGGTTTTTCCTTTTCAATTACTTTTTCAACAAACTCAAGAGTCAGTGGTTCAATGTAAACTGAATCTGCCATGTCTGAATCTGTTTGGATTGTTGCTGGATTGGAATTAATCAGAACTGTTTTGATTCCTTCTTCTTTCAGAGCTTTGAGAGCCTGTGAACCAGAGTAGTCAAATTCTGCAGCTTGACCGATTATGATTGGTCCAGAACCTATTAGGAGAACTTTTTTAATTTGTTTCATGTTTCTCCATTATTTTTACAAGCCTGTCAAATTCATCGAGCTTGTCGTATGGCCCAGGTCTTGCTTCTGGGTGGTATTGTGTTGAAAAAATTGGAAGGGATTCGTGCTCTATTGCTTCTACAGTTTGATCATTGCAGTCAGTTTCAGTTACAGTAAGGCCTGTTCCTTTTAGAGAGTCTGCATCAACACAGAAACTGTGGTTTTGGGAAGTTACAAAAACTTTTCCAGTTTTGAGATTTTTTACAGCGTGATTTCCGCCGCGATGACCGAATTTGAGTTTGAAATTCATTCCACCACACGCAGCCGCAATTATCCCATTGCCAAGACAGATTCCATTGAGTGGAACTTTTCCAACAAGCTCCTTAACAGTTTTGATTGTGTAGGTTATCATTTCAGGGTTTCCAGGACCATTAGAAATGTGAACGCACGTTGGTTTGAGTGATAGAATTTTCTCTGCGCTTGTTTCAGGATGAACTCGTGTGACTTCAATATTTCTCTTAACCATTTCCCTGACAATGCTGAGTTTGACACCGCAGTCAATCATTACAAGTTTGTGCTTGTTGCCCTGGCCGTGGATTATTTCTTTTTTGTCTTTGTACTCTACTTCTGCATAATCCTTCACAAGGTCCGTGTTTGCATAGTCAAATGATTTTATTTCTTCAATAATTTTTGTAATGTCTGCTGTTGGATCCTGTATTATTTTGCCAACCATTGTGCCTTTGTTTCGGATTTGGATTGTAAGAGCTCTGGTGTCAATACCATGAATTCCAGGAACATCATGTTCTTTTAAAAATTCATCTAATGATTTGACTGACTTGTAGTGAGAGGGAGTGTGACATAAATTATTAACAATCATTCCGCTAGCCCATACTTTGCTCCCTTCAAAACTTTCTTCATTAATGCCATAGTTGCCAATAAGTGGATAAGTTTGTGTTAGAATTTGTCTGTGGTATGATGGATCTGTTAGAGATTCCTGATAACCAGTCATGGCTGTGTTAAAAACAACTTCTGCAACAATATCCTTGTGAGCACCAAAAGGGTGACCCTCGTAGACTGTCCCGTCTTCCAGCACTAACCGTATCGTATCTCCCATTAATCTCTCCAATAATTAGGTATAACCTTAAGGCGTTCTCCCTTTAAAATGTTTTGGTTATTTTGAGACAACTGTCTTTATAATTTGTCAAGTAAGAATAGCATAATTGCTTTTTGAATATGCAAGCGGTTTTCTGCTTGATCAAATACAATGCTTTTTGAACCGTCAATTACATCAGCTGCTTGCTCATAACCGCGCTTTGCAGGTAAGCAGTTCATGAAAATCACATCATCTTTTGCTAAGTTTACTAATTCAGTTGTGACTTGGTATGGTTTGAAAGTTTCAACTCGTTTCTGCTCTTCCTTTTCTGGAATTCCGTAGCTCATCCAAGAGTCAGTGTAAATCACATCAGCATCTTTTGCAGCTGCTTGTGCATCATGAGAAACATAAATATTTGCCTTGCTTGTTTCTGAAATCTTTGCAATTTCATCAAGAACAGCTTGTTCTGGTTCGTATTCTGAACCTTCTGGTCCACATACTGCCATTTCCCAGCCAAGTAGTGCAGACAAACGCATTAAATCATAAGTTACATTATTGTGACAGTCGCCAAAGTAAGTCATTTTACGAGGGTTAAGGTCGCCTTTTTTCTCCTTTATTGTCTGAAAGTCGCACAGAATCTGGCAAGGGTGTGCAAAATCGTCAAGTGCATTGATTACAGGGATTGTTGAGTGTTCTGATAACTTGACCAGGTCTTCTTTCTTGAAAACGCGGGCCATCATAATATCAGCATATCGTGAAATACAGCCTGCAGTATCCTCAATGTTTTCCTTTTTGCCAAGTGGTGAATCCTTAATTGAGTAAAAAATACCGTGACCACCGAGCTGAGTCATGCCAACTTCAAAAGAAACGCGAGTCCTGAGTGACGGTTTTTCAAAAAGCATTAACAAGGTTTTGTCTTTCAAATCGCTTGCGTGTGCATCAATATTTGCCTTGATTTCAATAGATTTATCTATGATGTTCAGGCATTCTTCTTTAGTAAAATCAGTAATTTTTAGTAAATGTCTAACCATTTTTCCACCCTTGACAGATAATACAAGTTGTAGATTAAATAATATTCGGTTGGTTTAAAACAATTACCTAGATTAGTATACTCTTCACTCTTAGAGTAAACTTTTCCCACTAGCTTCCTTACATTAACTGTTCTATTTTGCGGATTAAAGGCACTGTGAACAGCAGTAAGCCAAGCCATATTATAAAGACACCAAGGATGAAATTCGCAACCCAGCTTTCTGCAGCGTTTCCGATAACCATGACACCGAATGCCATGACGAGAGCGCCGACAAAACTGAGGATTATCTCCTCAACTGCGAACATTATTCTTTTTTCCTGTTTGGATGTCTTTCTCTTTTTTGCCATGATTCAGGGTATGTTAAGTTGTTTTATAAAGGTTATTATATGACACTAAAAACAAGATATATATACAGGAGTATACACTTTTTAAACATGAAAAGGATGGCATTTACTGCTTTCGCAGTTTTCTTTCTGGTTTTAGCTAGCGCAGTTAGTGCAGGGCCAACTGACTCGTGTTCTGTAGATAAGCTCAAAGTTGAAAACATTGCAACAGAACTTACTACAAAAACAAAGCTTACTTATTATGTTGAATGTAGCCCAACAGCAGATGCTGGGCAGATAAACCGACTTGTTGTGACAGTTCCTTATCGTGATGTTTACAATGTTGAAGCAGAAGATGCTCTTGGAGGAATGAAAGTTTTTGAAGGACCAGGATATGCTGGTTTTACAAGCACTGACACTGACTCAACAATTGGAAGTTTTTTCAGAAAAGCAATTGTGCTGGAAAGCAATAACACAACTGGTTACATGATGACTCTTGGTTTCCAGAGCGACTTGATGGTTTATGAAGCAGAAAAGATTTTCAGGATTACTCCATCTGGTTTGGGTGCAAACCCAAAAGTAACTGCAGTTGGAACAGGAATTACTGAAGCTCAGATTTCAATTAACAGTGTTGATTATTCACTCTCACTTCCTCTTGGAAGCGCAGTAACTTCATCCCCAAGTGGATGTTCAGTTACAGATGGTTTTGTAAATTGTACTGGAATTAGTGCAAGTGTATTAGATAGTATGGAAATAAAATGGACAGGTAGCGGACCAGGAGTACTCTTCACACAAGTGCGAGAGTTCACTTATGACCTTCCAGACTTCTTCACAAGCTTTTTTAATGGGCTAAAGAGTACTATAGATAGGTTATTGAACAGAGATTAAAATGGGGATAGGAATTTACTTCTTTGCAGGAGTGGCGATAGTAGTTGCTGTTTTAGCTTATTTAATATATTTTCAAAAGGACCCATTTAAGGTTATTACAAAGCATCCAAGCTTATCAGGAAGGATTGAGCCGATAAAACCAAGTGGGAAAGAATCAGCACCAGTAACTGGTGTTTGTGGAATGTGTGGCGACCAGGTGACAATGCCGTTTAAGTGTAAATTCTGTAAAGGGCTTTATTGTGAGAATCATCGGTTGCCTGAAGATCATGATTGTGACGGGGTTTAGCTTGGATAACGAATTTAGTTACTTTGGTATCGGCTGTCAGCCCTCAGCAGTCAGGGCCTGATGGCTGAATGCTGACACCTTAACCAATAGGGCAAACCTTTATATACCAAATACACTACTCCAAAGTAGTGACAAACGTCACTGGTGGTTAAAAAATGGTTATGTGGATGCTCATAGCAATACCAATAATTCTCGTGTTCGGAGGACTAGGACTTATTGTAAAGTCTCCAAAGAATCTTATTCTTGGAAAAGTTTTGTTTGAATTTAAGGAATATGAACGAGGAGTTATCTACAGATTCGGTAAATACCATCGTGTTGCAGAACCTGGATGGAAATTTATTATACCAGTTATTGAGAGTTTTATCAAGTACGATCTTCGTACTGAAACAATTGACATTCCACCACAATCAGTTATCACACGCGACGCAGTTAAATTAAATATTGACGCTATTATTTATCTTAGAGTTGACGATCCAGTAAAAGCAGAACTTTATGTTGAAGAAGATTACAGAAAGGCAATTGAAGAGCACGTAAAAGGTCGTATTCGTAACCTTGTCGGAAGCATGGAACTTGATGAACTTTATGGAAAAATTGACACAGTTAACAAACAGCTCAGAGAAGATGTTCAGAAACTCGCAATTGAGTGGGGCGTAATGATTGTTAACGTGGAACTTATCTCAGTTGCACCGCCACAGCAAATGGTTGATGCAATGCAAGCAGAAGAAATTGCAGAGAGATACAAACGTGCAGAAATGCAGACAGCAGAAACAACCAAGATTAGAATTGGCGCAATTGAAGAAGCTGCTGGAAAATTGTCAACTCCTGCTTTGAATTATCTTTACATAAAAGCATTGAAAGATATGGCAGACGGCAGAGCAACAAAGATTGTGTTCCCAATGGAGCTTACAAAAGCAGTTGAGAAACTTGCTGGTGGGCTTGGTGGAAAAGACAAATCAGATCTTGCAAGCACTGCAGAAAAGCTATTGGAGAGAATCAAATAAAGTTTTTTAGAGTTTAGATTTTGGAATTTAGAATTTAGAGTACTCCAAATTCTAAACTCTTAATTCCAAATTCCATTCAGAAAATATTAACAAAACCCAACACTATTTATAAAAAAACAAACTAGCCCCACTGTGAAACAAATTATTGCTGAAACTAAGGAAGATATTTGGAGAATCCCTGCAGACACTAATGAGCTTATTGTGGAGTTTCAGTTGTCATTGCAAGGTGCGCATGAGATTTTCAAGAGATGTGGTGAGCTTGAGAGAATTATTTTTAATGGGAAAGTTTATGGATTGATGAGTCAAGATGTGAAGGATTATGTTGGAGAAAATTTTCATGTTGAAGTTAGAGGAGAGATTGGGAAAAGGCGGATGGACCCTGTAATTGAGAAAGAGATTAGAAATAAGTACGAAGGCGGAATGGTTAGTATTGAGCACATTGCAGAAGAATATGGAATTGATTATGATGTTGTGAAGAAGGTTATTGAGGGAAGATATTAATATTCCTTAAGAAGTTTTTTCAATTTAGAGCTTTTCTTTAGCAACCTGAGTTTTCGTTTAGTATATTTTCCTCTTCTTGCAACTATTTTTACAAAATATTGTTTTCCAGCATCTAAAGTAAATGGAGATACTGGATAGAGAAAAGGATCTTCTCCCGTTTCTATTAGAACTTCGATTTGTCTCGCATTTAGAACACGACCTTTCACAAGAGCTTCTTGTTGTCCCAAATCAACAATATCAACCACAACCTCAAATCCCTTGTCCTCTAAAATTTTTTTGATTATTTTGACATTTTTTGGATCATCAATTTTTCTCCATCGACCATGATGGAAAGTTCCACTAGTTGCTTCATCAGGCCATAATCTTATGTAAACACTTGAGTCATCCTCTAATTCATCAAGAGCTTCTGAAAAATATTTTTGAAAATAAAGATCATCACTTAAATCATCTTTCTTAGCTATGTGCTCCAGAGCGAAATTGAAGAAGAGAATATCTGGCTTGCCTTTTGGAACTTTGAAAGTTTCAATTGTTTTGTTAAAAATAACTATTTGGTTTTGGAGATTCGCCTTTTTCAAGTTATTTTTGGCAAGCAGCCTATTCTCTAGATTAGGGTCAATGGCATAAATTTTAGCTTTGGGACACCACTTTGCAATTGCTAATACCATTTCACCAGCACCACAACCATAATCAACAATTACTTGCTTTCCGTTATGCATATTGATTATTAGATAAAACAGATATTTATAATGTGTGTTCGTTTCGTGACACTAACCTTAAATACGATTACAAACTTTTAGATTGCACTATGAATAACAACTCTACGCGGAGGCATCTTTTCCTACATGAAGAAGGTGGTAGCCTGTGGCCTCGGTATCAAAGTAGAAGTGGTAGCGGAACCAGTCGGAAGCCTTTGCAGTAGAGAGGAATCTAGTTCTAATAAAATTGGAAGACCATCAAAACTAGATCAAAGAGATCGTGATGAAATTCTTAGAATAAAACCATTTTACTCAATTCGACAATTAGCCCGAATTTTCGAGGTTTCTCGGAGCAGTATAATGAGGGTGTTGAAAAATGGGTGAAGATTGGTCGTGCTGGGAAATTGACGGGAACAAATTCGCTTTCAGAGTTGGAATAGGATTCTTAGTTTTCCTTTTTGTATTATGCTATGCAGTTTACTGGGTAGGTCGAGATATTGTAAATGCTATACTTTGAAGTAGTTAGTGAGATTTCTTGAAACAAAAGTTTAAAACGAAGTTGAATACTATTGAGAGTTATAATGGTATATAGGAAATGAAAAATGAGTAAGGATGAAACATGGGAAAAGATAAATATTCCAAAAAAAACACTTTGGAGAATATATTTGAAAGAGGTAAAACCGTACAACAAGCAGGTAATTGCTAGTAGATATGTAAAAAAAGATCTTTTTAAGATAGTGGAGGAATTGAGAACAGAGCAGGTACTTATAGAAAATCTTGAAAAAGTTATTAAAAAAAAGATTACAGAAGGATCTCTTGTTGTTGATGCATTGGAGACGAAAATAATTACTAAAGGAATTATCACAGTTATGTATTGCCTACTTATCCAAGAAAATCGCGCGCAAAAACAGACACCAGTTGTTGCAATAGATGACGCAGAATATAAGGGAACTGAGGTGATTACTATAATTAAATTTAAAATTAACACAAGAAGACGATATATAGGTAAAATAAAAAATATGGAGACAAAGAAAAACCAGTTTGAAAATCTGAAAAAGAAGCACAACATCAACCAAATAATATGTAAAAGAATTGAGAGTAAATGGTGGAGGGAGAAAAAGTTTCAAATAATGGAAAGTATGTTAAAAGATATAAATTTTTCAGATGTGAAACATATTTTCTGTTGTAATCTGAATCTACAGAGGGATGATCTGCTGGTGGAATTTTTATAAAAATATATAGAAAAAAACAAAATTTATATTGGATATACTCATGGGAAAAATAGGGAAAAAGGAAAAACTGAATTAGAACGACAAGTAAACAAGTGGGTAGATGTGGCAGGAAATATAGGAAGAGCAATCTTAATAGAAAAACCAGAATTAATTTTGGAATGATCTCACCCCGGGCTTCACGATAATTATATAAGTTCAGATTCTAAGAGGTGTTTGTTATGAAAGAGCTGATTCAGCATGTTGACTATGTGCAATGGCAAGCAAAGAAAAAGACCAAACTAGCTGGGGAACTGAAGGATGATCAGAAAAAAGGTCGGATGGAAGAGTGTTTGTTTGCTCGTTTTGCAACTGAAGTTGAGGATGAAGGTCATGAAAAGGAAGTTGCAAAGAAAGCAGTTGCTGATTTAATTAAGATTTCTGACCAGCTTAAGACAAAAAATGTTGTATTTTATCCATATGTTCACTTGCTTTATGGTTCAAAGCCGTCAAAACCAAGAACTGCACTTGAAATTCAGAATTTAGTGAAAGAAGGACTTGAGAAAAAGGGTTTGAAAGTTAAGCTAAGTCCGTTTGGATGGTATAAAGAATTTGAAATGAAGTGTAAAGGCCATCCATTAAGTGAGTGGTCTAGGATTATTCGCGCTGGAGAAGGTGAGGGCGGAGAAGGAGAGCAGGAAGTTTCAGATGCAGTTAAAAAAGAAGAGACTTTGAAATCAAAATTCTATATTCTTGAACCAACTGGAAAGAAGCACGAGATTAAAATTGATAATGGAAAGATTAAGGGATATGATTTTGGAAAATATCCAAAACTTGAGAAACTGTGTTTGTATGAATTAGCAAAGAACAGAACTGTTGACAAAGCACCACCACATATTGAATTAATGAAGAAACTGGAAATTGCTGATTATGAACCAGGCAGTGATCCAGGAAACTTGAGATTTTATCCAAATGGACGATTGATTAAGGGCTTGCTTGAAGATTATACCACCAGAGAAGTTATTGATTATGGTGGTATGGAAGTTGAAGCACCAATAATGTATGATTATGAGCATCCGGTTTTGAAAAAATACTTGAATCGTTTCCCAGCAAGGCAATATATTGTCAAAACCCCGAATAAAGAATGTTTCTTGAGGTTTTCAGCTTGCTTTGGACAATTTTTAATGGCACATGATGCAACTATTTCGTATAAGAACATGCCAATGCGAATTTACGAGATGACTAAGTACAGTTTCAGGACTGAAAAGCGCGGGGAATTGGCAGGTTTAAGGCGATTACGAGCATTTACCATGCCAGATGTTCATGCACTGTGCACTGATGTTAAGAGTGCGAGTGAGGAGCTTTTAGTTAGGTTTAATCTTGCTGAAAGGGTACTGAAAGGCTATGGTTTTGATAAGAAAACTGATTTGGAATTTGCAATGCGTTGGGTTAAGGACTTTGAAGATGAACATCCTGAAGTAATTAAAGATCTTGCAAAGAAATGGGGAAGGCCAATGCTTGTTGAAGTTTGGGACAAACGCTTTTTCTATTTTGTTTTGAAATATGAAATTAATTTTGTTGATGCTTTAGATAAGGCAGCAACTTTGACAACTGATCAGATTGATGTCGAGAATGGAGAAACTTATGATTTGAATTATATTGGCGAAGATGGAAAAGAGCACAGGCCAGTTATTTTGCACATGTCACCAGGTGGAGCTATTGAGCGAGCGATTTATGCTTTACTTGAAAAAGCGTACATGGATCAGCAGAAAGGAAAGAAAGTTATTTTGCCACTTTGGTTGTCTCCAACACAGGTTCGTATTTGCGCTGTTTCAGATTCTCATGTTAAGGCATGTTTGAAAATTGCTGATGAACTGGATAAAGCAACTATTCGTGTTGATGTTGATGACAGAGGAGAAAGTGTTGGCAAGAAGATTTCTGGAAGTGAGAAAGAGTGGGTGCCTTATACTTTAGTTATTGGAGACAAGGAACTGAAAGCAAAGAAGATTCCTGTTAGAGTTCGGGAAGAAGGAAAAGTTGTTGACATGAGTTTGGATGAGCTTGTTAAAGTGATTCAGAAAGAAACTGAGGGAATGCCATTTAAGAAATTGAGTTTGCCAAGAGAATTGTCAAAAAGACCTAAGTTTACTGGTGGGAATTAAAAGTTATTTTTCTTTTTAACATATAATAAAGCAATTACTCCACCAACCATTATAAAACCAATAACAGCAGAGAATGTTCCACCGCGGCTCCCAGTAACCAATCCAGACATTCCTGAAAGCTCACCAATATTCACTTCAGGGTCAGCTTCTTTTAAAATATCTTCAATTGGCTCAATATTCAGCTGAGGAATTGTTCCAGGTGAAGTTTCGCTGAGTAATTGGATTTTTGAAAGTAATGCTTGCCTTGTTTCTTCAACATCTGCACTGATTTCATCTTTCCGGTTGTTTACTTTGAGAATTTCTGTTTTTTCATTGTCATTTGGATCAGTTGCTCTGACAATTATTTCCTGTTCTCCTGTTTTTAGTGGAATTATTGTCAGAAATCCGCCATTTTTATCAATTAAAACATCCTCGTCAACTCCAGAAATGTGCATTGTTGCATCAGGATCTGTTATTCCAGCAACAACCATCATGTCTTGTGAAACTTTTGATTCAAAACCAGGTTGGACAATCTCTAATTTCAATTCTAAATCTCTTGCAGTGTCGCTAACTGAACGCTGATTAGTGTCCTCGTTTCCTGCTGTATCTTCTGCTCTAACAATGTAATAATAATCTTGTCTGTGTATTAATTCAGTGTCTGTAAAGCTGTTCAGTGTAGTGATTTTGTGAGGAACTGAAAAGTCGAATGTGCTAATTGTTGAACGGTAAATATTGTATTGCTTGAAATCTGAATCTTCAGAAGCTGGCCAAGTTAAAGTGATGCTTGAGTCAGGATTTGCAACTGCAGATAAGTCAGAAACGGCTTGAGGAGCTGAGGAATCTGGTGCGAGTTTAACTATATTTGAAATTTCAGCTTCGTTTCCTGCTTCATCAACTGCAGCAATTGCGTAATATGTTTCACTTTGTGGAAAATGTGTGTAAGTTGTGATTTCGCCTGTGATAATAATTGGATCTGTGTCTAAGTTTCGGGTTGACGAAGCATAAACATGATAATAATCAGCACCAGCAACTTCAGTCCATTCTAAAACAATTTTTCCACCTTTTTGACTGGAGGCAGTTAATTCAGTTTCTAATGGTGGATCTTCATCTGAAACTGCACTTAGAATTTGAGAAGGATCTCCGATATTTCCTGAAGTATCAACAGCAGCGATTGCATAGAAATATTCTCTACCATCTTTTGCTTTTTCATCAGTGTAAGTTAGCTCACGAGTTGCTTCATCTGGGTCATCAAGGTCAATTTCATCAGAAAGTGATTTTAATTTGTAAATATTGTATTCCTGCACTTCAACATTGTCTTCAGAAGCTTGCCAGCGAAGTTTGATGTCTCCACCTTGAATTGGAGATACAACCAAACCAGTTACTGAGCTTGGTGCTGTTTCATCTTTTAAATCAATACACCCAATATTTGAGATTGGTGCAATATTTCCTGCTAAATCAACTGCAGAAATTCCATAACAGTAGGTTTGGCCGTCTCTGGCTGTTGAATCTTCATACTCAGTTTGTTTAGTTGTGAAAATGTCAGCGAGTTGCTTGTTTTCGTCAGTGAATTCTGAAATACTTCTGTAAATATTGTATTGTAGTAATCCAATTTCTGGAGAAACTTCATCCCACTCAAGATTTACTCTGTCTTTGAGTTCTGCATCCATTTCAGTTGAATCTGGTTTGATGTAGTAAGCTGAAATATCTGAAGTGCGTTTGTAAATTGGAGTAAATTCAACTTCAATACTTGCTGATTCGCCATTTGCCATTTGAACTGAACCATCTTTTACATCTGAACTAATTGTAAAACTGCCTTTGTAGAAACCATTGTTGATATCAGTGAGCTTGATAGTGGTTTTTTCAATATCGTTTATTGAGATTTTTGCATTTATTTCAGTACAGCAAGTGATGCTGTTGGATGCTAGAATGTAAACTGTTGAGCCATCAGTGAAATAATCAGATTGGATTGTGTATTCTGAATCGCGGTAGGTTTTAACTTCAGATGATGCAAGCGCAGGGCTGGATAAGATTATTAGAAATAATAGTGTAAATATTACTGTTCTCCCCCACATAAGAATATTGTAGTAGAGGTGGTTTTTATATGTTTATGTGCTTCGGTAGCTTGTGGATGTCATGCTTTCGCAAACCACCTGTGAACTTTTTTGGAATATGCATTAATTCGTGAATAAGAATTTCATCTTGTTTTTCTTTTGGAAGAGGGTCAAACCGTTCGCCAATGATTTCAATGACATACCGCGGTTCCATGTAGAGTGCTAATTGCCAGATTTTCGGGAAAGACCAAATTCTTGCGAGAACTCGTTCTGCAGCTGAACCAGAACTGCGGAAACAGTAAACACGATCAGCATTAACATTATTGAAATCTTTAGCTAGTTCTATTATTCGCAATTTAATATCTGGTGCGCGGTGGTACTTTATGGGCATAGAAAGAAATAGGTTGAGTGGGTTTAAAGAGTTTTAGTCTACATTTCGATTTTATATTTTTTAAAATCCTTAATTGCTTGTTGATCGCGATTTGAGTTCTTGTAGTCAGTATATTTCAAATCAACAACAACATCAAATCCAAGTTCCCGGAACATTTTTGCATAAGTGCGAACGCAAGCACCGAATTCGACACCCGTTATAAAGATAGCATGGTCATCTTTGTGTAGAGAATGGTCAATACAAATTTGTGTGACAACAGCTTTTGGCCATGGCCATTTTTTATCTTCTTCCAATTCCTCACCATCTTTTTTAACCTCTCCTTTTCTTGGATCAATGTAGAATTTCCGGTAAGTAACATATTTTTCATCAAAATGAACAGGAATAAGAATTGGTTGTTTTTTCCCTCGTTCAGTAAACTGAGCATAGAAAAGTTTTTCCATGGCTCTGTACATTTTTGGATCAGTAAGCTGAACAGGCCAAGGCCTTGTTTCTTGAACTTCGTCGAAAAGAATTTTGAGGGGGCCGTGATCAAATTCTGACTTGCTAGAAGTATCTAAAATTATTATAGGTTCTTCTTTGGAATCAATTAATTCCTCCATTTTCTTTACATGCTTGGAAAAATCCTTTTTAGTCTCAATATTAAATGATCCTGCATTTGGATGCACAAGCACATAGACATTCGTTTTGCGACCCATAACATTTTTAATATGGTAGAGGAAGTATATAATTCTTAACATGAACACAAAAATCCTTTACTGGACCAAGAATCCAGCAGCTCAGAATATTATGAAACAGTTTAATGAGCTTGGAGTAGATGTAGAAGTTTTTGAAACAGAGAAGGATTTTTTGTATTTGACTGATGAGGATATTAACGGGGCGCAGGGGCGCAGGGGCGCAGGGGCTCAGACTGATTTATTGATATTTCCAAGCACGCACAAGAGCGCTGCAAATAAAAAGTCATTAACTATTCACGCTACAGGTAATTTTGGGAATGCTGATTATGGTGGAGAGCCAAAGAAATTGAATCCAACAAGTTCTGAGGCGATTGCAATAGGACTACGCAGTATGGCGAATCAGGCACTAGGTAGTAGGCAGGGGGCAGTAGGTTTTGAAGTTTGTTTGGAAGTAACACATCATGGACCGACAATTAAAACTCCGTTAGTTTTTATTGAAATTGGTTCAACTGAAGAAGAATGGGGAAATGTGGAAGCTGGGAAGGTTATTGCAAATGCTATTAAGGATATTATTGAATACCTCAAACCCCCAACCCCAAACCCCAAACCTTTCACAAACTACATCGGCTTCGGCGGTCCTCACTATGCACCAAGCTTTACAAAAAAAATTATTGAAAATGAGAATATTGCAATTGGCCATATTTTGCCAAAATATCAGCAAGATAATGTTACTAAAGATATTATTCAGCAAATGTTAGATGGAAGTAATGCAAAGAAAGCTGTTTTTGATTGGGATGGAATGAATTCTGAGCAGAGGAATAAGGCTGTTGGGATTTTAGATGAGTTGGGGATTGAGTGGTGTAAGACAAAGGAATTAGTTTAAACTTTCTTAAAAATATCCTACTTTTTTTTATCATCCTCTACAATAGAATTTAATTTTTTCCAGTGTTCTTTACAATAACCTTCTATGTAATCTTCAGCTATTTTGTTTGGAGATATTTCAGTAAGGTTTGCGATATCTTCAGAGATTGTCATTGAACAGAATTTTTTTCGACCACTTTTATTATGACAGTGACCTAATCCAAATAAATGTCCTATTTCATGTAGTGATCTTTTTAAGATCATATGTAGAAGTTGATCTTTAGACACATCTGAATCAAGCTGCCATGTGCTTACGAGACAATCTGGAGCATCTGCAAAACCAAGCCATGGCGAGAGTGGACCATATGCATGATACTCTGAAAGAATTTTTAAGTTTGGTTAAAACAAGAAGGTCATAACCTGAATTTTTTTGAATATTTTTCCGAAAAAGAGGAAAATCGCCAGCAAATGGCCCATCCCCACGTAATAAATCAAGATGGAGAAAAAAAGAACGATCACCGTTAGTATCTTTAACGAAATAAGAATTATCATTAAAATCAAAAACAGGCCTTATTTCTATACTTTCGTACTGTTTTACTAAGATATTTGAAAGATGTTCCTTTAAGCCGTCTAAGAGATTGGAAGGAAGATTAGAATGGAACGTTGTGAGGATCAGTTTTCTTTTCACATGAAAGATATAAGTGAGCTATCTTAAATAAGTTGAGATTTTGAAAGAGTAGCCCCGAGCAGATTCGAACTGCTGTCAAGAGATCCAGAATCTCTCATGCTTGACCACTACACTACGGGGCTAACAACACTTTTGATAATAGTAACCCTTTATAATTTTTTTTCTATTGAAAAACTATATTTAGATGGAAAACAAGTATTGTTTATGGAATTTTACTTCCTGACACTAGAGCCAGAAGAATATGATGAACCAGATGAGGAGCTCTACAAAATTCATTATGAACTTCTGAAAAAACTAATTGAGAGAATTAAGAAACGACCAGGTGAAGGGCCAATATTCATAACACTTCCAGAATTTGCATATGCTTTTATTGATGATAAAGATATTGAAAAGGAACAAAAAAAATTAATAAACCTTTTGAAAAAAATAAACAGACCAGTGTTTCTTTCACTAAACGCACTGATTGTTAAGAAGCAAACAACACACCCAACAGCACAACAGTTTGAGAATATGCTTGAAAAATCCGGCACTTGGGGTTGGCTTATCACAAATAACAATAAAGGAGAGGTTAATATGAACCACAAAACAGGTTTTGGTGATGGGTTGAAAAGAATATATAAATTTTATAAAAAAAGGAACACGGTTGCTGACGGGTATACAAATGACGATTGTTTTACATTCTGCAGGAAAAAATGGTGGTATAGAATATATATGAGGACGATGCTTGCACTGGAAGAATATAAAATTGGAGTATGTGCATTAACTTGTTCTGACCTAATGAATGAGAGTTTTTTGCGGCCGCAGAAAGGTTGGAAGAAAGTGTATCTTGCACCCGCACAACATTTATCAGTTAGACAAATGGACATTGTTAAAAGACAACTAAAAAAACAGAGAGACGAAAACATACTTGTAGCAATAATGGATCCCTTCAAAACAATAGGTAAAACAATTAAGTTTTTCAAAAGAAAATGTGGAGTTTTCAGTTACTCAAAAGAGAAAGATAAAATTCTTCAGTACAAAGGAGTAGATATTGGAGAAGTAACTGCGGAGATTAGCAAATGCAAAATTGAAGCAGAAGTTTATCACATTGAAATACTTGACCGCAGTGATTTGAAGGAGTTTGTTTAGATATAGCAAACTTCATATACACCTTATTTTTACGGAAAGAACATGAATGTAGATATTAACAAGCTTTGGAATGATATGGATTATTCTGACAAACTCAGAAACCATTGTTATGCTGTTAACAAAAAAGCACTGGAGCTGGCAGACTCACTTATTGCTGACGGGATTAAAGTTAATAGAGATATTGTTGATGCAGGTTCACTACTTCACGATTTTGGTAGAGCAAAAAAACATGAATTAAATCACGGAGTTCTTGGTTATGAGAAACTTGTAGAACTTGGTGTTGATGAGGAAATTGCACGTATTGCAAGAAATCATGTTGGTGCTGGAATACGAAAAGAAGAAGCTGAAAAACTCAGCTTACCTGATGAAGATTTCATGCCAACCACAATTGAGCAGAAAATTGTTTCTTATGCTGACAACCTAATTGATAATAACAAATTAGTTGGATATGAAAAAGAACTAGTTGGTTGGAAAAAGCGTTGGGGAAATAACGCAGTTCAAGTTCAAAGGTTCAGAATGCAACATGAGGAATTGGAAAATTATATTGATTCTGCTGGAATGATTGCGCTTGAAGAAAGTGCAGGAATTCCAAAAAAAGATTTGATGGAGAAAGCAGGAAAAGGTGTTGCAGAATTTGTGAAAACATTTGATCTTGAAAACAAGAAAGTTTTGGTGTTCTGCGGCTCTGGAAATAATGGCGGAGATGGTTTTGTAACTGCACGATATTTGAAAGAAGCTGGAATTAGTGTTGAAATGGCTGTTTTTGACGAGCAGAAAACAAAATTATCTAAAGAGAATTTCAAAAAAGCTGAAGAGCTTGGTATACCATTCCATACAATTCTTGCACCAGAGAGTGTTGGGGGGTATGGAGCAGATATTGTTGTTGATGCTATTTGTGGAACTGGTTTGCGAGGAGAAGCACGAGAGCCGCTTGCTAGCGTTATTGACTGGATAAATCGGAAAGAAGTAATAACTATTTCTGTTGATATTCCATCTGGATTAAACCCAGATAATGGCGAGGCTAATGGTATTTCAGTGAATGCAGATTATACAATTTGTGTGCACAAAGTGAAAAAAGGCCTTGTTGGAAATGAAAATGCTGGTGAAATGCGAATTGTGAAGATTTTTTAGAATCGAAAGCAGTTTAAAGAAGTAAAACCATAGGAAAAAGCATGGCAGGAAGATATAAGCATACAGAAGATGTTTTGGATAGATTAGAACAGTATGTTGACGACCTAGAGGTATTTGAACGGAACGAAGATGAGGAATCTATACACAGATTTATAATAGAAAACAGTTTGGATGGATGGCTTGAGAATCAGTTTGGAGATACTGAGTGTAAAAACTTAAAAACAAGAAAACTTGGAGATGATGAGGATGCAGTTGGTGTGGTATCTTGGCTTGGTATTGCTGGTTTTTTATTACAATTGGACAGATTTTGAAAAGGAATATTTATGACAAATATGATTACGTCCCTTTGTGGAGAAAAGGAAGAGATGATAAAAAATATTCATATGAGTTTACAAAAGAAAAGGGTGCAGGGGAAGAAACAAAGGTTTTTGAGAATTTCCTTAAAAAAGTAATAAAAGATGAAAGTCCAAAATTCGGATTTCTTTTTGGAGATCGCAAAGAGGATAAAAAAGGAAAGAAGATAATAATTGAAGCAGTAATGCCAGCAAAAGAACTTGCAGAAGTTCTAGATGAATTTGTTGATAAACTTCCTGAAAACTATAGAGGACCACGCTGGAAAATAAAGAAAAGGGAAAATGAGAAAGATAAGAAATTAAAGGAAGTACTGGAAAAAATAGCACTTCACGGACCAAAAGAAGAAGATGTTAGAACCGCGATTCATTATCTCTTATCATTAAAAGAAAGTATAAAATTTTCAAAAGAAAAAATTAAGAGAGTGAAAGAAAAACTTGCGTATCTGACACGTACAGGTGTATGGAAAAGTTTGAAAAACCACAGATGGCGTGAAATCACTTATTTAAGAAATAAATTTTTGGGAACTTATTATTATGAGCCAGGGCTTTTGAAACATTCATGGGCCAAAGAGAATATTTTAAAGAAAATGAAGGAAGGGAAGCTTAAAACAAGATTAACTTCCGAAGAATTGAAAGAAAAAATAAAGGTATTAAAAACTAAATGCAAGATTGAAAACACAATGCCAAAATTCTTGTTCTTTGACAATGACCAGTTTGCTAAAATTGATGGAATAATGAAAGGAAGTATGACCTTCTTTAGTACTCGTAGAAAAAATAGCAAGAATTTGCCAATACTTGTTTGTATGGACAAAAACAGTGTGACTGCAAAGTGTATGTGTCTTGGTTATAGGACAGATGAAAAGGTTTACAAAAGAATACGAAGATATCAGAAAAAGTAATTATTCTTTAACTGGTTCTTCTAATTCCTGAACTTTCTCTTCCACTTTCTTTTCTGCTTCATCAATATTCTCAACATATAATTCTTTGAAAAATTCTTCTTGATGCAGAGTAACTTTGTGCTCATTTGCTAAATGAAGAAGTGGGAGGAAGGTTTCAATAATTCCTCGGCAGTTCTTTTTCTCAGTGAGATTTGAGAATGGGATTTTCTTTAAGCTGTGGGTGACGATTTGCTTGTAAAGATTATCGATTTTTTCAGAAATGTCTTCTTCTGGAAGGTCTAGCTTGAACTTTATCTTTCTTCCTCGTGGTTTTGGCGGCTCCATTGAAACTTTTAATTTGTCAATTAAGTCACCAAGAGTTATTTTTCTGATGTGTTTTCGCTTGACATTTATGTTAAGATCTGGCACATCTGCCATTAATTCGCGCTCATCGCCGTCTTGGTCAAACAGATCCTCGTCAGTGAAATCAGTAAAATCATCATCAGAACCAGAAACATCTAGCGAAAGCAAAAGTTCTGACTTCATTTTTAAGAGAATTGAAACAGTAAGAATAAGACGAGCTGGAACTCGCAAGTCAAGTTGTTTCATTTCATTAACTCGAGCTGTGTATTTTGAAGTTAGTTTAGAAATATCAATGTCCCAAGGATCAAGGTCTTCAGCTTTTACAATATCAAGTAAAACAAATTCCCATGCATTTTCGCTCTGAAGCATCTGCTCAATATTAGATTCTATATCCATTTTTATTCCCCCTGTGGTGGCTTTTCTGGCTGTTCAACAGGAACTTCTTGGGGACTGTCAAGATTTGGCACATCAAGGTTTTCAATTGGTGTTTCAGTAGGTGCTTCAGGTTCTAGATTGGGTAATTCAAGTGGAATGTCTTCAAGCATTGGCTCATTTGATTCTTCCACTGCCTCCTGCCCACTGCCTTCTGCCTCGTCTTCTATAATTTCTTCCATCTTTGGCTCTTCAACTTCTTTTTCTGCAATCTCGTCATTCGTTCCAATTTCAATTCCAACAAGTTTGGAAGTGCCATCTGATTGCATTGAAACACCGAATAGGCGCTCTGCATTTCTGACAACAGAATTATTGTGACTGATAATTAGAAGTTGGGATTTTTTTGCTCGCTCTTGCATTAAAGTGACGAATCGCATTGAGTTTGCTTGGTCAAGAGCAGCATCAACTTCGTCAAGAACATAAAATGGGGATGGTTTGTAGCTCTGGAGAGCAATTAAGAATGCTAATGCAGTCATTGTTTTTTCACCACCAGACAAGGAATCAATACTGAGAATCTTTTTTCCAGCTGGTTTTGCTTCAACAAACAATCCGCTTGCTAGTGGATCTTCTGGATCTTCAATTATTAAACGAGCTTCTCCCTCAGGTGAAAGTTTTGGGAAAACTTGTGAAAATTCTTCTCCGACCTTGTTGAAAACTTCAAAGAAAACTTCCTTTTTACGTTTTTCAATATCTTCAATAAAGTCAATAATGGAATTGCGCTCACTCTTGAGAGTATTGAATTTTTCTTCAAATACTTGGAATTCTTTCATGTGCTGACCATACAGTTCAATTGCTTTCATATTCACTGGCTCAAGTTTTATGACATTATTGTTAACTTTGATTAAGCGCTCATCCATTTTTTCAATGTCGCCTTCTTCAAAGTCCATATCCTTGAACTTCTCCATGTTCAGGCGAATGTCAGTGAGTTTTGCATCAATTTGCGCTTTTTCAATTCTAATATCAGAAATTTTGCGGGTTGCGGATTCTTTTTGAAGGCGAACTTGATCACATTTTTCTCTGAGCTTGTCAATTTCCAAATCAAGAACTTCAGAATCTCTCTGCATAGATTCCATTGTGTTTCCAACTTCCTTGTCCTTTTTCAAATAATCTTCATATTCTTTTTTGAGTGCCTCGTTACTGAGTGAAAGATCTTCAATTTCATCAAGGAGCTTGTCTCTGGTTTTGACATATTCCTCAATTTCTGAACCTGAACCTTTCTTTCCTCTTTTCTGAGATCCGCCACTAATTGATCCAGCTCTTTCTGCAATATCACCAAGAAGAGAAACCATTCTGATTTTACCAATGTGTGATTTTACTTTGTCAATATCTTCAACAATGTGAGTATTTCCAAAAGCGTATTGGAAGGCTTTATCGAATTTGCTGTCGTATTTCACAAGATTAAGTGCAAGTCCGATAATTCCAGCCCCATTTGTTTCCCTGATTTCTTTTGGTGGTTGGATTTTGTTGAGCGGGAGGAAAGTTGCGCGACCCATGCTGTTTTCTCTAAGGAAATTAACGCACTTGATTGCAGTATCGTCACTGTCAACAATCACAAAATGACTTCGTTTTCCAAGAGAATTTTCAATTGCACTTGCATATTTTGCATCGTGAGTCATTAATTCAGAAACTGTTCCATGAATTCCTTCAATTTCTGATTTGAGATTGGAAATAAATCGTGCAGGAGTTGAACTGCGGGCTTGCAGGTTTGAGACCATCCCATCTATTCTTGAAATTTCAGATTGTTTGCTCTCTATTTTGCTTTCGTTAATTGAAATTCGGCCTTTAATGCGCTCTGCTTCGAATTTGACACCGACTTGCTCTGTGCTACCTTCGTGAATGAGCTTGGTATCAATTCCTTTTTTGCGTGATTGTTTTTCAGTGAGCTTGTTGTTGATATCTGAAAATTCAGATGCAAATTTCTGCTCTTCTGTTTGTTCTAAACTTATTTTTTCCTGAATTTTGGATTCAATTACTTCTGCGTTTTTTAATTTAGTAAATGCTAATTGTCCTTCAAGCCCAGCTGCCTCATCTTTGAGTGCTTTGTATTTTTCAGCATCTTCTTTTTCTTTCCTTAGTGATTCTACATGCTTTTTGCGCTCAGACATCACAATTACAATTTCTTTTATGTGAACTTCAACTGCACCAAGATCTTTCTGTGCTTTGTCTCGCTTTTCATCGTATTCTGAAATTCCACAGATTTCATCAAGAACTTGTCTTCGGCCAAATGGGTCCATTTCAATGAAGTTCGTGACATCTCCTTGCAAGACAATGTTGTGACCACTGGCCTTGAACATGTGAGAAGAAAGAAGGTCAACCATTTGCTGTTTTGTGCATTTTTGGTTATTGACTTTGTAAGACATTGTACCGTTTCTGGTGAGACGGCGAGTTACGCGGACTTCGTCATTTTCAAAAGGTAGTTCTCGCTTTTTGTTATCTAAAACTAGAGTGACTTCCATAGCAGTGGCTGGTGGATTACCTTTGCCCCCGTTGTAGATGAGATGCGCAAGCCGTTCTGCCCTCATTGAGCGTGCAGATGAACGCCCAAGAACAAAACAGATGGAGTCACAAATGTTTGACTTTCCAGAACCATTTGGTCCAACGAATGCTGTTAGGCCTTCGGAAAGCGGGATAACGACCTTCTTGTTGAAGGATTTGAAGCCCTGCATCTCTAAGCTCTTAATCACTGTGAAATAGTATAGCGCCTAGTGTATTTAAGAGTTTTGTCAAAATGGAGTTTGGAGTTTAGAATTTAGAGTTTAGAGTAACTCCAAATTCCAAAATCTAAATTCTAAATTCTACGGAGTTAATCTCTTAGCATCTCTTGGGAACAAAACAGCTTCCCGTACATTTGGCAAGCCAAGCATGACCATAACCAATCTGTCAACACCAATAGCCCAGCCAGCATGTGGCGGCATTCCGTATTTGTAAAACTCAATTGTTGATTCAAAGCCCTTTGGATTCATGCCTTTTGATTTCAAACCAGCAATGTACATGTCAGGATCGTGGATTCTGCGGCCACCTGAAGCTAATTCCATTCCTTCAAAAATTAAATCAAATCCGTATGATAGTTTTTTGTCTTTCTCATGTGGGTGGATGTAGTACGGTTTTTGCTCCATTGGCATTTCAGAAACTATCACAGGCCCTTTGTAAAGTTCTTGAATTATTCTCTCTCCCTCAGGTGGGATGTCCTCACCCCATTTTAGTTTAAGTCCTTTGCCTGCAATTTGTTTTAGAATTTCAGTATAAGTTTTCACAACCATTTTCTTTGGCTGAGTAAGTGTGACTTTGAGGGTTTCAAGTTCTTTTTTGCAATTCTTTGCAACATCTGAGTAAATTCGCTTTAGGATGCCTTCTGCAACTGACCAAGTTGCTGTTTCATCAACAAAACCCATTTCAATATCAAGTTGTGTTACTTCTGCTAAATGTTGAGTTGTGTCAGATGGTTCTGCGCGGAATACCTGACCAATTTCAAATACTTTTTCAAAACAAGATGTCATTAATTCTTTGTAGATTTGCGGGCTTTGTCGCAAAAATGCTTCTTTATCAAAATAATTAATTGGGAAAAGTTCTGCACCACCTTCTGTGGCGCTTGCAATCATTTTTGGTGTCTCAATTTCGCGGAAATCGCCTTCAGTTAGGTAATCGCGAGCTGATTTAAGAACTTGAGCGCGAATTGCGAAAATTGCCGATATTCGTGGTTTTCGGAGGTCAAGAACACGTGCGTCAAGGCGTGTGTCAAGCTCTGCCAAAACCTTCTCATTTACTTCAAGTGGTAGTGGTGTTTTGGACTTGTTTAGCAAAAGAATGTCGTCCAGGATGACTTCAACGCCCCTGTTTGTCTTATCTGTCTTTTTTACTGTTCCTTTTACTGCGACAGCAGACTCTCGTGTGATTTCTGAGAGTTTTTCAAAGGCCTTTGGTGCATTTTTCTTAAGAACCGTTACTTGAGCATCGCCTTCGCGGTCTGCAAGAACTAGAAAAGCTAGGTTTCCGTGGAGGCGAACGTCTCGCAACCAACCCATTAATGTTACTTTTTTCCCATCTAGAGCTGGAACTATTTCATTAGTGAAGTGTGTTTTAGTCCAGTTGGATAGTGAGTCCATTAGATTATGTTATAAAACAAAACCCAGTAGAACAGCCAGAATATTATGAATGGGTAGAAGCCGTTTGCGAGCCACCATTTTTTTGTGCGTTTTTCAGTGCCGTCTGCTTGTTTTTCTAGCGGATGCCACTTTGTGAATTTCTGTATTCCCTGACCAGTTGCCCAGGAAAATACTACCATCATTATTAAAGCAAGTTTTCCACTTGTTAAAACACTTGACACCAAGCCGACTAGTGAGCCGACAGCTGCGTGAACCAGAGTTGACTTTAACTCAGGAGTCCATTTTAATTCAAAGTTCCAGTTAAGTTTCATTTGTGAAATCACCTAATTGTTTTTGTTTTACATCTCCGATGAGATTTTCAATTGTTTCCCACGTATGCCTTACGATTTTTGGGAAGCCAGGATGTTCATTAAGCCAGTTCCTTAAAAAGGTTTGCGTCTTTGGATCGGACGGGTAGCCAGAGCCAAGATCACCATACAAATGTTTTAAGGATGCAACTTCAGCATCACGGTCAACTTTTGCAAGTATGGAAGCTGCTGAGACAATTGGATAAGTGTCGTCTGCTTTGCATTCTGCAATGACTTTACAATCAACTGTGAGCTGTGGAGTTAGTTTTGCAACAACATTCATTGTGTTTGCTTCAATTGAATCTAGATAAACAACATCTGGCTTAAGTTCATTGATTATTTTTGCCATATTTGAAAGTTCAAGAGCATTAAGATTGCCTTCAGCTCGCTTGTTATTGTCAATTTCTTCAGGTGAAATCTTGACAACGCGATGAGATTTTACTTTGGTTCGGATTTTGTGGTACAAATCAGCTCGCTGTTTTGGAGTATGTCTTTTTGAGTCCCTTACTCCGAGTTTTTGAAGGTCTTTTAATTTGTCTTCTTCCATCATAGCTCCAGCTATCACTAATGGACCAATTACTGCACCACGTCCTGCCTCATCAATACCAAGAATTAATTTTGTCATTTCCCTCTCAATGAAAATGATTGGAAGTATTTATGTAGTTTTGTATTAATGAGAATATGTAGAAAATGACAGAAGTAGACCATGAAAGACTGGAAAAGTTTTTAGCTAAAGGTGGTAGTCTGAAACCTCCTCCGCAACTCTGGTTCGATCAAGATGATTTTAATAGAGTAAGGCCTAGAACAATAAAAAGTGGAACTGATGTTGTGCTGGCAATGGATTTGCCTTCAAAAATAAAGAGATTTGAAAGAATACGATGGAAGAGCGACTATGTTGCTATACTCAATATAAATAATCAAGACAGAAATATGTTGATATTTAATAAGGATTTTGACACGAAAAATTGGATAGCTCTGCAAAAAATACTTTCACCAGTTTTGTCTACGAAAATGACTAGAGAGGAAGCGCTTTCCATTTTGATATTTTGCACTAGTCTTGCATATTCATACTCATTAAATCAGTTTGTGTTTTCAAAAGGTGTTGTTAAAAAAATGAATTCAGCTCTTGGTAATCGTTTGCAAGTGAAAGAGACAAACAAGACAGATACACTGCTGAAACAATTGAAAATAAAAAAGGACGAGCTGAAGAAAATTGTTTTGGATCAATTACAATTATTCCTTGAAAAAACAGAATCAAATAGAGAGTTCCCAGTTCCAATGGAACTGTTTAGGATGGGGCGTTTGATTTCAACTAGAGAGAATTCGTTTGTAAGTATGATTAAAAAACAAGCAGAACGAAAATGCAAAAACGTGATTGTGGATGTTGGATGTTTCAAAAGTGTGTTTTTCCACACCTTGATGGAAAAGCAAGAAAAACTTTTGAAAAACAGTTGCCTAGTTGGACTTGATATTGGTGGAATCTCAGAACCAGTGTGGAGACTTTACAAGGAAGTAAAAGATTTTGATGAGATAAGAAAAGTAATTCAAAACGCTGGAGCATTTCGGCCGGGCGCAGAGCAGTGGTTCAGGTACACTGACATAAAGAAAATTCCAAAAACGGAACGGAATAAGTTGTTTGTTAATAGAAAATATCCAAATGTAATACTTATTGTTGGGAAGAGAGGGATGAATGAATATGAACATCGAAAGTACAGAAGTGGGCCTGGAGATTATAGAAAAATTGGACGAATATTTTCAGATGAAGTTTTGAAGAATCGGTTTGGAATGGTGACTTACAGGAGAATGTTCAAGCACGAGCACAATATTGTAGGAAATCCATTAGAATTTCTTGAAAAATATTCAAATGCATTTTACATTTGTTCAGAAAGGTATGAAAATGACCAGAGGAGAATAAGAAGAGGAATTGGA
The DNA here is from genome assembly GCA_964636545.1 of Candidatus Undinarchaeota archaeon. GTDB lineage: Archaea > Undinarchaeota > Undinarchaeia > Undinarchaeales > UBA543 > UBA543. Next base: position 132,304 of record CAZWSR010000001.1, read on the forward strand.
AATGCAAGAAAAGTGTTGAAAGATTGGAGAACAAAAGAGTGGAAAGAAGAACACTCATACTTTTTATTTGCTGAGAGGAAGAAGAAATGAAATTCGAAATAAACCCTGAAATATTTGAGAAGTTCCCAGGACTGAATCTGGGTGTAGTTATTGCAAAAAATGTTGATAATGCTGGTGAGAATGTTGAGATTATTAAGTTTTTGAGGGAACAAGAAAAGGCAGTTGCTGATACGTTGGAAACTGAAACTCTTTCCCAAAACCCGAAGATAGCGCCATGGAGAGCAGCTTATTCAAGTTTTGGAGCAAAGCCGAAAAAATACAAATGCTCAGTTGAAGCACTGATGAGGAGAGCAATTAAAGGTGAAGAGCTTCCACATATTAGTAAATTAGTTGATGTTTACAATGCACTGAGTTTGAAGCATATTTTGCCAATGGGTGGAGACGATATTGACAATATTGATGGGAATGTTATGCTGAAAATTGCTGACGGAACTGAGAAATTTGTTCCACTATTGTCTAAAGAAGTTGAAAATCCACATGCAGGTGAAGTTGTTTATGAAGATGATAAAGATATTTTGTGCAGAAGATGGAACTGGCGGGAATGTGATAAGAGTAAAATGACTGAGGAGACCAAGAATGTTATTTTGTATGTTGAGGGTTTGGTTCCTGTTGAAAAAGCTGAGGTTGAAAGTGCTATTTCAGAGTTGGCTGAGCTTGTGAAGAAGTATTGTGGAACTGAGACAACTGAAATTGTTACTAAGATTTTGAGTAAGGAAGATTCGAGTGTTGAATTTTAAGCCATTCCAAAACCGTATAGAACTGCCATGAAATTACCAGCTGCAAAAATTATTGTTGCTAAGATTAGATTAGGACGAAAATGATAAGCAGTTGATATTAGTAATCCAAAAAAGAATGTCAGAATTACAAACAACAGGCTTGGATATATTGAATGCATTAGTGCAAAAATTATAGAAGTTATGAGAATTGCCAGCCAAGGTTTTGAGGTTAAATTTTCAAGACGTGGTAAGAGAAAACCAAGATAAAGAAAAGCTTCCGCAAATGCTACAAGAATGAACAAGCCGTAAAAATGATAGTATGAAGTATAACCTGGAAAAAAAGATAAATTAAGAAACTGTGTAACAATAGCAAGGCCGAGGATTGCAGAAAATAGAGTTGCACCATAGAAGGGTAATGCTTTAAGAAGATTGTCAACACGCAGGCCAATATCTTTTATGTGGATTTTTTCGTGGAAAAGTATTGCAAGTATGGAGATCAGAACAACTGCAACTGCACCCCAGCGGAAAGCATATGGAATTAGATTAAAATAAATTAAAAGAATTGGAAGTGGGAATAGTAAGATGATTTGGAGCCATTTGAGGAATTGTTTGTTCATTAGAGAATATTGCTGTTTTTAACTTATAAAACAATCCCACAAAGTATTTAACACCAGAATAATTAGCCCACTGCATGGAAACAAAAACCATTGTGCGTAATGTGCAGATAATAATTGTATTAGCACTCTTCACCTACTTTTCTTGGTGGAAGAGCTTAAGTGTTCAAGTTGTTTACACGAACCTTTTCTTTATTTTACCAATAGCACTTTTGATGTTTAATGCATTCAAATGGCAAGGCAAGGGCAAAATGCCGTTCCAAATGGGGAGCGGTTCCAAGAAGATAGGAACATATATTTTCCTTATTGTGATTGCAGCAGTTGCGTGGAATGTTGTCTGGGTAGGAATGTCAACGGGCTTTTATGGCGTAGATGATGCAGTTGATTTTGAAGCACAAGACATAACACTTGGAAATATTGATAATGTTAATTTGTTCCAGACAGATGTGATAAGAAAAGTTCCGCACAATACAGGTGAAATTAGGTTGCGTGCTAACCGTTTTGGTTGGGCAGATGTTGTGAATACTGATCCATTATATGAAAATGGAAAACTGGTTTGGAGAGCGGTTATTGAACCAAAAGGTTTGATAAATCAATTAACAAAGAGTGCTCCAGCTGTTGCAGAGACCTCTGCAGAAATTGAAAGCAGTCCAACAGTTATTGAAAAAGATTTGAAATATTCAGAAGCTAAATTATTTACACAGTTTTCAATGAGACGGGCTTGGTATGCTAACAGGTTCTTGCTTGTTGATGATGGTTATATTACAACAGGAGCTGATGGTTCTTATTGGTGGGTTTACCCAAGAATTGGAATTAAATGGTTCCTTTTCACTTACAAAAAAGAGTTCCGAGGAGTTACTTTAGTGAGTGCAGAAAGTAGTGAGATAAAACATTATGATGAGAATGAATTAGGCGAAGCAGAGGCGTTCCTTGGAAAAGATCATTTGAGAGTTTATCCAGAATCACTTGCGCTTCAACAAGCCGATATTTATGGAACTAACAGATTTGGATGGTGGGCAAAGTATGTTACTCAGAGATCTGGAGATGGAGAGTCACTTTATGAAATTCCAGGCGGACAACTACAAGCTGGTGCTGGATGGTGGCAGAAATATCCATTCTTGACAGTTTATTCTGATGAATTGTACTGGGTTACTGTTTACGAGCCAGTTGGAGGAGAAATTAGCGGTGCGCGTATTGCTGCAATTCTCTTAGTAGGTGCTGAGAGTAGCAATTCTGGTGAAATTACAATGCTGAAATTTGATAAATTAGAGAAGAACTTGCCAGGAGTGAATAAGATTTTGAGGTTTGCAAGAGCAGAAGTGCAGAATTTCGAGGGCTGGATACCTCAGCAAGTTCAGATTTATCAAGATAATGGGAACTGGTATGCACTTTCTTCAATTGTGAGCGGTTCCGGAAGTGGTCAGAGGATAATGGCTCTTGCTGGAGTTGATTTACTTGGTGAAGAGGAGAGAGCATATGTGGTGAAAACATCTGATTATGAGAATTTAGATGCAGCTCACAGTGCATTAGTTGCTAGAATGTTTGGAGGCGCTGAACTACTACCAATTCGAGAAGAAATTGACGATCCAGGAATTGTTGTGAGTGATCCTGCTCAAGAAAATGATGTTGAAGAACGGCTTGATGAAATGGATGCTAAGCTGGACAAGATTATGGAGAAACTGGAAATAGAATAACACCCAGACCTTGTAATTTATGACTGGGTGAATCTTGAAGCGGCTGTGGCCACTTCAAGATAAGCAATAAACTTTAAATAGCCACGACTTCAGAAAATCCGTATAGCGGGGTAGGGCAGCCTGGAGTGCCCGTCGGGCTCATAACCCGGAGGTCGGTGGTTCAAGTCCACCCCCCGCTACTCATCAGCTATCGGCTAACAGCCAACAGCTATCAAACTTGTTATGACCAAATCCAACCTAATCAAACCAGCAATTCCGAAAGACCTTTTCAAATACATTGCAGTTTTTGCAGGGATTGTTTTGATTGTTATTTACGGAATCTTTTTCCTGAAAATTAATTTTAAAACAGTGATGATACTGTTTGGTTTTGTGTTGATAGGCGCTGTTTCACGATTACCGCAAAGGATGGCGCCAGTTGCAATTGGTATTGAACTGGTTTCGCTAGTTACAATTGTTTCAGCAATGAAGTATAGTCCAGTTATTGGTGCTTTAGTTGGCGTTTCAGCAGCTGCTTTGTCTGGATTTTATACAATTGAAAGGCCACAGGACGTTATTGTGATGAGTATTGGATTTATTGGAATGGGTTTGCTGACTCCGCTGTTAGTTAATTGGTTTGGATTAGGAATTGGTGTTGTGGTGATTACAGCAATTTATGATTTGTTTACTGGAATTTTCTATTCTTTGACTGGGCATAGTTGGGTTGGAGTAATTAGGTTTGCAGCAATGCATATCCCATTCAACTTTTTTGTAGTAATAGGACTAAGTCCGATGTTGATGGTATTGTAAAAAATAAAATTAGGGCGCAGATTTTACACTACACCCTTTTAGATTGTGTCTAGCACAGTTCAAAGCTTAAAGCTTCTTTATGTGCTCAACTCTTACCTTTGACACTACTGGTTTCCAAACTTGTGCTGGGAGCCAGCTTGGCCTGTTTTCAGGGGACTTGACTTTCTTTCTTGATCCCTTGAACACGTGAATAGAGTATGATCCGTCTGAATTTCTCCTTCCACGCTGTCGTAGCCTGATGTCAGTTAGGTTTCGAGTTGCTGCTTTTAGAGCTGCCTGTCGTGGAGCAGATCCAGTGAAAACTCTCTCAGAGTCTTTGGACTTGTTCCTCAAAACGTAGGTCTTTTTTGCTCTTGTTTTTCTTTTTTTTGCCATTTTTATTCCACCTCCTTTGGACATTCGAAATATTAACAAAAACGGTAAGCTAGAACCATATATAAGCATATCGACACGCTTGGTGCCGGTTTTGAGTAGTAAAGTATATATACTAGGATTTACTCGCGTTTTTCCCGCAACAAAAACGATAGCAAGCGAAGTATTTTTGAAAAGGGTTTTCCCAGTGAAGTATTAAGTAAATTCCCGGAAGAACTGAGTGTGGTGAAAAACATGGATGAAATGATAGCGTATCTTAGAAGATTAGGATTAACAGAATACCAAGCAAGGGTGATGATTGTACTGTTTTGCAAACATGAAACAACTGCAAAAGAGATTTGCAAGTATGGTGGATTGCCAAACTCAAAAGTATATCAGGTACTGAAACGGCTTGAGGACAAAGGTTTTGTGTCTTACAATTACACAAGCCCGCGGGAGTATGTTGGAATGAGACCAGGGAAAGCACTGAACATGCTGTTGAAAAAGCAAGAGAAAGAACTAGATAAGCTGAAAGAATTTAAGAAAAAGCGGATTGATACACTCAAAAAACTAGAGTTGCATGAGATAAAAAGAGAGAGTCCGCATCCTATGTGGAGTACAGAACAGTACAAACAATGATTACTCTTCTTTCAAATCTAAAATAGCTTTTGCCAAATCCCCGCCAGATGCTTGAAGAGCAGATTTTGCAGCTTCAGGAGTTGAGCCAGTCTGTGATGTGACCATTTCTACATCGCCTTCATCAACTTCAGCTTCAGCAGCAGCTCCACCTTCAGATGAACTACCAGAAACCTGATACATTTCCTTACCCTGTACATTCATCTTGGAAACATCAGGATTTGTAATGACAATTTGGGTTCCATCAGCTTTCTTAATAATAACTTCAGTAGCGTCGATCTCGTCAACACTCATACCGAGTTTCTGCATCATCTTCTGCATATTTCTTGGATTCATGTTCATTCCTGGAAACATTATTTTTTCACCTCTTTCTTTGTTGCAACTTTCTTAATTATAGGTTTCGGTGCAGGTGGAATTGTGCTAGTGCCAGCAGTTTTGACAATTTCACGAGTACTTAGAACATTCAAACCAGGAACTCTTTTCATTCTAAATGGTTTTGTGTGGCCAAGAACAAATTTGATTCCTTTTGAATGTGCATTGTTGATTAGCACTTGTTCAATAGGAGAATCAATCACGAGTGCCTGAGCAGCGCCGTTTTGCAAATTCTTCATTACACTTGAAAGTTCAGTTAATGGAACTCTTCCAATTTCTCTGAAGCTTGCACCAGATTGTTTCAAAAGGCAGGCGTTCTTGCTTCCAGCAATTCCAGAAGCGATTTTTCCAAGTGCCTTGTAGTTTGGCTTGAACTCTGTTTTTGGATCTAGAAGCTCTCGAGGAGTTGCAGTTGCTGGATATGAAGAAGCTGGACTTCTCCTATCTGTTCTCTGGGCGTCTCTTCGATCAGGGGTTCTTCGGTCAGTTCTGTACTCTGTTCTTTGTCTTGAGTATGGTCTGGTTGGAGAACGTGTTGAAACTGATCTTGGAGCATAGGTTGTAGTTGCTTTTTGGCGCATGACAGTTTCTATTGTTAATTTGCTTCTAAGTGCTTTGATGAGGTCTTTTTGAGTCATTTCCTCAACTTCCATTCCAGATGGAGCTTTTGCAACATATTCGATTTTGACAAATTGCATCAAGCTCTTCAAAATAAGATCTCCACCGCGGTCTCCGTCAAGGAAAACTGTTATTTCCTTGCCAGCGCACAAATCCTTGATTGATGCGTGGATGTTGGTTCCGCCAACACTGAGAACATTTGGCATGTTTGATCTAAGAAGATTTATAACATCTGCTCTACCTTCAACAAGAATTAGATCTTTTGCACTGCCGATATCAGGACCGCCTGCAAGTTTTGCAGGTCCGTATTCCTTCAATTCTCCAGTACGAACACTTACTTTGACTTTGTCACTGAGCTCGTTTGAGCCAGGTGAACCTTGTCCAAGTGAAGAAAGTAGTGCTTTTGCACGGTCAACAACATAATCGCGCTTTGCAGTGCGGACATCCTCAATCTCGCTAATTGCAATTTTTGAATCGCATGGACCGATTCTTTCAATTGTTTCAAGAGCAGCTGCAATTAAAGCAGTGTCTTCTTTACTGAGCGAAGTTGGAATGTCAATTGAACCAGTGCTTTTGCCGTCAGCAGAAGAAACCTTGACCTCTATTCGTCCAATTCTTCCGCCTTTTTGCAATTCTCTGAGCTCTAACTCATTTCCGAGTAGACCTTCTGTTTGTCCAAAAATAGCGCCGATAACATCCGGTCTCTCAACAACTCCAGTTGTCGCTATTTTTGCTTTAATTATGTATTTTGTGGCTGAAACGCCTATTTTACCCATTAGTGCCTCCTTTGGAAATTATCTAAAAATCAACATCAAACAATATAGAAATAAATCATTACTGTGCTATTCTAGTGAGCATGCATCGTGATTCTATTTCTTTTGAGTTTAGTCGTGAGTAACAGCAGATATTGCTGTCTTGACTTGTGACCACAGGCAGTTTATTTCAACAATCTTTGTTGTTGATGTTTTTCCTGTGATGATGTCGATTTTTGGAATTGTTCCTATATGTTTTTTTATTGTTTTTTTCAGGAACTGTGTGATTTCCGTATTTGCTTTTCCATTGATTGGCTTGGAATTTACCCAAACCTTGAGTTTGTGATCGCCTAAAACCTGAATTTTCTGTCTTGTTGCGTTGGTTTTGGCAATGACTGTAACTTTCATGGAATTGCTCTTAGACCGGTACTAACACCCAGATTCACAGCATGACAAGGTCGTACTCCACTGAGTAACCCTCGCACCGGGCTAAAAAGCAATATAAATTGGTGGAAAATGAGTATATAATAGTTATGGTGACTAAACTTGTACTGCTTTTATCAAATCCTTTGCAGTTATCATTCCAACACATTTTTCCCCTTCCATTACAGGCAAACCACTAATATTGTGCTGAGTCATGAGCTGAGCAGCGTCCTGAAGAGTTGCATTTAGGTCAATTGTTTTTGGTTTGCTCATTAATCGAGAAATTTGCGTGTTCAAGAAGTCTCTTGAGAATTGGCGAGCGAATTCAAATACTAAATCCTTTGATGTGACTATTCCAACTAAGTGCCTTTCTTGAAGAATTGGGATTCTGCGGAAGCTGTTTCGAGCCATTGTTTTGGAAATATCAAGAACAGTTTCACCAGGAGTACCGAAAATGATTTCTTTTGCCATATGATCTTTGACCAGTTGGCCGGTGAGGGATTTTGACATTAAATTCACTATTCGCTTTTCAGTAATCATCCCAATAAGTACATCATTACGCTCAACAGGAACTCCGCCAAGCCCTGTTTTTTTCAAATGAGCTAGGGCATCCTTGAGTGAATTTGAGCTTTTGAGAGCAGTTACGCGCTGAGTCATTATTTCGCGAACTGGCTCATTCATTGCAGCTGTTAAATTACCTTGGTGCTTTTCCTTAATGAGGTTGTAGTGTTCTCCGCCGCCAAGGAAATTCATAATGTCTTTACAAGTGACAACTCCTTCAATTCTGCCTACAGAGTCAATTAGAAAAACTCGTCTTGTTTGAAGAGAAAGCATTTTTTCTGCAGCATGTTTGATTGTGTCTTCTTTACGCATTGATGCGGTGTTGCGGACTGTAGCAAGAATTGAACCATCTGGGGACGCATCACGGCGCTTTCGCTCGTACTTTGGACTCCAGTCAAAAGACAAGATTTTATTTTTCAGATTTTTGAATGTATTCATGTTATTCAGTTGATTCGCGACAGTTCTCACAAATAAAGGCTTCGTTCACTTCAAAAAGTTTCTCAGCATAATTTCCACAGGTTTCACAATTTCCTTCTGTTGGAGAATCGCGGAATGAGATATCTTCGCTCTTTATGTTTGTGAGTTCGCGGAGCGTCTCCATTTCAGCTGGAGCTGCTTTTACAATATCGTCTGCAGTTAGGATTCCAATGAGATTTCCCTTGTCCATTACAGGGAGTTTCCTCTTGCCAGTTTTTACAATAAGTTTTGCAACATCCATTAATCCTTCTTCAGGTGAAACTGTGATTAATTTTTTAGACATAACTTGCTTGACAAGTATGTCACCAGGATCTTTTTTATGAGCCAATAAACCAACAAAATCACGTTCTGTGATAATGCCAACTGGCTTGTGATCGTCTACAACAACTAGACCGCCGATGCCGTTTTTAAGCATTGTCTTGGCTGCATCATTTACAGTGTCCTCTGGAGTGATTGTAATCACTGGAGAAACCATTACATCTCTAATTGGAATTTTTGAACTTACCATTTTAACCCACATAAGACGATAGTGTGTTGAGGTTTAAAAAGTTTGCTTAAGAAAAATCTTTGGCTACAATAGGAGGAACAAACTGTTGCCAAGGTTGTCCGTTCTTTTTTAATTCTCGAATTTTTGTAGCAGAAATTCCGTCAAGAAAGTCAACTTCTTTTACTTCAAACCCGCAGGACTTGATAAAATCAAGTCGGACATTGTCTCCAGAAACATACATAGTATCAAATGGATTTGCTTTTTTTCTGACCTCATCAGCCCATAGCTGATGGGTTTCTTGATCATTTATGAGAACAATTCGGTAATTTGTTATGTTTTCAGATTGTAGTACTTGTTCAATTAATTCTTTTCTTTTAGTTGAAGTTAGGGGGTTTTGTTCCGTGATTTCGCTGTTTGCTGAACCAATCCCGATTATGATTTTGTCACATTCTTTCAAAATCTGCTTAATGACATGCAAGTGCCCGTTATGGAATGGCTGAAATCTGCCAATGAATAATCCAGTTGTCATTGAAATAACAGCGGGTGTTCTATTTAATAAAAGTTTTGATAAAGGGAAAAATTGTTAAAGCAGGAAAGTGTAGTAAGAACTGTGACTGAGAAAGGAATTGTTTCATGGGATAGAATATTTTACATTAGCGCCGGTCTTGCAGGTTTAGGAATTTTAACTGGATTTTTCAGTGATACAATTTCATTTATTTGTTGGGTTCTTATTCTTGCTTTGTGGAGTGAGATTCCAGGATTCATTAACATACACCTGAATGAAATAAACATCTCAGAATTCATAGTGGTACTGCTTGCAATACACTTTGGAGGAATACCAATGGGGCTTCTGGCAGCAGTTTATGTTGCAGCTTTGCCGATTTGTAGCAGAATGTGGAAGCCAGCATTTGCAATAAAGGGAGCAGTTGCCACATTTATTGCAATTTCAACTTCTCCATTGTTTTATTATTATGTTTTTAATCAGAATTTATTATGGACTTTATACACGTACACAGCTATTTTGTTTATAACATTTGGTTTGTTTTCTTTGTTTTTGACAACTGGGGCTTTTTTTGAAGACCTTAGGCTTTGTATGATTTCTCTACCTATTGCTTATTTGACAAACTTGATTTATGTTTATGCTCTAGAGGATTGGGTTGGTGGATGGTTTGTTCCAACACCACACTTCCCAGGCGCGTATAAATTAATAATAATCGCGTTTATGCTAGCAATTGGTGGAGTTGCGATTGTTAATCGGAAAAAGTAAACTGTAGAGAGTTAAGAAAATTATAATAAGGAGTAAGATTACACTTTACAAAAATGTTTATGAAGAAACAGCTTGGGGAAGCGACACGACTTGTTAAAAATGCGAAGAGCATACAGGTTATTACTCACTTGGATGCTGACGGCCTGTCTGCAGGCGGTATTATTTCTCAAGCACTTGAAAGAGCAGGGAAAAAGTTTGAGATTAAAGCAATTCCGGGAATACACAAGGAAAATGTTGGAGATCTTCCAAAAGCTGATTTAACTATTTTCACAGATTTGGGTTCTGGACAGCTTGATATTTTAAATCCGCATTTCAAAAATGATAATGTTTTGATTTTAGATCACCATATGCCGTTTGGGAATACATGGAACAAATTAGTTCAGATTAATCCGCATTTGATTGGAAAAGATGGATCAAGAGAAATAAGTGGAGCTGGTGTTGCTTATCATTTTGCAATTGAAATGAGTTCTGAAAATGTTGATTTAAGTCAATTGGCAGTTGTAGGAGCTGTTGGCGATATTCAGAATTTCTGGGGGAAGCTGGAAGGTATGAATGCAGAGATTTTGGATGATGCAGTTGAGGCAGGAATTGTTTCAACTGAAAAGGATATTTTGTTTTATGGCAGACATACAAGACCGATTTTCAAAACACTTCAATATTTTACTGACCCATATGTTCCAGGAGTTTCAAATAATGAAAACGGGGCTATTGCACTGCTTGGAATGCTTGGAATTCCGTTTAAGCAAGATGGAAAGTGGCGGTCGCCAGTTGATTTAAATGAAGATGAAAAGCGGGCGCTTGCAGATGAATTGATTCGTAGAGCAATGGCAGATGTTCCGCCTGAGTTGATGGCGCATATCCCCGGAATTGTTATTGGAGAGCAGTATACTTTAGAGAAGGAAGATCCACGAACTGAACTTCGGGATGCTTCTGAATTTTCAACTTGTTTGAATGCAACTGGACGAAATGATAGACCAGAAGTTGGTTTGGAAATTGCAAAAGGGAACAAAAAAGAGTATAGAACTGAAATGCTGAGAATACTTGCAAAACATAGGAAAGGTATTGCAACGAGCTTGCGAGTTGTTGAAGAATCTGGAACCCAAGTTGGGCCAAATGATCATGTTCAGTGGTTTGATGGAGGAGAGGAGATTAGTGCAAAGATTATTGGAACTATTGCAAGTATGACACTTGGAAGCGAAGGAACTGATCCTTACAAACCAATGGTTGGAATGGCAAGAACTGAATTTGGAACTAAAGTTTCTGCAAGGTGTTCAAGGTTGTTGGTTTTGAATGGAATTGACTTGGCAACATCTTTGAGAGCTGCTGCTGGAAAAGTTGGCGGAACTGGAGGCGGACACATGGTTGCTTGTGGTGGAAATATCCCAGAAGGCAAAGAGGAAAAGTTTATTGCTGAGTTTGAGAAGGAATTATTGAGGGAAAAATGATATTATCAAATTCTGAAATCAAAAAACTAGTGGATGAGAAAGCACTGTTAGAGAATCACGAGGAAAAGAATATTGGTGGTGCTGGAGTTGATTTGCGAGTTGGAAAGTTTTACAGAATGAAGACGGGTGCGAAACTGGGTGTTGATGAGCGAGAACTGCCTGAGATTGAGGAAATTTCGGAAGATTGGATTGAAGTTCAGCCATCAGAGTATATTTTAGTTGAAACTGTGGAGAAAGTTAATATGCCAAATGATATTGCAGCTTGGATGCGGCACAGGAGCACTTTGCAGAGGAGTGGGGTTGGTTTGTTGACTGCGTTGATTGATCCTGGTTTTAAAGGAACTCTGACTTTTGGATTACGGAATTTTGGAGCTCATTCATTTAAATTGCAGAGAGGTGCAAGAGTTGGGCAGATTATTTTCTCAAAAATGTCTGGTGCTGGGAAAGAGTATGATGGACGGTACCAGGGCGGGAAAGTTGTTTAGCACTTGTATTTTTTAATTAATCCTTCAATATATTTCATACCTTTCAAAACATTCTCGTCAGTATCGTAAGCAGCTTCAAAAGTTAAATCCCCTTTGTATTTTGCATCTTTCAGGATTTTGACAACGTTTTCGTAATAATATTCATTTGGTTTTGGAGCTTCGTGTACATCTGTTCTTTTGAAAGTGTCAACAGGGACTAAATGAACATCAGCAATAAATGGTGTCATGTCTTTGAGGAAGTGTAGCATTTCAGTAAGAGAACCAGTAGCAGCTGCAGCATGTGCAGTGTCAAAACACATTTTGATATTTGGATGACTGACTTCCTTTAACACACCCCAGAGTTCGTGTTCAGCATAACCAACTTCAGATGGCTGGAACTTGTTCTCCATACAAACAATTATATCGAGTTCAGCTGCTTTTTTTGCAAAAAGATCCATTGATTCAACTAATTGCGGAACTCCTTCATGATAATGTGGTTCTGACGCATGAATTACAATCTTTTTTGCACCAACATATTTCGCATTCTCAATTGATTTGAAAAAAATTTGACGACTGTGTTCAAGGTCTACTGGATCTTTGTATGACGCAGTTGCAATAAAATCTTTTTCAGCGAAGAATGGTGCGTGAACAGAATATGTGAGTTTGTGCTTTTTTCTGAGCTCAACAATTTTATCTAAATCTCCAGAGAAGTGAGGGGTACCTATTTGGATGTGTTTGAAACCAAGAGCTGCTGCTTTATGCACTGCTTCGTGCGCGGGCAGTTTTATCCACCTGTTTGTTGAGATTTCAACTTTCATTAAAAAGTGTTGGTAGATTAAGTATAAAAAGAATTAGATGGTAACCCAACTAATGATTGGAACACTAATACTGATAATCGCACTTGCTGCAACACTTTATGGTAGTTATACTGATTGGAAAATTAGGGAAGTTCCAAATTGGGTGAGTTATTCGCTTGTGATTGTTATGCTTGCACTTCGGCTTATTGATTTTGCACTAACACGAAACTTGACTAATTTGCTTTATGCACTTGGAACAGGTGGAGCTTTCTTGGTTTTGGGATTGGTTATGTTTTACACAAGTCAGTGGGGCGGCGCTGATATGAAGATTTTAACTGCAATGGGAATTGGTTTTGGAAATTTGTTAGGTCCAATTTTCCCAACATATTTTGCACCTTGGCCATTTGGAATAACTTTTCTAACAAACTTGCTGATAGTTGCTGCAATTTATTCTGTGCTTTATGGGTTTGTGATTTCTTATGAAAACAAGAAGGTGTTCAAAGACATGAGAAAGAGTATGAAAAATCATGAAATGAAAATTATATTGATTGTTTTTGCAATAAGTTGTGTTGGGATTTTATTTGATCGCGTTTTCAGTATGATAGCGCTTCTGCCACCGCTTTGGCTGTTGATGAGATATATGAAAAGTGTTGAAAAGAATTGTTTGGTTCGGGAAAGAACTTGGAAAGATGTTGTTGAATTTGATGTGCCTGTGAAAGAAGTTAAATCTGGTGGGAGAGTTCTTCAAGATACAGAGGACCCTAATGGATTTACTTTGGAAACATTAGCTAAATGCAGGACTCTTGCTAAAAAAGGTAAACTGCCAAAGAAAATTATTGTGAAATGGGGAATACCAATGATTCCAGTGTTTCCGATTGCGATTTTGCTAAGTATTTATTTTGGAGATTTGTTATTTTTGCTGATGAATTATGTTGCCTAAAACTTATTAAGCAGATTGGAGATGATTTATTATGGAAAAACTGTTTTGGCAAGATGCTTATTTGAAAGAATGTGATACTATTGTTAAGAGTGTGAATTTTAAAGATGTTATTTTAGACAAGTCCGTGCTTTTTGGGTTTTCAGGCGGACAAGCAAGCGACAAGGGAACTATTGGTGGAAATCCAGTTCTGGAAGCTGTGGTCAGTGGTGACGATATTGTTTATGGTTTGGAGAATGAACCAGATTTCAAGGAAGGAGACACTGTTAAAGTTGAATTGGATTGGGAAAACAGATACAAAATAATGAAACTACACACTGCAGCACATATTGTTTATTATATTTTCAAAGAAATGAGTGGACAGACTAAACTTGTTGGTTCAAATGTTTCTGTTGAGAAATCACGGATTGATTATGAAATGGAAACACCAATTTCAGAATATTTTGAAAAAATTCAGGAGAAGCTTGATGAAATTATTGCGCAGGATGCTGAAGTGAAGGTCTATGATGATACTGAAAAAGAAGGAAGGCGATGGTGGGAACTTCTTGAGTGGAAAATGCCTTGTGGCGGAACCCATGTCAAGCGAACTGGAGAAATTGGGAAAATTAGATTGAAAAGGAAGAACACTGGTGCTGGGAAAGAACGAATTGAAATTATTTTAGAAAATTAATTATCAAACAAACCAAAAGAAAACAGCAATAAGCAAACCAACACCAACAAAAACCATTCCTTTCTTTTTTGCAGTTTCTATCCACTCTGCATTCATTTCTGGCTTTTCGCCAGTTGCTCTTCTGCGAATAATTTTGCGATCAGTGTGGAACATTTTTTCAGGATAAAGATAATACACAACACCAAGTACAATTAATGGAATTCCAACAGTGAAAACCAGTAGTTTTGTCATTAGAAAAAGTCCAGCAAAGTTCCTTTCTTTACATTTTTCTCAGAATATTTCTTAGCTCGCTCTATTCGCTCCTCAATTTGCCTCTGAGTTATTTCGCGAGGAAACCAAGAACCCATTTTAGAAAGTGTAAATGAAGCCATTGCAGCTCCAACCCATCCAGCTTTTTCAGCATCTCCGGATTTGAGGTACTCTGCAAGGAAGCCACCAGCAAAAGCATCACCGCACCCAGTTGCATCTATTTTTGAAGAGCGTAGACTTGGATACAAATGGAAATGGTCGTCGTGGTGCATTGCAGAACCTTTTGCACCCTTTGTCAAAACCACTATCTTGGGACCGAGTTTGGCGATTTCTTTTACACCATCGTAAACATTTTCTTTATTTGAAAGAAGTTTGACTTCGTGATTGTTGCAGAAAAGAACATCGACATTTTTGAGGAGTTTTGCGAACTCTTGGTCATATTCTGACTCGTATGTTGGCCAGAGTGTGAGAGAAATTGTTGAACCAGGATTTGGGAACTGTAGGAATTTGACTTGGTGGCGAGGGTGAGAAGCAGACAAATGGATGTGCCTTGCATTTTTGTATGTGTTTGGAAAGTCTTTTTTTGCAAGAGCATCATCAACTGTGAAAATTTCACTGAACTTGGTCAGCTTTCCGGTTTTGTCATAATTTAGTTCAAATCTGCAGGATGTTTTTTGAGTTGATACACCAGTTAAGTCAATTCCACGCTCGTCAAGTTCATTTATCCAGTTTTGTTTGTAGTCCTTTCCAATTCTGGTGACTACGCCAGTTGAAGCGCCGTAAGAAGAAGCTGATGTGAGAACTGCAGCTGCTGATCCACCAGGAACAGTCCGCTGTCCAGTACCGTCAATTTTAATAGTATCTACAGAAACATTCCCCACTGCAATTAAATCAAGCGCATCTGCCATTAAGTAAACCCCACAAATGTTGGATTGCGCTAATAGGTTAAATAGATTATGCTTCCTTGAAGATTTGTCCCTGAAACTTGTATACTTTTGTCTTTTCCAAATCCTTATAAGCAGTAGCAGGCAAGCCAGCTTTAATGCAGGTTTGCTCAAGGAATTTTTTCTCATCCCAGTGCAAATCCCAGGCAACTTGCGGAAGAAGGAGGCCTTTGTTCGTACCCTGTTCAACAATTAATCCATCTTTTCCAATTGTTATTTCATGAGTGTAGGATGCTTCGTGTTTTACTTCAATGAGTTTTGGTTGAGTGAGAACAGTTATTTCGATTTTCGTGGAGGAGAGTTCTTCTTTTGTTATTGGTGGGAAGCGTGGGTCTTGTGTTGCTGCATGAACTGCGCAATCCATTACAGCGTTAATTAGTGGTTTGATTGGATCTGAGTGGCCAATGCATCCACGTAAGTCTCCATTGGAAGTGTTGAGAGTTACAAAAACTCCGCGATTCTCATTGAGAATTGGGTGGGATGCTGCTGGTTTTATTTTTGATTTGCCTAAAAGATGAGAAGTGATTGTGTCTCTTGCAAGTTTGAGGAGAAAATCGCCTTGAGTTTTGGTTAGTTTAGTCATTTTGGTAGCTCCGCGTGGAATGGGCCAGTGAAAAGTTCACTTTTCTTTATTTTCTTTATAACTTCCTTACCATGATCACAAAATGAATGGAGGGGTTTTATTTTAAATCCTTTCCTGTTCAATTTTTCAATTGCTAATTTCAAAAATAATAAACACCAATCTTTTCGAAATTCACTAAGGTTCTGAGGGTTACTAAAGATTCCAAAAAGAATGCCTTGAAAAACATCATGTCTGAATATTACCCGCCTACTTTTTCTTGTTCTAGTCGCTTGTTCACCAATAAATGCAGCTTCTTGAAAAAGAAACGCCATTATTTTTTTGTTTTTGAACCGCTTAACATTGTATTCAATTGAACCAGAAGAAGACTTAGTAGTAAAATAATCTTGCAAGCGGTCTTCAATTTCTTGAGAACTAAAAAAACTCTTACTTTTTGAAGGTTTGCTCATTCTTCACCAAGAAGCATCTCTGCCATCCTTGCGAAAGCAGGCCTGGTTATCAAAAGTCCAACAAGCACACCAAGTATTGTCACAATTGCGAATCCACGGAGTGCGTATAATCCAGTGAAACCAGGATAAGCAAGCGGTAGCATTGCAGCAATTGTTGTTGAAGCAGCAATCACTACAATCTTGAAGGCTGTTTTGACACTTTTCTTCAGGCTGTATGACTGAGATCCACCAGATAGAATCTGGTCAGTAATCACAATCTGTTGATCGACTGCTGTTCCAAGAACCGCTATCATACCTGCTATTGCTGGTAAGTCAATTGACCATTTTATCATTGCAGCAAAACCGATTATGATTACTAATTCAGCAACATCAACAAAGATAATTGGAAGAACAACTTTCATTTTTCGGTAGCGAATTAAAACAACAAGGAAGACCGCAAATATTGCTGCTAGTCCTGCGTAAAGTGCGCCCCGAATAAATCCTTTTCCAAGTTTTGGGTCAACATAATCTTGTGAGAAAACACGCAATTCTTTCACATCTTTTGGTAATCGTCCAGCTTCCAGAACAATCTTAACTTTTTGTGCGTCTTCAGCTTGGCCAGTTTGAACAAGAAGGTTTTTGGAATCTTCGCCATATTTCCAGGTCTGGTAAAGTGCTTGAGCAGGAGGCGCTGAGTATTGGAGTGTGTTGTCCAAGAACATTTCAATTTTTGGAAGGCACATTCCAGTCCCAATTCCAGTTGAACAAGCGAAAGAAGCATTGCAGTCATCGTCAGATGCGCAGACTGAT
This sequence comes from Candidatus Undinarchaeota archaeon, assembly GCA_964636545.1. GTDB lineage: Archaea > Undinarchaeota > Undinarchaeia > Undinarchaeales > UBA543 > UBA543. The sequence continues at coordinate 149,442 of CAZWSR010000001.1, forward strand.
GGAATCTCTGGTGTGCTGGCAACATAATCTTCACGAAGTTTAGCTGCACCTTTGTTGTTGATTGCAAATGCAACTTGCCACAAGCCAGAACGGGAATCTCTTTGTGGTTCGCCAATTGGCGGAACAATGTATTCTCCAGTGATGATTGTCTTGTTTAGAGCTTTGAGTTCAAATAATCCAACACTTTTGACAATATCAACAACTTGTTCTGAACCTTCCCCTGCCATTTCAACTTCAATGTAAGTTAGGCCATTAACGTCAGTAATTGTACGCACAACAACGTTTTTCAAGCCGTAAGCATTCATTCGTGCCATTAAAACACTAGTTGTTGTGTCAATTAGCTCATCATCAACTGGTGCACTCTCGTTTGCTGGAACTGGCCTTAAGACAACTCGTGCTCCACCTTGTAGATCAAGGCCAAGTTCAAGTTTAGTGTTCTTTGTAAGCATTACATTGATTCCACTGTATGCAACAGATGGGTTTTTTGGATCTTCTGTGAGTGTTGCTGAGTAAATTCTGCTTTCAATATCAAGTGTGATGTTTTGTCCAGGGGCGAGTGTGGAAATTTCTTTAGCATATTCTTCAAGAGTTACAACTGGAACATTGTTAACTGAATTAATCATTTCGCCTGGCTGAACTTGCTCAAAAAATGGAGAATCGTGAGCAACGTATGCTACTGCTACTCCATCTGGTTTGAAACTTGGAATTGAGAAAATTGCTAAGAATAAAAAGATTAGAAGAACCAATACGCGAGGATTCTTAATGATACGTTTTATTCTTGACGCCATGTTAGTATGTTAGCATTCAACAACCATGTGTTTGGAATGTCAGCAAGGAGGCCAACAAGTAGGATGGTTGCGATTTGTCTGAGAACAATTGAATATGCTCCACCGACAAGTAAGAGTGCTAGAAGTACTGAAATTGTTGATGCACTCATTGTTAATCCGGTTTTTAGGCCGCGGTTTATTCTTTCAAATAGTTCGCCATCTCTTTCCCTAATGATTTTGTTGGTGAGTAAGATGTTTGTGTCAACACTGTAACCAATAATCATGAGAACTGCTGCAATTGTTGAAAGTGATAAGTGCATTCCAGTCATTGCCATGAATCCGAAAATCATGATAAGATCGTAGGTTGCTGAGATGAGAATTGCAATTGATGGTAGTGGTTTTCTGAAGTAGAATGCAACAACTGCTGCCATAAAGAGGAATGCGAACATGAATGCCCATTTTGCCTGGCTCCAGAATGAGGATGCAAGTGCTGGACCAAGTACGCGAATTGAGTAAGTTTGGGGAGTTAGAGTGATTGCAAGAGAAGTTTCTATTGCACCAGTGATTTGTGCTTCAGCATGCTCTCCGCCAACTGAGATGATTACTGTTTCTTGAACGCGGGTTGCTGGATTAGTTGTTGTGACAATGTCAATGTCGTCAGTGCCGATTGCAGAAGCTAATGAAGATTTAATTGTGTCTCTGTCTATTGATTCTGAGTGGTGGACAGTGATTTGAGTTCCGCCTTCTAAATCAATTCCTCGCTTTAGAAGTGTGCCGTCTTGTACATAAGAATATCCAATAAAGAAAATTGCAATTGCTAGAAGTGCGAGCGGAATAACAATTAGCTTGCGAATATTCGTTCTAGTAAGTTCAAGTTTGATTCCCACGGCTCTTTATACAGAATAAGTGATATTTAAATGTGAAGGATAACCTTAAAACTCTCCTCAAACACTAAATTGTTGATATGAGTACATTAACTTTGCTCGGGTTTGGATTAATAACTCTTGGATGGCTGATTCAGTTCTACAAGATGTCCCAGAAAAAAGAAAAAGGTTTTGACTTTAAGTTTCTGGTAGTTTACGCAGTTGGTGCATTTGCACTGTCTTATGCAAGTTTCAGTGCTGGAGACATTATTGGCGGACCACTAGCATTAGCTACTGGAATTCTGGCACTTGGGATTGGATACATGATTCAGAAAGATGGAACAGAAACTAAAGACAACAAGGAGCCAGAGAAACTGAATCTCGTCTGAGGAGAAATTAACAAATAATCCCAAAGCATATATAGTAAATAGGACATTTATTATTTCTAATTCTGAGGGGATGGAAGAATGAATTTGAAAGGCAGAGACATCATAAACATTAGCAGTCTGAGTAAGACTGAGATAGAAGAAGTTCTTGTAAGTGCTGGTAAAATGCAGGATTTACTAGATCAAGGTAAAGCAGATCTTTTGAAAGGAAAGGTGCTTGCAACATTGTTTTTTGAACCAAGTACAAGGACACGATTGAGTTTTGAAAGTGCAATGAATAGACTTGGTGGTGGCGTTATTGGTTTTTCAGAAGCAACAAATACTTCAGTTAAAAAAGGCGAGACACTTGCAGACACAATTAGGACTGTAGATCAGTATTGTGATGTGATTGCAATGAGGCACCCGATTGAGGGTTCGGCTCAACTTGCAGCTGATTTTTCTGAAGCCCCAATTATTAATGGTGGAGATGGTGCTCATGCACATCCAACCCAGACATTGCTTGACTTGTATACAATTAAAAAAGAAAAAGGCAAGATTGAAGGATTAAAAGTTGCACTGACTGGTGATTTGAAATACAGCAGAACAGCGCATTCCCTGTCTTATGCACTTGCTTTGATGGGCGCAGACATGGTTTTTGCAAGTCCAGAGGGACTGCAAATGACAAAGGACTTCACTTCTACTCTAAAACGCGATTTTGGTGTGAATATTGAAGAAAAGACACGACTTGACGATGTTGTTGGAGATGTTGACATATTGTACGTTACACGGATTCAAAGGGAACGGTTCCCAGCACCTGAGGAATATGAAAAAGTCAAAGGTGTTTTCAAAGTCGATCTTGAATTGCTGAAAAAAGCAAAGAAAGATTTGAGAATAATGCATCCATTGCCAAGAGTTGATGAAATTGCACCTGAAGTTGATGCAACAGACCATGCAATTTATTTCCAGCAAACATACAATGGAGTTCCTACACGAATGGCATTAATTGCTGGAGTACTGGGGGTGGAACCATGAACACAGAAGAAAAATTATTGAAGATTGATAAAATCAAGAGCGGGACAGTTATTGACCATTTGCCAGCAGGAAGTGCGCCAACTGTTTTGAAGATTTTGGGAATTGGAAGTAATTGGGAAAGTACCGTGGCAGTTGCAATGAATGTTGCGAGCAAAAAAGGGAAAAAAGATATTGTAAAAGTTGAAGGTCGTGTTTTGAAAAAAGAGGAAACTGACAAGCTTGGACTGATTGCAAATAAAGCTACGATCAATATTATTGAAGATTATACTGTTAAGGAAAAGCACCATGTTTCTCCAGCAAAAGAGCTAGCAGGCGTACTGAAATGTATGAATCCAAAATGTGTAACAAATGGAAAAGAGCCAATTGTTGCAAGGTTTATTGTTGAAAATGAGGATCCACTGACACTGAGGTGCGCTTATTGCGAGCGGATAATGGAAAAAGAGCTAATTGAGGAACAGTTTTAGATTTATATAATAAGAGAGATAAAGGAATCCTGATGATGCCGAGGTCTCACTTCCTGTTTGGAATATTTGCTGGAGCTGTGGCTTCGATTTTTGTGCAGGACTTTTCATTGTTTTACATATTTATTGCTGGAGTTGCTGCTGTGTTGGTTGATATTGATCATTTTATTTGTCATATGTTTTCAACTGGAGATTTTTCACCAGCTGGAATGTGGAAACGCTGTTTTAATGACAAATACAAGAAGCATTTGAAAGATCCAGTTTACAGAAGCAAGTTCGTGCATGGGTGGAAAGGGTTAATTATTTTGACAATTTTGATACTGCCGCTTGCGTTTTACAATCCATTAATTGCAATATCAGTTTATGCTGGATATTACAGCCACTTGTCTGCAGATTGGTTAGCAAGTAGGAAATTTTATAGAAGCATAAAACCGTATATTCTGGAGATTCGGCATTTGATGTATCCAGTTTATGTTGATGAATTAATTTTTGATGTTTTTGTTTTTAATATGGCTGCGATAATAATATTGTATCGAGGTTTGATATGATCTGGTTGGTGTTTGCGCTCGGAGCTGCACTATTTACTGGGCTTTCAGATATTCTTGCTAAGAAATTGCTGAAGACAGATGATTTGTATATAGTTGCATTGGGGAAGAATTTATTTGCTCTCCCATTCCTAGTCCCAATATTGTTTTTTATTACAATTCCTCCGCTAGGACCTGTTTTTTGGAAAACACTATTGATTCTCGCACCACTTGATATTATTGCAATTATATTATATCTGAAGGGGATACAGAGTTCACCAATTGCGCTAACTGTACCTTTCCTTTCATTTAGTCCAGTGTTTCTGATTTTAACTGGGTTTTTGATATTAGGAGAGGTTCCAACACTTCTAGGAGCTGGCGGAATCCTGTTTGTTGTTTCAGGAGCTTATGTTTTGAATATTAGGAGTTGGAGGAAGGGTTTGTTTGCTCCGTTTAAGGCGATTTTTCATGAGAAAGGGTCGGTTTTGTTTCTAGGGATTGCCCTTATTTATTCTGTAACTGCTGTTCTTGGGAAGAAATTGATATTGCATACAAGCACAATGTTTTTTGCTGGATTTTATGCACCACTTATAGCATTGATGTTGGTGCCGATTGCACTTAAAAAATCAAACAATATCAAGAAGATTTTCAAAAAACCGTTTTGGTTGATTGTGCTTGGGGCGTTGTTAGCTGGAACACTGATTTTTCATATTATTGCCATTAGTATGGTGGAAGCAGTGTATATGATTTCTATTAAGAGGACGAGTATTATTATTTCAACTGTGCTGGCATATTTGATATATAAAGAAGATCATGTTGCTGAGCATTTGGTTGGAGCTGGATTGATGTTTTTGGGTGTTGTTGTTATTTTGTTGTTAGGTTAAAGAATATAAGTTAAAACAACTAACTAATTTGTATGGCTAAATTGAAAGGGGCGTTTAAACTAAAATATATTGATGTGATAGAAATTGCTCCAGAAATAGCAATCAAATTGAAGAAAATAAATTTGTCAAATGACAAATGGAAAAAAATAATTTTAGGAATGGATAAAAGGGAAGTGAGAACAACTTCTGCAAGAGCAATAGCGATTAAACACTTGAGAGAAGTACGAACAACTGGAGAAATTATTAAAATCCTTGAAGAAGCAGAAGAGGATCTAAGTAAACAGGAAAAGGAAGACAGGGAAAAACGAGAAGACTTTATAAAAATAATAAAAAGAGCAGGAGTAGAAAATGCAGAGAAGATTACTGATTTTCACTGCGGAACAGGAGATAATTATTTTGCACTTAGATTGAGATTGAGTTATAATGGAGAGTATCATGGTATTAATGGAAGTTTGAACGATATTAAAAATTTCAAAGATAGGGGGAGTAAAACAAAACTCTTCCTGCACCATGTAGAGGTGATGGATAAAAGGAGTGAAATTCCAACAGAAGCTGTAGGAGCAGATATAGTTTTTTGTGAGAAAGTTATGCATGAAACAAGAAATCCGAAAGACCTATTATACATTCTTAAGAAAATGAATTTTGTTCTCAAGCCAGGTGGCCGACTTATTTTGGCCGTGTATTCAGCAGAAGCTATTAATCGTGCGTTAGAGTTGGAAGATAGGAAAACAAGAAAAAAGTTAGATAAGAAAAGAATAATAGAGAAAAAAGCAGGGGGGTCAATTTTTGTTGGAGTTTTCAAGAAAAAAGCTGGTGCAAAAAGAGGAGATGTGTACGCCAAGGGGGGTTCTTACTACACAAAAGAAGAGATTGGCAAGAACCTTATAATGAGTAATTTTAAAAAAATTTATGAAGAACCTTTAAAGATTGATGACAAAAGAGTTACTAAGCGTATTTTCAAACTGATAGGAAACAAAGCAACAGATGATAATATAGAAGAAATGAAAGGAGAAATTTATGCGTGGTATATTGTTGCACAGAAAATATAATAATTACTTTTTCCGCTCATGCAATTTCATATGCCCTTTTTGGATTCCTTCAGTTGTAATTGCTTTTAATGCAGCGAAGTTTTGTGCAAGGCCTGCTGCTGCCATTACTTGAGCAAGTTCTTGAGCTGATTTTACACCCAAGATTTTGAGATTTACTTGAGCTTGTGGGTGTTTTGTTGAACCGCCGACTGTGGCGACTGCTAGTGGTAATTCAATAGAGGCCTTTAAGTCATTGTTTCCTGTTAGTTCGTAGTGAGTTAATGGTTTGTAGGATGGAGTGTGGATTGTAGAGTGTAGAGTGTGGACTTCGCCTCCACGCCGCCCCGGCGCACCTGCGCCCCCTGAAACACTAGCATAGGCATGCGCTCCTGCTTCTACTGCTCGCCAGTCATTGCCAGTTGCTATGCAGATTGCTGAAATTGCATTCATTATTCCCTTGTTGTGAGTTGCTGCGCGGTATGGATCTACTTCTGCAACTTGATTTGCTTTGATGATGAGGTTGATTGTTTGTTCACTGAGGAGTTCTTTTTTGAAAACACACTCTGCTCTTGCTAATCGGCGGTCTGCTAAGTTGGAAACTATCTTTAGAACGGCTTTTCCACCAAGTTCTTCCAGTTTTGGAGCAATTGCTTCAACCATTGTATTGACTATGTTGGCACCCATTGCATCTTTGCAGTCTACGTATAGGTGGATTCTGATGATTTGGGCAGTGGGCAGTGGGCAGTGGGTTGTAGGTGAGGATTCGTTATTTTCAGGCGCCTCTACGGCGCCCCGGCGCCCCGGATCCACAGGTAAAATATCAACAGAGAGATCTTTTGCACCGCCACCTAAGTTAATGAGTGTTGGGTTTTTTGAATTTGCTATTGTGAGAAGTTCCTGCTTCATATTTAGAATGTGTTGCACTACGTTCTCTTGCTCCTGGTTCAGGGTAGTGGGTAGTGGGCAGTGGGCAGTAGGAGAAGATTTGTTATTTTCGTTCTGAGCCCCTGAGCCCCTGAGCCCCGGCGCCCCGAATAAATGTATTTGCCCAATCATTATTGAATCATCTGCTGAAGTTTTGAATCCACCACATTCGCGAGCAAGTTTTGCAGAGTTTGATGCAGCTGCAACTACTGAAGGTTCTTCAAGAACCATTGGAATAATGTAATCTTTGTTATTTATTAGGAAATTTACAGCTACCCCGATTGGTAGTGAGAAATTTCCAATAACATTTTCAATTAATTTTTCTGAAAAATCAGTTACACTAGGAAAATTTTTCAGTGTTTCTGCTTCTGCATCAGTTAATTCAGCAAATTCTTTAATAAAATTAAGTCGCTCTTCAGGTGAGCGTTCGTAAAATTTTGAAACTCTTGAAGTTTTCATTTTTCTGAGTGGTATTGTAGCGGTTTAGTCTACTAGTTTAAATTTGTACCCGTACGAAATTGCTCCAGCTTTTCCATCTTCAGCTAATTTGCGGAAGCAAACACTGACTCTTTTCTTTATTGCAACATCTTCTGGATTGCAATCCACTAATTGAGCAGTTATTCGCGGACCTTCGTCCAATCTAATTATTGCAACAACATATGGTGCAAGGTTTTCAAAACCAGGAGGCGCTGCCCTGATTGTTGTGAAAGTTACTATTTGGCCTTGGCCGCTCAAGTCAAACCTGTCAAACACGTGCTCACTGCACTTTTTGCAGAGTGAACGAGGTGGAAAATTAATCCAATCGCATGATTTGCACTTGTTTGCAATCAAATTGTAGCGTTGCGGGATCTCTCTCCAGAATCTTGGAACATTCATCGTGAGAAAATATGAACAGATGCAGTACCCCCACTACCGCCAACATTATGAGTAAGAACATAGTCAGGATCAGAAATTTGCCGCTTTCCAGCTTTTCCGCGTAATTGAAGAACTGCTTCAACTGCTTGAGCTACACCAGTTGCTCCAACAGGATGACCTTTTGATTTTAATCCACCTGAAGTGTTAATTGGAATTGAACCATTGAGTACGGTATTATTTTCTTCAACAAATTTGCCACCTTGGCCTTTTTCACAGAAGCCGAGGTCTTCAATTGCGCAAATTTCAGCAATTGTAAAGCAGTCGTGTACTTCAGCGCAGCTTATCTGTTTTGGAGCGATTCCAGCCATTTCATATGCTTGTTTTGCTGCATGTACTGTTGCCCCGATAGTGCAAATATCTTTTCGATTGTGGAGAGCAATTGAACCAGTAGCTTGACCAGTTCCAGCGAGCCAGATTGGTTCTTCACATAATTCTTTTGCTTTTTCTGCATTTGCCATAATTACAACTGAAGCACCGTCGCTAATTGGTGAGCAATCCAAAAGTTTGATTGGGTCTGCGATTTTTGATGAGTTCATTACTTGGTCAATTGTTATTTCTCGTTGGAACTGTGCTTTTGGATTGCGAGCGCCATTGTAATGGTTTTTTACAGCAACTTGTGCAAGCTGTTCTTCTGTTGTTCCGTGTTCGTACATGTGCCTTCTTGCTATCATTGCATAAAGTCCAGGGAAAGTTGCACCTTGGAATGCTTCCCATTCGCGGTCTGCAGCTGAAGATAATGCATCTGTTGTCCGGTTTGTCATCACATCAGTCATTTTTTCAACACCACCAGCAGCAACTATGTCGTATTTTCCTGACTTTATTCCCATGTAAGCGGCGGCGATGGCCATTCCGCCTGAAGCGCATGCAGCTTCTATTCGCATTGCAGGTTTTGGGATCATTCCGGTGTGATCCATTGCTAATGAGGCTAAGTGTTCTTGTTCAATGAATTGTCCGCCGCTCATGTTTCCGCCAAAAAGTGCGTCAATGTCATTTGAACTAATTCCTGCATCTTGGATTGCTTGTGCACCAGATTTTACAAATAAAGAACGGAATGATTCATTCCAAAGTTCACCGAATTTGGTAATTCCGATTCCGATTATTGCGACTTGTTGGCTCAAGATATACAACCCCCTTTTGTCTGAGCCCCTGGGCCCCGGCGCCCCGGTGCCCCTGAACCAATTTCACAAATCATTCTGTTTTAATTTTCCCCCTGTATTTTGCATACATACCATATTCAATATAGCGGCGCTTGTTAATGAAATGAGAAGTTTTTGGAGCTAATTCTTGTGCTTCTGTTATTTTGTCAGTGACTGTGAAAATAAATGAGTCAGATCCAGCTCCAGAACCGTAGGATGTGAGAAGGATTTTTTCGCCAGGTAGTGCATTGTCAAGAACTGCAGCTAGTGCAAGTGGAGTTGCACCAGAATATGTGTTTCCAATTTGTGGTGAAAGTAGGCCAGGCACTAGTTGTTCTTCAGTAAAGCCAAGTCGTTTTGCAGCTTGTCTTGGAAATTTGCCATTTGGTTGATGTGGGATGAAATAATTAAAGTCAATTGGCTCTAAACCAGATTTTTCAAGAATGTTTTTAGTGCAGGAGATGATGTGTTTGAAATATGCTGGCTCGCCAGTGAATCTGCCGCCGTGTTGTGGATATGTTTGATTTTCTCTGCGCCAGAAATCTGGTGTGTCTGTTGTGAAAGAAAGTGTGTGTTCAAGTTTTGCGAGAAGATTTTCGCGTCCGATTACAAAAGCTGCCCCACCAGCTGCAGCAGTGTACTCCAAAGTACTTCCAGGAGCACCCTGAGATGTGTCTGAGCCAGCTGCTAGGCCGTAATTAATCATTTCTGACTTGACAAGCCCGAAAATTGCCTGCATTGCAGCAGTTCCAGCCTTGCAAGCGAACTCGAAGTCAGCTGCTGTTAGGTTTGGTGTTGCTTCCAGAGCTTCTGCGAGAATAGTTGCTGTTGGTTTGACAGCATATGGGTGAGATTCAGAACCAACATAGATTGCACCAAGTTTTGCTGGAGAAATTCTTGCTCGCTTCATAGCGTTTCGCCCTGCTTCTACAGCGATTGTAGCAGCATCTTCGTCAGGTGCAGGAACAGACTTTTCAGAAATCATAAGACCTTTTTTCAGTGCTTCTGCGTTCTGGCCCCATACTTTTGCAATTTCTTCAACTTTAATTCTGTACGCAGGCACGTAACTACCGTAGCCAACTATTCCAGCATCCATATGGAGACAGTGGTTGAAGAGTTTTAAAGGATTACGAAGTGGAAGGAAAAGTTGCAGTTGTTGGTAAAAAAGTTGCAGAGGAGACAGATAGTAAACATTATTAACCCACGCTTCTTTGTTTAGTTATGGATTTAGAAAAGCGCATTGAGCTTATTACAAGAGAACCAATTGAAGAAGTTATTACTAATGAGGATTTGAAAGGATTATTAGAAACAAAGACTGCGCCAATGGCTTATGATGGTTTTGAGCCAAGTGGATTATTGCATTTGGCATCTGGGCTTATGCGAGCTGAGAAAATTAATGATTTATTGAAAGCTGGGGTTGGATTTACACTTTTTATAGCAGATTGGCACGCAGCACTGAATAATAAATTTGATGGAAATATGGACATGATAAAAACTGCTGGAGAATACCTAATAGAAGGTTGGAAAGCGTGTGGAGTTGACACAAAGAAAGTGAAAATGGTTTGGGCATCTGATTTAGTTAACTCAGAAGGATATTGGGAAGGGGTGATGAGATTTGCAATAAAAACTTCACTCAAACGCGCAATGAGAACTGCCCCGATTATGGGAAGAGAAGCAGGAGAAGATATGCTCACATCTCAAGTACTTTATCCGTTCATGCAGGCGTATGACCCATTCCACATGAAAATTGATATTTTGCAGCTAGGAATGGACCAGAGGAAAGTGACAGTGCTTAGCAGGGAAATGGCAAAAAAGATGAAACTACCGAAGCCTGTTCTTTTACATCATCATTTGCTTGCAGGATTGCAAGGAGTAGATGCTGGAAGGATGGGACAAGAAGATACAGAACCAGGAGCAGATGCTAAGATGAGTAAGTCAAAACCAAGCAGCTGCGTGTTTATTCACGATTCCAAGAAAGAAATTCAGGAGAAATTGAATAAAGCACATTGCCCAGAGAAAGTTGTTGAAGGAAATCCTATTTTGGAGATGTGGAGATACATTATTTTCAGGAAAGTTGATGGTTATACAATTAAGAGACCTGCAAAGTTCGGTGGAGATTTGGAAATTCACGATTATGAAGAGTTGGAGAAACTATATTCTGGTGGAAAACTGCACCCAATGGATTTGAAAAATGCAACTTCTGAAGTTATGGATAAGATTTTAGCTCCAGTTAGAAAACATTTTGAGAAAGGAAAGGCGAAAGAGTTATATGAAACTGTAAAGAAAGCTAAAGGGTTGTGAAATGACAGAACACACTTTCTGCTTGCTGGATATTGACTATGAACTTGTAGATGGAAAAGCAATTATTCGAATGTTTGGCCGCACTAAGCAGGGGAAAAGTATCCTAGTTACTGACAAGAATTTTGAACCGTACTTTTATGCAATGTTGGATGGGAAGTTTGAAGATGTTAAGAAGAAATTGCTTGAGAAGAAAACATCTGACTATGAAATTGTGAAAGTTGAGAAAGTAAAGAAAATTTACAAAACAAAAGAAATTGAATTAGCTAAAGTTTACACCAAGAATCCAACTCAAGTGAGGGAAGCAAGAGAGGGTGTGAAAAGAATTGATGGTGTTAAGAATTATTTTGAAGCAGATATTTTATTTGGAAGACGTTATATTTTGGATAATGATTTAGAGCCAATGACTTTGGTTAAAGTGAAAGGCACTCCTTTTGAAAGTCCTTTGAAAGTTGATATGGCAATTGATATGGAAGGAAAACCAGAAGCAGTTGAGGGTGAAATTCCTAAAATGAATGTTGCAAGTTTTGATATTGAAGCATATTCGCCAAAAGGACTTCCGCAGCCAGAAGATGATCCAATGATAATGCTGAGTGTTGCAAGTGATGGAGTGGAGAAGGTTTTCTCAACAAAAGAAGGGCCTGATTTTGTGAAAGTTGTTAAAGATGAGAAAGGAATTCTGGAAGAATTTGAAAAGTTTTTGGAAAAAGAAGATATTGATATTATTACTGCATACAACTCAGATAATTTTGATATGCCGTACCTTTCAACTAGAGCGAAGATATTGAAGCACAAAATCAAATTAGGTAGAGATGAAAGGGGAATTAATCAGAAAAGTAAGGGGCGATATCATTCAGCTGGAGTAACTGGGCGAGAGCATATTGATCTTTACCATTATGTGAATATTATTTTAAGGGGAGCACTTGGTCAAGTGAATAAACGGACTTTGAAAAGCGTTGCTGGGCACTTTTTGAAAGAGGAAGAAGGGAAAAAAGACATGGATTGGCGCGAGATTGATAAATATTGGAAAGGTGACAAGAAAAAACTAAATGAGTTTTATGAATATTCAATGACTGACGCTATTGTTACAAAGAAATTGTCAGATATTTTTATGCCAAGAGAATATGAAATTGCGAAATTGGTTAGGGTGCCATTATTTGATGCTAGCAGAACAACTTACGGGCAACTTGTTGAAGCATATTTGATGTGGAATGCAATTAAGCGGAATGAGTTGATCCCAAACAGGCCAATGGATGAGGAAAAAGAGGCAAGAGCAAAGTTTGAGGCATTTGAAGGGGCGTTTGTGCTGGAACCAGAGAAGGGAATGCATGAAAATGTTGCACTTTTCGATTTCAGGTCACTGTATCCAACAATTATTATTTCCCATAATATTGATCAGAGCACAATTGATTGTGATTGTTGCAAAGGAAAAGCAAAGGTAGTTGCTGGCGGACACTGGTTCTGCGAGAAAAGACAGGGGCTCATGCCAATGGTTTTGAAAAATATTCTTGAAAAGAGAGTTGAGATTAAGAAAGAGTTGGCAAAACAGAAAAAAGGTTCTGAGGAATATGTTAGATTGAATAATACTCAGTATGCTTTGAAGATTTTGGCAAATTCTGCTTATGGTTATTTGGCTTATCGTGGTTCTCGTTGGTATACAAGAGATGGTGCAAGTTCTGTTACTGCGCTTGGACGAGAATATATTAAAAAAATTGTTGATATTGCAGAGAAAGAATTTGATTTGAAACCAATTTACGGAGATACTGATTCTATTTTTATTACAACAAAAGATGAAAGTCCTAAAATTAGAGAAATTGGAGAGAAATTCCAGAAAAGAGTGAATGGTGAACTGCCTGGAGTTATGGAACTTGAGTTTGAAGATCTTTTCAAACGCGGAGTTTTTGTTGCTAAGAAACGGTATGCAATGATAAATGACAAAGATGAGCTGAAAATCAAGGGTTTGGAGTTTGTGAGACGAGATTGGTCGCCAATTGCAAAGGAAACGCAAAAGAAAACAATTGAAACACTTTTGAAAGATGGAGATGTTGAGAAAGCATTTACAGTTGTGCGGAATGCTGTTAAGAGAATTACTGAGGGAGATGTTACAATTGAGGATTTGGCTGTTTATACTGATTTGTCAAGACCGCTAGATAAATATTTGGTAACTGCTCCACATGTTGCAGTTGCAAAGATTTTGAAAAGAAATGGTGAGGATATTAAGACTGGATCAACTATTGGGTATGTTATTTCTGAAGGCGGGGGCAAGGTTTCTGACAGGGCCAAGCCAGTTGAAGGATTTAATATCAAGACTTATGACAAAAAATATTATATTGAGCACCAGATTATTCCTGCTGTTTCAAGAGTGATGGAGGCGCTTGGCTATGGAGAAGATGAATTGATGGGGAAGAAGCAAGGGAAGCTGAGTGAATATTTTGGATAATGGATAAATTATACGAAGCAATCAAAGTTTTGCGAGAAGGTGGAGTTATTGTTTATCCTACTGAAACTGTTTATGGACTAGGCGCTAATATTTTTAATGAGGATGCTGTGAAGAAAGTTTATGCTTTGAAAGGAAGAAAATTTGACAAGCCGCTTTCAGTTGCAATGCGAAGGGAGGATATGAATGAATATGGTGTTGTGAGTGATACGCAGTTGATTGATTTAGAATTGAGTTTGCCAGGACCAGTTACAATTGTTGCAAGAAAGAAAAAGATTCCAGATTGGATTACAAATACTGATTTTGTTGGGATGAGAGTGCCAGAGCACCCAGATGCTTATGAATTAGTTTCAAGGTTTGGGCCAATAACAAGTACTTCTGCTAATAAAGCTGGAGGGAAAAGTCCGATTTCAGTTGATGAAATTCCAAAAAGTATTTTGGACAAAGTTGATTATGTTATTGATGATGGGGAAACAAAATATAAACAAGGAAGTACAGTGATTAAAGTTACTGATAGTATTGAAATATTGCGGGAGGGAGCATGGAAGAAGAAGTAATTCAAAAATACAAACAAGCTGGAGAAATATTGAAGAAAGCACAGGAGCTTGCGAAAGAAATTGTTAAGCCAGGTGCTGGAATTCAAGAAATCACTGATAAAATTGAAGCAAAGATTTTGAAAGATGGTGGAAAGATTGGATTTCCACTAAATGTTTCAATAAATGAAAACGCTGCACACTTTACTCCGGACACGAATTGTGATTTGAAATTTGAAAAAGAGGATTTAGTGAAGATTGATATTGGGGTGCATGTTGACGGTTATATTGCTGACTCCGCTATTACACTGAGTATGAATAATTGTGCTGAGCATAAGAATTTGATAAAGGCTGCTGAAGCTGGTCTGAAAGCTGCTTTGGAAATTGCAAAGCCAGGAGTTACACTAGGTGAACTTGGAACTGCTATTGAAACTGCAATTACTGAATTTGATGTTGTGCCAATTGCGAATTTGACTGGTCATTTGCTTGAGCAGAACAATTTGCATGCTGGACTTTCAATTCCGAATATCAAAAATGAGTCAGATATTACATTAGAAGAAGGAATTGCAATTGCTATTGAGCCATTTTCAACAACTGGAGCTGGAATGGTTACTGATGCAAAAGAAGTTTACATTTACGAATATTTGCAAGACAAACCAACTAGGAATCGGGAAGCAAGAAAGATTTTGGAAATGTCAAAAAACGAATTTGGTGGGCTTCCGTTTGCAATTAGATGGGTTGAAAAGGAATTTGGAAAACTGAAAGCAAGAATGGCAATAAATGAGCTTGCAAAGAGCAAGGCACTTTATCAATATCCGGTTTTGAAGGAAAAAACTGGTGCATTGGTTGCGCAGGCGGAACATACAGTATTAATACTGGATACGCCTATTGTCACAACGAAATAATGGCAAAACGAGTTTGGTTTAGCAAAGAGAAATTCAAACTAATGTTTGATGATCAAGTAAACGAATATACAAGTTTAGGAGGCAATTTTTTCTATGGTTTCTTATTTTTCATTACTTTTGCACTAGGTTACACTGCAGAAATGCCTGAGATGATGGATGCTGCGCGCGTTCTTCTGATTGCAGGAATCTTGTTTACTATTGTCGGTTTTGGATTGAAATACGTTGTTGGAAGAACAAGACCAAATAAAGTTAGTTTAAGATGGGCAAGTGCAATGGAAAGAATGAATGATGCATCGTTCCCAAGCATACATTCTGGACGAGCAGTTATAATTGCATATACTTTTGGGCATTTATTGCCAAGTTTTGGAAAGCTTATTTTCTGGATAATAATGTTGGGGGTTCCATTAACAAGAGTTTATTTGAAAAAACACTTTTGGAGCGACATTATTGCAGGGGTGTTATTTGGATTTTTGATTGCTTACGGCGTGAGATTGGTGATATAGGTTAAGGTATCAGCAGTCGGCCCTCAGCCCTCGGGTCAGAATAACTGGAAGACTGCATTATACATCTGGCATTTTCTTAATAAAACTGTATGTCATTTTTGCAAGACACTCAATTTCTTCTTTTAAGACAAGATGTGTTTCTTTTGGAATATATCCTAAATCACGAGCTAAAAGCAGATGATAATCAAGTTCTTTTATAGAATGATAAGAATAAAATAAATATCTTCTGGCTGCAGGAGTTGTGTTTTGACCACAACCTTCAACAATATTTGTAGGAATTGATGCACTTGACCGTCTTATTTGATCAATCAACCGATATCTCTCTTTGGAAGGAAATGTATCCACGAGTTTATCTAATTTTAATACAAGATTATGAGCTTTTTTCCAAATAATTAATTCTGTATAATCTCTTGTCATAAATTTATCATGCCGATATCCTCTTTATAAAAATTTGTAAACTCGCTTGAGTTGGTGGCTATTGTCACCTGACGGCTGAGGGCTGATACCTGACACCTTAACAAATATAAACAACTACTACTATACACATGTATAGAAAAATGAATGAAAAAACCCTAAAACAACGGAATTTGATTTTGCGAACCATGGCGAAAGCGCGAGCAGAAGATGGTTTAGAGTTTTTGTGGCTAAGGGAATTAACTAGACGGACTGGTTTGAATATGGGAACAGTTGGCTGGGTTTTGCACAGATACTTATCACCAGATTATATTGAATTTCCTGAAGTAGATGCACTGATACAGCACGGTTTGAAGATCCGTCCAATTAAATTAAAGGACAAAATTTATGAGCAAATGATTGGGAAAGCAACGAAGAAAGAAGGAAAATCAGAAGTAAAAGCAGAGTAAAAACCCGACCACCATAACCTATTTAACTACTAAAATTCAACAAAAAGTAACGATAACTAGAGGGGATTATAATGACAAAGAATGATGAAAAACCAGAAGCAGAAGCACCAGCGGAAGCTGTTAAAGAAGCACCTAAAAGTGAGGATGCTGACATGGAAAAGCAATTGGAAGCAGAAGATGAAAGACTCCCATTTCCAAATGCTAGAGTTGTAGCTTTAATGAAAAAAGAGCTTGACAAAGAGAAGATGATTCGAGCCCGTGTGAAGAAAGAAATGAATGAATTTTTAGGTAGAATTGTTAGAAATGTAGCCAGAGAGATGAATAAGAGCCCATATACAGTGATTGAAGGTGGCGACTTGCACAGAGCAATCAAGAAGTATGAGAAAATGGAAGAGATTGCTTCACAAAAGGAGAGATTGATAGGGTACATGGACCGAATCAAGCAGGATTGTAATGTTCTTATATCTGATGTTGAGCGATCTTTTGATTTAGAAGGGCAGACCAAGGCGTTTAATGCACCAAAGAAAGAAGAAGAACCTGTTGAAGAAGCACCTACTGAAGAATAAATATTTTTTAGGGGAGTGTAAAAACTTCTCTGTAGTTTTAAAAGAAAGAGTGAGAGCGCGTTTTTACGCGCGCCCTAGATTATTTGGGTTTATCGGCAAATACCGTCGTTGCGGTCGTCTAGATCGCACTTGGTTGAGCCTGGGCATTCATAATTTGCAAAAGATTTAATATTGCCATCACAGAAATATTTTCGTGCAGTATCTCCATTTATACACATATCATTAAATGTTTTTCCATCTTTGTCAACAACTTGTCCTTGAACTCGAAGGTTCAAAACATCAAACTCATGACATTGTCCATCAGGAACTTCAACAGGAACTTCGTTTTCGAGTTCTTCCTCTTCTTCATCTACTGGAACAGCAGATGAGCTACCC
>CAZWSR010000002.1:0-111129 GCA_964636545.1 Candidatus Undinarchaeota archaeon
GAAACATCTTCTGGATTAGCCCATTGAGCAGGTGCTTTGTCAACTGTCTCTTCTTCCCATAATTTTGTTTCGTGAGCACCAGGTGCAATTACATTTACATCAACATTTTTTAATTCGTGTGCAAGTTCTTCAGTAAAACGAACAACAGCTGCTTTGGAAGTTGCATACGCTGCGTGAAGTGGTCTTGCATAAGCTGCTCCACCACCAGAAATATTAATGATTTTTCCGCGTTCAGAGTTTTCAAGTTTGGAAATAGCTGCTTTGCAACAATTCACCGTTCCAAAAAGATTAACATCTAAAACACGGCGCATGTTGCGGATTTCAGAATCAACAAGTGGTTTTGTTGGTCCCAAAATTCCTGCACAATTAACAAGCACATCGACATTTTCAATTTTATCAAAAACTTCAACAACCCGCTCATATTCAGTAATATCACAAGAGAAAATCTTTGTGTTTGGGCCAATTTTCTGAACGGCATTATTCAAGTTTTCTTCATTTCGTGCAATTAAAATAATTTCAAAGCCACCGCCGTGCAGTGCTTTGGCTATTATTTTCCCAATTCCACCGCTTCCGCCAGTAATTACTGCTGTT
The DNA here is from genome assembly GCA_964636545.1 of Candidatus Undinarchaeota archaeon. Lineage (GTDB taxonomy): Archaea > Undinarchaeota > Undinarchaeia > Undinarchaeales > UBA543 > UBA543. Next base: position 592 of record CAZWSR010000002.1, read on the forward strand.
TTCATGTTTTTTTATCCTTTTGTTTAAGGTTTCAGCCCTCGGCCCTCAGCCATCAAGACCTGAGGGCTGACTGCTGACAGCTGACACCTATTTTCAAACATTAACCAACACCTTTGAACCATCAAAATCAAATCTGAAACGAACTTCAGACAATCCTTGTTTGTACATTGCATCTCTGAGTTTGTCTTTGTCTTCTGCATAGAACATTAAGAAACCGCCACCGCCAGCACCAACTAATTTGCCACCAAGTGCTCCGTTTTCCATAGCAACATTATACCACTCATCAATTTTTGGATTAGACATTGCGCCTGAGCGTTTTTTCTTATTCTGCCAATGAATGTCCATTAGCTCTCCAAGTTTTTCAGGGTTGCCAGATTCAAGTGCAAGTTTGCTTTCAACACCAAGCTCCTTGACTTTGTGAAGATTATTTATCATTGCTTCTTCGTCCTGTTTGCTTTTGTCATCTTGTTCTTTGAGAATAGAGCCAGCACTTCTGGAATAATTTGTAAAGAATAAAAGTAGATTGTCGTCAAGTGTATCCATGGTTTTCTGTGACATCTTTACGGGTTCTGGTTTTACTGTTCCATCTTTTTCAAACGTGAATGAAGTTACTCCACCAACTGAGCATGCAAACTGATCTTGCTTGCCAATTGGTTCCTTTAGAATATCAATTTCAATTTTGCACGCTTCTTCTGCAAGCTGTCTTGCTGATAGTTTTTCCCGCTTGTATAAATGTAATGCATTTAGCAAACCAACTGTAAAACAGCCAGATGAACCAAGTCCAGTGCCGGCTGGGATGTCTGCCATGCTTGCAACCTCAATACCAGACTCAATATTTGTTAATTTTAGTGCTTCACGAATAATTGGATGCTGTAGTTCGGCAACATTTGAAACTTTTTCGTGTTTGGAATAGTGCGCAGTAATGTCCTTGTCAAAGGTTTTGTGCAAGCTAATGTAAACATACTTGTCAATTGCAGCGCTTATTAGGAAACCAGTGTGTTTTGAGTAGTATGACTCAAGGTCTGTTCCGCCGCCGCCAAGTGTTATCCGTAAAGGGGTTTGTATTATAATCATTGTATTGAAACCTGTTAATCTGATTTAAAAGATTTATGAAGTGCTGAGATACTCCTCCAACTGCCTAAGCCCTTCTGGCTCACCAATTTCGTAAAATCTTTCTGAAACTTCATAAGCAAGAAGTTCGCGTTTCTCAATAAGTCCTTGTAGGAAATCTTCCATTTGAACAACAGTATTCTCAGGAATTTGCTGAATTAATGATTTTTTGAAAATAGAGAGGCCGTAATCAACATGTTTTATGTCAGGAGTAGGATTTTTCTTTTCATATTTCACAATTAAACCATCCTCAACTTTGAAATTGCTCTTGTGATAATTCAAATCATTTTTGTAAGCAGTAACTAATGCAGATTTATTTTGCTGATTGAAATGCTCCATAACAGCTGAATAATCAATTGTAAGATAAGAATCTCCATTAATTACAAAAAAAGTGTCTTCTAGGAGGTTTTCTGCTTTCTTTAGTGCTCCTGCAGTCCCCATTAGGTTCTCGCCTTCGTCACTATACTGGATTTTTACTCCAAACCGAGAGCCATAGCCAAAGTAATCAATAATTTGCTGGCCCTTGTAACCAATACAAATAACAATGTCAGTAATCCCATTTTTCTTGAAAAGTTCAATTTGATGTTGCACAAATGGTTTCCCATTAACTTCAATCAATGCTTTTGGAATCTTCTCAGTAATAGGACGCATTCGAGTAGCTATTCCGCCAGCAAGTACAACTATTTGCATTATAGATTAATCTCCAGTTTTCTGGTTTTTAAGAATTGTGAAGTGTTAAATCTTGAAAGGTTTCTTAAGCCAAAGCAGTCCACCAAAAATATTCATAATGTAATTCAAAAGTAGAATCATTATTGAAAAGGACACTGCAGAAGTTGATGAAAGGCCAAGTAAGGTGAAAAGAAGTATCAAAACAGCGTCGCGAGTACCAATTCCTGAAAATGAAATAGGTAGTGCTTCAACAAGTGTTGTGAATGGAAGTATCAGCAAGATCATGAAATACGAAATTGGAATCCCTAGTGCCATTGCTCCGAAATAAAGTGAAAGGAAAGCAAGAAGCCAAGACGAAATTGTTGAAAGTGCAAGAGAGATTGATGGAGCAGGAGTTTTGATGAAATGAAGTACAGTTGAATAAAACTCATCAAATGCAGTTTTCATTTTAATATGGAATCTGTCTGGAACTAAAAAGTAAAAGAACGGCCTAAGCATTTTTCTCATAAAGTTTTTGCGAGTAAGGAGGAAAAGTCCGATTGTAAAACAAATTGCAAAAACAACCATTACCCTAACAAAAAAAGAAGTTGCACCATAAAGATTTGAAAATGTTAAAACACAAATAACTGCACCGACTAACATCAAACCAATATCAAAAATTCTATCAATTAAGATTGATGTAAAACCGCGGACAAGCGGCATTCCTTTTTGCTTGAGGTACGCTGCTCTTGAAAAGTCACCAAGACGAGCAGGCGTAATTGATCCAATAAAATATGAAATAAGAACAACCTTGAAACTTTCAAGAAGTGGGTAGTGGAAATCCAGATTTTTCAAAATGCCTTGCCACTTATATGCTTTGATAAGCATTGTAGGAATTAATAAGAGAACTGCAATGCAGAAATAATACAAATTAATTCCCTTGAATTCCTGCCAAATTGATAAAGGACCAACACGATACAGAATATATGCAAACAGTGAGACTCCAATTATTGGAAGTACTCTTGAAAGGGTGCTTCTTAGTTTAGTCATAATTGACCTTGAAAACTTTTATTTCATCTCCATAAGTTTGGACAAACTCAAAATGATCAAGATTTTGCCCATTAAAGAGATGTAATTGAGTTAACATATTATTTTCCAAATGTTCAGGAAGGAAAATGGCAGAACGGAATGATGAGTCAACATAGAGTAACCCTGGAATAGCGCCTTCATCTGGGTTTTCAGAAATATATGCATTTCCTTCATTAATGTAAAAAATCCTTTGTAGTGGTTGAGAAGTATACCCTTGATTGAGAGTTCCAGAGATTCCATCTTCTTTTAGATTAAGAAGAATGCTTGTTTCAGAATCAAGAGGATAAACTAAAACCGTACCAGAAGCGGTGTTCTTGGCTTCAGACATGCTGAGGAAAAGATAGTTTTCTCCTTGGCCATTTGCAAGGAAACTGATTGCACCATACTTGTTTAGGAGATCACTGCTTGTGTAGAAATAAGACACATTATATTTGCCAAGACGCTCCACAGCAAGAGCTTCATCCGTTGTTGTGAAAGCAATTGCTAGGTCGTGGACGTGTCGAGAGTTCTGACTTCCATCTGCAACAGAAGGACGTTTACCAACAGCAGTCATTGAATGTCCTGGGTCCCACCAAGAAGCAAAAATCGCATCCTTTGGTGTCTCATCTCGTGCCCAATATAAGAAATCAAACCAATTCTGCCCAAGAGATGGACCAGATTGGCCGGCAGACAATCGACCATATGTATAAAAGGGTGGACCAGTTTGTGCGCCTTGCGCAATGGCGATATTGGGTAATGCAAATATCAATAAGAATAATGAAAGGCCGATAATAACTGAAACAACCGGTTTTTTAGCTGAGATTTTAGACACTGCAAATGCAATGGAAATCCCTGCAAAAATCGCAAGTGGTAACGCCACCATTGTCACAAACCTTGTTGCCTTGAAAGACATAAAAAATGTTGCAGCAAGCCAAAGTGAGAAGAAAGCAACATGGTGCATATTCTTTTTTAGCTTTTTCCACAAGCCCAGTGGAAGTAATAGAAGGAATCCTAAAGACAAGAGAACAGGAGCAATGTGCAATCGTGCTAGAATTTGACGTAGGTTTGCAGGATTCATTTCAGCTACGGTTTTGTAGACATTTCTAACAGACTCGCCTTCCATAGATGTTGAAATAACCTCTGTGACCTTGAGATTTCTAGATACAGTTATTGCTGAAAAGATATTTACAGAACCAAATCCCCTAGCAATACCAATAATAAGAACTCCAAGAACAATTACAATAACAAAACACACATATTTCTTCCAGTTTTCTGAAAAATGGTTTTGAACTAGTGAAAAAATTGATGGTTTGTCGATAAGATATTTTTGAAGAACATTGAATACAAAATAAAATCCAACAAGTCCAAACATAAGAAGTGGAGCAAATTTATACGCATTCCATGCAAGTCCAAAGAGCCCTAGACAGGCTCCGCCAATGAACGCATACAAAAAGGACTCAGAGTCCCACGCCTTTGCAAAGAAATAGAATGTAAACACAGTGAAAAAAGCAATAACTGCGTCACTGTCTGCGAAACCTGAAACACTACGTGTTATGAAAGAGGAAGATAGAGTTAACACAAAACCAGAAGCCAGCCCAGCGTATGGCCCGAAGAATTGTTTGACAAGTAGAAACATTCCAAGAACAGCAAGCACACCGAAAATTGCAGGAGTCCAGCGATGCCATACTAGAAGGTTGGGTGCAACGAATCTTCCTACAGCTTTGTAAGAATATGCAGAGAAATAGGGGTAAAATTCCTGATAGGCTCTACCACCCATTGGAGCATCATGCATCGTATCCCATGCAACTAAATCATAACCAGGAGGACAATCTGCAGTATTTGGAATAGCATCATTTAACTTTTCATTGTAACAGACCTTTGTGTCGCCTACATAACCATGATCATACACATTTTCTGCGTGCCTGTAGTGCCAATATGGATCCATTGCAGACAAAGAATTCTCATAAATCCCTGTATATTTTGATTCAGGAGTGAAAAGAACCTTTCCTGAAAAAAGTAAAAGCACAATAAGAAGTCCATAAATTATGAAGTTCTTGTGGTCTTTAAGCCATTTTCCTGCTTTCGAAAGATCAAACGCCATTTCATCATCGGAAGATTTATCGCGATTGAACTTTCCTTTTATTTTTGAAAAACTAAAGGACATACTGTCCTCCCCCTCATTTGCCATGCACATTGGTTAAAAAACTGCATTAATAAAGATTATGATTGCTGAGGATTATGAAGTAAATTTGAAAAGTTTTATCTCTCCACCAAAATCTTTCACAAATTCAAAATGCTCTAAATTTTGTCCATTGAAAAACTGTAATTGAGTTAAAAGATTTTTTTCAAGATTTCCAGAGAGTATGAATATCTCACCATATGATTTAGAAACAATTAGAAGTGGATCGGAGGGTTCTGCATCCGCTTTTTCAGATAGATAAGGAGACTCATCAACAAAATAATACAGGCGTTTTATCTCAGTTGTGGTTGGCCCTTGTTTGATTAAAGCAGTCCATGACTCACCATTGAAATTAAGAAGGAGTGTGGAAATACTATCGAGAGGATAAGTATAGACGCCACCAGATGGCGATTGTTGAATTTCAGATAGACGAGCATATGGGTAAGAAATGGATTGACCAGTGTTGAGGAAGGATATTGAAGTGTATTTAGAAAGTAAATCAACACTTGTGTAGAAATAAGATACATTGTATTTACTAAGGCGCTCCACAGAAACGCTTTCATCGGTTGCTGTAAATGCAACGGCAAGATCATGAACATGATAATCATTTTGACTTCCGTCTGCAACAGAGGGTCGTTCTCCGATTGCAGTCATTGCATGTCCTGGATCCCACCAAGAAGCAAATATTGCATCTTCAGGTGTGTTTTCACGAGACCATTTGAAAAAACTCCCCCAGTTCTGGCTGAAAGTTGGAGCAGCAGTTGAAACTGTTGAAAATATTGAAGAGATATAAGACGGTCCTGCAGGAGCCCCTTGGTATTGTGGAAGGTTTGGAAGGAAAAGTAAAATTGAAAAAAGCAAAATAAAAATAACAAGGATTGTTGCTTTTGACTTTATTTTTATGAAAGAGGAGACAGCAAGCCCAGTAAGTAAGGAAAAAGGAAGTGCTAGCATGATAGAAAATCTCATTGCTTTTAGAGACATAAACAAAACAGTAATTGTCCAGAATATTAGGAAAAATAAAGAATGATACTTACTTGAAAACTCTTTTCTGTTAAATAAAAATAATGCAAAAAACATCGAGATAAACAAGAATGGAGCAATATGAAGGATAAAAATAACTTTTCTGAAAGACATTGAAGACAATTCATCTACTGTAGAATACACAGTACGAATTTCCTCTGTGCCAGCACTTCCAACAACTTCTTGGGCTTTTAATTGTGTAGATGTTTTGAGAACTGAAAAAATATTTATGTGACGGACGCCTTTCAAAAAGCCGATAAGTGCAAAGCCGATAAAGAATATTAGTAAGAGAATTGCATATTTTTTCCAATGTTTTTTGAAATGACCTATAGTGAGTTGAGGGATTTTTTTGAGTTTTTTGAAATTAAGACCAAGGTTGAATATAAAGAAAAAGAATGCATAGGAAAGTATCAAGATTGGAACAAATTTGTAAGAAGACCAAGCGAAACCAAACATCCCGAGGAAAACTCCACCAATGGCACCATACAACCACGATTCCTTGCGCCAGGCAAGTGCGAAGAAGAAGAAAGTGAAAACAGTGAAAAATGCTATGAGCGCGTCAGTATCTGCAGAACCAGAAACACTTTTAAAAATTGAAAGAGCAGTAGTAGAATAGAAAAAAGCAGACGCAAGTCCAGCAATTGGATTGAACAATTCTTTGATTAACAAAAATGCACCAAGGATTGTTAAAAGACCGAAGAAAACAGGAGTCCAGCGATGCCAAACTAAAAGACTAGGTGCAAAAAACTGGCCAAGATATTTGTAAGAATATGCTGAAAAATAAGGATAGAATTCCTGCTCAATTTCACTACCAAATGGGGCATCGTGCATTGTATCCCAATACACTTCCTTGCCATCAACAAGTCGGATTTCATCACCAACATAACCATGATCCAACACATTTTTTGCGTGCCGATAATGCCAATAAGAATCAGTCGAAGAGAATCCTTCCTCGAGCCCATCTGTGAATTTTTCTTCTGGTTTAAATCGGATATATCCAGAGAATATGAGAAGTAACGCAAGTGCGAGATAAACTAGAAGCTTTTTATTTTGTTTGAGCCACATTGTCTGTTTGGAAAAATCAACAGTAACATATTCGCCTGGTTTTTTATCTTCTTTTTTGGCATTAGAGATAAAACTGGTGTCAACACTCAGATTGCCATGATGTAAAACGTTCTCCTCTTCTTTATCCCCCTCAGCCATGAGCATGAATAAGTTGTATAGCTAATAAATGTTATGTTTTCAAAAGTTCTTTTAACAAAACTGTTGCGTACGAGCCTTTTTGCAAATCAAATTTAACTGTTACAGAATTTTCATCTGATTCAACTGAAAAATTCTTGATTTCAGCAAGCCATTTGCGGGTTCCGCCACTTACGCTTGCTTCTGGAAACTGCTTGATTCGTAAATCTTTTTGAGTTAGATTGTCTTTTTCAATGATGCTGATTTCTTTTTCAGTGAGAGTAGAATCGTATCCAACAAGATTACCTTCTCCTTCAAGAGATTCGCCTTTTTCTAGTTTTTCAGAAAGAAGTTGGTTGAAAATATTCGACTGGTATGCGTGAGTGAACAGCTTGTAAATATTTTTGCTGAGCCGCTTGAATGCTCCAACAAAGTCAGATGGGTGTTGGATAAGTTGGTTAATAAGTGCGTTTTCAAATCGCATGAATCGTGGGAATTGTTTGAAGGTTCCCCAGTTTTTTGCCAAATCTTCGCGAGCTTCTTTTCCTTCTGGTTTTTCTTCAGCAGTTGTTGCTGTCAAGAAGGTTTTGCAAGCGTCTTCCATTTTTCCTTGGAGTAGGTATTTGCCAATTAGATGATTGTTATGCCGCATTCCAAATCGCTGTTGCCCGAAAAAGTTTGGAAGTCCACCAAGTTTTTCCAGTTCCTTGAATGTTTCCTTGCAGGACTTGGCTGCTTCTTCTGGGTTTTCAACATCAGTTAATCTAATTGTGAATCTATTTCCCCAAAGATCTCCGAGTGCTAATTTCTTATCAAATGCTTCAAAATCACCAATTGTAATATCTTTTGTTCTGAAATTTGCTAATCGTTCAACTGGAATTTTCCAAGCTGAGATTTTCTGAGCAGTGAGTGCGTATTTGTCTTTTGTTCCAGCATAGGTTACTCGTTTCCTGGAGACGCCGCAGAATGAAGCTATGTTTTTGAGAACTGTGTCTTGATTCCAATCTCGTTTTACTAAAGTGAATTTAATGTATTCTGAATTTAATTCTTTTATAGTTGGGTCTGGCTCTAAACTAGCAACAGAACCGTCTGTTAGAATTTCTTGAACAATGAAATCAGTTGGCTCTTGTTTGAACTTGCCGCTGAAGCCAGGTGATTTTGTGGCGTTTTGGGTAATTCCGAATATTGAATAATCCATTAACCTAAAAGTTTCAATCCCCCAGTAACTTTGTCAATATCAGCTTCAAGAGCAGGACCAATTCCAACTGCTGTTTTTGTTCCAGCAGGAATTTCAGTGTGTCCAGCATCTGTGATTAAACAAGCAGGTAGGCCACGGTCTTTTGCTGTCTGGAAATATTGAATAAGTTCTTGTTCATTAGCAACTTCTAGAACAACTTTCTTCATTCCTTCTTTCAGCCAGGTATTCCCTGTTTCTTTTGCTTTAACATACGCCTCAACACTAGCGTGCGCTCCCTGCGCAACTGCCTTGCCTTTGCTAAGATTGAGGTCTTTTCTCAAAAGAATTGCTTGTTTATATTTGAGATCCATGATAAAATTAAGAAATTGCTAGTTTAAACTTATTTCCCTGCCAATTCTTTCGCCTTTTGAGCAATAAATTCAGCAGACAGTGCGAAATATTTCACTAATTCCCAAGAACCACCAGATTCACCAAACCTGTCTGGAACCCCAATCATTGCAAACTTTTCAGGAGCAACTCCTGCTTCCAATAGTGCTGCTGCAACACGGTTTCCAAGCCCGCCTTTCTGATGCTCTTCAGCTGTTAGGATTATTTTTGTTTCTTTTCCAGCTGATGAAAGTGCATTATTATCTAATGGTTTGAGTGTGTGCATATTAATTATTCTTGTTTCAAGTCCAAATTCTTCTTTCAAAATCCAAGCAGCCCGCATTGCTTCTGGAACTTCTGGACCGCAAGCAACAATTGTCAAATCCTCATTTTCTGATTTGTAATCGCTTGCTAATTTGGTTTCAAATGCATCAATGAAATTGTCTTTTGCTTCACGATATCGGATAATATTCGCTGTTCCGAATTTGTAAGGAGTAGAGTCAGTTGTTACAATTGGTGTCGATTCTCTTGCATATCGAATATAACAAGGTCCTTCAATATCCAGAATCATTGTTTTGGATGCTTTTTTAGTTTCAACAGAATCGCAAGGCACAAACACATTCATGTTTGGCAAACCACACATCTGGAAAATATCTTCAAGTGCTTGATGGGTTGCTCCATCAGGTCCAACAGAGACACCACCATGTGCGCCAGTGATTTTTACATTGAAATTTCCATAGCAGATAGTTGTTCTGATTTGGTCAAGTGCTCTACCAGCTGAGAAAACAGCATAAGTTCCGAAAATTGGAATTTTTCCTTCTTTTGCAAGACCAGCTGCAACCGCGGTTCCGCTCTGTTCTGCAATTCCCATACTTAGGAAACGAGGATTTCGCTCTGGTTTGTCCTTGTTGAATTGATTAATACAAATTGATCCAGAAATATCAGCACCAAGGCAGATAATCCGCTCATCATCGCCAATATCAATTAAGCATTCTCCAAACCCTTTGCGAGTTGGCTTCATTTCTGCTTTCATATTGTCCTGCTCATTCCACCAATAATTTTTTGAGAATTTTGGAATCATTCCATCAACTTTCTTATCTATTTCTTTTTGGTAATCTTGTGCAATTTTCAAAAGTTCATCAATTGGAAGTTCGACACCAAGTTCTTTAAGTGCTGTTTCAAGTTCTTCCCGGTTTGGAGCTTTGCCATGCCAGCCAGCTTGGTCTTCCATATATGAAACTCCCTTGCCCTTGATTGTTTTTGCAAGAATAACAGTTGGCTTGTCAACTACGGTTTTTGCTTTTCCATAGCCATCTACAATTTGTTGCATGTTGTGGCCATCAAGTTCAATAACATTCCAACTAAATCCTTCATATTTTTCCTTTAGCGGCTGGATATTCATTACATCAGAAACATTTCCATCAATTTGAAGATTATTAACATCAACAATTGCAGTTAAATTATCAAGTTTGTAGTGAGCAGCTTCCATAACAGCTTCCCAAACTTGACCTTCTTGCTGTTCTCCATCACCCATTAAGCAGTAAATTCTGTGATCTTTCTTGTTTAGTTTTCCAGCAAGAGCCATACCAACAGCAATACTCAAACCCTGACCAAGCGAACCAGTTGATGCTTCAACGCCTTCAAGTTTTAGCCAATGTGGGTGGCCTTGGAACTTGCTTTCAAGTTTTCTGAGCTTCATCATTTCCTTGATATCAAAATAACCAGAATAACCAAGCGCTGTGTAAAGTGCGGGTGCTTTGTGACCTGCTGAGAATAAGAAACGATCGCGGTCTTCCATATTTGGATTCTTTGGATCATGATTCATTGCATTCAGATAAGCGCCTGCAACTAAATCCATACAAGAAAGTGAGCCACCAGAGTGTCCAGAACCAGCAGCATGTAGAGCAACTAGCATATATGCTCGCATTTCATTTGCTGCTTTTTCCAGTTCTTCTACAGTATATTTCTTCATGATTCAACAAAGTTCTTAAGCCTTTTAAGCCCTTCTGTGATTTCTTCCTGTGAAGTGGCATATGAAAACCTTATGTATTCTTGTTCTTGTCCAGGATTCTTTGGTCCAAAGTGAGTATCTGCCAAAACCGCTACTCCGTGGCCCAAAAGCATCTTCCTGAACTCCTCAGAATTAGCTGCTCCAACTTTTGCACAAGCTTTTGTAACATTAGGCCAGGCATAGAAAGCACCACCTGGAGAAAGGCATGAAACCCCATCAATTTCATTTAATCCATTAATGATTAGGTCTCGGCGCTCCTTGAAACTGTCAGTCATCAGCTGAGTTGGACCTTGTGGACCATTTAATGCTTCAACAGCTGCCCACTGAACAGGGTGTGGAGCACAAGAATCAGTATTAGTCATCCATTTTGCAAAATGGTCTGCAAGATGTTTGTTATACGCGTAGCCTAGTCGCCAACCAGTCATTGCATAGCTCTTTGAAACACAATCAACTACAATTGCATGTTCTTCCATTCCAGGAACTGAAATTATAGATTCAAATCGCCCATCATAAACCAAACTTGAATAAACTTCATCAGAATAAACCCAAATATCATTTTCAATTGCTAGTTTTGCAATTTCCTCTAGCTCTCGTTTTTTCAATACATTGCCAGTTGGGTTGTGTGGAGAGTTAAGAATGAGTAATTTTGTGTTACCATTGATGCTTTCAGCAAGATCATCAATGCTGAATGAAAAGGCGTTTTCTTCCTTGAGTGGAATTGGAACTGGTGTAGCACCACAAGCACGGATTTGCGATTCGTAAATTGGAAAACCAGGATTTGGATACAGCACTTCATCTCCAACCCCATAATCAGTTGTACTCAAAATTGTCCAGTAAATGAAAGGTTTGCCACCGCAAGCAGTTGCAACGTGTTTTGCTTCTGCTTCAATGCCACGAGTTCTTGAAAAATAATTTGCAGCAGCTTCACGGAGCTCTTTTATTCCAGCTGAAGGTGTGTAGCCAGTTTTCCCATCTTTGATTGCTGTGATTGCTGCTTGTTTGATGTGCTCTGGAGTGTCAAAATCTGGCTGGCCAATACAAAAATTCACAATATCATCGCCCTTCCTGAGCCGTTTGTTAACTTCTGCAAGAACAACGAAAGCGTTTTCTGTTCCTAAATTAGCTGTTCTATTGGATATTCCTGCCAAATGTATCTCCCCTTTTTTGTAGATAATAGGCTTCGAACATTATAAAACTTGTGGGAGTGACAAGTGTAATGCTTTGTTAAAAAAGGGAAAAGACCAAGAAGTGATAAAATAAATAAAGGGGTTATTCGAGAGAATTTCTGTGGTAAGAATATTAGCTTCTGCAAAAAACAGTTTCAAAGACTTTTTATTTAATTTGGAGACTTGGAAAATTGGAGTGTTTGTTGCAGTTATTATTCTTTCATTGGTTTTTATTGTTGTGTGGGTAATAAACTCAGCAACAGCATTTGTTAACTGGAGAATACTGGGACTTTATGTTGTTCTGACACTTTTGCTAACATTTTCAAGAATGTCTCGATTTACAAAAGTTGGAATAAAGTTTTCGTATTTTTTGCTGTTCATGATAACGATTACACTTGGACCACTGACTGCGATTGTGTTGAGAGTTATTTCAGTTCCAATACGATTGTGGATGTTTTTAGCTGACTTGCCATTCAAGAGTTTCCTGAAAACAAAAGAAGACTATATTTTCAAACAGTGGGCGTACAGTGCTCTTTCAATTTTCATAATTTGGTTGTTTGTTAAAATTATTGGAGTTGGTGTTGTTGTTTCAAATTTGAGTTTGTACTATTTGATACTTTATGGTGGCTGGACAATTGGATTGTTGGTTTTGCATATCCTATTCCCACGAGATTCTTTAACAAGATATTTTATTAATAGCGGAGCTGGGTTTGTGTTTAATTGGTTCTTAGTAACAAGTATGGGACGGTGGTTGTATGGTTATTTGAATGGGTTTATTTGATTCCAAGAGTTTGATTAGTCTTCTCCATACTCTCTTCTTTACTCATTTCACTGCACATTGCGCGAATACAATCAATATTTTCAGGAATAACAATACTTTCTTGTGGAATTGCTTGGAAGAAATAAAGTTCATTTCCCTGAACTCCAATTGAATCTTCCCAAATTAAGTTTTCATACATATCATATCTTGGACGACCAAAGTCGCGAGCAAATTCCATAAGCTCTGCAGTTGAAGTTAGTCCCTCTCCTGAATTAACCATAAGCAAGCGTGGTGTTTTCTTGAAAAGTTCTTTGACTTCTTCTGCTGAAACTTCTTTATTTAATTCAATCATTAATGAATGTGCGTGCATGAAAGTGCTTGAAACTTTGAATGCGCTTGTTACAATATTCAATTCTGGAAGAACTGTTAGCACGTCTGGGCCATGATGACTTGGAACAGTGATTGGGTTTGGAACAATTCCGTCAATTGGTCCGCTTTTTGAACTTCCAGGATCTGAAGCTCGTCTAACAAGAACAACTCTTGCTTTTTTTACTCCATAATTCTTGTCAAGAACATTCAAAACTCTGCTAAGTCCAGTTGTGTTGCAAGAAACAACTCTAACATTTTGTTTTCCTTTTGCTGAATCATAATTTGAGCCAGCATTGAAACTCTCGCCAATTGCATCGTGCTTTTCTGCACCCTGATAAATTGCTTTGATGCCTTTTGGCTCGTAATATTTTTCCTTGTTTTCTGCGCCGAATTTCTTTGGAGCACAATCAATTACAATATCGCACTGTCCGAGAAGATCGTTAATATCGCCAACAAGCTCAATGCCTGCTTCTTCGAATTTGGATTTGTTTTCTGGAATTCCGCAGAATAGTCTGTAACCTTTTTTGATTGCATTTTTTGCTTCCCAAGTAGGTCTTGTCTTTGTGACACCGACTAATTCCATGTCATCCTGCTTAGAAACAGCATCTGCAACGCGTTTTCCAATTGTTCCATATCCATTAATTGCGACTTTTATCATTGTGAATCTCCTTCGGCGCCCCGGTGCTCCGGCGCCCCTTGTTTCTCAGCTGCTTTTTCAAGTGCTGCAAGTGCCCAGAGTTTAATTCCAGCTAAGTGAGTTATGCAAGCACCTCCGCCAGTGCTGATATGAGTTATTTTGTCTTCTAAACCAGCTTTTGTGATTGCAATTGCAATGTGACCACCGCCAACAACTGAAAAAGCATCTGCTTCTGCAATTGATTTGACAATTTCCATTGTTCCTTTTTCAAATTGGGGTTCTTCAAATACACCAGCTGGACCATTTGCAATAATTGTACCAGCGTTTTCAATAATGTACTTGTACCTGCCGATTGTTCCGTTTCCAATATCTGCAACTTTGTAAGGGAGTGGCATTTCTGAAAGTGAAACTTCAAATCGTTTTCCTTGTTTGTCAAGTGCAAGATCAACTGGAAGCTCAATTTGTGAAGAATATTCAGCTAATAGTTCTTTTGCAGTTTTGATGTGATCGTCATAGTTTTCAACATAATCTTTTCCTGGAACATCGTAGCCCTTTGCTGAGAGAAAGACAGAAGCTACAAGACCAGAAGTTAAGATTTTGTCCATAACACCAGTTTCAAGGAATGTTTTGATAACTCTGAGTGAACTTTTCACTTTTGCTCCGCCAGCAACATAGATAGCTGGCTTCTTGTTTGACTCTAAAACTTTTGCCATAACCTCAACTTCTTCCTGCATAACTCGTCCTGCACAAGAAGGTAAAGTTTCGCAGAAACCAACAAGTGATGGCTGGGACCTGTGAGCTGTTGCAAAAGCATCACTTACAAAATAATCAGCTAATGGAGTTAAGGATTTGACAAAGTGTGTGTTTGCTTGAACATCTGAAGGTCTTTTTAGTAATTCTTCAGAAAGGAATCTGACATTATCAAGTAAAATAACTTCTCCGTTGCTCATTAATTTTATTGCGGATTGAGCAGTTGGACCAATTACATCAGGAATATATTTTATATCAACACCAACGTGTTTTGAAAGCTCGCCTGCGTGTTTTTCCATGTTTGTGAAATCATATTCAGAGCCAGGCCGACCTTGGTGAGACATTACAACAACTTTTGCACCTTTTTGAGAAAGTTCTTTGATTGTTTTTGAATGGATTTTCATTCGTCTGACATCCAAGAACTCGTTTGTTTCAGGGTCAATTGGGCAGTTTATATCAACTCTAACAAGAGCTGTCTTGCCACTGAAGTCAAAATCATCCATAGTTTTCATTCCGTTCATTATAGTCCTCCGCAGATGTCAAGCAAAACTGCTCGTGGATCTGCTGATTTTGTGAATGCGCTAGCAAGAAGAACTCCTTCAACACCAAGTTCAATTGCTTTTTTAACATCAGAGCCATTTGAAATTCCTGCTCCGCACAAAACCTTTACTTCTGGATTAACTTGCTTGATGTTTTCAACTGTTTTTGTAACAACTTCTGGTTTTGCTTCTGAAACTGAAATGCCTGAGCCAATTAGTTCAGGTGGCTCAACTGCGATATAATCTGGTGAAAATTCTGCAAGTGCCTTGGCTTCCTCATCGTCTTGTGCACAAACAACACTAATCATCTCATTTTCTTTTAATCTCTGGATTGTTGCACCAATTTGCATGTGTGGAATTCTTCGTTCTGAGTGATTTAGAATTGTTCCAATTGCGCCAGCTTGTTTTAATGCTTCAACAAGGTTTGAGCCAGTGCCAGAACCTGCTGGATTTGGATCAGCGTGTTGTGCAATTGTCTCAATAAGTGGAGAAGTTTTTAGAATATCAACTGTTTGTGGAGCCACGATTATCTGGACTCCTGTTGCTTCTTTGGATTCTTTGCAGATTTTGCCAAGATTCTCTGCATTAACCCCTGAAGCTTCCTTGTACGCCTTGAAATTAAGAATTACTAAACCCATTTTTAACAACAAATAGTCCTGAATTTGCTTTAAAAGGATTATGTAAATTGGATTTATAGGGGAAATGAGAGAAACAATAACCTTTATAACCAACCCCTTTGATACAAAACCCTACTATGACAACATGCACAAGCTGTGGAGCAAATCTAGAGCAGGAAAAGGATAAGGCAGAGTTCAAGTGCCCAAAATGTAGTGAAACTGTTATTGGACGATGCCAGCGATGTAAGAAGCTTTCTAGAGAGTACACTTGCTCAAAATGCGAATTTGTTGGACCATAGACCAGGTTTCAGCTGTCAGCATTCAGCCCTCAGGTCCTGATGGCTGAGAGCCGAAGGCTCATACCTTAAACAAGAGGACAAACAAATGGGGAGCGTAATTATTGTTTACGATGTTGTACCAAGCCAGAACGACCAGGCGGGTGCAGATATTGTAGCTGAAAATTTAAAAGCAGTCACAGTTTCGGGTTCGGGGCCAAGTGCCAAAGACGAAAGTGTGAATGAAGATTATTATTGCAAAGTTGGCGCAATTGAAGTGCAGGATTTTGTTTTCGGTACTAAGAAAGTTGTTGCAACTTTTGAAATTCCTGATGCGGGTGGAGCCCAGGATGCACTTGAAACTGTTTTGAATGCAGTTGAAGGTGTTAATACAATTACTTTTGTTACAGCTGGACGACCGGTTTGAGTTTGTTGACGGATTAATTATTTATAGAGAAGATACAATAAGAACAACTATGTTAGACTTGCCAGAATTCAAATTAAAATTAAATAGAGATGATGTTATGAATTTTTTTACAGGTGATAGTGTAAAGAAACTAAATAGAAAATTAGAGGGAGATTCAAATATTTATGCTTCAAAAATATCCGGAATTGTGGGATTTATAGAAGAGTTAGAGGAGTTAAAGGATAAAGAAATAGAAAAACGGTTAACAACGCTTAAAACAAATATTAAAATAATGATAAACGGTTTTAGAGAACTGATAGAGATGACAAGAAATCCAAAGAAAATGGAAGGGAAAGAAAAAACGTTTTCAGCAAAGATTTCAATACATTATACACAAATACAGTTTATGTCAATGTTTTACATACTAATTAGAAAAAACCCTCCTAAAAAAATTCTTAAGGATGAATTAGCACTTGAGGATTTAATGACTGTTATGAAAGGTCTTAGAGAACAATTAATTATGGTTCAAAAACTATACAATCCAAAAACAACTGACGAATTTATAAAAAATATAGATTCTGGGTCAAGAGACATAACTGAAAAATACGCGGAAAAGATTTTCAAATGACACCAGACCACACAGAAATAAGCCAATTCTTTGATGAAATAATTCATATTTTGATTAAGATTACGCCAATGCATGCTGATGTGCAGGATCATGTTGCTAAACTAAGGACTTCTATTGATCAGCACAAGGTGTTAGGTGACAAATATGCTGAAGCACTAGATCAATTAACTGATACTGACTTGGAGAAAATGGTTAGGTTTGTTGAAAGGCCGGGCGGACATCATCATATTGCGGAGTTGGAGAAGCTTGAGAAGAATTTTGGAATTGAAGCTGCTGGAAGACAGTTTTTGAAACACTTTTACGACCACAACAAGAACCAGCTGATACATGCTGAAAAATTACAGCATGTTGCAAGGCACTAAGCTTAATAAGCTGGAAAACTATTTCTGATTATGGTTAATATCAAGCCACTGCTGAAAGAGAAAGAACTTGATGCACTAGTGCTTGTTAGTCCAAAACTGCATTTGCTTGACCCTGCACTAACATATTGTACTGGATTGCTTGATTATGAAAAAACAGTTTATGTTGGAGGAAATAGTCAGCGAGCTTATGTTTCTAGTTTTGAAGTTCCACGAGCTAAGAAAGATTCAAATGTAACAATTATAGCAAGACCAAAGAAAGGATTTGAACCAATTTTCAATAAAATGAAGGGGAAAACAATTGGAATTAATGGAAAAGCACTTCCTTTTGAGATTTACAAGTTCCTGAGACGACACAAAATCAAAACAAAAGATGTTTCCAAGGATCTTGTGAAAATGATGGCGATAAAGACACCTGCTGAAATTACGAAACTGAAAAAAGCAATTGGTTTAACAAAACAGATGTTTAAGTTGGCAGTTAATGGAAAACGAGAAATTGATATTGCTGCTGACATGTCTGCTTTTTTAATGAGAAATCAAGCACAGTGGTCTTTTGATCCAATTATTTCTTATGGGAAAAATGCTTCTCTACCGCATGCAAAACCAACTGTCAAAAAGAAAGGGATTTGTTTATTGTGTGATATTGGTGCAAGCTGGAAAGGTTATCATGCAGATATGACAAGGACAGTTAAAACTGGGACAAAGGGGCGGAAAGGAGTAGTAAAACAATTTGACAAGGCATACGAAGTTGTTAAAGAAGCACACGACCTTGCAATTGACGCAATTGCGCCAGGGAAAACTGCAAAAGAAATACATTTGATTGGAGCTGGACATTTGAAAAAGAATGGATATAAATTAATACATTCAACTGGGCATGGTATTGGTTTGACAATTCACGAGTGGCCGTATATTGGAAAGAAACATGAAACAATTCTTGAGCCAGGAATGGTTTTTACTGTTGAGCCAGGTGTTTATATTAAAGGGAAATTTGGAATTAGGATTGAAGATGATATTTTAGTTACGAAAACAGGGAGAACTGTTTTAAGCAAATGAAAGGAGATCCAAATTATTGTTTAGAATGTCAGAAACAACAAATAGAACGAGCTGTTGAGCTTGGTGGGGTTTCTGATGAAATTAAACAAGAAGCTTTGGAATATTCTAATGAGCATATTGCAGGCGTTCCGGCAGCTGAGGGAACGGTTTTTCACAGAATGATAATGGAAAAAGCAGGTAAAAATCCATTTGCTGAGGAAAAACAAGAATGTACAGAAGCAGCTACTGAAATTCTTCAGCACATTGAGCCAACAATAAAAACTTTGAAAGATTCTTGTAAGGCAGCTGTTGCTGCTAATTTTGTTGATGTTGTTACAGTAAAAAGCGAATTTGAATTGGAAAGAGTGAAAGAAAGATTCAATGTGAAGCTAGCTATTGATGATTTTGATAAAGTAAAGAAATATTTTCAGAAAGGAAAGAAGATTTTGTATTTGACAGATAATGGTGGAGAACATTTGTTTGATTTATTGTTTATTAAAAAAATTAAAGCAGAAGTGATTGTAGCTGGAAAGGATAGTGATATTACAAATGACGCGACTGTTGCTGATTTGAAAGATGCTGGATTTGAAGAATATTGCAAAGTGATTTCAATTGGAAGTAATTGTATTGGAACTAATCTTGCTGAAGCTTCTGAAGAGTTTCTGAAATATTTTAATACAGTTGATTTAATAATTTCAAAAGGAATGGGGCATTATGAAACCTTGAATGATAGCCCAAAACGAATTTTGTTTATGTTGAAAGCAAAATGTGAGCCAGTAGCAAATGATTTAGGTGTTATCAAGGACCAAAATGTTCTGAAATTCAAGGAGGCACTAATGTGTTAACTGACAAAAACAAAGGAATTTTGTTTGTATCAATTGGTGTATTCTGTTTTTCAATTGGTTCTGTACTTATTAAAATATTGAAGCCGTTTTTCACTGCAATAGGACAGACCTTTTGGAGACAATTATTTGTTATTGCAATATTCATAATTATCTTTTTAATACAGAAAAAAAAGCCGTGGAAAACTTTCAGTAAAGAGTTTATTATTTACGGAATTGTGGCGCTTGCAATAGGCTCATTGTTAATTGTATCTGCGCTTTTCTTTGCTGATGTGTCAACAGTCCTATTTTTAGACACATTATATATTATTTTCAATATAATATTTTCAAATATTCTGCTTGGTGAAAAATTCAGTAGAAAAGAAGTTATGCTGACGCTTATTGGTTTTTCAGGAGCAGCCATATTATTTGTACCTGCGATTAGCCTTAGCTTGACACGACTTGAGATTATTGGGATGATTCTGGCTGTTGTTTCTGCAATTGATTATTCGTTTTGTCAGATTTATACAAGAAAATTAAGAAGAACTCATAAAACAGTAGATATTCAGTTCTGGGGTTTGGTTGTTAGTGTAATATTCCTTTTGCCTTTGTTGTTATTTATTGGGAAACCGAGCCAAATACTACACGCTGGTGCGAAAGGTATTGGATGGTTGGCAACATTAGGAATTAGTGGAATGTTGGTTGGATTTTATTCTCTGATAAAAGGAATGAAATATATTCGCGCATCAGTTTCAGGATTGGTTTTATTGGCTGAAGCGCCACTTGCAACAGTTTTTGCACTTGCATTACTTGGAGAAATGCCTAATGGTTGGACATTGTTAGGTGGTGGAGTGATTTTGTTGGCTGGTGGGCTGTTGATACGAGATCAGAAGAAGATAGTAAAAATATAAGTAAAAGAAAAAACAATCATTTTTATGGAATTTGTGAAATGCCGCTTACAGAAAAATGGAGAAAAAACAAAGCTTTATGAAAAAAATAAAGAGCTATTTCTTAGAGCCATAAGCGCGTGTAGAATGAGGAAAATACTCAAACTTAGGAAGGTTAGTTGCACCCCTTATGTTTCTCCTGGAAAATATGAAGTGACACATAGTAGGGGAGGGATCATTTTTGAAACGCAAGAAAAACCAAGATATTGGTCTGCATTCAACACTTATGACTTTCAAGAAAATTTAAGAATACTAAAAAACGAAGCAGGTGAAGAAATTTCAAAAAAAATAGAAAAAAAACTAGTTTCATACTTTTTTTGCAATAAAAAAGAAGAATTTATAGAAAAATTTCCAAGTTTAAAAAAAGCTGTTTTAAAATTTGGAAACATCCTAAAACATTACATAAAGAAGCAAAGAGAATTAGGATTAGATTTCCCGGTTTTATCAGACAATTACAATGAGATTCTTTTTGACAAAGACATAAAAATTACAATAAACGCTGTTTTTTATCCAAAAAACTTTTTAACGCGCTTGTATTTTAGAACAATGGTTTTGAGGAGAAATAAGCATGTCAAGAAATATTTTATGGGAAAACCAATTTATAAAAATGCATTAGATTATTTTGAGAATAAAAAACCATGGGGAGTTGTTAAATAAAAAAATTACTCCAAAACCTCAATAGTAAAATTCAATTTAGTTGTTGGTTTCTTTAATTTCTCAATTAATTCTCGTTTCAAATCACATGCTGCCTTGTCTGCATTAATCATTAAAGTTCTGGAACATTTGAAATCTGATTTGCGAATAACAATTGCTTCCTCGTGTTTCAGTGTTAATTCAGGACTTCCAAAACCAGTAACAACATCTTCAACTTCTCCTGCTTTCAAAGTGACTTTGATTCGTTTTCCTTCAGTAATTGCTTTTCGAATTTCAATATTCAAGTCAGAGCATACAGAAGACGCCCCAACAGCGATTATGCAATCACCAGCAGGCGTCAATTCAGTTTCTTTAGTAATTTCAATAGTTGTAGAGTGGGTTGCTAACACATTTGCGTGGCCATGAGCAGTTATGTTCTGTTTCATATTGTAAGTAGTGGTTTTTTGGGATAAATACTTTGGGAAAGGATATAAGCGAAGGAATACACAGAAAGTGTATGGGAAAATTTACATGGTTTTGGTATTTGCTCGATAAACTAAAGTCATTGGGAAAAAAGAAAGAAGAACGAGTTGTACTAAAGCCAGTAAAGAAAGAAAACCTTGATGTAATAAGACCAACAGGGAAAAAGAAACATACAAAACCAGTAATAAAAGCAGCTCACGACAAAAAAGCAGAGAGAACAAAACCTCCAGAAAATATTATTTACCCACGCCACAGAGAAGGGAATGTTGAAGCATACATACGATCTGATGTTCTTGGTAAAATGATCCAGCATGCAATAGATAATGAAAAAGAAATTATTGGATTTTTATTAACAGATAAAAGACGAAAATGGAATGGAGGAGAGTACCCAGTTGTTACAGACAGAGAATTTAGTGACAAGGGATTAAAACATACTGTAGCAGATGTCATACTTACAGATAAAACAAGAGGAGCAATTTTTGAAAAACTTGACACAAGGGAAAAGAAAGGAGAAGAGTATTTCATTATTGGTTGGTACCACTCACACCCAGGACATGGATGCTTCTTTTCACATACAGATATACACACGCAGAAAACAATGTTCAAAAAGAAACACCAAATTGGGATAGTGATAGATCCATTACACAACGAGCTAGCTGTTTATAGACTTGCGAAAAACAAGAACGGCCAAGATACTTCTGAAGAAGTAAAATATGCAATATATGGAAATAGTGTAATCAAATTAGTTAGAAACAAAAAACTTGTAGATGTGTTAATTAGTTTTGAAAATAAACGCGGGAAAAGTATGGGATATAAACGAGATCCTAAAAAAATTGAAAGGATATATTATGATTTAAAAGAAATGGAAAAGGGAAGAACTGAATTAGAGAAAATTGGTGAGTTTAGAACACTGATAAAAGAACTTTTAGAAGATGAGGAAAAAGGAGAATTTTCATTTAAAAAAGACCCAAAAGAAAGACACATAACTGGATTATATAATCATATTTTAAGTGAGCAAAAAGCAGGGCGTGTTGGAGAAGATATAACATTTTATTTGACTTTAGCAATAATTAGATATTTTTATGAGAATTATTACAAAGTAGGTGATAAGGAAAAGTTGGAATTTGTACAAAAAATTCAAAAAAATGATTGGGATAATTTATACATAAGCGAACTTGATGTTGACAAAGTGACAAAAGATGTAAAACCAGGAGGCCTCGGCAAACTTCTTAATATTTATCTTAGAAGAATAGATAATAGTATATTAGAAAGTGGTTTGGATGTTGAAAAGATTCTTAAAAATACAAAAGATTCAGTTCAAACAAATACGCACAGAGTAGGGGAAGAATTATGGTTGAAAGGAATGCAGACAAACAGAAAAAGAATCCCAAAAGAAAAATACTTTGAAGGATTGCATATTTGGTTTAGACAGATTATTGGTTGTTGTGCGGATAAGATTGTAGAGGAGTGGAGAGAAGAGGAGGAGGATTAGAATTAACCCCACTGCTCCAAACTTGATTGATTTTTAGCTCGTCCTGCTTTTTCAATTTTCTCAAATGTGTGTTCAATTCGTTCTTTTGAAAAGTCGTTCTTCTCATGTAAAACTTCAACTAATTTATCAAGATCAGCATCAGACCATTTGAGAGTGTATTCCTTAGAAACATCTGGTTTTGTGAAGATTTTCTTAACAATATCTGGCTCAACAGCATACTCATGTTCTTTCCAATTACCTTCCAGAACGGCTTTCAATGCTTTTTTTGGACCAATTCCTTTAATTCCTGGATTAAAATCAGTTCCAACCATTATTCCAATTTCAATAAGCTGTTCTTGATTAACTCCAAGTTCTTTCAAAACCTTGTCTAATTCAATTAAGTGTGGTTTTAATTCATAGTGGTAATTCTTTCCAGGCACTTTGCGTTTGCCAGTAATCGTTATGTTGCGAACAAGTTTTTGAGCCCCGAAAAGAAGTGAATCGAAATCCTGTGAACCAACTGCATAAACATCATTTTGCTGGCAAATTAGAGCTGCCTGTGCTTCTCCTTCAGATGGTGCCTGAACCCAAGGAATTCCAAGTGCATCTAGAAGTGTTTTGGAATCAATAACCATTTGCTCAGTTAATTTTGAAGTTGCTTGAGCATATTTTTTAGCTGCAACCATATCCTTTTTCTCAACAGCTTCCTGCCATTTTTTGCGAGCAGCTTTTTTGATGCGCCCACGAGCAATTATTGTGTCTTTTTTGAGTTGTGGTGGCTTGCCATCAAAAACAAAGCATGGCTGGATCCCGAGTTCCATTAGTTTAGCTGTTCTGTAAAATAAACCAGATAAGTGAGATGTGACTTTTCCATTAGAATTCATTAAGGGGGTGCCGTCAGCTTGTCGAATTATTGCTAAAAACTGGTACAGTGTATTGAATGCGTCAATTGCTATTTTGCGGCCTGTCAAGTCCTTTAAATCAAGCTCCTGGTGCTCTACAAGGTCAGAAATGTCAACTCCCATACTATATTTAGAACGAGGTTGTTTAAAAGAGATACTATTTTATAACAAGAAGATAAAGGAGAAAGGTAATGGTAAAACCAAAGTTTAGAGGAATTAAAAAAGAGTTACAAAGAAAAATACTCAAAAAAGAGTTTTTAGATGATTTATTTGAGAAAAATAGAGAGATAGACCTTCTTGGAAGCAAATTTAAAGATTTTGGAAAAGTTAAGCAGGCTCTGTATAAAGAGCTCACGCCAGTAATGAAACAGACAATAAAATATTTTGAAGATAGAGATGTCCCATATATTGACAAAACTAATTTTTGGAAATGGTTTAGAGAAACCAGGTTCATGAAAAGTACTCGTGTGCAGAAAAAGATTCTTCCAGGAGATGAACGGATGATGGAAGAACAATTCGATACTCTTCTAGTAAACATAATTCATGGACACATGACAATTTTGCTTTGGTTATATGCCGCCCCAGAATGGATTGTACCAAATTTAAAACATCTGATTGAATTACCATCCGGGCCGGGTTTTGATGAATTACAATGGGTAATTGCAATGATTATGGGAGGAATTGCAGGAAGTGCAACAATAAACTTTTTCGCGAGTATAACAAGAGCACTACTGCATCAAAGGGAATTTAAAAAATATGCAGAGCGGCATGAGATTGAGTTTGTTGATCTTGGGGAAATGAAAAAAATCGCAAAAAAATACGCAAAAACTGGAATAAAAGAACTAAGATATAACAGAAAATATGAAAGTTTTACAAAGAAAATAAGAAACAAAAGAGTACTAAGTAGGAGACAAAAAAGAAAGTATAAGCAGTTTGTTACCCGCCTATTTCTAAAAAACATACCAACCAAAAAAGCAAGAGACAGTCTTTTTGAGAAATATTACAAAGTAGTACAGGAACAAGGAAGAATAATAGATGAATATAAACAGTTATCAAAAAAATCACCTCGTTTGAAAAAACAATTCCAAAAAACAAAAAGGAGGAAAGAAAATTTTTATGACTTAACAATTACTGAGCAGAAAACAGGGCCACACAGACCAATATTGGAGTCAGAGATGGAGTTTGCAAATGAATATGCAAAGGCATTTGGATTTGAAGAAAAGATAGAAAAAACAGAAATAGCTGGAATAAAAAAAGAACAAATGAAAACTGCATGGTATTGGTACAAAAAAGCATTGAAAGAACGGGGTAAAAAAGTAATGAAAGAAGATAAAAAAGAGATTTTCACAACTGCTATGTATAGAAGTTTTGCAAGAGATTATCAAGGCCAATGGGTTACATTGCTCCCATTGTATTGTTTTTCTGGATTTGATATATTGAATGTGTTTTTTAGAAAACATAAAGGAAGTAGAGGTGGCGCAATGTGGCGAATTCCAAAAGTAAATGTTGCAAGTATGACAATATGGTCCGTGATGCTTTGGATTATACTTGGGAGAAAAATAAAAAGGGGCGAGAAAAAAATAGCAGTTCCAAAAGAAATTCTAGAAAAAGCTAAAGAGATGAGGAAATTCAATAAGCCATAACCTTTTTAAACAACTACCCGAACCAGATTATTGATGGGAATTATAATAAACAAGTCAGCTATTTTCTGTAGTGCATTCGCAGTTCTAGCTGTTGTGCTTGGATTAAACCCCTATGCTGCTTTTGCTGTGAGTATGGCAAGTTTTGTGCCAGTTAGGATGATTTTTGGTGGTAAAATGTTCTCACAAACAGGCGCAGTAGCTGGTTTTTTCACTGTAATGAGCATGTATTATTTCCAATTCACACCAATTCAGGCGTTTGCTCTTGGAACAGCTAGTGGATATGGTTTTCTTTACTTTTGGATATTGGCAGTTCCGAAACTGTTAAAAGACAAAAAAACTAGCATAGGAATATGAATGAATTATTGTTTGAAGTTTTGAAATGGGGTGTGCCAATGGGACTTGCGAATATGGTCCCGGTTTTCATAAAAGGAACACACCCAATTGATTTTGGTAAAGAAATTCGAGGAAAGAGAATTTTTGGAAAAGGGAAAACATTGGAAGGTTTGATTAGTGGAACATTTATTGGTGGGATAATTGGGCTTTTGTTTGGAAATTGGCAGTTAGGACTTGTAATTGGACTTGGATCATTATTAGGTGATATTTTTGAGAGTTTTTTGAAAAGACGAGTAGGAATTAAGAGTGGACAGCCATGGTGGGGATTTGATCAACTTGATTTTGTTATTGGAGCATTGATACTAGGATCTTTTGTTGAACCGATATCAAGAACTGCAATAATCATTTTGCTGATTGGAATGCCAATCTTACATCCGCTAGCTAACTATATTGGGTACAAGCTAAAGATTAAGAAGAACAAGTTCTAAATGTATCTTCCTCGCTTCTCCAAAAGGAATACTACTGCAAGAATTATTGCAAGTAAAATTACTCCCCACAACAAGTAGGTTTTGAGTGTTGACTTTGGTTTTTCTACATCAGAATCATCTAGGTCACCAATTGGTGTGTCAGGCGCAATTGTGTCATTTGTTTCTGGTTCAGAAGGAATCACTGTCTTCTGAACAACTGAAACTGTGTGATCATACTTAAATTCACCAGGCGCTTTCCATTCACAATCTTTGTACTCAGCATTGAGAGTTAGTGTGTAATCACCTTCAGAAACTCCGCCAGGTATTTCAATTTGGAACGTTGCTGTTGGGTCACTTGCCTGCTCAACTGCTGGAGGGAATGTCATGTCGCTTGGAAGTATGTTGAAAATTGGGATTTCAAATTTACCAGATTCTTCTTCAAGTGTTAGATTCATGTTGCAAGCAGAATGTGTGCCAGCTTTGGTATTCCATACATAAACAGGTATGTCAAATATATTTCCTCGAACAAAAGTTGCTGGAGTGTCCATAAGTGCTTTCATTTCCGGTAGGTTGTTCCCGATTTTGGCTTTGTTGAAAATAACAACACTTTCGTTAATAATCATCTTGTTTGTTTTGTTCAAGTACTTGAACCGAACTTCGATTGGGACAGCGACAGTATCATAAATTAAGGTATCTCGCATTGATTGGCCAGAAAGCTTGTAAGTGAAAGCATATGTTGTTGTATCGCCTTTTGAAAGTGAAGTAGCGCCATCGGTCATAGTAGTGTAAACATAGTAAGATGGGTGTTGCACAAACTCTGCATCAAGTTCTGTAATTCCTTCTTCACCATCTGCAATAAGATCTAAATAAATTGTAAAAGAAGAATTTGAAGTCACCATTGATGGATTAGTTCTAGACTCGACAAGCCCTATGCCCGGTTTTGCAAACACATATGCATATTCTGGGTCATATGAATACCCAGTATTGTCTGTGAAAACTACTTTTAATTCATAAAGGCCAGTTTCAGGCCAAGCATGATCAATTACAACTAATTTTATCACATCAGTTGGTATAGTGTCAGCAGATTCAGCAGGAATTGAAGTGAAATTCACTCCATCAACATAATAATTTAAGACACTAGTGTTGAAATCCTCATTATCAGTTCGCATAGTGAGACCGATGTCATTTCTTATGTAAAGTCCAATTTTTCCATCAACATTCTCAACTTTAGATACGGTTGTTGTTCCCGAAGCCAGCACTTGCGCTGACAGAAGGACTGCGAAAAGCAGTACTGATATCAATAAAATTGTACGTTTCATTCTTCTCCCCTATCAAAAAGTATGACTGTGGTTACTTATAAATCTTAATGTCGGCGCAAAAACAGTATTCTCTAGGTGCATATGACTTAACAGTACGAATTGTAAGTATTTTGAACTTTTTTGATTTGAGTCGGAACTGAACTTCGGCCCTTACTTCCTGTTTTGTAGATTTAAATGTATAATAGTGAATTGTTCCACCCTTAGGATTTAATGCTTTCAAAGCAGATGGGAGGAAATTGATGCTAGTTTTTGGTAGATTCATTATTATTCTATCAGCAATTCCTTTTAGTTTTGTGGTTGCAAGAAGCCTAGAATCTCCAACATATGCCGTGATTTTGTCTGAAACTTTGTTGATTTTTGCATTTTCATTCAAATAATCAATAGCAGTGCTGTTAATATCAACTGCAATAACTTTTTTAACAAGGGCCTGCTTCTTAGCGATTGTTATTGAAAACGGACCAGCTCCAGCAAACATATCAAGAACTGTTTCACCAGATTTTACTTTTTTGAATATTGTTTCACGCTCAGTAGACAATCTTGGTGAAAAGAAAACTTTTTTGATATCAAATTTGAAAATACATCCAGACTCTTTGTAGGTTGCTACTGAGGTTCCAGTGCCAGCTATCTTTTTTAGTGGACGAACACGTTCAATACCACGAACACTGCCGGTTTTCTTGAAAACGGCTCGCGCGTTTGTATGGATTTTAAGGAAAGATTCACCAATTATTTTCTCTTTTTTAGAAAGTTCTGGTGGAATTTCAACAACAATTACATCACCAAAAACATCAAAAGAGGTTTTTAGTTTGGCAAGCTCGGTTTTTGTTAGTTTTTTTGATAAGACTTCAGACACACTTTTTGGTTTTTCGTAGATTTTGATGAGTTTTTTAGCAGAAACTGTGCCAAGTTTTATTTTGCTTCGAACAAAATTAGAGTTTAATGGAAAAAAGATAGATTTAGAATCAGAAAATATTTTCCGAGTGTGGCCAAGATAATTTAAAGAAATTAGTTTTTTGCGGACCTGTTCCGCTTTCTTTTTTGGAACTTTTAGGCACTTATTATTATTCATTTTCAAAAGAACAATCAAACCTGCTGTTGATAGCGAGTATTGCCATCTTGCAGGCGGCAGCATCCATGTTGTATTGGTTTGTAGCATGGACAATAACTGTATTGTTTATGACTTGAATTAAATCTTGATCAGAGTTTTCAATAAGATGAATAATTGGGGTAAATTTAGTGGCGTTTTCAAGTGACATTACAGGCACAGTTGTTTGGTTTTCAACTGCGTGAGTGTACACAACACCAGAGCGGATAAGCAAACTAGTAAATGTCTTGAAAAGTTCATAAGATGACAAACCAAGACCAGATGTTCCATTTGGTTCAAGAAGGATGTAAACATCTTGAACTAGTGGATTTAGTACTATTCGCTCAAAGTCATAGTCAGTTGGAGTTATTGGAAATGTAGAACAATCACTAATATTTGCCCTGAATGGAACAAGTGTGTTTTCACAGCGATAATAATTATCTGGGATTTCAGGGGGTTCTGTTATTTTCTCTCCGAAATCCAAAAAACCAAGAAGAAGCATAGCAACAATAAGGATTATGATAGCTGTGATGATTGAAATACTGAAAATAGATTTGTCAAGTTTCATGTTAGGAATACTCTAGTTTAGTTGTTTATAATGTTTATTGAATAAAAAAAAGGGTAGAAAAGGGGGGTTTAAGCCCCTTTTCTTTTAGAGTGTTTCTCTAATTTATTTAAACTTCGTAGACAGTCTTGCCATCAAGCATAGCTGAGTTGCTGTCGAACTGTGCAAGTACTGCAGCAGCCTTTGATGTTCCGGTTCTGTCTGAACCAGCAACGACTATTGCATACTTTCCAGTTGCGAATGCATCTGCAACTAACTCAATTACACCTGCGCCAGCAGCTGCAATATCAGCTGTTGAACCAGCAGCACCGATTGTTTTTGTAAGTTTTCCTTCGGTCTGTAGGCCGTTCACAAGTGTGTTGACAGCTGGACCACCAACAAGTACCAAGTTGTAACCTGTCTTGTCAGCAGCAGTGACGTCTGTGTCAAGTTTTGCAATGGATGAAGGTAGTGTTGCTTTTGTAACACCGCCAACGCTTCCTGCAACCTTAACTTGTCCGCCAAGTATAGCTACTGTCTCGCCTGCTTCTGCGCTTATTGAAGCACCTTCGAGCTCATCTTGAGTACCAACGATGTACTCACCAAAGAGCTGCTCTTGTGGCATCCTTAGTGAAACAAGTGTCTGACCGACGCTGTCCACATAGGTTCCCCATCTTGTGTAGTAATCACGGGTTGTTGGGGTTGTAGTACCTTCTCGAGCAATGAAGTTGTCTCCATCAGCTGTTGCATTGTAGTACACATAGTAGTTTCTGTCTGTTCCATCAGTATCGAGGGATTCAAACTGACCTACGCTGCTTGCTGCAGTTCCATTATATTCAATGGTTATGTTGTACCTGTTTGCAATTCCAGAAGCTTCGTTCTGCAGTTCTGGCTCAGTAAGGGTAAGGTTACCCGCCATGCAGCCAGCTTGCGCACAAATTCCCTGAGAGGAGTTGTTGTAGTATAGTAACACAGTGTTTGATGTTGTTAGCTTCACGTATGGAGCTTCAGTAGCAGTCAAACTTGTGTTCATACCACAAACCTTCTCGTAGGTAAGTGTTGAAGCACTTGGATCTTTGTAGTACCATCTGTTGTCTACACCAGCACCGAGAACTTCGGTTGTATTAACCCATAGTTCACT
This sequence comes from Candidatus Undinarchaeota archaeon, assembly GCA_964636545.1. Classification (GTDB taxonomy): domain Archaea; phylum Undinarchaeota; class Undinarchaeia; order Undinarchaeales; family UBA543; genus UBA543. The sequence goes on from CAZWSR010000002.1 coordinate 30,697, forward strand.
GGTTATCATAGATGTGTTACCATTGTCTTTGTAAGACAAAAAGTCTCCGCCTGGAGTCCTAACTCGGATAACTGCCTGAGCAGTTCCGTCTTTGTCAAGATCACGGGTTGTTGGAGTGATATCCACATCAACGAATGATGGTTCTGCGCCGTACTTATCAGAAAGACCATTGTATGTCAAACCGAACAAGTTGTTTGGTGACATTAAAGAGTCGCCTGGGTAAAGTACAGTGTTTGTTGAACTCACAGTTGTGTGAGGCTCAGTGTCCTTAACGGAAATAGACTGGAAGTGTGTACCAGATCCAGACGTAGCTGTACCGTGGGTAACCTGCCAGGTTGTCTCAGTTCCATCACCAAGTTTCAAGTAACCGCCGTCCTCTAGTTTGAGGATACCAGCACCGATAACCATCTGGGCTTCACCCTCGTTGGTTCCGGTTGTAGTAACAACAGCATTCTTGACATAAACTTCGATGCCTGCAATAGTTTCTGTTTCTGTTGCAAGAACATACTTAGTTTCAGTCTGACCACCGTTTGTTACAGTGATTTTTGCTGTGTATGCGTTACCTGTACCTGCTGCATAAATACCACCAAGAGTAGTGTCAATGCCGCCGATAGTAACTGATGGGTCTGCAGTTGACAAAACAACTTCTGCGTCAGATGCGCCAAGTTTTACTTTGTCCTGAACAGCAGCAGAAATAACAGTGTATTCCTTACCCATAAACCAAATCTTCTTTCCTTTAAGATCAGATCCTGCCATAGATGTTATCAAATAGAGTTGGTATGTTATTGCATTTCCCTGAACTTCAAGGAAAACCTCATCATATTTGTCTCCATCATTGGTGTCTTTTGTATCACGTAGGGCTTTAATGTTTGCCAATGTGATATCGACCTTCTCGTACCAGTTGACATCACTACCATTTACATAAATAGGACCTTTGTCCTTGTAACTGTATAGGTAGTCAACGATACCATCACCAGATGCGAATCCAGTAGATGCGACAGTGTCGGTTGTTGCGGTTGAACCGCCGAATTCGAACGCGTGGCTTGCAATTTTGTCAAGTCCAACGTGTCTTTTTACTCCGCTAACATCTGTTGAAATAGGTGTAAGAGTTACTCCTCCTTCTCCAGATCCAGCTTTTAGGACGTTTTGACCGATGAAAGCACCCATGTTAATTGCACTAACGACATCAGCAGTAGCTGCGTTTGCTCCAACGACAACCATACCACTAACAACACCAGCGTCACTAACCATAAGGTCACTGTAATCGCCCAAGTCCTGTGTTCCTGTAGCCAAAGCTGCACCTGCAAGGGTCGCACCGATCATTACGGCAGATCCTAGGGCTGCTCCGACTTTTTTCCACATGCTTTGCATAGCTTTTTACCTCCGTTTTTTTACATAGTTTGTGTTGTCTTAAAAAAACAAAACAAAAACAACAACACACTACTGTATGACTAAATCATCGTATATAAAGGTTTCTATACAGGTTTTTCAATCTTTTTTCTGGCTAGGCGCAGTACCTTGCATCCTATTGATTTCGCCCTGTTTTGCGAACACAGAATGAGCTAAAGAAACAACTACACTTGAGATGTCTGCGAGTATATTTTGGGCCTCTCCAGAATCCACTGTAATGTTTTTTGGAGAAAACACTTCAACATTTGAAGGAGAATACATGAGAGCAACATAAACCATCTTTCCAAAGTCTCTTGCAACTAGTTTAATATCAACATGTTGTGATAGTAAACCAGTGTCTAGCTTATCGGTTTTGGAATATTCCTTACCATAGACTTTGACCTTCTCTTCTTTTTCTAATCTCTCAAGTAGTGCGTCAAGGGCTTCCTTCATGTGCTTTTCATCATTGCCTTGAACCTCGATAATGATCTCTGCATTGATCCATTTTCCTTCATCAATCAAAGTTCTGATTTTATCATCCATAAGTAAAAATGATTGAAAGACGTTGTTTTTATAACTTTGGGTTAGGGTAAGAAGGTTGTGAACTGTCGGTAATCGTTAGCAAGCAACATATCTGTTGAGTTTTGAATTTGGAAGTGGATTGTTTGAAGTCCAGATTTTAAACCAAATGGTGCATCGTTTTTATATTTATTGCAGTTGCCAGAAGATGCTGAAAATTTTGGATTGTATGTTTTATTGCACCACGACTCATTGCAGTTTTCAGTCCAGATTCTGAGTTTAACATTGTCATCAAAAGCTAATGTGCCGTGATTACAAAGGTCAATGTCAATTAGAATCTTTTTTGTTTCATTATTGTAGAAATCGTTGGTTAAAGAATAATAGATAGTATCGACAGCCAAATCATTTACAATCCCACAAAATTTGGTTTCGATTAGTTGATTGTTTTGAAGATTATCGTCAGATTCTTGGATTTTTGGATTGATTGAATATATACCGCTGTCTTCTGGTTTCCATAAGAAATCAAGGGGGTTTTGTTGGTGTGGTTGGATGGTTGTGGTGGCACAATCGTTGTTGAAGCAAATTGTTGGTGTTGTCTCAGTTTGGCCATAATTTTCAAGGAGTATAGAAGTTGTAGAAAAAGAACCAGGAACAAGCGGCGTAGTTGTTGAGGAAATTATTCCAACATCTTCAATGTCTGAAAACATTTCTGTCAAGATTCTACCGGTTGTATTTTGTTTTGGAAGGTTGAATAAGTGTTCCAAAGTTGGTGTGACTGCGTCATTGAATGCAAGAGAATCAGAGAATTTTGGCGAGATTCCTGGACCAAGAACAATGAAGGGAATGCGCATTGCTTCAGGTAGAGAACAGGACGCATGATAGCCGTATTCACCATAACTTCCTTCCCTGAAACACATACCATGATCTGCTGTGATGATTAGAATTGTGTTTTCAATTATTCCTGTTTTCATTAAAGTATCAAGAACTTGTTGAGCTTGAAGGTCAACCGCTTCTAGGGTTTCAGCATAATCAGATGGACCAGAATGGCCACCATGATCAGTTCCAGCAAAGTTAGAAACAAGGAGGAATTTTTCAGATGTGTTTGAGAGTGTGTTTAGAACTCCAGAAAGCGCATCTGCTGTCCACCAATCATAATCCACAAAAATCGAGTTGCTACGCCCTTTATATGCTGAAAGGTTGTTGTGATTTTCAAATGTTGTTTGAAGTTCTTGTGAAATGTTTTTGTTTATTGTAAGGCTGGAATTGAATTGTTCCCAATCAGACCAGTGAGGATCGTGGAGAATTGCATCCATTTTTCCAACAACCCCTTCAGCATCTCCTTGACCCATTACGCCAAGAACTGTATAATTTTTTGAGCGAGCGCTATCGAAAAGTGAATTGTTTGGCAAAGAAACTGAATTGGAATATGCGCGCCAGTCATATGTTTTGTTATATTGAGAAGTAAATAAAACAGAGTGAGATTCAGTTGTACTTGGGATGCGGACTTTCATGTTCGTTGAGGTAAAACCGCGATGCATATACCCCATTATGTTTGGTGTGAGTTCGTTGTTTAGGTGTAATTCACCAAGTCCGTCGAAGATTAGAAGAACAATATTTTGTGGAGATGCATTCTTAGTTATGAAGAATGAGATATTTTGCTGGTTGTCTGCTGGACGAAAATCATCGGAAATTTGTGCTTTTAGCTCAAAATTAGCGACACCAGAGCTCAAATTTGAGGAATTTAGGGAAATTTGGTGATATTTTGACTCAAATGGAGTGAGGGTGAGGTTTTCAGACCAGAGAAATAGGTCATTTTGTAAAGATATATTTACATTTTCCAGGAAATTCTCCTTATTTTCCAATAAAACCTCGATTTTGGTGTCTGCACCAGATAAAATTGGCGCGGTTTTAGTGTAAATTGCAACATCGTGGACAGGAAAATGTTTAGAATAAGGCAAAAACACAGTGTCTGCACCTGGTTCGTCCCAACCATCAACTGGAGGCAGAGTTCCAGAAACAACCATTGTTCCACTACATGCACCTGCCCCATTCTGAGCTTGAAATGTTATGTTTTTTGATGAGAACGCTGGCAAATTAAAATTGTTTTCAGAGAAATTTAGGACAAGTGGATCGCCTTTTTCATTTGTAATTTCAGAGGAAATAAGAATGCTTTTTAGTGGGCGGCCTGTCGGATTTGTAATTGTGATTATTGAACTATTTAGAGTTGCTTCCAGAAATCCAATACTGATTTTTTCCTTTTTTTCGTGGATAATATCACCAGTTGAAGTAAGGAGTTTGAGGTGGAGACGTGGAAGATATAGGTCTCGAGCGTAAAGATTGTTGGGGACAGCTAAATTTAATGAGAAGGTTTGTGTGCCTTCTGTAAGATTGATTTCTTGTAAAGAATGTTCTGAAAGATAAATGATCTTTTCATTAACTTCTTTTATGAAAGCAACATCAAGCACTGTGTTTTCAACAAATTTATTTTGTTCTGAAACAGTGTCGGGAAACGTTGTTAGAATGGAAATAGTAGTGTTTGAGTTGCGACCCATAACAAATTTGTCATGGCTCTGCATACTAACTTTTGATTTGCTGATTGTCAGAAAAAAATGAACAGAGGATTCGTTAGTGATTGTTTTGATTGCGTGCTTGTTTATTAAAAAACCAGGAGCAATCACTGTGACAGTTGTTGTTTTGTTGGGGTGTATGAGATTCGTGAGGCCGGACGCGTTTGTAAGTTTTGAAGTATAATTTTCAATTGCAGGGTTTGTAATTATCCTTGCGTTTGGAACTGGAACAAGTTGATAAGAATCACTTCGAGGCATTGTACGATTATAATAAACACCAACGAGCGTTGGAGTACTGTTTTCATAGAAAAGTGGAGGTGGTGGAGAAGTTGGTGGTTTTTGAATTGGTTTAATGCCTGGGACAGTGCCAACAATTCCTGAAGAACCGCCACCATACACCACAGGTTGGCGCTTGTTTGAATAATTAGAAGTATAGGTCCAAGGTGTGTAATTTTGCCAAGTGTTTTGATATGTTTGTTCAATTGGTTCTGTGGTTTCTTCTTCAGACCAGGCAGATTCTGCTAGAGTAAATCCAGTAATATTTGTTAGCCCGAATATTTTGACAGCTCCAGCTATTACAAAAAATGCTGCGAAAATCGCTAATAGTCGCCAGTTGATTCGGTTCTTCTTCCCGCTACGGAACATTAGGGGCTCGTCACTCATATTGAAATTGGCTGTCTGAACCCCTTATATTATTTCACCAACTTGAGTGAGTTTATTTAGTTGATGAGACCATAAACAATATAAGCCCAAATTGATTGTATATCTTGATTAAGATGGTTGAAGAACTTACTGATGCAAATTTTGAAACAGCAATCAGCAGCGGATTAGTTGTTGTTGATTTCTGGAATGAGGGTTGTCCACCTTGTGATATGTATGCTCCAATTTTTGAAGAAGTTTCAAAAGTATATCCTGATGTGAAATTCGCAAAGATTGAAGCAAGAGAAGCTCCGATTTCTTCAAGTAAATATGGTGTAATGGCAACGCCAACTACGCTTTTCTTTAAGGATGGGCAGAAAGTGGATGAGCTGTTAGGTGCAAAGAGTGCTGAAGAACTGAAAAATAAGGTCGAAACACACAAGTGACATAGGTAAACACAGGAAACCCTTAAATACTTAGAGACCTGAGTAAATGACACAGGGGAGAATAATGGCAAGAATTCCGTTTAAAGAAATACAAGCAAAGACAGTCGTCTCAGAAGGCGGCAGAATGTTCGGTAAAGTACTGGACCTCACAGTTGACATTTCTACTGGCGAGTTAATCAACCTACTAGTTGAGCCAACAAAATACATAACAGCTCATTTTGAGGATTTGGTTCAGGACCACCGAGGCAGATTGTTACTCCCATTCAGTTCAGTAACTGCTGTTGGCGATTTTGTATTAATAAACGAGCAAGACGTTATTTGATTAAAACTAGTTTTTAAATAAAAGAAGAAAGATACTACTAGATATGATACTAGTACTTTCAGATTTGCATATAGGTGCTAATGAACACAGTGGACACAGGAAGAATTTAGGGACTCCAGAAGAAGTTGAAAATGTATTTAAAGCTGTTGATCAGGAAGTTGATACTCTTATAATTACTGGAGATTTGTTTGAAAGCAGGTGTCCTGCAGATAAATTGAAAAAATTCGTGGATAGGACATTTAGTATTATAGACAAAAAGATGAGGAAAGGAACAACTATTTTTTACATTGCAACTGACCATGATACTCTTCATGACAAAACTAATCCTGAAAAAAATTATTTGAATATAATAAAACCAGCATTCATAGACATTCTTGGACTAAAAAAAAGAAGACAAATTATAGACAAAGTAACACCAAAACAAGCTTTTGATAATGTTGAAATACGACCAAAGCAGGTTTTTTTAACAATAAAGGATAAGAGAATTATGTTCATGCATGGAAAGTTTGGGAAACCTTTGTGGAAGCTGGCACTTGATTTTGAAGCAGCAAGAAATCCAATTACAGATAAATTATCACAGTTTTGGGTAACACGAATCTGGGATAATTCCATGAAACTTCTTAGAGATCTGTCTGAAAAACCAGAAAAAAGAGAGCAAAATCAGTATGCTAGACATATTTTAAGAGTTTTGAAAAAAGAAAAGATAAAAGTTTCAGCTGTTTTCTTTGGACATATACACCGGCCATTTATTACAAGAAAAAAATCAAAAAAGAAAAAACCACTAATGGTAAGTTTAGGGTCTTGGGGATTATTTCCAGTTAATAAAACCAGTCCAGCTATACGAACTTTTGCAACAATTTCAGATGACCTGAAAGTAAATTTATATTCATTAAATTATGAAAACGGGGGGAAACCAATGGCTACTGGGGCAATACTTTAGAGAGGAGTTCATCAATTTTTGTTTTGAATTCTTCTAAAGTGCCTTCATTTTTCAGTTGATAATCTGCTTTTTCAATTGTTTCTCCAAGTCCCCAGCTCAGTTCTTCTTTATAGCGCCACCGAAGACCTGCCTCATCAACAGGGTCATCCTTCCTGGTTTTTGCTCTTTCCGGGAGTCTGGATAAACATACTTCAAAATCTGCTTCAACTGAAATAAGAACAAAATCATCACCATATTCTTTCTTGAAAACATCAATTTCTTCAGGAGAACGAATACCATCAATAACAATTACATCTTTGGTTTTAGCAAGCTCGTCAATAGCAGAAAATGCAAGTTCTGCAGCAACTCCGCGGCCTTTATCTTTGCGAATTTGAGTTGCGAAATTACGGATATTTTCATGGTTTATTTCAATTTTTTGTCTTTCCATTTCATCCTTAATGCCTTGGCTCATAGAAACTTGTTTGTATCCTCTAGCAGTGAGCTCTTTTGTTAATTCTCCTTTGCCTGCAAGCGGCATTCCAGTTATTGCTATGATTTTCATTTTAATCCATGCACCTCATCTTCTACTCTGTGTAGAAACTGTATCATATAAGCTATTCGCCTGTCTGCTAATCTGCGGGCAGTGTCAGTATACATTCTAGCAACACGGTTTAACATATTATCTCGAATAAATGCAACTGTTCCACGAACATCTCTGCTGAGGCGGCCACCATAAGTGAAGGTTCGGCCTAGCCCAATTGCTCCAAGAGCATCTAGGTTGTCTGCATCGGAGAGGATTTTTGCTTCAACGCTTTCAGGTGCTTCTCCGTGGCGGTGTCGGTGATGTTTGATTGCCATGAAAACTGGTTTTAGTTTTGCTCTTGGAAAATCAATTGTTTTTAAGAAATCTTTTCCATAATATGCAGCGGTTTCAGCATGGTCAGCACCAATTCCTTCTTCCATTGTTCGCCCAGTATCGTGGAGCAGGGCTGCAGTTAGTAGAACTAATAAATCAGCACCTTCCCATTTTCCAATGTGATAAGCAAGATTATAGACACGTAGAGTGTGGTCAAATCCATGGGACGGGCTGTCAAGTTTTTCCTTAACATATGCTTCAACTTTTTCAATAAGAGCTGTGTCTTCAGCTGAAATCAAGCGCTTGAGCTCCTTTGAAATAGTCCAGTCTTTTTGTTGTAGTTTTTCTATGTTGTCACTGTTTGTTATCACTGTTATCAACTCCTAAATCCTTTCTGAGCTGGGTGCGGATGGCGTTTCGGACATATTCACTGACTGATGCGTAGCCGCCTTTGCCTTCTTTGATATAATCCTGAACCTGTTTGTAGTGATCTTCAGGAATTTGAACTGTTTTCCAGCGAGTTGCCCAACTTTTCATTTATACTCCGGTTTAGTGTATTTAGTTGATATATGTGTGTTGTATCTGTTATATATAGGTGTCGGATATCCGGGATCGGGGATCGGGCCCGATACCAGATACCTGTTGCCAGATGCCTTTTAATAAGCTTTATATACTCAGCTGTACTCCTAATATATGGGAGGGAGAGAAATGTAGCTTTGTTTGTTCGCAGATGAAGCTCGGCCTCTCACCATTTATTTTCTTGGAGGGTGGGGCAGCTTTGTGCTGCCTCGTTTTCTCTTACCATTATTTTTGTTTAATTAAGCATAATATTATAAATCAATAAAAACAAAACCTTCACGTGGAACACATAAAAATGCAATTTGTCTATTCAAAAGACAAATCTACAGACATTAGAAAAACAGTAGAAAAAATTTGTTCTGATTTTAGGACTCAGTGTTCTGAAAAAATAATTTCAGCAATTTCTTCTAGAGAAGAGGGTTTTTCAGATTTTATATTAGACAAAATAGTTTTTCAAACATCAACAAAACAAGAGGCTCAGAACAAGTATACTGGAAAAATATTTTACTTAAGACCAATGGCACAACTAGATATTGAAAAATGGACGGTTTGGATAGGAGAACATGGAATGCCGGCTGAAGATTTTGAGGAAATTGAGAGTTTTACAAATGATATTTATCTGAAATATGCTGAAAGTTCTGGTTTGCCTGATTTTTATATTCCTGCCTACTTGTTTTTAATGTATTTTTTTAAAAAGACAAAAAATAGTGAGGAATTAAAAAAAGAGTTACTAAACAAAACAGCCCCATTTCTGGCCGCAGTTATAGAAGTTTCTGAGAAACAAACCACAGTGGAAGTAACTATAAAACCGAGAAATTCTTTTGAAAAAAGCGAATTATATCAGAAAGTATTGGGAGAATTTAGTGGATTAGAACCAAAAAAATCAAAACAAATGAAAGCAGACAGATATCTAATACCACCAAAAAGATAGAATATATATATACAATTTCAACAAATAATAATTGTGAATATCAGAAAATATGTTGAAGCAGATTTTGGAGGAATTGAACAAGTAATCAAAGAAATTATTAGTACATATGTTTGGCCAGAAATATAGCCAGATGGGTGGGCTGAAGAAAGAATAAAAACAGAAATTAATGTAGAAGGTTACACAGATGCAATTTTTTTAGTTATTGAAGAAAAAGGGAGGATAACGGGATTTATTGTCGCGCATGATCTAGAAACATTTATAGATAAAGAGCTTTCTCATTTAAAAACTGAATTTATTTCTCAAAAACTCATCTCAGATGAAAAAGAGAAAGAACACAAAGAAACATTTTATCAACGACAGATAATTATAACACCAGAATTTCATGAAGGAAAAAGAGGGACAAAATTAGTTGAAGAAATAAAAAAACACGCCAGAGGAAAAGGGTATACACAATTAGTCACAAGAACACCAACAAGAAATGAGGTCGGAGCAACTTTTTTTAAAAGTTTAAATTACAAAGAAATTTTTAGTGAGAATAACCCATCACGACGTTATTTTAAAATGAATTTAATTTAATTCTTAAGGAACAAAAGTAACGCCCCACGCCAATGCTATCATTATTGGAATGTATGTTTTTATGTAAATTGCAAAGTGAGCATTTGATGGCGCATAAGTGCCAACAGTGAACCTAAACATCAACATACACAAAACAACTACTGCAAATGCGAGTATTGCACTCATTCCAGCAAGTCCGTGCTTGACAGTCCTCATTATTGCTGACAAAAGTGTTACTAAAACAAAACCAAATAGTAAGTAGTGCTCAAAGCTGGTCATTCGGCTAGGCCGACTGACTGTCATTATGAACACTATTCCGAGAACAGTAGCCACAATAGGAAAAACCATGCAAATTGGATCAAAGTGGCCTTTTGTGTTTTTGAAGATTTTTCTAATTATTTTAAAACACCTGTGCTAGATTGGTAGAGTTGTTCTATATATACCTAATTGTCAACAATCCCATCGCCAGTAACCTTGAAAATTGCTTCTCCTTCTGGCAGGTTTGGACTGTCAATCAGGCGCGCAATTCGTTTTCCACCTTTACTCTTTCTCAAGTAAATTCTGAAAGTTGCACTGTGACCTAAAATGTGTCCGCCTACTGGTTTTGTTGGGTCGCCAAAGAACATATCTGGTTTTGACATGACCTGGTTTGTAATATAAACAGTAGCATTGTAAACATCAGCTAATCTGTGCAAAGTGCTTAAGTGGCGATTGAGTTTCTGTTGCCTGCTTGCCAATGCACCACGACCAACATATTCTGATCTGAACAATGAAATTAAAGAGTCAACAATAACTAATTTAATTCCACCTTCTTGCAAATACTGCTCTGCTTGTTCTGCCATAAGCATCTGGTCATCAGAACTGTATGCTCGTGCAACCTTGATGTTTTTGAGTGCATCTTCTGGATTCAAACCCATGTGTTCTGCCATTTGCATAACACGTTCTGGCCTGAAAGTATGCTCAGAATCAATATACAAACAACCAGAATTTAAGCCTCCTTTGTCCTCAGGAAGTTGAACATTTACAGCTAGCTGCATTGCGATTTGTGATTTTCCAGAACCGAATTCTCCAAATGCTTCTGTGATTGCTTGTGTTTCAAGTCCGCCGCCAAGGAGCTTGTCAAATTCTTCAGAACCAGTTGTTAATCTGCCGATTGATTTGCGCTTCTCCATCAACTTGTCAGCTGTTTCAAAGCCCATATCACATTTGTCTTTTGCAAGTGTAATTATTTTTTTAGCTTTTGCTTCACTAATATCTGCTGCTGCAGAAAGATCCCCTGGTGCGCTAGTAGCTATTGATTTTGCATCGTGATAACCAGCTTCTTCAAGCTTTTTTGCAGTTGCTGGACCGATACCAGTAAGTGCTTCAAGACCCTCATCCTCTTCTTCGTCCTCGTCTTCTTCAGAATCTTCTTCAGAATCTTCTTCAGAATCTTCTTCAGAATCTTCTTTTGGGGTTTCCTCAGTTTCTGGTGTGGTCTCTTCGACTTTTTCTGCTTCCTCTTCTGGAGCTTCTTCAGTCTTTTGTTCTTCTTCGTTTTTTATCTCTTCATCTGTCATTTCTTTTTCCTCCATTATTTCAATAAGTTTTCAGCTTCTTTAACCGGGTCAGGTGTACTGACCTTGAAAGCATTAAATTCTAGGCGTTCAAATTGTACATTGTTCTTCACCCGTCCTTCAAATAAAATTTCTTTGCCTATAAGCTCATCTATCTTTGACTGTACAGATTCGGGTTTTGACTCAATTTCTTCTGGTTTCATGCCAAAGAGGGCCTCAGCTTGTTCTCGGAATAGTGAAACGCGAATTGAACCAGTACCGTCATCAACCATTGCATTTATGATTGTGAGTTTGTTTGGTTTAACATCTCCACAGTTCGGACACTGCCCTGTGATTTTTTTATTACAGGTTGGACACATGTCGTGTACGAAATTACTACCGTAAATATTAACAATCATTCCGCGGATTGTTTTGAAATTGTCTCCATCTTGGAGCTCGTTGATTTTGACTTCTTGGCTTGCAGGAGTTTCTCCAAGTTCTGGCGCAGTTACTCCTTTTGGATCAATTGTGATTTTGGTTCCTTGGTTTGCTTGGATTTCAACACCGCGCTGACCTTCTTTTGTGAAACCATCTGTGACTTTGACGATTTTTCCAACTTCAAGTTTTTCAATTATGTCAGCTTGCTCATTCCAGAGAACTAAACGAGTTCCGCCAGAATCGTCGCGGACAATTACATTTGCAACCTTTCCCTTGTTTCCGTTTTTGTCAAATTCACGAACTCCCCAATTGTGGGTTATTCGACCAGCAATTGTTGCACTGACACCAGGAGTTAGGTCTGAGATTTTTGCAAGGAATTCTTCTGCTTTTTTTGGTAAATTAGTTGTGTCAACATCATCTGGATCTAAAACAAGCATTCCTTTGTTGCCAAGATTGACTTCGTAACCACCTTTCCAGCCCTCACGAACATATCCGTTTTTAACTTGAACAACTGAGCCCGCTTTTATTTTGCCTTGCTCAATTTTTTCAATGTCTGAGGCGTTCCAGAGAACAATTCGTGTAGAGCCAGTTTCATCAAAGATTTCTACATTGCAGACCTTGTTTTGCAGTCCTTTTTTAGTTGTGAATTCACGAGGAGTGGTGGTTGATTTCACGCGACCAAGGGTTGTAACTGCTCGCATTTCAGGCATAATGTCCTTTATTTTGATTTGGGCTGTTTCAAGTACACGATTTTGTGTCTTTACCCCGAGTTCGTTAGCAATTATGTAAGCGGCGCCTTCTTCTGAAACCAAACCAGAGAGCTCATGCTGCTTTTCTTTGATTCTCTGGCGAAGTTCGCCTTTAAGCATACCAGTTTTCTCAGAAACTGTTGCAATTAATTCTTCCATCCTCATCTCAGTAAGTCGAGTAGAGGTTGATGGTTTATATGTTTTGGCAAACTTTAGCTGGTTGTAGTGGCGAATGTCACTGGTTTTATAAATGAAAACAAGATTTAAGATTTCCGTTACCTTAATAAAACAACAGAGCTATAGAAAAACTAATGAGAAAAACTATTGAGGCAGCTCTTTTCATAAGTGGGAGGCCAATGAGTATTCATGAACTAGCAGCAATTTCAACTACTAGTTCTTTGGAGAAGGTCAAAACAGAGTTGCTGAATTTGAAGCAGGAATACAATGCACGGGAGTCACCGATTAGAATTTCTGAATTAGAAGACGGACGCTTCAAAATGGATTTGCGTGGTGAGTATTTGGGAAGTGTGCGGGCACTGGCGCCGCATATGGATATGAAGCGCGCGGTTGTTACTGTTCTTTCACATATTGCTTTGAAACAAGTTGTTACGCAAAGTGAACTTGTGCATAAATTTGGTAATCGAATTTATGAGTATGTTAAAGATTTAGAAAAACGAGGACTTGTGAGGACAGAACCGTACAGACATACTAAGAAAATTATCACAACTAAGAAATTATATGCACTTTTGGGTGAAGAAGATTCTGGAAATGTTAAAGCTCAATTGGAAAGTGCAAAAGCTGAGATTACTGCTGAGAAACAGGCTAGGATGGATGAGCTCAAACCAGAGTACAAGACCAGGAGAAGGAAAAAGAAGAATGCATTGCCTGACCGCGATTTGACACCAGAAGATTGGATGAAGAGAATTAAGACAGATGATGCAAAAACTTTGTCAAATCAAATGGCACAGTTTGAGAAAAAATCCAGTAAGAAAGAAAGTTTAGAAGATGATTATATGGAAGTTTTTGAATTGAAAGGCGGTGGGGACGAAGACGAGAAGAAAGAAGAAGTAAAAGAAGAAACAGACGCAGAATAATTATTTCTTAAAACTTAGAAGATCGCGGATTTTTTGCGGTATACGAGTTGGTTCAGTTTTAATATCTTTAACTCGAATATCTGTTTTCAAACTGTAAACACAGAAAAGAACCTGAGATACTACTGGCCTCTTTTTACTCTCCTTCAAATAATAATCAAACACATAAGAACGAATAAGCTTTTCTTGATTAAGATAATCCATAAGTTCTAAGAATTCTCGAGAGTTTTGATTAAAATTACCAACTTTTGTAGATATTGTTTGGAAGTCATCTGGACCGCCAACACGATGAGGACATACTTGAAAATCAGGATCATGCACTGCGGAAAGAATAGACTCAACAAAATAGCCCTCCTTTTGAGTAAACAAAAAGAAAATATCAAAATCTTTCATATGAAATTTTTCAGGGTCTGATAAGACTATTTTATAGATTTTCTTTCGGAGATCCATATGATCAAACGGTGTTTCATCGCGCCCTTCCCTGAAATAAGGAATAATTAAACCAATTTTTTCAGGTTTGATGTTGGTTTTTTTAAACCATCTAAATAATTTTCGATCTGAATACTTACATAACATGTGCTCCAGATGTAAAATTCCTATTTTTTCACCACCAACAAAAATATCACATTCCCAACCTTGTGAGTATAATCTAATTTTTCCGCTCTTCTCTAAGATTTCTCTCAGTTCACTAAAGGTAATTTTTGTCATTAAAACTACTTGTTCTTAAAACTATAAAAACACTCCAAACTACTATTTTCTTGTGAAAAAACAAATAACATCGCTGGACTTGTTTTATCTTGTTAAGGAAATGCAGGAACTAGTTAGTGCTAGAGTTCAGAAAGTTTACATGATTGGAGATGTTGTTTACCTTGTTGTTTATGGAAATAACAAAAAACAGACACTTGTTCTGGCTCCAAATAAAATGATTGTTACAGAATATGAGCACGATTACCCAAAACAGCCACCAATGTTCTGTATGTTACTGCGGAAGCATTTAGTGAACAAGCGGATTTTGAGTATTAAGCAACACGAATTTGAAAGAATTGTTGAAATTGAATTTGCTGACCGTGTGCTAATTGTTGAACTGTTCTCTGAAGGGAATGTTGTCCTTGTTGATAAAAATATTCAAGAAATTATTCATCCACTGAAAGTACAGAGATGGAAAACACGTGAAATTATTTCAAGACAACCTTACGAGTATCCGCCTGCTGGCTTGAATACAGTTGAAGTTGAAAAAGAGAAGTTTTTGGAGATTTTGAAAGCATCAGACAAAGATATTGTGCGAACTCTTGCTACAAAGTTTTCGCTTGGCGGACATTATGCTGAAGAGGTTTTGTTCCGAGCCGATATTGAGAAAGGTTATCTTGCAAGTGAACTTTCAGCTGCTGCGCTTGGTCGCGTTTATGATAGATTGAAAGAATTATTTACGCAAGAACCAAAGCCACAATATTATGGAGCTAAGGCAATGATTGCTCCATTTGAAATAAAGAACACTGAGCTAAAACCAAAACCATTCAAGACATTTTCACATGCTTGTGATGAATTTTTTGCAGAAGTTGTTGTGAAACGGAGTGAACACGATAGATTACAGAGAATGTTGGATGACCAGCAAGGAACATTGAAAGAGCTGGCAAAAGTTGTTGTTGATTCAAAAAAAGAAGGGGATTTGTTGTCGCAGAAACAAGAATTTGATAATGCAAACAAGGCGTATATGAAATCAAAAAAAGCAAAAAAGAAAATCAAGGGATTGAAAGAAGCTATTGAAAGAACAAAGAAGGCAATTGCAAAGAAGCCAGTTGTTGTGCAGGCACCGAAAAAGAAAGAAGTTGTTGTGAAGCAGTGGTTTGAGAAATTCCGGTGGTTTAAGTCAAGTGAGGGGTTCTTGGTAGTTGGTGGGAAGGACGCAACCACAAATGAGATTATTGTTAAAAAACACGCAGAAAAGGGCGACATTGTGTTCCATGCAGAAATTGTTGGAGCACCATTCTGTGTTATTAAAAGTGAAGGAAAATCAATTCCTCAAAAAACAATTATTGAAGCTGGCCAGTTTGCTGCAGCTTACTCCAAAGCTTGGCAACAGGGACTTGGAACAGTTAATGTTTATTGGGTTAATCCAGATCAATTGTCAAAAGAAAAGGGTTTGCCAAAAGGTGCGTTTATGGTGCACGGAAAGCACAATTATATTCAAAATGTTCCGCTTGAGCTTGGTTTTGGAATTGGGGAGGACAAGGAATTATTGCACGGGCCACTGTTGACTATTCAGAAAATGACTAAGAGATTTGTAAAGGTTGGCCCAGGGAGAATTAAAGCAGGCGAACTTGCAAAGAAAATTAAAAATAAACTGAAATATGAAGGTAATGTTGATAATATTCAGAGGTTTATTCCTTCTGGAAAAGGTAGTTTGAAATAAAGTTTACGTTGGCATACGATACACAGATTCAACTTTCGAGCTCTTCCCGCATTTTGGACATTTTGGTTTGTCTGTGTGTATTTTTGGTTTTTTGGCATTAAACTTTTTTTTGCAACCCTTGCAGTTCCACATTGACAAAAATTGATCTTGGGAAGCTAATCCCCTTTTTGTTCTACCAAAACCAGCTTTACTACTACCACTTCGTTTTACAGGTTTAAGTGGTTCTTCATCAACAGATGGATGAGTGGGTGAGTGGTCTTTCTTTCTTATTTCCACTTTACCTTTGTTTTTGATTGGGTGTTCTCCTTTTAGTTCATCATATTTTGTTTTGGAAATTTTATCAAAATTTAGGTCATTTAACTGATTAAGGAAAGAACGGAAAGAATCTGTTTTTTTGAAAGCGGCATTCTTTGTTTCTAATTTTAGTGCGAGAAAGCCTCCAGTTAAGATCTCAAAAGTAAATGCTGCGCCTATTTTTAATATACCACTGTGAACAAAACCAATTTCCCCATTGAAAAAACTACCCTTCCCCTCGTCTTGTTTCAAAAAGAAATGGTCTTTATCCGCTGATTGTACAAGTTCTTGATCTATGTTTTTCTGTTGCGCATTAATGTTGTCCCTAAAAAGTGCAAGTCTGTGTTTTTTAAATAATCCTTTATAGAAAAAGTAAAGAGTGTCTGGCACTGGCGCTATCTTTTTTGATTTCTGTGTCGTCTTTTTCTTCTTTTTTTCTTTCCCCATATCAAAAACTATAGATTAGCTTATTTAAAACAATTGTGTTGAATGCTTAGAAGGCGTCTTCTTCTTCAGGCTCGTATTTGAAGAACAATTTCAGTAATGCAGGTGATAAAAAGAGCGTAATTACCATTGAAATGATTGTTACAGGAATTAATATTCCATTCACAAACAGGGTTGCACTGGCGCCAGAACCAAGAACTTGCGCAGCAATTACTAAAATAAGCAATTGTTCTCCACCACGAGTCATCATACCAACACTTGCACCCAAGCTGTGCCTAAATGAAACCCCACCAAGCATTGCACCAAGCAAGTTCCCAAGGAATTTTGCACCAAGTCCAACAAGAATGAGGAGCCAGATAATTGAAGATATTTTGAACATACTAGGATCAATTGACAAACCCATCCATGCAAAGAATAGTGGTGAGAAAACTCCGTACGTGAAAGATGCGATTTTTGGAGAAAAGCTTCCTGTTTTCAGATATGGTGAATATGCGAGAGCGATTCCTGCGAAAAACGCTCCGACAACTGCAGCGAAACCGAGAACATCAGCAACATATGCTAAGAAAAGTATGAGAACGAAACCAATTGCAAACTGCGCTTCTTCAGAACGCATATGCTCACTGTAGCGGATAATGTATGGTGAAATAAATTCCATTGCAATGAAAATTCCAAAGAAGAGGAGGATTTTTCCAATTCCAATTGCATATTGTGCAGGCCCGGTTGCACCAATTAAAGCAACAGTAAATGCAAGAATTGTGTAAAAGATAAAGTCCTCAATAACAGTTGCACTGATTATAACTTCAGAAACTTTTGAGCGAAGGCGCTTCAAACTGACAATTGTTTTAATGGTATTTGGAGTAGACTCGCCACCCATAATGAGTGCAAAGAAAATTGCATGAACAATGCCAAGACCAATGCTTTTGAAAATGAAATAAGACGGAACTAAGACAAAGATAAACCCAAATGTTGTTAGGAGAACTCCACTTTTCCCACCCTGCTTCATTTTCTCTATGCTGAAATTAAATCCAACAAGGAATAGTAAAAGGATGATTCCAAGAAGTGCAAGTTGCTCAAGTGATCCAGCTGTTATGAGTTTGAGCATTGCTGTCCCAAGAACAACTCCTGCTAGAATTTCGCCAAGAAGAGCAGGCATTCCGAATCTTTCAAAAACTTCTCCGAAAATTTTGGCAAGTAGAAGTAAAAGAATAAGTGCTGGAAGAAATGTCAAGAGTTCCATTATTTCTTATTCTTCCCCCTTTTTTTATTGTGTTTGAAAATTTCATCAAGGATTTCAAACTCAGTTATCATTCCAACAAGCTTGCTAGATTTAAGAACAGGAATCGCATCAATGTTGTGTTTGAACATTAAACTTACGACTGAACGGATAGTGGTTTCTGGTGTAACCGTTATTTCGTGTCTGTGCATAAGGTCTTTGGCAGTTTCAGCAAAATAACCCATGTCAACAATTCTGCCAAAAAGTCCAGTCACTTCATTCCATGAAACATCTTTTGGATCAATTAATAATTTGAGAAGGTCTTGTTGGTGAATGTCCCCAACAAAATCACCATTTTTATCAGTAACTGCAATTGCATCTGTAGAATCATCTTCAAACACAGTTATAACATCAGAGATTTTGGCATCCGCGTGCACGCTTTCAAGTTTTCGCATAAGATCTTTAACCTTGAGCTTTGCAATATGCTGCATCATAAATTCGGGTAAGTTCTGATAGTATTTAAGTGTTAAACAAAATAATAAATAGAACAACGCCTACCAAATTGTTCTAATGAAGATAGGGGAAATTTCTGCAAAGTGTCCAGTACTAACCGATGTAGTTCAGCGACTGCAAGAAATAGACAAAATTGATGAATTGTACCCGCCGCAAGCTAATGCACTGAATGCTGGATTTTTAGATGGGAAAAACCTTGTGCTGAGTATCCCAACTGCTTCTGGAAAAACCTTGATTGCTGAGTTGGCTCTGATGAATGAGGCACTGCAAGGAAAGAAAGGAATTTATTTGGCTCCGTTGAGGGCGCTTGCTTCTGAAAAATATGAGGAACTGAAAGAGAAATATGGGAAGCTTGTGAAAATTGGGATTAGTACAGGAGAGTATGATTCAACTGGAAATGAGCTAGCAGATTATGATATTTTGATTTTGACAAATGAAAAAATGGATTCGTTGATGAGGCATAAACCAGAATGGTTGCAGGATCTTGGTTTAGTGGTTATTGATGAAATCCACTTGGTTAATGACAAGAGTAGGGGACCAACTTTGGAGATGGTTACTACAAAATTGAAAAAACAAGGAGTTAAATTTGTTGGGTTGAGTGCGACAATTGAAAATTCTGATGAAATTGCAAAGTGGTTGGGTGCAGAGCTTGTAGAATCAGATTTCAGGCCAGTAAAATTGTCAAGGGGTATTTTCTTGAATAATTCAATTTCATTTAAGGAAAAAGAGGATGTGAAATTTGATGCACCACCTGGCGCAAATGCATTGGCAGTTATGTCTTCAGATATTGTGCAAAACAAGGCACAGTCACTTATTTTTGTAAATTCAAGAAGGAGTGCGGAGAAAGAAGCTGAAGATAATTCCAAAGAGATTTTTGTATTAATAGATGCAGAAACAAAAAAAGCATTGGAAAAAGTGGCGGACCAGATTGAGGGGGTTTTGGATTCACCAACAAAACAGTGCAAGCGATTAGCAAATTGTATTAGGAGGGGCGCTGCGTTTCATCATGCTGGTTTGCATGCGAAACAACGGAGTTTGGTTGAGAAGAATTTTAAGCAGAATATTATCAAATTGATTTGCGCAACCCCGACTTTAGCAGCTGGAGTGAATTTGCCAAGTAAGCGAGTTGTTGTTAGAGATTATAAGAGGTATGGGACTTTTGGGATGGAACCGATTCCGATTCACGAAATTCACCAAATGTTTGGAAGGGCAGGTCGGCCAAAGTATGATACAGGGGGTGAAGCAATTCTGATTTCTAAAAATGAAGAAGAATTTGACCAATTGTGGGAACATTATATTGAAGGACGGCCTGAACCAGTTTCAAGTAAGTTAGGAATTGAGCCAGTTATGAGGACGCATGTGCTTGGTTTGATTTCCGAGCAAGAACGAACAAAAGAGCAAATGTTTGAATTTTTTGCAGATACTTTTTACGCTCAACAGTATGAGGATATGGATGCATTTGAAGCAATGATTGAGAAAATTCTTGATAAGTTGTTTGAGTGGGATTTTATTGATCATGAAAATAATAGATTAAAATGCACAAAACTTGGGGAAAGGGTTGCGCAATTATATTTGGATCCATTAACTGCTTTTGATTTTATTAAAATGCTTGATAGAAATCCAAAAGATGAAATGGTTTTGTTAACTATTTTGTCAGATGCTGCTGAGATGCGGCCGCTAGCTGGTGTGAAAAAATCAGAAGAATTTGTTATTTATGAAGAATTTGAAAAACATGATGTTGATGAAGATCAAATTCGAGCGTTCAAAAATGCCTGGATTTTTAATGAATGGATGCAAGAGAAGGGTGATGATTTTATTTTTGACACTTTTGGAATGCCACCAGGCACATTCAGGATAAAGCTGAATGTTGCTGATTGGTTGTTGTATGCTTGTGGAGAAATTGCAAGATTGACTAAGCGAGAGAAGATTTTAGATAGGTTGAAAATGTTGAGAAAGAGATTGAAATATGGAGTGAAAATGGAGCTCTTGCCACTGATTAGGATTAGGAATGTTGGGCGAGTTAGGGCAAGGAGATTATTTGATGCTGGGTTTAAAAATGTTGAAGATATTAAAAAGGGGAGACCCGAATTTTTAGTTACATTGTTAGGGAAGAAAGTTGCTGGGAAAGTTATGGAGCAATTGGGGATGGAAGTTCAAACAACTCTTTAGATAATTTTGAAAAAGTGGGCAGTTATCCATACAATGCCGTGTAGAATTGTTACAAGGTAGAAATTAGGGAAGAAAACATAGATTGCAGATATTCCAGTACCCAACACAAGTGTGAGTGCGAAAATTTTCCAGCTGTGGAATGGTATGTGCGCAAAACCGAAAAGGAAAGACATTATTAAGATTATCCAAGGCAGAGACAAGCCAAAGCTGAGGAGGGCTGGGAAAAGTATGCTTCTGAAGATGATTTCTTGGGCTGGAATCAGGGCAAGCGCCCAGTTTGATTTAAGATTGTCCCGCCCAATTATTCGGATATAATCCATTTTGTAGTTATTCTGTTTGAAATATGCGCAAAGACCAAAAGCAAGAAAGAACATGATGTAATAGTAGCCGTCTGCTGCCATGAAATTATCCAACCGGAAACCGAGATCATGCCAGGAATATCCTTTTATAAAAGCAACTGCGAATGCAAATAATGACCCGAAGACAAACGCCATCAAATGGTACTTCATTGGGATTAGTTTGTAGAATAAGACAATAGGAATTATTATGAACAGGGCAAGAAGGATTATTTCCAGAATCATTAGAAAATGTAGTTAGAAAAGGGTTAATAAAGTTGCGGAAAAGATTAAAAAGGAGTGATTTAACAAATTTAACACGCGGGGGTACCCGAGCCTGGTCAAAGGGGCAGGGTTTAGGACCCTGTGACTTAGTGTCTTCGCAAGTTCGAATCTTGCCCCCCGCATTACTCACCACAGAAACTCTTTTTAACTCCAAATAAGTACAAAGATTAATGAAATTAAAATTCAGGACACAATTGTTTACAGAATTCCTAGTATTTTTTGTTCTTACAATATTGTTTTTTAGAATATTGGTTGGGATAATTGGAGATACTTCACTGATACTGTTCGGGCATGAGATACATCATTTTTATATGGGTGTCTTTTTTGTCCTTTTTTCAGGGTACCGGCAATTCTTTTCTGAGAATAAAATCATTGACAAAATTAATATGAGGATTTTTGCAGTTGGTACTGGGATGATTGTGGACGAGAGTATTTTTATGATTGCAACCGCAGGACAGCATCTTGATTATTTCTCAATGCGCTCGTTATTTGGGGCAATATTAGTGAGTTTGATAATACTTTCAGCATTTTATTTAATATCACAAAAAGGAGCCCTAAAACCTAGCGAAACCTGAATCCGTACTCGCGTCGCAGACCTAGATTGTTTTTGAATATGTGGTAACTGGATTTTCGCATGTGTTTTCTGTGTGGGTGGTTGACGATCATTCGTTTTTCTTTGTCAAGAGAATCCACGAAACTATTTACAGAAAACTCATCAACGGCAACAAGTGCACTTCCAAGAGTTTCAAGAACGTGAGCATCACTTCCAACAATTGTGGGTAGATTGTGTTTTTTAACCCATTCTTTCATGAGCACATTTCGATCCATTCTTAATGCAGAATTGTGAGATTCAGCAGCAGTAATGTGTTTGAGTAGGTGTGGGTTGTTATCAAAGAACACAAAACTATTTTTTGGTTTTAACCCATGAGAATGTGGAAGAACAACTCGGCAATTGTAGTTTTCTGGTGCTAGCAATAGTTCTTCGTTTGTCAGGGTGGTTCGGTTGAAATTGAAAAGATTGTTTGAAATTTTGTTTGGCTCTACATTTTTCTTGTAATATTCCTCAAGCTCAGAAAGATTGTAGAAATAAAGAAGAAAATCAGCATAAGTTGATGAAGTTATTTCAACACCAGGAACTGCACAATCCATTTCACGATGATGTTTTTGCACAGCGCGGATGTCATTGTGATCCATAAAAATGATGTTGAATCCCTTGTTCTTTGCATGAGCTAGCATCTTGTCTGGATGAACGCTCCCGTCCGAAAACCTCGAATGGCAGTGCGGATCTACAAGGGTGAGGCCTTCTCTTTTATACTCTTCAATCAACTGATTCATAGATACAAAAAGTGCGTTCAACAGCATATAAATGTTTTTACTTTAACCAGCGCATTATCAAATAAGTCCAGATAAACCAAAGCATATGTTGGTCAAAACCAGTTTCAATCCAGACAATGCTGAGGGCAAGTAAAACAGGATAGAAAACGCGCATTAGCGACTCTTTTTTCTCAATAGAAATGTAGGCGTTTCCTAAAATAACGCCGAGGAAAAACATCCAAGTTAATGCAAAAATTGGACCAAATTCCATTAATGGCGGACCAAGCATTGTTGAAGTAAGAGAATTTTCAGCACCTAAGAACTCACCAAGATAGTCACGTGGTTGTGCGTGGTTGAGTAGGAACTTGCCGTGCTCTACTCCGAAAGGCATGCTCTGATCTAAAACTTGATCATAAACATTGTAAGTTGTGCTTGAGCGCCAGAGGAAAAGGGTTGCAGGATTAGCGAGGCCAGCGACAAAGTAGCCGAGGAAAAGAACAAGGAGAACTGCTGTTGCAAGGGGAATTAGAACAGTTTTGTTATCTAGTTTTTTTGACTTATATGCTGCAATTGTTCCAGACAAAAGCACAAGCAAGAGGGCAAATCGGAAACCAGTGAGGGCAAATAAAACTGTGCTGACAAGTATAATCAAATATGCTTGTTTGCGTTCTTTCACATTCATAATCAGCCCGACAGAACCAAACATATAGAAGAAAATAGCAGGAGCCCAAGCCCAAGAAGTATCGAGATTAAACCGAAGTGCTTTGTCAAGTAGAGGGATGCCTCCGACTTGGAAAAATGTGATGACTAGGAAAAAGAAACCAAGAGACATTAAAGCCTTGTAAAATTTGAGTGTCGGACGCTGCCATTTTGAAATTAATTTGAATCCTTTGAAAGCTATAGCTAAGATAATTGCAGTTGCGAATAAACTAATTTCCCAAGAGAGATTGAAAAAGTTTGAGACAACACTTGAATAATAGAGTGTTAAGAGAAGTAAAAATGCCAGAGGCAAATATTCATTTACTTTTTTTAGTTTGAATTTTTTAGAAAAGCGAACACCCACGTAGTAGAAAGAAAGGGAGAGAAGCACAAACAAGATGCTGAATGTTGAGGGTCTTGTTAGGTTTTTCCAGTAAAGGAAACCAATACCAGCAGTTAGTAAGAAAAAGAAAAATATTGCAATAAAGGATTCTGGTCGGAAGATATCTATTTTCTTCATTTTATTTGCCGAGGTTTTTTATCATTTTTCCAGGAGTTGTGTAAATCATAGAAAGGAAACTAATTGCAAGATAACCAAAGAGATATGTCAAGATATAGAAAGTAAATCTGTCAACAAGAATTACTGCAGTTATTGCGCTAGCTGGAACACCAAGAAGTGACATGATAAGCACAGCAGACCCCTCTGTTGCGCCAGTTCCACCAGGAACAAATACAAGATAACCAACAGACAAACTAATTGTCATTACAGCAACCAACCTAAAGAATGGGACAGAAAAACCAAGTCCTTTGAATAAGAACCACAGCCCGAGCCCTTGTAAAAGATACCAGATAAACCCAGCTAAGAAAATTGTCCACAATACTTTTTTGTCCTTCCAGAGATGTTTTAACATACTCATAAATGCTTTTTGTTTTGAATTAACAGACCGAACGAACTTGTCAGCACTTTTGGCATTTTTGCGAAGGATTTTGAGAGGTGGGAATTTGTAAAGCCATCGCAAGAGTTTTTCAAATCTCTTTTTTTGTTTGCTAAGTCTGAAAATTACAAACACAATAACCATTGCCACGATTAAACAAATTAAGAACCAAATAGCTAAGAAATATTTTAGTTTGGGAATGCCGATTGAAAAGATTAAGTAGAAAGTTGAAAATGACATGAATATGAATGTTGTAACCATGAACACCAAACTATCCATTGCATACAAACCAAGACAAGCAGAACCGCGCATCCCTGTTGCTTTTTCCAAATAATATGCTTTTAGTGGTTCGCCACCAACACTTGGACCGGGAGTAAGATTATTAACTAGCATACCCGATAATTGAATCAAACAATATTTCCAAAAACTTATTTTTTTCAGTTTAGGTATTTTCTGGCTTAAGAAATATGTTTTAAATGAAAAAAGAAAAAGAGAAACAGGCCTAATACAAATAACTAATAAAATGTAGATTGGGTTTATTTTAGAAATTGTTGCAAAAACTTCTCGGTATCCTACGAATTTCAGAAGAGTAACTAACACTATAATGCCCAGAGAAATGAGCAATATGTTCTTCCGCATATTCTGAATAAACTTAGGCTCGTAAGGATCCACGACACACTTTAGTATTCCCCTTATATACATTTTCCCCGAACAGGAAAAATACAGTATTTCATAAAACTATTTAACTGGCGGACGCAGGATAGTGATACGATGATAGGACTAATACCAGCTGCTGGTCTTGGAACCAGGCTGAAAGAACTTACAAAAGACACTCCAAAAGAGATGTTGCCTGTTGGTGGAAAGCCAAGCATAGAGTATGTTCTAGATCAATTTAAACAAGCAGGAATTACTAAAATTTTCATAATTGTTGGCCCGCAGAAGAGTAAAATCTTAGATGGTCTTGGAAATGGTAGCAAGCTCGGATTTGAAATTGGATATTTGTACCAAGAAAAGGCAGAGGGGCTTGGAAGAGCGATTTATGAGGGAAAGAATTTTATTAATGAAGATTTTGCAGTTGTTTTAGCTGATAATTTATTATTTCCAAACACTTTGTTGAAGGACGTTGTTGCAGAACATGAAACAAGTGGAGCAGAAATTACACTTGTTGGAAGAGAAGTTGATGACCCAAGTAGGTTTGGTGTGATTGAAAGTGCTGATGGAAAAGTTACTGGGTTGGAGGAAAAACCACCGGAACCGAAAACAAAAAACGCAGTTGTTGGCATGTATGTTTTCAAGCCAAGTATTTTTGAAGCAATTGAAAGAACAGAACCAGGAGCAAAAGGCGAATATCAGATTACTGATTCAATTAAGTTAATGTTGGAAGAAGGGAAAAATATTAGAGTAGTGAAACATGAGGGAGATTGGATAGATATTGGAACAGAAGAAAGTTATGCTGAAGCGAATAAGAGGTTAGGAGAAACTAAAAATGGTTAGAACAAATTTAGAAAAATTCAAAGAAGTTGCAGAATTAGCAAAGTCAGATGAGACTTACGATATTCATGATCTGAAAATGGAGCATTTAGTTGTGTCAACTACGCGACTGCATGCTGGAAAAGAGACTAAGGGACATAAGCATCCTGGGCAAGAAGAAGAAGTTTATTTGTGCTTGGAAGGTTCTGGAAAAATGCAAGTTGGTGAGGAGACTGCTGGTTTTGTGAAAGGTGATTTAGTTACGATTCCGATTGGTAGTTTTCATAAAGTGATTAATGATTCATTAGAAGATTTGTTATTTTTGTGTGTTTTTGAGAAGTATGAGCGAATTTGATTATTCTTCCAAAACAGTTCGTCTGAAGTTTGTGAACATTGTCATAAGTGAATTCATTTCTTCAATTATTTGAGATTTCATTTCACTAGTTACTTCCCCTGCTTCAAGTTGATCCCAGCCCTTTTGAAGCATACGAGAAACTGCTGGAGCCATTCCAGCTTCTAAAGATAAACTAACGAGAATTTCAACAATGAAAAATGCTTTTTCTGCTATTGGAATTTTTGCTGCCGCAATTGCTGGTTGCCTTGATTTTTTCTGATTCTCTTTTAGATTACATTCTTTTTCAAAATCAAACCCCCAAGTCTTCATTACTTGAGATTGTGCTTGCATTTTAACAGGATCAACAACACCAGTTACAGGATTAATGCCTTTCTTAATATCAGCTAGGATTTTGGAAAGACTGTTTTCAAGTTCGCGCATCGTGGCCATTGTGATATGTTTTTAAACAAGGTACTACTTAAGATTATTGATGAGTGGGTTGGTTGTAGGCATAGATCCTGGTGCAAAAACAGGGGTATGCGCACTGAATTTAAGTGGTGATTTTGTTGGTGTACGAAGTGAGAAAGGATTTTCTAAAGAGAAGATTATTAGATATATTTCTGAGTTGGGTGAGGTGGTCATTATTGCAGTTGATGTTGCTAAGATGCCAAAAACTGTGAAAGATATTGCTCAGAAATTTAGAGCTACTTGTTTTGTGCCTAAGAAAAATATTAGCACCTTAGAGAAAGCTCGGTTGTATAATCGATGGATGGAGAAAGGTGGTAGAAGATTGGCAAACCAGCATGAAAAAGATGCGCTTGTTGCTTGTTTGCTAGCTTATTACGAGAGGCAGAATAAGATGAGAAGTGTTGAGAAAAAAGGTGGGGGAGATTTGGTGAAGAAGGCCGTTATTCGTGGGAAGAAGGTTGGGGACGTTATTGGGAAAAGTATATAAATTATTTACCATATAGTAAATAAATATGGTAAAAACAGTACAAAAAGGTCGGGGACGGCCTGTAAAATCACTAATACGCGACCGCATGCAACAGATTGTAGATGCGCTAGGCAAGGCCTATGGTTATGAAGTTTACAAAGTTTACAACCAAGTTTTTGAGCCAGTTTGTATTCGCTCAATGTATTATCACCTCAAACGCGGTTGTGAATTGGGTGAATTTGCTGAAGCAGGGCAGAAGCAAGAGAAAGGGCCATACACCTGGGGCAGAGAGAGCACACACATCTACTATTCGCTTGGAGAAGCAGCAAGCCATAAGGCAAATAACGACTTGCAAGAACAAGTTAAGAAGCTAGGATTTTCCGTGAGAGAAGTGAAGAAGTAATGACAAAAATTAAAAAAATAACAAGAGAGGAATTTGTATATATGTGGTTAAGTGCTAGCGTAGAAATTTATGGTTCTATTGAAAATGTGATGGAAGAAATAAACAAAAAATTGGACAAAAAAAACAGAGGAATGCGTAGGTGTTTTATTTTTCTTGCAAGTAGATGGGAAGGTATAGATGGTGTTATAGAGTTTCTGATAGAAAACAACCTTAGGTTTATAGATGATTATACTATGAATGACCTATTTGATTGTTGTGACTATATGCTTAAAGATATTGATAAATTAAAAAAAGGGTATGAAACGTATTTGAAAATATTAAAAGAAAAAAAACAAATAGAGAAAATAGAGGAAGTGATTGAAGAAATTAAAAAAGAGATTGAGATGCATCAGAATTTTAGTGAAAAAAAGGTTGATCGCGTTATAGAAAAAATGAAGGAAGAAACAAAGAGAAGGTTGGGGGGTTGAAGAAAATGAGTGATAGACGAAAAGTAACTCCAAATTTTTATGCAATGGTTTTACTACTTAGTTGTTTGAATGAGGTTGAGAATGTGCAAGCCATGAGTATAGCACTAGATATGTTGTTTATTGATGTTGAAAAAAAAGAAAACGGGAATGTTTTTCTAAAGGGGTTATTTAATATTACAAATGAAAAAGAGTTTGAAAAACAAACAAAAAAACTTAATTACTTAGTTACAGGAGAAAAACCAAAAAAAGCAACAGCCGCTGCCCTTACTGTGTTTTTAAATGATTGGAGAGAAACCAAAAAAGATATGGTATCGGCGTTGAAAGGTATTAAAAAACAAAGTAAAAAAACACAACGTAAAGATAAAAAAACATTAAAAATTCGGGTGTTGCACACCCCAAATCAAGCTGCAAGAATTTTGTTGTTGTCTTGGTTAACACACGACAATAGAATAGAAGAGAATTTAGAGGTTATGAAAAATGTTATTTTGCCATTCAAAGGTATAGCTGCTGGATATCTTTTTTTAGGAATAGTATACAAGGTTTCTAGTGAAGAGAATTTTAGAGAAATAATAATAGAACGTACAAGATTGGGTATCTCTTATGAAAACCCATATAAAAAAACAGCAAAGGCACTTGGAACTTTGTTTGGTGATGAAGAAGAAGTTGAAAAACTCATTTTGGCTTGGGGAAATTTATTAGAAAAAAAGAAAGGAACGGTGGAACTTCCAGGATCAAAAGAGGGTATTGAAGAAACTATAGTTGATGTTCAAAAAGTGATTGATTGAGGGGTTGGCTCAAGTAATAAAAGAATTAAAATTGAGTATGGTTAGTAAGAAAGAGTGAAAGAAGATAAAAAAAGATAAGTATTTATGTTATAAAAAAGAATTGTGTTTGATAAAAATGACTAAAAAAAACATTGATGTTTTAAAAAAGGGGGCACAAAATGAAGATATTGCTTTTGAATTAATAAATAATTGGGTTTCAAAATCGCGGGGTTTTGGGGAGAAATATGTAGATTTAAAGATTTATGTTTTGGAAAAAATGATGAAAAAGTGTGTAGAAGATGATTTGGGTCCGACTTTTATGCATTTTTGTTATGATATTACAATAAACCAAACTAAAGAATTTATAGATCTTGTAAAACAATTGGGTTATTTAGTAGAAAAAGAACAAACTATTTTAATATTTGATGAAATTGGAAAGTGGTTTAATTATTGGAGTAATTTAGAAAGATATCTAAAACGTGGATATCAACATAGATAAAAATTATTCAAAAATTAATAATTTTTTAAAATTAGTGAATTATTTACCATATAGTAAATAAATAGGGTGGTGTGACCCCTTAGTTGCGAGTGGAGATGATGAAGGTGGTATGTGGTTTGATTTTTTTTATTATATTATTATCTATATGGTAAATATATATATATATATATATATAAATTTTTTCCTCAAAATTCTAAAAACACTTCTTATGGAAAAATAATTGAAATTTTTTATCACAACCCAAACTAAAAAACCTAATATTTTTTTGATCAATAAAATAAAAAAAAACTAAAATATTTTTATTAATATTTTATTTTTCTCACTATTTCCCTTTCTTTATTTTTTATCACCAAATATTATGGGGTGGGTTCACAAATAGGACAAAGGGCCCCAATAACCCAACGTATTCAGGGGGGCATTCCTCAAACCCTTTTAGGGATTATTCTAAAACCATCAATAACCACCATCAACCCCGCCATTTCCTATGGACAGTTACTGGTTTTGTTATTTCACTGAAAAACGAATATTTTTCTGTTCTTTTTCTTTTCCTCTTTTTTACCCACTACCCACTACCTACTACCAACCACCTTTATTTCCTCTGGAACCCCTATACTAAAACCGGCACCAGTAGAACCCACACTTCATCTGGAACCAAATACTCCAAAAACACCACTCAAAACCTCCAAAACACTTCCAGACGAAGCCAAGGGGACACACCCCTACAACAAAGCTTATATACCCTAATTTCATATGCAACTATTAGTCGCATAGGTGGGGAGAATGGCACCCATTCTTATGCACTTCGGTGGGTTTATCCAATGGCACAACAAAATCTTCATGACTTATTTGATGACTTTCTAAATCGGGCTCCGCACTTCACAAGGAAGGACGCGCTCCAAGACACATATACTCCAAGCCAGGTTCCGCACCGGGCTGAGCAAATCAATCAGCTTGCTCAAATCCTGGTTTCTGCACTCCGTGGTGAAAAACCAAGCAATGTGTTTCTTTATGGCAAAACAGGTACTGGGAAAACCCTAGTTTCTCGATATGTTGGAGAAGAACTTGAAAAAAAGGCTGCAGCTCAGAACATGGCACTCAAAATGTGTTACATCAACTGCAAACTTGACAAAATCAACACCGCATACCGACTATTCGCTCGTTTCTTAGCAGAATTTGGAGAAGAGGTGCCACCAACTGGCCTTCCAACACACGAAGTTTATACACAATTCTTAAACACAATGAATAAACGCAAAGGAATTTTTATCTTGATTTTGGATGAAATTGATTCACTGGATGACACAGACATTCTCTACAATCTTTCGCGCATAAATACAGAGCTGAAGAATAGCCGAGTGAGCATAATTGGCATCTCCAATGACCTCTCCTTCACAAACAACCTTGATCCACGCATAAAATCGTCACTTTCAGAGGAAGAACTCGTATTTCCGCCATACAATGCTAATCAAATCAGCGACATCTTAACCCAGCGCGCAGAACTTGCACTTCAGAAAAACATACTTGATTCTAGTGTGATTCCAAAATGTGCTGCATTAGCTGCTCAAGAACATGGGGATGCTCGCAGAGCACTTGATTTGCTTCGTGTTGCTTGCGAAATTGCAGAGAGAAAAGGGTCCCAAAAAATCGAAAGCGTGCACGTTGATGATGCACAAAAGAAACTTGATATCGACCGTGTTGTTGAAGTTGTCAAAACCCAACCTCGCCAGTCTCAGCTTGTACTTCACAGCATAATCTATCTTACTGATTTGAATAAGGAAGACATTGGAACTGGTGATGTGTATGAGGTTTACCAAACATTTTGCAAACAAACCGGTCTCTCCCCACTTACCCAGCGCCGCGTTTCAGACCTAATCTCAGAATTGGATATGCTTAGCTTAATAAATTCATCAGTTATTTCAATGGGGCGCTATGGCCGAACCCGCAAAATTAAACTGGAAATAAGTGGGCGGGCACTTGAAAAATCCAAAGGAATTCTTGATGAGGAGTTGTCATGAGTATTGAGCAGGATGCGCTCAATATTTTTCTCAACAACAAACTTCAAATCTCAAAACCGGCGCTTGACTTGATTTTAAAACAAGAGAAACCACTAGAAACAGCAGAACAGTTTCTAAAATCAGTATCTCCAGACCTCCTGACAATTCTCCCAAAACACCTAGAAGATCACTTATTTTCCTCTGAACCAACAATTTCACTCCTCAACAATTTCACAAAAAGCAAACCAATTAAGGGAGTTCAAGACCTATCTGAATTTTTCAACAACCGATACACATATTTCAGAAAACTCCTGTCTTCTCGCCTTCCAAATCCCGCATCACTTTCAAGTATTGCCAAACGCAGCAAGGAAAAATCAAGCACAATCGGCTTGGTTTCTAGCAAGCGAAGAACACTCAAGGGAAATATGATGATTGAAATAGAGGACCCAACCGGCACCCTCAAAGTAATTGCTTCCAAGCCTGAAGTAAGAAAGAAAGCAGAGGGCCTTGTTATGGATGAAGCAATTGGGGTTATAGGAACAACGAGTGATAACACAAACGGCACTGTCTTATTCCTTGATGACATCCTTCACCCAGGAGTCCCAATATCCACTGAACCAAAAAAACTCACTCAGGACATCTATGCAATATTCCTTTCTGATACGCACATTGGTAGCAAGAAGTTTATGAAAAAGGAGTTTAACCGCTTCTTGTCTTGGGCAAACGGAGAAGTTGGCAACGAAACCCAAACTGACTTGGTTAAAAAAATCCGATATTGCTTTGTAGCAGGCGATATTGTTGACGGAATTGGAATTTATCCAAAACAGGAAGAAGAACTTGAAATAGCAAACATCGAAGAGCAATACCAGGAAGCCGCGGAGCTATTTGACAAACTTCCAAAATCTATGAAAATAATTTTATCTCCTGGTAACCACGATTTTCTTCGCGGAGGCCAACCACAACCTCCCCTTGATCCAGAAGTGGCCGCACCACTTTTCGAACTTCGTAATGTAGAATTTGTCAGCAATCCATCTACTGTAAAAATCGAAGAAAAAGATAATGGTGGCCTTGATGTTCTTATGTACCACGGAGTCAGTTTTGATACAATGATCCCAGCTGACCCACAACTCAAAAATGGATATACTGAACCACATGTTGTTATGCAATCTCTTCTTCAACGTCGCCACTTATCGCCACCATATGACACTGGCCTAGTTGCATCTGGTGAAGATCAAATGATAATCCGCACAGTTCCTGATATTTTCCATAGTGGACATGTTCACTCAAATGGTAATTGCTCTTATCGTGGTATTAGCATAATCAATAGTGGAACTTGGCAGTCCAGAACTGCATTTCAGAAACTCTGTGGTCACGACCCAACACCAGCAATTTTGCCAATGGTGAGTTTGAAAACAAGGGGGTTGAATCTAATCAATTTCAATTATCTGAAATGAACACAAAGCAATATTTCACACTACTTGAAAAGAAAACGCAAACCGAATACGATCTTGCGAGCCAGGCAAGGAAAAATGGGTGTGATCCTGCTGAAGAACCAGAAATCTACATCGCAAAAAATCTAGCAGAAAAAGTTGAAGGTCTTATTGAGCTTCCCGGCCTTGCAGACATTATAAAATCTGTAACAAAAGACACAGAAAGTGATGTTGCAGCAGCATTTAAAATATCTGAACAGATTGCAAAAAATGAGCCGGACAAAGAAAAAGCAGCAGACATCGCTATCCGAGCCGGTCTTGCCTTCCTCACCCAAGGCGCAGTTGCGGCGCCACTCGAGGGTATTGCAAAAATCAAGCTCCATAAAAATTCAGACAATTCTGATTATCTTGCAGTGTATTTCGCAGGTCCAATCCGGGCAGCTGGTGGAACAGCAGAAGCGCTATGTGTCATCTTAGCTGACTATGTTCGCAAAGTTCTTGGCATTTCTCCTTACAAACCAACCACTCAAGAAGTTTCTCGTTATTATGAAGAAATCCAGTGGTATGGTCGCAGAACCCACTTGCAGTATATGCCATCTGAACAGGAAGTAAAAACAATAATCACCAACACGCCAGTGTGTATTGATGGTGAACCAACTGAAAAATATGAGGTTGCAAACTTCCGCGATCTTGGAAGAATTCCAAGTAATCGTGTCCGTGGTGGAATGTGTTTGGTTCTTGCAGAAGGTCTTGCTCAAAAAGCTCCAAAACTTTGGAAGAGAATGAAGCCAATTCAGGACAGCTTTGGGATGGATTGGTCTTGGCTTGAAGGTTTACTAGTTAAAAAAGCATCTGATGAAACCCCAGAAATCAAGGAAAAAATAGCTAAAACAAAACTTCCTGGCTTTGAATGGATTGATGACTTGACAGGCGAATCTGCTTCTGACATCCAAGACATAATTGAGCAAACTGGGGTGGATGGTAGATGGGAATGGCTTGATGGACTTATGGAAGAAGACGAAGGTGCAGAACAAGGTGGTAGTAAGAAATACTTGCGCGAAGTTCCTGCCGGTCGTCCTGTATTTTCACATTTCTCCAGAACCGGCGGATTCCGTCTTCGTTATGGAAGAACGCGAGCTAGTGGGTATGCAGCAGCAGCAATGAGTCCAGCCACAATGCAAACAATGGGGCGATTTATTGCAATTGGCACACAGATCCGTCTTGAAATGCCAGGAAAAGCAGCAATCATCACACCCTGCGATACTGTTGAGGGTCCGCTTGTTCGACTAAAATCTGGAGAAGTTCTTCGATTATCAACAATTGAGCAGTCAATTGAACTTGAAAAAGAAATTGAAGAAATCATACAAATTGGTGACCTTCTTATCTCAGCCGGCGATTTCTTGGAAAATAATCACCACCTAGCTAGGCCAGCATATTGTGAAGAATGGTGGGCACTCCAACTCTCTCAAAAAACAAAAACCGACCAAGACCCACACAAGAAACCCACATTTGAAAAAGCAGTTGAACTGTCACAAAAATATGACATTCCACTCCATCCTGCCTACACACTTTATTGGAATGACATAACAATCAAAAATTTCCTTGTACTTGTAGAATCCTTAAGCACAACTACAAACAAAATCCAAAATAATAAACAAATCAAACGAACACTGGAGTTTTTGGGAGTATTTCATAAAGTTGACGGAGACATTATTATTGATCCAGATCACCACAAGGCCTTGATTTTTTCACTAAACCTGGGGCACGCAAATCGAGACGACATAAAGAAACAAACACTTCATACTAAAGACGTTCTTAAAATTGTCAATAATCTTTGCCAAGTTCAAATCAAAAATCGCGCTCCAACTTATGTTGGAGCTAGAATGGGTCGCCCAGAAAAAGCAAAACCGCGAAAAATGGTTCCGGCTCCAAATGTGATTTTTCCAACCGGTGGTAAACAAGGCCGTATCCGTGACATTGTAAAAATATCAAACACGACTAAAACCAGCATAACTGAGGTTGCAAAATATCGCTGTCCAAACTGTGGGGAAATTGGCATTTACGCACGCTGTACAAAATGTGGAACAAAAACAATTCTTGAAAGTATTTGTGGTAGGTGTAACCGCAGAGTGCCGTCTGAAAAATGTCCTGTTTGCGGAGTTTCAATGACGTCTTATGAGAATCGTGCAATAAATTTCAAAGAACATCTTGATTCTGCCTTAACAAGACTTGGTATTTCTGCTCCTGAAAAAATCAAAGGAGTTCTGGGAATGTCTAGTCATAGCAAAACACCAGAATGTTTGGAAAAAGGAGTTCTACGCGCCCGCCAAAATCTATATGTTTTCAAAGATGGAACACTCCGTTTTGACAGCACTGATGCGCCACTCACTCATTTCACTCCACGTGAAGTTAAAGCACCAATTAAAAAACTCATCAAATTAGGTTATACTGAAGATTGGCAAGGCAAACCACTTGAAAACGAGGACCAGCTTTTGGCACTAAAACCACAAGACGTTGTCATATCTTCTCATGGTGAAGAATCTGGAGTTAATTATTTTATTGGGGCAGCTAAGTTCATTGACGAGCTTCTGGAAAAATATTACAACCTCAAACCATATTACAAAGTCAAAAAACCAGAAGATCTTATTGGTCATATGGTTGTTGGGCTCGCACCCCACACTTCAACAGGGACAGTTGGAAGAATAATCGGCTTCACAAAAGCTCGTGTTGGTTATGCACATCCTGCTTTCCATGATGCAAAACGCAGAGACTGCGACGGAGATGAAGACGCAATTCTTCTCCTTCTAGATGCATTCCTTAATTTCTCTCGTGCATTTTTACCTGAAAAACGTGGTGGAAAAATGGATGCGCCACTTGTTATCACAACACGATTAACTGCAAATGAGCTTGATGATGAGGTTTACGATGTTGATATTGTTCCAAATTATGGTTTGAACTTTTACAAGTCTGCTGAAAATGGTGCAGATCCAAACAACATCAATCTCAAAACAGTTGAATCAGTTTTGGAAGAACCAGAAGCACTTCTCAACTGGCCATTTACACATTATACAACTGATATCAACAATGGCCCAATTGTTAATACATATTCAGAAGGTGAAATGATTGACAAACTTGAAAAACAACTTGGGCTTGCTGAAAGAACTAGGGCTGTTGACGCGGACGATGTTGCAGAGAGAATTTTATCTTCTCACTTTTTACCAGATATCAAAGGAAATCTGAGAACTTTCTCGCGTCAGAAACTTCGCTGTACAAAATGTAATTCAAAATATCGCAGACCACCACTTTCTGGCGTTTGTACTAATTGCGGACATGGTTTGACAATGACTGTTCACGAAGGGTCAATTAAAAAATATTTGGATATTTCAAAGAAAATGATACAGAAATACAACATAAACCCCTATCTGTCGCAGCAAATTACAATGTTCAGCAAAGCAATTGACTCAATATTCGGAATTGATCCACAGAAGAAATTAGGAGCATTTTAATACTCCTTTACAATATACTAAATTATGGCAAAAGAAGACAAAGACTTAATGGACGAAGAACCTGTTGAAGAAGAGTCAAAAGAAGAAGAACCAGCGGAAGAAACAGAAGAAGAGGAACCTGCTGAAGAATCTGGAGATTCTGACATGGACTTTGGCGGCGGAGGCGGAGGTAGCGGTTCTCTTGGGGATATTTTCAGTAACAAACTTTTAGTTGCTGCAATTGCAGGATTCGTTGTTTTTTCTCTTGGATTGCTGTATCTCTATTTCTGGGTTTTCTAAAGTCCAAAAAACAACATAAACCAAACATTAATCCCAGCATAATACAACATCACTGGAACTAAAAAGAATGCCATACAATTCGCTCGTCTAACTTCTGCTAATGGTGCTATCAAACCAATTAATGTACTTAAAACCAGTACCAAGAACCCAATACAACCAGTTAGCCAACAAACACTAACAACAATCAACAAAATAATTCCAACTGTAATCTTGTTATAAAACCCACCACTTCCACAAACTTTCATTGTCAAAAATCCACCGATTTTCAAATGCAGAAACAATGCAATACCACCAGCGGCTACTACAACCCCCAAAAATATTAACAAGTCTGCAAATCCAAAACTTTCAATAATTGTGTCAATTGCAATAACAATTCCAGATCGCATTTTTCCTAAAGTATACAGAACAACTAATGTAAAAATTATATTTGCAGTATTCACACCACTTGCAGCCACCAGAAATTCTTTCACACCACCTTTCCGACTAACTTGCTGAACCAAATAAGTAGCTTGCGCCCCACCCAAACCAGGCAACATACCAACCAACATTCCTGCAACTGATCCCAAAAATGAATTCTTCAGCACACTCCACCCACCTAATGTAGCTTTTGCTCGAATCTGAACTGGAATAACACAATCTCCTTTCAAGCTCAGGAGCATTGTGCTGATTCCAAACATCCCAGAAAGCGCTGGAAAAATAATACCTGAGTCAAATAAACTACTATTCAACAAGAAAAATCCAAACAAACCAGCAGTTAGAAAAACAAAAAACCCTTTCACCAGCTTCTTTTCAGTTCCCAAACTAATACAGCACATAAAAATTAGCAGATAAAGAATATTCGGCTTTACAAATTCATAAACAATTGGCAATAGCTTGACAACTGGCAAAAACACAATTGCAGTTATCAGCAAGCTAACTAAACTTCCTAGACCAGTTAGTTTAATTGCTTCCAGCGCCCGGCCACTCAACAACATTCTATGTCCAGGCAAAACAGACAAAGCAGTTCCACTTTCCGGCGCTCCAAACAAAACACTTGGGATAAAATCCAGAAAAGTATGTGTCACACTCATTGCCATTATCATAACAGCAACAGAAATCGGGTCAAAACCAACAAACACCGGCAGTGAAGCAACAACCAGTGTTGAAACCATGTTAATGTGAATTCCTGGCACTAGTCCGGTAATAATTCCCAGCCCGCAGCCTAGCAACATGAACAACAATATTTCAATGAATAGCATAGCAAACTGGCGCGGTTTACTTGTTATAAAAGTTCATTAACTGGGGTGAGTTTATTGAGTTAATTTAAGTAATATCACTTCTACCTACCCTACCTAACTCTGGCATTTCCTTTGTGTTTTTACTCTTACATTTTTTACATTTTGGTGGTTTATCCCCAAATATTCCTCTTCTTTTACCAGGAAATTCCTTACCACAGTTTTCACAAATCCACATGCTTGTCATAACAAACTCATTACAACGGGCAATGCTATAAAAGTTCCGATTATACTTCCCAAATTAGCAAAAGCAACAACTAACAAAATCCTAGTAACTTGATTTTTCCAATACGCTTTCACACTATCTAACTTATTCAAATTCTTAAAGTCCTTCACTTTCGGATTTCTTATTTTTGCTTCAACATAACCAGCAAACCACCCAGCAGCTAACAAAGGATTAACTGAAGTAAATGGGGCAGCTAAAAATGCAGTCAGAATTGACAAAGGATGTCCAAGTGCAATCAATGCACCAAGCGCCGACAAAGTTCCATTAATTAAAAACCACCACATCAACATATTCAAAGTTGTTCCCAAACCTTTTGTAGCAAAACCATAAACTAATAAACCAAGCAGTAGCGCTGGAATAATCAACCCAGTCATCTTCAATTTCTTTTTCTTTCGCCGCCCCGGCGCCCCGGCGCCCCGATCACCCTGAACCAATTTAGTAAACTCAATCCTATGCGGCAAAGCTCGTTTCATTCCTTCAACATGTCCAGCACCAACAACAGCAACAATCTTCTTACCTTGAATTTTCTGCAGCATTCCAGCCATGTAAATATCTCGCTCATCAACCAGAATCCGCTTAACACTTGGGGCAGTTCTTGCTAATTCCTCCATTGCATCTGCCAAACCTTCACCTTCTTTCAACTTCTCAACAAATTCTTCATCAATATCTGCAGACAAAGTATCAAAAAACAGAGATTTCACAACCCTGGCCTTTTCTATCAAAGACATGGAATTAAATGCTCGCTTCAAAGTAATTTGCACATCTCTATCTAAGAAAACCAGTTTTGATTTATATTTCTCAGCAGCTTCAATTGCACTAAGCATCTCTGCGCCAGGCTCAATTCCAAGATCTTTTCCAATTTTCTTTTGAATATTTGATAAAATCAAACTTGACAAAAACAAATATGTTTGTCCATCTTTGATAACTTGCTTAATTTCAGTGTTCTGCCAACTTTCTTTATTTTTCAGTGCATGATAACGGTTTGCATCAAGTTCAATTGCTACAATATCTGGCTTTTCTGTCTTGATAATCTCCGCAACTTCGTCCCGACTCTTTTTTGAAACATGCGCAGTCCCGACTAGAATAATCTCCTTTCCATTGTGTTCAATTTTCTCCACTGACAACTAAAACATCTCCTATTTTACTCGGTATTATTTCCAGCTCTCCCTTATATTCTTTTATCTCCCCAGTAACTGTTACAAAATCATCAATTTTCAGAACAGGCATATTGCTTTTGAAACCAAACAACTTCAATTCACTATCTTCAAACTGAGCCACGACTACACTATCAAAAATATTTACACTTTCAATAGTCCCGTTCACAGTAACAACTTTCCCCATCAACTCATCAGTAACTTCACTCAATTCAAAAATTGGTGGATCGTGATGTGCGCAAGCAAACCACAAAATAGTAATTCCAATAACTGAAGTAACTACAGCAAGCATCAGCAAGGTTCTATCTTCCATACGCTAGCGCTCACTTTATACTTTATAAAATTTCACCAACTCAGTGGAGTTTATTTTAATAGAGCCTCGGGAGAGATTTGAACTCCCGACCTTCGCTTTACGAGAGCGACGCTCTACGAACTGAGCTACCGAGGCACAACTAAATTTCTATTTTCACTACTATAAAACTGTTTACAACGCAAATAAATTCAAAATGCCCAAACTCGCTAAACTAACCAGAATTCCAGCAATTGTTATTCCAATTGCAACTGCAATCATTGCTTTTTTCTTTTCCATTCCTAGCAAATGTGCAGCCAAAGCACCAGAATATGCCCCTGTCCCAGGCAAAGGCACACCAACAAACAAGGCCAAACCAAGCAATCCATATTTATCAACATACTTGCTTGCTTTCTTATCTATTTTCACTAGTCTTTTCTTAAACCAAGGCCCAAAAACTGGAATTTCTTGTGCTAGATCAAAAACAAACGGCAACACAGCAAACAAAACCGGTATCAATAGCAGGTTAAATGCAATACACGAAACAATAACAAGTAGTGGGCTAATCCCAGCAGCCATTCCAAATGGTATAGATCCTCGCAATTCAATAAATGGTGTCACAGTTATTACAAGCATCCACAAGTACGGATTCATCAAAAGATTTAAATCAGGTCAGTATAAAAACTCTTCTCATGCATATTCAATTAAAATCAGGGACAGCGTCACTTAATGCAAAAGTTGCAGAAACAAATTTCCAGAAAATCCGCGGACACATGTTCAAACTCAAAACTGACCCACTATTCTTTGAATTCAATCGCGAATCAACTTTTGACAGCGCCGTGCATATGTTCTTTGTTTTCAAAGCACTTGATTTAGTTTACATCAATTCCGCTTGGAAAATTGTTGATATCCAAAAAGCACTTCCTTTCTTCCCATACTATTCTCCAGCCAAACCAGCAAAATATCTAGTTGAACTTCCATCTGGTATGTCTAAAAATTTCAAAATAGGCGATCAATTGAAGTTTGAGTATTTCTAATTACTTCCAAGGATTTTTAGCCGGAGCTTTTTTGTAATTCACTTTGTCTTTGCTAATAGCTGAAGCTGTTTTCTTTGTTTCACTTGAAAGTGTTTTCACTTCAGAATGCATCTGCTTCATATCATCTCTCAGTGTCTTAATCGTATCTCTCAATGATCCAACCTCACTGGAAAGTTTCAATGAACCAACATCAGGTTTTGACTGAGCTTCTATTAAATTCTGCTTAATACTTTCCAATTCTTTCTTCAGAGTTTCTTCCCGCTCTTTCTTGTCCTTCACCTTCAAAACATCTTTCAGTCTACCGCTTTCTGGCAAAGTAGCAACAAGATCTTTTATCTGAGCCTTTGTTCCATCAAGCTGTGCTTTCCATTGTTCTGCAGTAGCTTTTTCTTCATCTTCAAGTAATTTCATCTTGGTCAAGGTCTCTTCCATTTTTGTAGTAAAATCATTGAGTTTTGACAAATCCTTGACAATTTTGTCATACTCATCAACTTTCATAAAGAGTGGTAAATTAGCAACCTCTTTTGTATTCAGTGCTGGAGTTGCTGGTGGTTTTGAAGGGGCTTTCTTTTTAGCTGGTGATTTTGCGGCCGGAGGCTTAGGTGCTGCGGGTGGCTTTGGCGCTGGCGGTAGCATTGGCTTCTTCATTGGAGCCACTGGCTTCTTTGGCACAGGCGGCAAATCCTTCTCTAATTCTTTCAAGAGTTCATCGTCATTTTTCTTTTTGTGGTGGAACAATCCCATTTAAATCACCTATAAACATCATACTTGTTTTGGGCTTATAAATCTACTCCCCATATTTCTCACTAACAACTTTCCGTATATTTTGCGCTTTCTTCTCCCCAATCTTGTCAATCTTCATCAAATTAGTTTCACTTGCAGTAACAATTTTCTCAACACTTCCAAATTTCTCAAGCAATCGTTTTGCCAAACTAGGTCCAACTTTCGGCAATGATTCAATAATAAACTGTTGCTGTTCCTTCATCAAAATAGGAACTCGTTCACTTCGCAATGCAACTTCTTTTTTATTGTCAAATTGCTCCCTTCCTGCAAGCACTTTCAAAAAACCAGCAGTGTCTTGCACATCTTCAGTATAAACAATTGGGATTCCATAATCAATAGCAAGCGAGGATAAAGCACCTCTAATCGCATTTGGATGAATATTTCGTTTTCCATGTAATCTATCTCCTTCAACAATCAATAACGGTTTTTCAAAAACCCTAGAAAGAGATGCTGCTTGTTTCATCAATCGTCCGTCAATCAGTGATTGCAGAAAATCATCAACACTTTTCCGCTCAATCCCAACCCTTTCCGAAACCTGAAAATCAGCAACATCTAATAATTTCATTCGAACTTCAACACCATTATTTGATAATTCTTTCAGTATTCCAGAACCAGACTCTCGTGAATCAGCAAAAATAACTGGCATATTTGATTCTTTTTTCTGAAACCTATCTAAAGTCTTCTGTCCAACCCCCTTTCCCTTGAAACTATTAAGTGCGGTTTTCATATTCTTTTCTTTCCGTCTTGCCGCCCAATAATATGCTTCATCTCTTGTGCCTTTTGTAATCAACATTGAAACGCGACCAGGCGCGTGCCTTGCGGTTCTGCCTGCTCTCTGGATACTCCTAATTGCGCTTGGAACTGACTCATAAAAAACAATATGATCAACTGATGGAATATCTAATCCTTCTTCCCCAACTGAAGTTGCAACAAGCACATTGTATTTTCCTTCCCTAAAATCATCTAATCGTTTTATTTGCTCTTTCTGAGAAATCCCCTTTCCTGCTTTCCCTTCTGACTGACCAATAAGTTTTCCTGCAGTAATTCCATTTTCCTCTAAAAGTTTCATTACACTATCAACACTTGCTCGATAATGCGCAAAAACAATTGTTTTCTCAGCTGGTTCAAGAATTTCAATCAACTTCGCCAACTTAGGATGCTCAACTCCTGCATCCTTCATTAAACCAACTTGCCAAATAGCTTCCTTAAACTCAGGATTCACAAGCAAGTTCTTTGCAGCTTTTGAACTATCTGACCTCATTTTATCAAAATAAGCAACAAGTGGGGCAATCCCTTGCGTTTCCAACATTTCTTGAGCATGATTTATTTTCATTACAGCAGCTAGGGCAGAAATATATTGGTACAAATCAGTATTCTGCGCAGCATCTCTTGCCAACTCGCCTTGCAATCTCAAAACTTCTCTTTTCCTTAAATAATTTACATTTTCACTTTTGATAATCTCACCTTTTTTCAAGAATCTTAAATAACTTTTCAAAACCGACTCCAACAATGATTTAACTTTTGTAAAATCTTTTGGCAATTCAACTTCAATGTGCTTGAATGCTCTATGTTTTACATATGGCCGCACCTCTTCATCATCCCGATCTCGCGCTTCCACTTTGTCAATGTAAAGTGCATTACAAATTTGCTCAATGCTTTGTTTATCAGTTCCAGGCGACGCAGTCAGTGCCAATATCCTCTGATTTGCATCACTTTCAATATATTTTTTTGCAATAAATGGATATGGATATTCTCCAACGGCTCGGTGTGCTTCATCAAAAATCACTAAAACAAACTCACTCAGGTCTAGTTTTTTTGTAATCAAATCATTTTGAATGACTTGTGGAGTTGCGAATATGAAGTCTGAGTCTTTGTAATTGTTCTCTCGTTTTCCAGGAAGTGTCTGACCTGTAAAAACTTGAAAATTATCATCACTTAGGTTAAATGCTTCTTTCCAGGTTGTGCAGTGCTGTTCAACAAGCGGTCTAGTCGGAGCCATAAACAGAACTTTACCTTTTAATTTCTCAGCTCTGTGAGCAGCCAACATGGCGGCAATATGTGTTTTTCCCAAACCAGTTGGCAAAACAACCAGAGTATTCGCTGTAGTAGCTGTGTTAAAAATACTCTCTTGATACAATCGCGGCTTAAGCCCAGCCGGATCCATTATTCCTCCCATACTATTCCTTGAATGCAGTTACATATATTCTTATTGCCACTCGAAAAAGTTTAAAACCACCCCCTCCTAAATCATTATCATGCGCAAAAAAGCAATTCGAAAACTCAAACAGCTTCGCAAATCTAAAGAGATTTCTTCTTGGTTCAATGCTTTCTCAAACAACATCCTGCCTCCAGTCTTTTTCCTTTTCGTTGCAACTGTTGCCTTGCACTTCATTCCAAAGGTTTCAAACATGTTTCTCCGCACTAACCTTGGTATAATATCGCTAGCCTCCGCCGGACTTTCACTTTACATAATCACCCTCATGTTCTAACTCAAAATCTTTATATATGGCTTACAGTAACTCTTAATATGGGAATTAGATCTATTATAAAGAAAGTAGCCGGAGGGCTCAAGGAATCAATTGGTCTTGGTAAATCCAAGGACCCAGACGCTGATTTTGGTATGGATGAGGTTGGAGAAGTTCCAGCAGAAGCACTTGACGAAACTATTTCTGAAGAAACTGATGAATTACCAGAATTGGCACCAGAACTACAGGAATCTGAACCTGAAGAAGAACCCGCAGCTGAAGAAACTGGTTCAGAAGAACCTGCTGAAGAAGAAACACTCGATGATTTAGATGATCTTGATGAATCCACAGAAGAAGCTCCAGTGAAAGATACAGAAACTGATGTGGAAGAAACTGACTCTCTTGACGAAGAACCAGTTGAAGAATCTGTTGAAGACCTCGAAGAAGAACCAAAACCAGCTGAAGAAGAACCAGCACCAACCTCTCCAGAAGTTGAATCAAAAATAGAATCACTTGAATCTCGTCTTGCTTATCAGAAATCAGAAATGGACCGGTTCACAGAGCAAATCTCTTTCCTGAACCAGAAAATCGACCATCTTCAGGAAGAGCAAATGGAACTTGAACAACAGTCCAAACACAAAGAAGAATAATCATGGCACCAACTAAGAAGGGAAAATCCATTTTCCTTCATTACGAAACCGCATTCCTCGCTGTTATACTGGTTGCCGCACTTGTAATCACAACAACTCTTTTCTTTCTTCTCTGGAATTTCTTAAAAATCGGCTTTGTCTGGATTATCTGTTTCCTGATTTTCTTTATGATCCGCAAAACAAATCTGTGGAAATTTTCTATTGAGGTTCACTTTTTCATGATTTTCGTGACGACGTTTGTTTTTGGATGGCTGTTTTCTGTTTCCCTTTTCATTGTAACACTTTTTGTTGTTGTCAAATTTTTTCGTCCAGATGAGTTACAAGGTGCTATCATAAACCTCGTTTGTCTTGCAATTGTGACTGGTTTGACTGTCTACCTTGCATCTGTCTATGGTATGACAATTGCTGCCTCGACATTTGTTTGGGTGGCTACTGCTGTTGTGGCGATTGGTATTGTTCTTGACTATCTCATGATTCTTCGAATATTTCCCTTCATGTGGATGAAACTCACAATGATGCACATTCTTGAATGTTTTTTACAATACTATTTTATCTCTGCAATTGGTTTCAAAATTTTCAAATTTCTTCTTTCAGTCAAAACTGCTACACCATAAGATTTGTAGAAATTGGTTAAAGGCAGTAGGTAGAAGGCAGGGGGCAGTAGGTCAATTCCACTGCCTAGTGCCTATTACCCAGTGCCCGAACAAATTTCTCCACCACTACCATAGAAATCTA
Source organism: Candidatus Undinarchaeota archaeon (assembly GCA_964636545.1). Classification (GTDB taxonomy): domain Archaea; phylum Undinarchaeota; class Undinarchaeia; order Undinarchaeales; family UBA543; genus UBA543. Next base: position 75,533 of record CAZWSR010000002.1, read on the forward strand.
TATTAATACCTAACATTATTAACTTTTTAAGTGAGCACTACGAATAATTTCTCACTTGCCGAACCTGGGGGACAAAAAAACATACTTTTGCACAAGGAAACTGTCCTCATCATAGGGCTAATCCTAGCTTCCTTAATTCTTGTCTCAGTTTTCTTCTCATTTTTATGGGCACAATTTAAATTCGGATTTGTTTTCCTACTTGCTTGGCTACTTATTGTCATAACCCGCAGAACAGACTCTTGGAAAATGGGAATTGAATGTTATTATGTTTTCACATTATTATTTGCATTTGCCTTCAATGGATGGATTGCGTTTTTCATGTCAACTTCAGCACTATTGTTTGTTGTCAAGTTTTTCCGCCCAGATGAACTCCAAGGAACCCTGACACAAATCTCTGGAATCGCTGGAATAGCCGCAACAACACACTACTTTTCAGCATATTACGGTCCTGCAATAACTCAATCTCAACTTTTGTTTGTCGGCATTCTCTTATTCGGCATCTGGGACTTTGTCCGATTCCTTGTTGCTTTGAAAATCTCTCCTGCACATTGGGTCAAACTCTTTGCTTCCTTCATCACAGGAATTTTCATTAATTATTTCTACTACATTACATTCGCATACCCACTTCTACAATTCCTCTTGTCCGTCTAAACCCTAACTATTTTAAACCCACATTACTAACATTGTTGAGGGGAGAATAATGAAAAAAATCTTAATTGCACTAATAATACTCTTGATAGCGGTTCCACTTTGTTTTGCAGTAGGCAGTCGAATTGTACTTGTAGCTAACACAATTGATTATGCAAATGCTGGTGACCTTGTTGAGCACTTGGATTCTAATGGAAGGCCAGTTTTGCACATAACAGCACAACAATTAGATGCTCACAACCAGGAGCGATTTATCATAATCTTGGGTGGGCCTGATGCACCAGAAGGAATTGGAAATCAAGTTCAAGAAATTCTCCCAGAAAACGAGCAGGAGTTCCTACGAGAACTCAAAAACAACAAGCTAATGTTTGCAACAACAAATGTGTGGCGCAAAGGACAAATCGTTGTTGTTATGGCTGGTAATGACAGAAACGGAACAAAAAATACAATGATTGAAAACAAAGATTCTGTACTTTCTGAACTAACTGAATCTCGTGCAAACACACTTGCTGAAAACACAGATAACATTGAACTGAATATTGAGGATTTCAATTATTCACTCAACAGATCTGACGGCTACTGGTATTTCCACTGGGTTGAATACACTTTGACGCACGATGACACAGAAAGCATTCAGCCAATGATTGATGTTGAACTAAAACGCAAACTTGGCCTTAAATACAATTCAGTTTTCCTAAACACAAATGTTACTCATTTTGATTCACTTTTCAAACCAAATGACAAATGGATTGACACGCACACTGAAGATGTGAAACTAATTGTTGGCAAGTACAAAATGATTGTGAGATTACGGGATGGCGCGGACTCAACTGTAATCAAAGAAGATGTTGAGGAGTTTGAGATTTAAGTTTTTACGGGCAGTAGGTAGTAGGCAGGGGGTAGTAGGTCTGTTCCACTGCCTAGTGCCAACTACCCAGTGCCTGAACAAATTTCTCAAATAAGCAAATTTCCCCAAAACAAGGAAATAATCGCTATTGCCAACCCTATTCCCCAATATGTTCTATTCCACTCCAAAACTTTTCTTCCATCTAATGGTCCAAATGGAATTAAATTAAACAAAGCTAAAAATGCATTAACATAAACTCCAGTTCCAGCAACTGCTACAACAAGTGGATCAACTGCAAAAAGTCCAATCAATCCAAAAACACCAATCAAACCCAAATTTACTAGTGGTCCAGCAAATCCAATTTTCCCAACATCGCTTTTGCTCCCATGCTTTCCTCCAAAATAAACAGCTCCTGGTGCAATAAACAAGAACTTAGTCCCAAACCAATTTGTTACAATTGCCATCACAAGAGCTGCAATCAAACCTTTCTTCCACATCCGATACTCTGCATTGAAACCGAATTTCTGAGCAGCGAATTTGTGTCCAAGTTCATGAAAAGCAAAAGCAGGCGCAACAACAATCAAAGCAAGAACAGACATTACCAAAGTCATTACCATATCTGACTGCCAACCAATAGCAAGTGAAATAACTAGAATTGAAATTGCAAGTTCTTTTATTTCAATTTTGGAAAATTTCACTCTACACTCTTAACTTCTATTGGTTTTCCTAAAATAAGTTCTGCTGCTCGTACAACAGATCCTCCAGGACCAATTGCTCTTCCAATTTTGTCCTTGGAAACATAAACAGTTAGTTTTTCATCAGCGGTTTCAAGTTTTTCAACAACTACATCAAGCATTCTTTCTAAATCTGTGGTCTCTGTCATATCAAAATCACCAAATTGACATATGTAACCGGTATTTAAATGGTTTTCCTAACCACAAAAATATATAAACACTAAAGTAAAACAGATTGCACCGAGAGGGGATTAAAAATGGCTGTATGTAATTTAACTGAATTAATGGGAAAGGATGTCTACACACGCAACGCAAAGTTCGTTGGGAAAATAGACGACACTATGATAGATACTGAGAAGGGTAACTTATACGGAGTAGCTGTTGGTTTGACAAAAGAAAGTTTCTTGTCAAAAGCACTAACAGGCTCTGAAGCTGGAGTCCGCAAGTCAATCTTGATTCCATACCGCGAAATTATTTCTGCAGAGGACATAATTATTGTTACAGTTCCAAAGCAGTATGAGCGACCAGAAGATGTTGCAACACCAACCGACGAGGCTGAAGAAATTATCTTGCCTGGTGTTGGCGGAAGCGAAGAAATTTAAGGAATTTATTTGTGTTTGAATAGTTTGAGCTAGCTAGGTCTCTATCTCCACTTCATATACCTCAACCCACCACAACGCATCCTTGTTACCCTCTTTTGCAAGAGCTATTAAATATGTTTTTACAGTCTCTTTCATAATTCCACCAGTAATCACTTTCAGCTCTCGCGCAATTACTCCTGGTGTGATCTTTTTTCTCCACTCTTTCTCATCCATCTTTCGGATGTTCTGTATATAATTAAGGATGTATGACTCACGGTAGCTTTTAGCCAGTTTCCTGTTGTGAACCATAATCCACCAGGATGCTTCATCCACCCCTCTCTCTGCCATTCTTGCCATAGCATTTTTTATCACAGCATTTGAAGAGTATATTTCACGAGATTTCAGGAATTTTATTACCTCTTTAAAAAATGTTTTGCGCTTCCAGTCCTTTTCTGACTCATTTATTCTCACTCGTTTCAAATACTGAAGAATAGTGATTTCAAGCAGTTTATCTCTGTCCAACTGTTTGTGATTTTTTAACCACCACTTTGCTACTGCAATATTTTCTCCCCCCAAATATTCCAAATGATTTATTATAGCATCTATTTTTCCGTTTTCTACTCCCATCTCTTTTATGAAACTTTCTAGTCTGCTGGCGCCTGTTTCCTTCACCCATTTTATTCTCGGCATATTCTCTTGCACAGTTTTGATATAGCAAACCAGTAGCTGATTCATGATAGACATTATCTTTTCATTATCCCAAACAGGAACTGCGATTAAAAGGTCTTCCCTCTTTATTGTAAGCTTCCAACAATCCTCTTCTTTTTTTATTATCCTAGACCGTTTCAGCATATTGAACAAGTGTTCATGTTTTGCTTTAATCCAGCCATTTTCATTGCGTCCTCTTGTATATGTGAATGCTAGAATATCTCTGTCTTTGCATGTTTCTCTCAGGTTCTTCCATAAGATATTTTCAGGATCTGCTTTTACTTTCTCAATCAAGATCTTTAGCAAGTATAAGTAACTTGGATTTAGTTTTGAAAGTTTTCTAAGTGTTTTCTTATCTAATGTAATCACTTTTGGATTCGGATTTGTTAACTGTTTTATTTCCTTTTGTTTTTTCTCTGGTTTTTCTTCAGATCCGTGAAGCCCCTGCCACCAAATCGTCTCATCCACTCTTTGGCTTGAAAGTTTGTCAATATATTTTCGGACACTTCTTTCATCTAATCTTTTTAGTCCTTTTTTCCTTAGAAGTTTGGTTATCTTTTCAATTCCAGTTTCTTTCTGCTTTTTCTCCTTACCCCATCGTTTCTCCATGACTTCTGCAAGATAACAAATAATGAGCTGTTCTTCGATACTAAAAAGTCCTTCTATACTCTCTCCTGGAATAGCTACTAAAATTTCCTCTGGGCTTATCTTCAAATAAGCGCCACCTGCTTTTCTATCCCACTCAACTATTCCTGCTCGTTTCAAATGGTTATAAAACTGGCGCGGATGCACGGTTATGTCACTACTTGCCTCGCCAGTGGAGAAAAAGATTTTGAATACTTGAACTTTTACACCTTCACAAGTTCTGCTAAAATCTACCCATCTTACTTTTTCAGGATCTGGTTTTACAACTGTTATCAGCCGTTTCAACAAAAACAGATTTGTTTTACTCAGGCGAGCTAATTTTTTTATTATATCTTTTGGCAAACTCCAGATGTGGGGATCAATTTGTTTTATAGATGTCATCTACTATACTAATCCAGACAAAGTTATATATAATCTTTTCTCAAAATTCCAAAAAATAAAAATAACAACCAACAACATCTTACTGCTGTTGGTCCTTGGAAGTTTTTGTTTAAACTTTTTCCTTTATTCTGCAGGTGCTTCTTCTGGCGCTGGCTCTTCAGCTGGAGCAGCTTCCTCAGCCGGAGCTTCAGGTGCTGGCTCTTCTGCTGGCGCCTCAGCTTCAGGAGCAGGTTCAGCTGGTGCTTCCTCTGCTGGAGCTTCTTCCGCTGGTGCGGTTTCTGCTTCAACTGGTGCGTCTGCTGCTGGTTCTGCTGGTGCAGCTCCTGCTAGCGCAGCCATCTCCTTAACTTTTGCGCACACGAAGTCAATTACTTCAGGTGCATCCGGAATTGTAAAGCTCTTTTTGAACCTCTTAGATCCGTCCGGCGCAAAGAAACCACGTGAGATCGCAATGAACTCGTTGGTTCCTTCTGGTGCAATAGCTCTCTTTCGAGCAACTTCAAGGAAGTTGTTGTTTCCAAAGGGAACTTCTTCTGCTTTTATTGTTTCAAATTCTACCATTTTCTTTTTCCTCCATAGTAACATCCAAAGAACTCTAGAATTTTCCTAGGTTTGAATTGTAACTTTTTGCAATCTAGAACTATCTTAAGTTATTTAAAAAGTTTCCTATTCTTCTTGCTGGTTTTCTTCCTCTTTCCCAATTTTCAAAAGATCACCTAACTCAATTCCTTCTGGCAACATCTCCTCAGTCCCACCAATTTCTTCTTTCAGCATCCCAACAATAATGTCGGCAACTCCCAAAAACCCAGTGCAGTCGCACATTTTCATATCTCCAGGCCGAACAGCGCATAATTTCATATTAAATAATTCATCAGCACCTTGCATTTCCTCTTCATCAAATCCTTCTAATGTCAGCACACCAAGAATGTATGCATCACCATTCAATTCAGCAATTGTGGCGCTCTTGAGTCTATATCCTGGATATTCCTCAAGTAAAAATTCCAATTTCTCTGGATTACTGTACTGCGTTGCGTTTTCTCCAAACAAAGTCCCCATCTCCATTTCTTTCAATACACTGCGAGTCTGCAAACAAGTTGGATCTTCTGGCTTGAATATTCCACCAATTACTGGCAAATCAAATTTCTCCCGAACTGGTTGAGGAACAACGAATCCAATAATAATTGCAACCAAGAGAACAACTAACAGCGCCGCTCCAATAATTCTTTTGTTATCTAAAAATAACCTACTGATGAATGATTTCCCCATTTTCTTCTGATGATGTGTTTTTCTATAAAACATCAGGAAAAAGCTTATTGAAGAAATAATTGATAAACCAACTCCTGTAACGAAAATCTTCAAAGGAGCTTGTATGAACACTGGTAGGTCCCAGAAATTCGGCAAAAATACGCCTAAATGGAATGAGATGAAAAATATGATGCTTCCGAGCACAATTCTGGCCACCATTCGATAACTCCATGAGATTTTGGGTAGTCCGTGCCTTGCTAATGAGCCGTAAAACAGTATGAGTGACAGCGATCCTAATACAGTTCCCCAAGTTATGAGTGCAGGGAGGTACTGAATCAGTTTGGTTAAATCAGGCATAATAGTGTAATATCCAGCAACTGTTTTTAAGGTTATTGGAAAGATATAAAACAAATCAAAACTAGTTAATTAAGCATGACTTCCTTGCTTGAAAAAGAATTAGAATTCATTAAAAGTATAGATTGGTTACAATCAATTAAACTTCGTCCAAGTATTGAGGGAAAGGTTTGGAGGCATGCTGCCAAATTTTTTGACTTGCTGGAATTGAAGAAGCAATGGGGCCGCCCACTATTTTCAATAAATTTATATAGATTCACCTGGGAAGAGCTTAAGAAACCTGACGACGATCCAGCTTTCTTCAAAAGAGACATTGAGGGGATTAATAATATTCGCAAGCGAACCGGCTTTAATGTTGCTGTTCCACAGAATAAGATGTATATTGTTAGGAAGGCTCAGCAGTCTGCTGCAAAGAAATTGTCTAAATACAAACATATTCTTGGGAAAGAGTATAAATACCTATTAAAAACTGCTTTTTTTGATATTCATGGTGCGATTGCTTGCGCTTTTTACGAAATTCCTCAATTAAAAAACCCATTCCACCAATTTCTATCTATTTGGAAATTCGGTTTTTATCCAGTTGGGCCAGTTTATCAGACAATTTCTCCTCGTAAATTAAATATGTTTTTTTATTTTGTTCCTAAAAAGTAATTTTTAATCAAAAATCACCCTGTCTATACACCTGTATAGGTGGTGGGTTGTGGGTAGTAGGTAGTGGGTAGTGGCAAGAATTAAAGAGTAGAGAATCACGCCTCAGCATACTGGTTTTTAATCGCGGTTATGTAATCTCTTATTTATTATCTATATGGTAAATAATTGTAATACTTTTGAATTCTGCCTTATTTCCCACACTCACAAATTTATACTTGATTCTAAACTCTAAATTCCAAACTCCAAACTCCATTCTACTTCTCACAAACTGGATTTTTACGAACAAACTCAGACCCCTGTCCTTTTCATATCTCACAAATAACCCCGAAACAGCTATATAGCTCCAGGCTATACTGATATATCTCACAAAGCGCCGGTAGTTTAGCCTGGTATGACCCGAGCTTCCCAAGCTCGAAACTCGAGTTCAAATCTCGGCCGGCGCACTCTCACAATCCTTATTTCTTACCCTCATAGCACACCATATTGGTGTGAAAATAACTCTCACAAACGAACATTTCAGTTATTTTTCGGTATGGCGCATGCTATCGGTTTCTGAAAAACGTTGTTTTAATGTATTAAACGTATCTGATCACAGCTAAAACCTATATCCTCAACAATATAAATTATAGGTCTCACAACCAACTCCCCCAATACCTGACAAATGTCATGTTTACCATAAAACACCACATTTTGCTCCAAAAACCACCCTTTTTCTCACTTTTCTTGTATTTTCCTCATTTTTCCTGTATTTTCCCCAAATCTCACTAAACTCCACCACATTAGTGACAAACGTCACTCTTTAGGTATTTTTTTCTCCTACTGCCCAGTGCCCACTACCTACTGCCAACATTTCCTCTATTATCGCAACGTTTTCCTACAAAAACCAATAACAACAAAAATGTCAGGTCATCAAACCGCTAACAAGAAATATGTCATCTTACATATCTTACACATTTTAGTGACATATAGACCCTTTGCCCTACAAAAAAAACCGATAGCAAGAGAACAACACCGATAGCAGTAAACTGTCCGATATGTAAGCTTACATATCTTACACATTTTTCGAAAGGTTTATAAAGGATAAACCACTACCCCTCGGTATGAAACTATTCTCTTTTTTCAAGAAAAAAGCCAAAAATGTGTCCGATATGTCAGGTGAAGTGTCAGATGACACATCAGATATGTCAGATGACAAATCTTACACTTCAGAAGTGACAAATGCCACTGTTTCACGCGAAGATCCGCTTTTTTCCATTTCCAGACAATTAACTCAGGTTCAATACGAATTACGTGAAATTAAACCACTAATCGAGTCCAGTACTCAAAGTTTACGAGAAGATCACTATCGATTACTTGAAGAACAAGCAAAAAGTGTTGAAGAATACAAAAAACACCTCTCATACAAGCGCGAAAACCTGAAGCAAGCGAAGGATAAGGTCGAAAAAGAGCTCAAACATGTTGAAGTTGATGCCAAAATCTTAGATCATGTTTCAATTGCTCCAAAACGTACTATTGAAATTTCTGAAGATTTGAAAATTAGTCGTGGTTACGCTGCTGAACGAATAAAAGCTTTGCTTGAAGCAGGGCAAATTACTCGCTTCAAACAAGGTCGAAAAGCATATTATAGAATTCCAAAACCAGAAAATTAGGTCGCTTACTACTTCTTTTGTCTCTCTGCCTTAGCCTTTCTTTTACGTGTTCTTTTCTTCTTAGTTCGCCTACGCATACTACCCTTCTTCTTCATTTTGTTAGGTGCCATCTTCATAGTGGCTTCTTGTTGAGACAACTGGTTTATAAAACTTCCTATATTCTTTAGTACAATAAATTTAATTCTCACAAACTCCGCCTTGCCGCGGACAATGTGCAGGCATTGAAGTTGGTTACTGCACAAGTCTCAAACCTTCGGTTTGAGAGGATGGCATGAGGGCATTCACGCTTCGCGTGAAGCCCTGTCTTGAAATTGGTTCGTTCTACTTAGTCGCTTCCTCTCGCTTTTGCAGTCTGAACCAATGAATTATACTCATTAGCAATATGCTCCCAAAACTTACTAAACTGCGTACTTGGTCTCACAATTTTCTTGTAATATTTCTGTTTTGAATGTTCATGATGGAATTCTTCACGCTCTAATCTTACCATCCCAACTCTCCTCAATCTGGGCAAGATCACGTTGTAAAACGTAGCTTTTGAGAACCCTTTCTCTCGAATAAACGCCCCAATCTCGTCTCCTTTCAATACCTGTCTCTCAAATAACCTATTCATAAACTCTAGGGCTGTCAAGTGGTACTTTTGCTGATATTTTGGAGGAAAAACCAGCTCTAGTATCTGGTTTAGCTCAACCCTCACATTCTTATGATATGCCCAATCTGACCTCAATCTTTTAACATCATCAAACCACATTGACTCTTTGCTTGGCACACCTCGACTTGCAGGTCCCCTCGCTGAAAAAGTTGGTTTTTTGCCTTCATCTCTCTCCACAACTTGCACAACCTCGGATGCATATTCAATATCATTATGGTGTTTTTGGTCCATAGTCGCCGGTATGCTATCTTGGTATTTAAAACTTACCATTATGGTAAACTCTGGGCCAAGTAAGAAATTAAAAAATCGTCTTCCGGTCTAGTGTAATGGTGTGATATCACTTTTTTGGTTGACAGGGGCTAGGGTATGCGATTAAACAAGTATTTTTTATGAAAACTTAGCAAAAAACCTGATCCCAGTTTATCATAATGGTGTTATTCCACTATTTCCTAAAATCAAATTTCTACAACTTCAAAATAACACCACAATGGTGTTTTACTCACTTTCTGGAATATTTTCTTCAGTTCTTTGCGCTAAACTCTTGAAAAGCAAATTTTCAAAGTCATTTGCCAGTGCATTTCCAGCTTCAGTCAAACTTATGTATTTTACACGGCCATCCCTGTTAAATTCAACAAGTTTGTGATCTTGCATCTTTTGTAGCAATTTTACAGTGTGTGCGTACGTACAATCTATTCTTTTTGCTAAATTTGATGCATATGCCTCTGGATGTGCCTGTTTGATGTGTACAAGCAGTCTAGCTGGCTTTTTTCTAAGAAACATCTCTTCTAATTCAATATTTGTTTTCATAATTTTACCCCCTGATGAACAACATCTCAAAAGTGAGAGTTGTCTTTTCTATCTTCCAACACAAGTTTTGGAATTATAAGTATTGTAATGTATCTTTAGTATTTATTCTTTTTCCAGTGACAATTGTCAGCAAATATCAAAACCGATAGCAAGCGAACCGTTCAATTTATTACCCAAAATCTCGTTTGTGAGAGTTAGCTCATGTGTTAAAGTGTTTTTGAAAAATGTGAGACCGAAAAAATAGGTCTAACATTTTTGTGAGGGGCATCGGAGCATCGTAAATTCGTAGAGCCGGGGCGCCGGGGCGACGTAAAGTGGTTTTGTGAGTGAAAAACCAATTTGTGAGAGTTTGTGCAGAACCAAAATACAACAAATCAAAAAGTTAGATCAAAAACATGCATTTGTAAGTGCTAAAAACTCTAAAATATTTTTGTGAGGATTAGAAAATGGTTGGTGGTTGGTAGTTTGTGGTTGGTTGATGAACTAAAAAATACACAAACTAAAACCCAAAAACCAATATGTTGCGCACCAGTTTAGTTTTTCATTCTACCCACCACCCACAACCAACTACCTACTACTATACAGGTGTATAGACACCATTTATTTTCAAGCCATTTTTCATAATAACTAAAAACCGCCATCTAGCACCTAACCAATAACCTTAAAAGCCACCAGCCATTATTACAAATCATGCCTAATCCACAGCTATTAGCTTACGTGCGCCAGAACCTCCAACTCAACTATTCTGAAGAACAAATACGCAATGCCCTAATCACTGCTGGCTACAATATGCGCGATATTGATGATGCACTTGATTCTGTTCTGCATCCCCAAGATCTTGCTCAAGTTCAACAAGCTCAACCACAAAAACCAGAAGCAGTCGCCCAACAAAACTTTCTCCACAAAATCCCAACCTGGATGATTGGCGCCGCTGTTGGCGGAATTTTCCTACTTGTTGTAATCATAATTCTTCTCATTCCAAGCGGAGATGCTCCCTCTGGTCTTCTTTCAGAAAATGGAATCAAAGTTTCCGCATACGACTTTGCTTGCGCAGGTCCTGGATCAACATTGACAATCACAATCAACAACGATGGCTTTGAAACCTTGTCAGATATTCAGCTTTTCGTGGATGACGCCTTTCAACAAGACCAACTCGTTCCATCACTAGAACCAGATGCCTCCGGCACATATTCGTACTCAGGCATCGATTGCACAGAATGGGTACAAGGGAAAACCATAAAAATCGTTTCTGACAAGGCAGTAGTAGAAGGACCAATCGATTTCAAGTGCACTTCAGGTGCATGCTCAGGCTAGGTGTCAGGTATCAGCTGTCAGCCATCAGGTCAAGAGACCTGACTGCTGAGGGCTCACACCTTAACCCATAGGAAAAACTCAAATGGATCAATTACTAAAAAAACTTTCAGAAGCACCAAGCATCTCCGGCTATGAGGAGAATGTTGGCAAACTCATCAAAGCCGAGCTCAAGGGCAAGGTTGATGAGATCCGAGAGGACTCTTTCGGAAACATCATAGCATGCAAAGGCAAGGGCAAAACCAGGGTCATGCTCGCTGCTCACATGGACGAAGTTGGATTGATGGTAAAACACATTGATGACAACGGCTTCATAAAATTCACCCGCATTGGCGGACTGGACAATCAAGTAATTCTCTGTCAGCGCGTTCAAGTTCACACTCGCAAAGGAGTTCTTCCTGGTGTTCTTGGTGCAAAACCTGTTCACATGATGAAGGAAGAAGAATCAAAAATGGCAATCAAGTCAGAAGCTATGTTTATTGACGTAGGTTTCAAAGATAAGAAAGCTGTTGAATCTGCTGGCGTCAGAATCGGCGACTGGATTAGTTTTGAGCGAGAAACAACAAAACTTGGAACCAGAATCACTGGAAAAGCATTTGATAACCGAGTTGGTTGTGCAGTTCTTATTGAATTAATGAAAAAAATAAACCCAAATTGCGAAGTTTATGGTGTATTCACCACTCAAGAAGAAGTTGGATTAAAAGGGGCGCGTGTTTCCGCTTTTGGTATTGACCCACACTTTGCTTTAGCAATTGACACAGACCTAGTTGGCGACACACCTGGCCTAACTGCAGATGAGTGCACTGCCAGCTTAGGCAAAGGTCCAGTAATCACAATCTCAGACGGCGGCAGAGGAGATTCTTCTGGAAGTGGTTTAATGACAAGTAGAAAAATCATTGACTGGCTTGAAGATTCTGCAAAAAAAGCAAAAATCAAATACCAAATGCTCGTTTCATCTGGCGGAACAACTGATGCAACAATAATTGCACTAAATCGCTCAGGCGTCCCAACTGGAACTCTTGGAATCCCAACTCGATACTTGCACACCCCAGTCCAAGTTCTTGATATGGAAGACGCCAGAGACATGATAAAATTAGTTGAAAGTGCATTGAATAATTTACCAAATCTTTAAATGGACAAAACAAAATACGCTGCATATCTTGGAATTCTTTTGATAGCACTAATCCTCTTGGCAGCGGTTTTCGTGTATTTCGGAACTCCACCAGAAGAACGCTCTGACTTTTTTGAACCACAAGGAGTCTGCATTTGCATTAACCCCGATACAAACATTGCAGTTAATAATTGCGAATGTCAAATATTACAAGAAGGCGCTTCTTTTGAAGTAAATATTGAAACCTAAAGTTTAAAAACACCCCAACCCAATTCCAGCTGAGGGAAAATGATTGACATAAAATTACTCAGAGACAATCCTGAAATTATCAAGGACTCCCAGCGGAAGCGCGGTGCTGACTTGAAAGTAATAGACCACGCCATTGACCTTGACAAAAAATGGCGCGATGAAGCAAAACAACTTGATGAACTCAAACACGACCGAAATCAATGCAATGAAGAAATCGCTCGATTAAAAAAATCACAAAAAGACGCATCTGCAAAAATAAAAAGCATGCAGAAACTCGGCAAGAAAATAGCAAATCTAGAACAAGAAACTGAAAATACTCTAAATGTTCGAAACGACATACTTTCTAGAATCCCAAACATTCTTCACGACTCAGTTCCACCTGGAGAAACTGAGCAAGATTCTGTTCCAATTAGCCACTGGGGTAAAAAACCAACGTTCAAATTCAAACCAATTTCACACGTCGACATTGGAGCAGCATGCGGTATTTTCGACATAGAACGCGCTGCAAAAACTTCAGGTGCTCGCTTCTACTTTATGAAAAACGAAGGAGTCCTTCTTGAACTTGCATTAATCAACTACACAATGGACTACCTGAACAAAGCTGGCTTCACTTTAACAATTCCGCCAAATCTTGTCCGAGAACGAGCAATGTTCGGCGCTGGAATGCTCCCACTTTACAAAGATGAAATTTACAAAATCGAAAACGAGGAACTTTACCTTATTCTAACCAGCGAACACGCACTCGCAGGTATGCACATGGATGAAGTTCTTGAAAAAGAGCAACTTCCACTCCGCTACTGCGGACTTTCGCCTTGCTACCGCACAGAAGCAGGAGCACACGGCCGAGATCAGAAAGGAATTTTCCGAGTTCACCAATTTGAAAAAGTTGAAATGTTCACATTCACAACACCAGAACAGTCGTGGGACGAGCACGACATACTTCTCAAACACGCTGAAAAACTTGTTCAAAGTTTGAAAATCCCATACCGCGTAACAAATATTTGCACAGCAGACATGGGTAGCACCGCTTCCAAAAAATACGACATTGAAGCCTGGTTCCCTGGACAGGACGCATACCGCGAACTTATCAGCTGTTCAAACTGCACAGATTATCAAGCTCGTCGTCTTAATATCCGCTACCGCGATCCAAACACTGAAAAACCAACCAATGTCCACACTCTAAATTCAACTGCAATGCCAATTAGCCGTGCAATGGTTGCAATAATGGAGAATTACCAAAAATCAGATGGTTCATTCAAAATCCCTAAAGTTCTTCAACAATACATGGGTGGGCTTAAGGAGATAGCAGTCAAAAAATAAAATGGATCTTTCTCGTTTAACTGCTCCAATCATAATCACAGGAATTCTATGTGGTCTCTTCTTTCCGATTTTCAAAATATTTTCACCAATAATAACTGTCCTTCTTGGCATTGTCATTTTCTCAGTCTGCCTGAACATCAGTGTGGACAGCATTGCTGAATCTCTTAAAAAACCCAAACAGCACGGGATAATGCTTCTAGTCTTATTCGTGCTTCAGCCGCTTGCAACTTGGCTAATAGCTCGCCAATTTGTTCAAAACCCACTCATTCTCGCAGGTATAGTTCTTGTCAGCGCAGGTCCGACCCCCACTGGCCTTGGTTTTTGGATCCATTCAATAAAAGGAAACGTCTCACTCTCACTTACTTTCACTGCTATCTCTCATCTTCTTACTCCACTCATAATTCCTGCTATTGCGTACTCGTTACTTGGCTCATATGTAACTGTCCCAGTTCTTGGAATGGCCCGCACTTTAGCACTAACAATCCTCATCCCAATGGTGCTCGCCCTTTTCCTGCAGCGATTCCATGACATTAAAAAATACACCAGTATAATCGCGCTCCCTGCATATTTCCTCTTAATCGCAACAATGATTTCCCTCAATGCAGAAACTCTATTCGCTGGCACAGACCTTCTCATCATAACGATTTTCATTATCTTCCAATCAATCTTCAGCTTTGGTTCAGCGTACTTGCTTTCTCCTGGCTGGCCAAAAAGAGACAGAGAAGTTTTACTTATTGGAGCATTCACTAGAAACAACGCAATCATCATGGCAGTTGCAATTGCTGGTTTCGGGGCACTTGCAGCACTTCCTGGAGTTGTTGCAATAATAATCCAGCTCATGCTTGTTGCAATTTACCTCCACTTTAAAAAACCAGAGTGAACCAGTTTTTCCAAAACCTAATAAACCCCTAAACCTGTCCTTTTCTTCATGACAGAACTGTTAATGACGCCAGGACCAACACTTGTTCCACTTGAAGTTCTAAAAGCAATGGCGCAACCCGTAATTCATCACCGTACTCCTGAGTTTATTGAACTTTTCAATGAAACAACTGAACGCCTAAAGCGTGTTTTCAAGACCCAAAACGACACTTTCATCATAGCTGGCTCTGGAACCGCCTGCATGGAAGCTGCAATCTGCAACACAATTCAAAAAGGCGACAAAGTTCTTTCACTTGTCTCTGGAAAATTCTCAGAACGCCTATCTGAAATTGCAAAAACATACGGTGCAGAAGTCACAATCATAGAAGCAGATTGGGGAACTGCAATTGACACTGAATTAGTTAAAAAAGCACTCACTTCAGACACAAAACTTCTCACAATGGTTTTCAATGAAACCTCAACTGGAGTTCGCAACAACATCCAGCCAATTTCTAATCTTGTCAAAGGAACAGACACACTCTTACTCGTAGACGCAATATCTGGTCTAGCAGGAGATGAATTTGAAACAGACAAATGGGGGGTTGACCTATGCATTTCTGGTTCTCAAAAATGCTTTGCAGCTGCTACTAGTCTTGGTTTCATCACAGTTTCACAAAAAGCATGGAACATTATTGAAAATAACCCAACTCCTCGCTACTACCTTGACCTTCGAAAATATAAAGGTGCAAAACCAACTCCTTTCTCAACTCCAGTAACTTCTATTTACGGACTAAAAACAGCATTAGATTTAATTGCAGCTGAAAAACTAGAAAACAGAATCAAGCGCCATGCTGAAATCGCAAAACTCTGCCGAGACGGTGTCAAAAAACTTGGCTTTGAACTCTTCCCAGAGTCAGAAGAAATTTGTTCAAACACTCTCACAGCAGTAAAATCAGAAAAAGCAGCTGAAATCATAAAAAAACTTCTTGAAAAACACAATATCAGAATCGCAGGAGCTCAAGCACACATGAAAGGAAAAATGTTCAGAATCGGCCACATGGGTGCAATCACAAAAGAGCATGTTGAGAAAACATTAGCAGCATTAGAGGATATTCTACAATGAGCCAAACTAACCAATTTCAATTGAATTGTTTAAGCCCCTTCGCGAACGAAGTGAGTGAATGGGGCTTCATGCAGTGCGCACTGCACTCCGGAGTGCCACTCAAGAACCAATTCATAAATTTAACCAATGGAGGTATCAGCGGAGAATGAAAATAGCAGCAACTGACCCAATCAGTGACACTTGCAAAACAGAATTGCAGAAAATCTGTGAATTCTCTGACCTATCTGAAGTTCCAAAAGAAGAACTTCCAGCAAAACTTTCTGATTTTGAAGCAATCATAGTCCGCTCAAAAACAAAAGTAACAAAAGAGCTTATTGATTCTGCTCCAAACCTAAAAGCAGTAATACGCGGCGGTGTTGGCATTGACAACATAGATTCTGAATACTGCAAATCAAAAAACATTCAAGTTCACAACACACCAAACGCACCATCTCGCGCAGTTGCAGAACTATCAGTTACTCACATGCTTTCAATGCTTCGCAATGTACCACGAGCTGATGCAACAACAAAAGCTGGTGAATGGCTTAAAAAAGAATTGAAAGGTCGCGAACTAACTGGAAAAACCGTTGGAATAATCGGCTTTGGCAGAATCGGCTATGAAGTTGGCAGGATTCTCAATGCATTTAATTGCGAAATCCTAATTGTAGATCCATATGCAGAATCAAATCTTATTTCTGAAGTAAATGGTCTCAAAGTAGAACTTGACGAACTTTTGGAAAAGTCTGACATACTCACAATCCATGTCCCACTTCTTGATTCCACAAAAGGAATGCTTGGTGCAGAACAATTCAAGCAAATGAAGAATGGTGTTCTTATTGTAAACGATGCACGTGGTCCAATTGTTGAAGAACAAGCACTATGCGATGCCTTATCTTCAGGAAAAGTTGCAATGGCGGCATTAGATGTTTATTGGGAAAAAACTCCAGAAGGCTCTTGCATTCTTGAACACAAGGACAAATTAGTTTTAACTCCGCATATTGGGAGTGCAACTTACGAAGCGCAAGACAGGATTGGTAGTGAAATTGTAGAATTAGTTAAGAATCTTTCTTAACTATCTCCTCTTCTCTCTCCATCTTAACTTATCTCTATAATCTTTCCAATCTTCCCACCACTCATTAGTTTTATTATCTATGTATATTTCCCAAACTTTTTTGAAAAAAGGAGACAATTCATATATACTTGAAAATGATCCCACACCACCATGTCCTTTTTTCTTTCGTTTAATATACGCTGGTTTCCCATCATATTCTTTATCTAAGTGACCATTTCCAATTGCCGTCTTAACTGTAGCTTCTGCTCGGTTTCCCTCTACACCAAGACCTTTTGCTAATTCTTTAACTGACAATTCTGGCCCATATTCTGCCAAATAATAAATAATCTTGAAAAAATTTGATGCATTTCTTATATCTCCTTTATAAAAACAATCAAAACATTCCAATAGCAATCGCACAACCAACTTAATTTCTCCATTTTCCTTTTTTGGAACAATTAATTCATATCTTCTTGCACTTGTTTTTCGCATATGTCCTTTTTTCTTTATTTCAATTTTGAAATATCTCCTACCCATTGCATCCAAACTATTCAAACTAAATTTCTTCCTTCCTTCCACACTATGAAAAACTCTATCTCGTAATTGTTGAGCCGTTACTGCTACATTAATTTTCTTTTTTTCATTGTCTGGATAATACATTTCTCTCATTAAACCATCTTTTTCAGCTAGAACAAATTCCTTTACAGTCATTGCAAATGGCATTTCTTCCATATACTCTTCAATTTTCTTAATCCGTTGAATGGTTTTACCATACGATGTTTTTTCTTTTACCCTTTTCCTACTTTTTCCAATATCTGCCAGTTCCTCAGCTGAAAGGTCTACATTATCCCATGTTTGTTCTAGTTTTTTTCTTATCATCTATCTCCTTTTCAAACCCCACTCCAACTGAGCTCTTATCTCTTTTTTCTTCCAATCGTCCCACAACTCAATTGTATCTTCATCAATTGCAATTTCCCACACTTCTTTAAAGAATTTTGTTAAAGTATAAATCTCTAATGGGTTTTCTCGTTTATTTTTTCGTTTTCCTTTTTTCCTTTTTACAAGAGCAGGCCGTTCATTTATTCTTTTCAATAAGTTTTCCCTTTCAATCGCGTCTGGAATCGACCTATCACTATTTCGTGTTTTTTCATCTTCTTTGTAAATTTTATTAACAAGTTCTTTTGCTGTAAGCCATTTTTCTCCTGCAGTTGCCAATTCTTGTAATATTTTGAATGACAGTTTTGCATTATCTATTCGCCTCTTCAAAAAAATATCAACATACTCTAGTATCATTCGCACAGCAATTTTTTTATGCCCCTCTTCCCCAGGCACAGTTGTTAAATATTTTGTTCCATGTTTTTGACGTAATCTAAAATATCCCCAAGCAACATCATCTAATTCAATTCTTGCTATATCTTCTCCAGCTGCATCTGTGTTATTTACAAGTGCCTCTAATTTAACACTAGTTTGCCAATCTTTTTTCTCTTCTTTGCCTTTACTTTTTGCTCGATACTCTTTCAAAAACCCACCCCCCTCTGCTCGTACCATTTCAAAAAAGGTTAATGCAAACGGGGTTTTGTGTAAATATTCAACCACATCTTTAATTATTTTTTTTGAATCTTCTTTTGCGTGTTCTCTTCTCTTCTCAGATATATATGAATTAATCTTCTTTGCTTCTGCAAAATCAACTTTCTTCCAATGAGGTATCTCTGGTTTAGTTGCATTTTCTTTTTGTCTCTTTTTCAGTTTCTTTTTCCATTCCATTTTAACAATCTTCCTTACTTTCTTTTAGCTCTCCATTGAATTCCAGCCCTAATTCCTTTTTTCTTCCAATCGTCCCACAACTCAATTGTATCTTCATTTGTTGCAATTTCCCATGCTTCTTTAAAGAACTTTTCTAACACAAAACCATTTGCTATACGCCCCCTCTGCCCTTTCTTTTTTATTCCCTTCACAGTTTTCACAAGCCGTGGTCGTGTTTTAATTTTTTCCAGCATGTTCGTCATTTTGAAGGTTCTTCCAATCTGTTTCTGGCCATCCACCTCTTTATTCTCTCCTTCAATGTTTTTGTAGATTTTCTCAGCAATTTCTTTAGCAGTAAGTTGTTTTTCTGCATTTGCTAATACTTGTAATATTTTGAATGACATCTTAGCATCGTAAATTCGCCTCTTCAAAAAAATATCAACATACTCTAACATCATTCGCACAGCAATTTTTTTATGCCTATCTTTCCCAGGTACTGTGATAAACAATTGTTTTACTTTACTTTTCATGTTTCCTGGATATAGTCGAAAATATGCTTCACCTGCGTCAATCATTTGAACTTTACTAATCATTTTTTCTGTGTCTTCTCTTTTGTATATGAGGTTCCACAACTTTCCACCAGTTTGCAAATCTTTTTTCTCTTCAGGACCTTTACTTTTTGCCCGATACTCTTTCAAAAAACCATTTTTCTCTGCTTTTACAACCTCAAAAATCGTTACTGCAAACGGATTCTCCTGTAAATATTCACCCAAACGCCCCATTATCTTTTTTGAATCTTCTGTAAGCCCTTTTCTATTCATATGTTTCTTTTGTGAACAGACATTAATAAGGCTTTCTCCAATACAAGCAATTTATTTAAACTACAATAAACATCACTTTGTTATGCCACGACTATCAACAACGCCCCACATACCGTTTCACGGGCGCTCCAGAGAAGACCAGGAGCAGACAATAATCATACGCAGACTTAAATCAACTTATGAAGCAGTTTTAAAGCTGTTGGGTGTGGCAATCAAGAAAATAACTGTAAAATTCAAAGCCATAAAATCAGTTAATGATGCTAAAAACCTTCTTGATTTCTGCACATTACAGAAAGATAGTCTTCTCAGCCTTATTGCAACTGAACAGCTCAATCTAGTTGGCTATGCTGGCGACGAGTATTATGAAGTTCGAAAAACAATTGAAGTTTATTTGCACAATTTTAATAACCGCCTAGCCAAATTGCAAGCATACGAAACTGCAGTTTCCAAGAAAAAGAGAGAACTCGAATTAATACCAGTTCAGAAAAAATCTGATGTCAAACTTACTGAAGAGATGTACCTCTATCTAGAAAATTCCTTCGAGTGTGTAAAATTTGATGCTTTGTCAATTAATGCAAAAGTTGAACGTTTGGACGGGCTTCTGCTTTTTTCTAAAGAATCTCTCAAATCTCTGGACGAATTACTTAAACAAGAGTTAAGAAAAGATCAAAAACACGATTTGTCTGCCCTCAAAAGAAACTTTGTTTCCATCCAAAATGACATAATAGATACACGAGAAGAGTATGTTGGAGTTGATAAGAATGTCCGGAAGACTTATCATAAAAATTTCATCCCCCCTTTCTGAACGCCGAGACATGCTCCGTTCCATAAAAGACAAAATAAAACTTCAGAAGTCTGTTATTTTAAAAACAACCAATAACTTGAATTATTTTTATAATGCAGCTAAGAAGCATGTTGATTTAAAACACACCATGCTTTATATTGATATAGAGCTTGTTGAAGGTGAATTCTCTCGTTTCTTGATCCTTCTTGATAATTTTAAAACAGTGATAAAACAAGACCTCCAACAATACAAAAAAATCGAAGGTCTTGAAACACTAGAAACTCCTCTGAGACTACATCTTTTAATCTTAGCAGAGTATCAACTCAAAGCTAAAAAATTCTCTGATCGGTGGCGGTATTTGAAAAATCGTGCAGCTAAATCTTCTGAAACATTTATTTCCAAGGCAAGTCGTTTTCTTCATCAGCGGAAAATAACACAAAAGAGGTTGGCACAAATTCTTCTAGAAGGGTTTGCTCAGTTTCAAAAACTAGAAGCACAAAAACGAACCTTTGAAGAACTGGAAAATGGAGAAAAACGAATTCTAACAGAACCTGAAAAAAAAGAATTGGCAAAACTTGAGAACCTGCTTAAAAAACTCATCGAACTTATAAAAAAACTCAAAAAGAAATATGCAATTATTTGCGCAAATGAGTAGTTCTACCATAAACTTTTTCTTTAACTCACTTCCCAAACTATAAAAGTACCAATTTTCAACAAAAACGAAGCAAATGCCGAATGACAAATACGAGCTCATCGTTACTGAGAAACCGAAAGTGTCTCAAAGAGTAGCAGAAGCGCTAGCAGACGGCCCTGTTACAAAAACAAAATACGGTTCAATTTTTTATTATATTCTCGAGCGAGCTGGCAAGAAAATCGTTGTTGCACCAGCAGTTGGACATGTCTACACCCTAAAACACAAAAAAGGGCAAACTGGTTTTCCAATTTTTGATATTGAATGGATTCCAAGCTCTGAAGCTCACAAAGGAGCTGCTTTTACAAAACCTTATGTCGAAACCCTCCAATTCTTAGGAAAAAACGCAGAATCAGTTGTTTGTGCATGCGATTACGATATTGAAGGTGAACTTATTGGCTATAATGTTATCAAATATTGCGTTGGCGAAGAAGCACTCAAAAATGCAAAGAGAATGAAGTTCTCAGCACTCACAAAAGAGCAATTGGAAAATGCATATGACAAAAAACTAGATCATTTGGATTTCCCTCTTGCAGAGGCAGGAATCACCCGCCACATGCTGGATTGGTACTGGGGAATAAACACTTCCCGCGCACTTTCAACAGCATACAAATCAGTAACTGGCTATTACGCAACTCTTTCAGCCGGCCGTGTCCAAACTCCTACTCTCAAAGTTCTTGATGACAGAGAACAAGAAATCAAAGCATTTATTCCAAAACCATTTATCATGCTCACAGCTCAGGTTGATATTGGCGAAGAAGCACTTCCTGCAGTTCACAAAACTGAAAAATTCTTTGATTTAGAAGAAGCTGAGAAAATTTATCTCAAGTGCAATGAAAAACCAGCAACAGTTACAGAATTAAAGAAACGCAAATTCGAACAAAAGCCACCAGTCCCATTCAATCTTGGAGATATGCAGATAGAGTCTCACAAACTTTTCAAATACACTCCAAAAATGACACAGTCTCTTGCACAATCACTTTACGACGCAGGACTCATCTCCTACCCAAGAACAAGTTCACAAAAATTACCAGAAGGTGTTGATCCAAAAAAAATGCTGAAGAAAATCGCAGCTCAGTCAGGTTACAAACTACTTGTTGACAAAATTTTAGCAATGAAATCAGTAAAACCAAATGAAGGAAAGAAAACTGATGCTGCTCACCCCTGTATTTATCCAACTGGTGAAATTCCAAAAAAAGTAACACCACAAGAAGGTAAACTTTACGATCTTGTTGTAAAACGATTCTTAGCCTGCTTTGGCGAGCCAGCTGTTCGCGAATCACAGGAAATTGTATTTGATATTGAAGAAGAAAGATTCTTGGCAAAAGGAACAATCACTTTGGAAAAGAACTGGCACGAGCTTTACGAGCCATACATAAGATTAAAAGAACAAGAGCTCCCTGAACTTGAGCAAGGAAAACAACATGATGTAAAACAATTAGATAAAGAAAACAAGGAAACTCAGCCGCCAAACCGCTATTCACAAGCGTCAATCATCAAACAAATGGAGAAAATCGGAATTGGTACAAAAGCAACTCGTGCAAACATTCTCCAAACTCTTTACGACCGTAATTATGTTCAAGGAACTCAAATTAAAGTTACTGAATTCGGTTCCAAAATCATTGAAACTCTCAAGAAACACGTTTCTATTCTCACTTCTGAAGAACTTACTCGCGAATTTGAAGAATATGTTGAGCAAATCCAAGAAGTCAAAATTGAGAAAGAAACTGTTCTTGCACAGGCAAAGAAAACACTCACTGAAGTTATGGAAAAATTCAAATTATCAGCTACTGCAGTTGGTGAAGCACTTGGTGAATCTTACAAAAATGCACGAACAGAGCAGATTACTTTATGTAGCTGTCCAAGATGCAAAACTGGAAATCTAATGATTCGCAAATCAAAAGCATCTGGAAAACAGTTCCTTGGCTGTTCAGCTTATCCAAAATGCGATTGCTCATACCCACTCCCACAATTTGCAAAAATTGTTAAAACTGAAAAGATTTGCGAGCATGACCAATTACCAATAATTACAGTTGTTAGAAAAGCAAAGCGGCCGTTTTCAATGTGCATTGATCCAAAATGTCCTTCAAAAGCTGATTGGGGGAAGAAGAAAGTAAAAGGGGCGCCGGGGCGAAGTGGGGCCGGGGCGAAGAAGAAACCAGCAAAGAAGAAAACAACCAAGAAGAAAAAAGAAGAGAAAACTGAATAACCCTACTTTTTCTTAACAACAACTTCTGTATCAGTTCCAATCCAAACTTCATCAACATGGTCGCCTGTAAAAATCCCAACGCCATTTTTCACAACACCCGGAATATTTTCTTCTATTAATTTCTCTAATATCTCTGGTTTTTGAATCATGCCGTATTTCACATCAATAATATAATTTTCATTATCTGTTTCATACTTCTCTTCACCATTCATCCGAACCTCTGCTGGTGCTGAAAAGCTAGCTTTGCCAAGAGCTTCCAGTGCTTCTTCCAACTTATCCTTTTCAACTTCTATTGGCAATTTAAATGCACCAAGCTGAGTCACCATTTTTCCCCCATCAACAATCACAACAAAATAATCTGCTTTGTAATCAACAGCCTTTTCCTGAACATGCGCCCCACCACCACCTTTTATTAAATTAAATTTAGGATCAACTTCATCAGCACCGTCAATTGCAATATCAATTTTCTCAGCTTCATCAACTGAAATCACAGGTATCTTTCTATCATCGCACTTTGTTTTACTATCTTCTGAAGTAACAACTGCAGTAATTTTCAATCCACCAGCAACCAATTCTCCAAGTGCTTCAATAAATTGAAAAATTGTACTTCCTGTTCCAACACCAATAACAGCACCATCTTTTATTAATTCATGTTTAGCAACTGCTTTCCCTACTCTGTTTTTTTGATCCTGCTGGCTCATTTATTCGCCTCTTTTATTCCACGCAAAAGCGCAGGAAGAATTGTAACTTCTGAAACTGGTGTTTTAATTGAATTTGTGACAACACAAGAATCAAAACCGTTTCTCATTTTTTGAAGTATAGTTGGATCACTTAATCCATGTTTTTTTGTTGCAAATATCCCATGTGTTGCTACTGCATGAACTGATTTTGCTTTCCAATCTTTTTTCAAAGTTTTCCCTACAGCAATCATTGTCCCACCAGTGCAAATCATATCATCAAGAATCAGAACATCTTTTCCCTCAACATTTGTATCTTTGTAAAATTTCACTTCCACATTTTCAGAGTCAATTCTTTTTTTATCTTTCACAGTTTGCATTTCAACAACAATATTTTCTTTTTTCAGTTCATCAACTACTTGTTTAACTCTTGGTCTAGCGCCCAAATCTGGTGCAAGTAAAACCATATTGTTGTAAGGTATCTGATAAAAATCATTCATGTGTTTCACCATCTCAAGCCCGACTGGCTCATTAATAATATTCATTTTACATTTTGAAAATTTTCCAAATTTGTCAGCAAAGTGCGCATCCAATACAACAAGCGTGTCTGCGCCGCTGTATTTTATCATCTTCAATGCAATATGCAAGGTTTTTGGCTGAAGGCCTTTGTCATTAGAAAAACCATACTTGTCCTGTCTGCCATATGGTAAATAAGTGAAAACAACTGTAACTGTTTTTGCTCCAAAATGTTTTGCAGCATTTGCAGCCTGGCTTGCTTCCATTAAATTAATAAGAGAATTTGGCAATCCTGTTTGTATAATAACAACATTCTTTCCTTTTGGGTCTGTGTATAAAACATGTTTTGTTTCTCCATCTGGAAAAGGTTCCAATTCACTTTCACCAAGTTTAAACTCAGGATACTCTCTACAAAATTCTTCTGCAATTTCTTTCGCGTTTGTACAACCAAATACTAGTGCCAAATCAAATCACCTTTGAAATTTCCCCTGCTAAACTCACTTCTGCAACATCATTTTCAATTGAGTCAGTAGATATTAGATCATCTGCTTTCTTTTTTAACTTTTCTAATGAGTCCCATCCGAAAATTCCATGTACTCCAGCAAGGAAAATCTTCTTTGCACCAGCTTTCTTAGCTTTTTCAATAGCAAGCAACATAGTTCCGCCAGTACTAATAATATCATCTAAAATAATCACATTCTTGTCCTTAACATTCAATTCACCACTCATCTCAACTTCAAAGTCACCTTTCCGCACTTTTTCCAATGCACTAAACTCTGCACCCTCTGCTTTAGCAGCTTCCTCAACCATTTTACTTGCTCCAAAATCAGGTGAAAGAATATGAACATTTTCTAATTTGTGTTTTCTCATCAAATGCTCAACAAGTAATTTTCCAGCAGTAACATTAACATTTTTCAATCCAAACAAATCCATCTCACCATACTCTGCCCAATTATGCGCATCAACTGTAATCAGTTTTGAAATACCTGCACTTTGGAAAAGTTTTGAAATCACCTGCAAACTAAATGCTTCCCCGTCACTAAATCGCATATCCTGTCTAGCATACGGCATGTAAGCCATAACAAGTGTGATACTTTTTGCTCCAAGTTCTTTACAAGTTTCCGCAGCAAGAAGTGTTTCAACAATAGCGTGGTTTGGACCAGGATAACCACTTTGCACAAGAATAACATCCCGTTCTTTCACTGGAGAGTCTACTCTAAAATAAATCTCCCTATCTGGAAATTTCCGCAGTTCCGTTTCTGCTAGCTGTTTATCACTTTTTAGTGCAATTTTTCTCCCAAGTTCTTTTGCATTAAACAGCGGTATTACTAAGCTGGTCATTACCAAAATTCAGGGTTTCAGTGTTTATTAAGGTTGTTAAAAACCAATTTCTCGCCCACTACCTTTCTTCCCATAAAACTCAACACCATCAACAACTAAGTCCCCGCCTTTGAAAACTTTGTCAACAGCTCCTCTAATTTCAGTTCCTTCAAAAATTGTCCAACCACATTTTGAATGCAATTCATTCGGCTCAATTGTCCAGTCAACTGAATTATCAATAACAACAATGTCTGCATCTTTCCCAGCCAAAATCTCTCCTTTCTCAACTACTCCAAAAATCTCCATTGGCCCATGTGAAGTCAATTTAACAAGCTGCTGCCAACTCATTCTACCTTTATTCACTTCATTAATCATCAAAGGCAACATTGTCTCAACACCAGCAAAACCAGGGCAAGCAGACATTATCATCTGCTCCTTGTCCTGACGGGTGTGTGGAGCATGATCTGTTGCAATCATATCAATATTAATCATTGAAGCCCACAACTGGTTCAAATTATCATGCGATCTCAGTGGCGGATTAACTTTTGCCATTGCTCCCCAAGTTGCATAAGTGCTAATATCCAAAAGCAAATGGTGCGGAGTAACTTCACAACTAATATTTTTATCATTATTATTCGCAATCAACCCCATTCCAACACCAGTACTCACATGGCAAAAATGCATATGATTATTTCCAAGATTCAGCCTCATCAATTTTTTTATCCCAGTTGCTTCACAACCAACATTCCTCACAAGCGAATGTGTCTCTGGCTTTTTCCGATTGTAAACTTTTGTATTGATGCTTCCAAAATTCCCAGGATGCACGCAAACAATTTTGTGCTCAAGTTTCTTCAGTGCTTTCTGAACTCCTTTCACAGTAACTCGTCCTGAATCCATATACGCCTTATAAGCAAAAGCAGGTGGCAGTTTCTCGCAATTCGCATCTGTAATTTCAAAATAAAGTGCATAATCAACATAAGACTTTCCAGCAATTGCATCTCGCTTAAACTCAAAAGTATTTTCGCAATCAACTCGTGGCTCTGTATTCGGCATATCAAAAACAGTTGTCACACCGCCAAACAATGCACTTTTTGATTCTGTTTCAAAATCTCCCTTTTTTGTCTGACCAGGATCTCTAAAATGCACATGCGCGTCAATACAACCCGGAATTACGATTTTTCCATCAATGTCAATTCGTTTGTCAGCATGGTGTTCCTTATGACTTCTTGCAACTTCAACAATTTTCCCCCCTTTAATTGCAATATCACCATCAATCTGGTGTGTTGTTGTTTGTATTCTACAGTTTTCTAAAATCAAGTCAAAGTTTTTCATAGTTCAGCCCTCAGTTCTCCCCATTTTTCATTTAACGAGATTCCTAATAAATCTTTTATTTTCTCATCTGTTGCAAGGTTTTCAATAGTTTGACGGTGATACTCTCTTGTTCTTAGAAATTCTATATACGCTTCTACTGTTAATTCTTCTTTATCTATTTCAACATAATCTTCATATTCTAAAGTTGCTTGAGGAATTACAGTTACTTCGCAAAATTTTTGTATACCTCCATAACTGGCATCTACACAACCACCAAACACTTCTCCAAAAAGATAAACTTTTTTCACATCCAATATTGAGAATACTTCTTCCATTTCTTTAGGTATATTTGTTATATCTTCATTTCTATAAATATAATATCCAATAAAATTCTCTCCAGTTCCTATTGCACCTCTAATATATTTTCTATACTCATCACACTTTAAAGTACTGTTTAAATTAATAAATGTTAAATGTTCTTGTTCTTTTAACTTCGCAAGAAGAAAAGTTTCTATTTGAGATGTAATATAGTGAACTGTTTTTTTATTAGCCTTTTCATGCTTCCCATCCTCTCTTAATATTCTTATTTCTTCTTTCAAATATTCTAATTGTTTGGTTATGCCACGATGAGTCATTATAGCATATTGTGGGTGAACACAAACAAAAACACAACCATTCTTTACATATTTGCCAAATCGCCTTTTTATTTCTCTAGGATCTGTACTCTCTTCAATCTTAAATCCATCTTTTAATGATAGCATAGGTCCTTCATCAAATTCAATATCTTCAGCCATTTCTACAAATCCCCCTTCACCCCACAAACATCTCGCTTTTCTTTCCCAAACTCCTTCATCCGTCCCAACAATTCAGTTTCAAAAACAGGCCCATCCTTGCAAACACAAAGCCCGTCACACAAACAAGCTCCGCAAACACCAACTCCGCACTTCATATGCCGCTCCAAACTTGCCTGCACTGGAATTTTCTTCTCTTTACAAATATCAAAAACCCGCTTCATCATTTTCTCAGGCCCGCAAGTGTAAACAGCATCAATCTCCTCTTTACCCAAAATCTCCTCAAAAGCGTCAGTTGGAAAACCTTTTCGTCCATAACTCCCGTCATCAGTGCAAGCATGCAAATCTCCATAATTCTCAATCTCGTCCTGAAACAAAATTTCCTCTTTCGTGCTAGCACCTAGGAAAAAATGAACTTTCTTGTTCTCCATTTTCGCAACATGAGCCAAATAAAGCATTGGGCCAGCTCCACAACCACCAGCAAGCAGAGCAATCTGGTCGCCTTTCAACTTAAACCCATTTCCAAACGGCCCCCTCACCCCAATCTTATCGCCTTCCTTCATTTTATGCAAAGCATTTGTAACTTCTCCAGCTTTCCTAACACTTACACAAATATTCTCACCATCATTTCGCGAAACAGAAAACGGCGCTTCTCCAACACCAGGAACCCAAATCATCAAAAACTGCCCTGGATGAACATCTTCTCCATATTCAAAAAAGAATGATTTTACTGAAGGCGACTCCTGCCGAATCTCCAATATTGTAGTACTACTTGGTGTCATTTTTGTCCTTTTGGTTAAGGTGTGAGCCCTCGGCCCTCAGCAGTCAAGGCCTGAGGGCTGAATGCTGATGGCTGACGCCTATTTTTTCTTCTCAATGTCCTCAATGCTTGGTGTTGTCATTATTGTGTATCCGACCCACAGCATAACGATTACTGCGAAGACAAAGAACACAGAAACAACAATCTCAAGTGCTAACAGCGGGCTCAATGTAAAGAACCAAAATGTTGTCGGCCCATTAATAAGTACAACAAAGTAAACAACACCTACTAACAGTGCAAGTAGGCACAGTATTCCGCCAAATAATTTATCACGTGCGCTCATTTATTTTCCTCCAATAAACCAACTAATTCTTTGATGCTTTTAAGCTTTTTTCTCTCCAAAATCTCTTCCAATTCTTCACAAACCTTTCCAAAAACATCAAGATAATGATCTTTAACCGCTGTTCCAATTCCAACAGCACTTGCACCAGCAATAATATGCTGAGCTGCGTCATCTCCAGAATAAACACCACCAACGCCAATAATTGGAATCTTCACATTTTTTGCAATTGAATAAACACATCTGGTCGCAATTGGCCTTATCAATCTCCCAGAAACTCCACCAACGCCATTTCCCAAAACCGGCCTTCCTGAATCAACATCAATAACCATTCCTGGGCCTAAACAATTAATTGCAGTAATCACATCAGCACCAGCTTCTTCAACTGCTTTAGCAACTTTCACAAGCAAATGTGTATTTGGAGTCAATTTCACAGAAACTGGAATGCTTGTAACCTCTTTCACTTTCCTAACAACATTCGCAGCAGAAAATGGATCACAACCAAAACTCAGCCCACTTCCAATATTTGGACAACTTACATTCAATTCAAACATGTCCGGCTCTGCCTTTTTCAAAATTTTAACAACTTCTGCAAACTCGTCAGCATCTTTTCCAAAAACACTTGAAATAATTGGCTTGCCACCTTCTTTCGCAATCTTGATTTCCTCAACAAAATTCTCAGCACCTGGATTCGGTAATCCCATTGAATTCAAAAAAACACCACCCAAATCAACAATTGTTGGATTCTTATTCCCTTTCCTTGGTTTCAGCCCAATTGTTTTTGTAGTAACAGCTCCAGCACCACTCAGCGCAACTCTCTTCAAAATTTCCCCAGTATTTCCAAGAACACCAGCACTCAACACAGTTGGATTTTCCAGTTTCACACCAGCGAGTTCAGTGGATAGATTTGTCATTACCACAACTAACTAGTGTTTGCTTATTAAATTATCTAAAACTTATTAACCAAATAATAAATCGCCTTTGTCACATTCTCCAAGTCATTATACATTCCAATGCTCAGCTTCCTGGTTTTGTAATTTGTCTCATACTTTTTAATTGCAGTTAAAATATCATGCAAATCCCATTTTGACAATCCCTTTAATTTTATTTCATTATCTAACATGTCTGCATTCTTATCCAGCACATGTTTTATTCCATACCAAGTCAATCTTCCAACTTCTCCGCCACATTCCTCTATCCGAATATCTCCCATAAATGGTGCATTTCCATAAACAACATTTGTCTTTGGAAAAGAAACATGAAGCTCCCGCGTATTATGAATAATAGAATAATTGTATGTGTCCCCTTGGATACGCAGCTCCTCCACTTTGGTCATGAGTTATGGTAGTACTCTATGGGATATATCTGTTTGGGTAGTTGATCGGTTTCCACTGCCTAGTGCCCACTACCTACTGCCTTATTAAATTAGCCCACCTAACCATGTGATATACCGCACCCCAAAAATCTCAATCAGCTTCCAGTTTATCAACAGCGACATTGTAACAAGCGCAACAACTTTTCCAATTGGTGCAGTTCCCAAAACAATCCTTGGAACATCATACAAAATCACCCAGAAAACAATCAGCAACCCAAGATAAACAAAAATCAAATTCTGCATTATCCAATTTGGTCCTCTCAACCAACTCAAAACTCCAATTGCAATTGTAACTAATCCAAATCGCATTGTCTGTCTAACAGCTGTTCCAACATCTTTCCTCAAACAAAAATCAATAGGCGTCTCCCTAGTTGACAAAACTCCTTGCGCAATTCCTGTCAAAATAGCAACTAACAAACCAATCACCACCCCATTCCCCACAGCAATTCCAAAAAACAAAAAATACGAAATCGAAATACCGTATTCTGTTCCAACAAACATTCTTGAAAATATAATCGCAACTGACAACAATATCAAACTCAACCAGCCCTGTGTATTAAAGGCCGGCGTAAACAGCATAACAACTAGCACTATCAGTATCCCTGCCAAAATCAAGCTCGGCTTCAACATATCTTTTGCAACTATTTGTTTTTTCATACCAGTCCGGAACCAACAATCTTGAATTTTGCTCCAGTTCCTTCTGGCTTATGGGGGTGTTTTCGTATAATAATACTTCTGTAACTATCCTCTTTCTCTTTCCGCAGTTCCAAAATCAGTTTTGACCAGTACATCAGCGTATCTCCACCAACTGGGACAATCTCTTCTTTCCCATCAAATGAAGTATAAACTTGATTACTAACAATAATCGCTATCCCGTTCTCCCTTGCGATTTTTGACAAGTGAGCAAGCTCTCTCCCCAATTCTCGTGACAGTTCCAGCACTTTATCCCGTTTATTCACAATCCTCAACCGATACAAACTAACAACAGAATCAATAACAACCAACTTAAAATCCTTATCCAAAACCTTGCACAAGCCCCTAACAACCCGCCCTTGCTCATCAAAATCTTTCGGCTGTTTAACAAAGAAATTCTCTGGCAATTTCCCACAAATCTGCTTCAATCTTTCAGGCGAAAAACCACCTTCAGTATCAATAAACAAAACCTTCTCGTTCTTCTTTATTTTTGAAGCAATTGATAAACACAAATTCGTTTTTCCACTACCAGGCGGACCAAAAACATGAGTAACGAAACCAACCGGCAGTCCGCCACCAAGCAATTTATCAATCTTTACAGATCCACTTGACAACTTCCTATTCTCAAAATCAGTAGCTTGCTTCATTTTTGACCCAAAATCAAATTCAAATCGCTTTAATATTTTCATAAACTAGTGCAATTTTCCTTAATTTATAAGATTTTGCCAACTTTCGTGAGTTTATAGAGTATTAAGCGGAATTATTTGTTAAGGCAGTAGGTAGTGGGCAGTTGATAGTAGAATAACAACCTTTATATATCAATTGCTACTAATTGCTATCAACTACTACCATGAAATCAATACAAATAAATATAAGAGTATCAGAATCTTTATCTGACGAACTTTCTGAAGTGTGCAATGCACTCAGAATTAGCAAGTCTGACTGGATTCGCATCACATTAGCTAAACACATATTTGACGAGCGAGCCCGAATGCTCAATGAAATCAAGGAAATAGAGACTCTAATGAGCTCAGATCTCGGAAAATTGGTGCAAAAAATGAGGTCCAGACAAGCAAGAAACTAAAATGACTCCAAAAGAAGAACCAACCAAAGATGACCAACCAAGTGGCCCTGAAATCGAACTCAAGGTAGCTAAAGCAATGCCAGAAGATGCTGAAAAAGGCATAATCCGTTTTGATTCAAAAGCAATGCAAGAAATCAATGTAGCTCCAGGCGACATTGTTCATGTTCAAGGAAAACGATTATCTGTAGCAGTGGCAGCAAAAGCATACCCTAGTGATGTTGGAATGGGCGTTGTCAGAATCGACGGACTTCTACGAAAAAATTCTGAAGCTGGAATCGGTGAATCAATCAAACTCTCAAGAGCAGAGATCAAAGAAGCTGAAAAAGTTGTTATTGCTCCTGCTCAAAAAGGAATTCAAATTCAAATCCAGGGTGGCGGTATTGAAAAAAGTTTAATGGGCCGTCCTGTAATGAAAGGTGATATGATTTCGCCACTCCGCGCATCAAAACAGCGCATGAGCGACCCTTTCTCTGATATTTTTTCATCCATGTTGGGTGGTGGCTTTTCTCCAATGTCCGGTTTCCCTGGGCTTAAGTTCGTTGTTGCGAGCACTAAGCCCAAGGGGGCTGTGATAATAACTGACCGTACTGAAGTTGTTGTCAATCCAGAAGCAGTTGAAATCACTGAAATGGAGAAAATCCCATCAGTAACTTACGAAGATATTGGTGGTTGCGGAGATGCAATCAGAAAAGTTCGTGAAATGATTGAACTTCCACTAAAACACCCCGAACTTTTTGAAAAACTTGGTGTAGAACCACCAAAAGGAGTTCTGCTCTACGGACCTCCAGGAACTGGAAAAACGCTATTAGCCAAAGCAGTTGCTAACGAGACCAGCTCAAACTTTTTCGCAATAAACGGGCCAGAACTTATGTCAAAATTCTATGGCCAGTCTGAAGAAAACATGAGAAAAGTTTTCGAAGATGCTGAAAAGAATGCTCCAAGTATAGTTTTCATTGATGAAATCGATGCAATAGCGCCAAAACGAGAAGAAGTTACTGGTGAAGTTGAGCGCAGAGTTGTTGCACAACTTCTTGCTTTAATGGACGGAATGAAGTCCCGTGGAAAAGTTGTTGTAATTGCAGCAACAAATCGACAGGACGCAATTGATACTGCTCTGAGGAGAGGTGGGCGTTTCGATCGTGAAATTGAAATTGGTGTTCCTGACAGAAAAGGCAGAAAAGAAGTTCTGCAAATCCATACAAGAGCAATGCCGCTTGACCCTGATGTCAAACTTGACCAATGGGCTGATGTAACCTATGGTTATGTTGGAGCTGACTTGGAAGCACTTGTAAAAGAAGCTGCAATGAGTGCACTACGTCGCGTTTTACCAAAACTGAATTTGGAAGATGGTGCAAAAGTGCCTCAAGAAATCCTTGACGGTTTGCGAGTAAACAACAATGATTTCAAGAATGGTTTGAAAAATGTTTCACCAAGTGCAATGAGAGAAGTGCTTGTTGAAATTCCAAAAGTCAAATGGACTGATATTGGTGGACTAGAAGAAGCAAAAGAGCAACTTCAAGAAACAGTTGAATGGCCACTCAAGAAACCACAAATGTTCAAGAGAATGGGTATTGAACCTCCTCGCGGAGTATTACTCTACGGACCCCCTGGAACAGGTAAAACCATGATGGCAAAAGCAGTTGCAAATGAATCAAATGCAAACTTCATTTCAGTAAAAGGTCCTGAACTTCTCAGCAAATGGGTTGGAGAATCAGAGCGCGGAATCCGTAAAATATTCAAAAAAGCAAGGCAAGTAGCACCATCAATTATTTTCTTTGACGAACTTGACTCTTTAGCTCCAATGCGTGGCAGAGATTCAGGTGCTCATGTAACTGAAACTGTAGTCAACCAGCTCCTCACAGAACTTGATGGGATGGAAGATTTGGAAAATGTTGTTGTGCTAGCAAGTACAAACAGGCCAGACATGATCGACCCAGGTCTACTCAGACCAGGTCGGTTTGACAGACATGTCTTAGTCCCAGTCCCAGATCAACCAGCTCGCAAGAAAGTTTTCGAAGTGCACACAGCCAAAATGCCACTAAACAAATCAGTAAACCTTGACAAACTCGCAGAACAAACAGAAGGATTTGTTGGAGCTGACATTGCTGGAGTATGCAAAGAAGCTGCAATATCTGCTTTGCGGGAAGACAAAGAAGCAAAAGAAATCACTATGAAGCACTTCACTGATGCTATTTCCAAAATAAATCCAACAATGAATGAGGAAATGACACATGCTTATGAGAATATTCTCAAACGCTTCAAGAAAACAGCTGGAAGTGGTGTTAGCAAGGATGATTTGAAGTATATGAGATAGTTTTTTATATCATCCAAGATACTACTTCATTATGAGAAAGAAAACAATGCTATTTGGATTTGCAATTCTAGCATCTCTTCTTTTCATAACTAATTTTATTTCCGAACCCCTAACTCCAGTTTCAGACTCACCAGCCACTACTCAATCAAACACTCGCATTATTGAGCTTTTCGACTACGCACCTCGCTACACTGCATTCAACCCACAATCTTGCCAAGTTTTAGATGGTTCCCCATATCAAAAACTAATTCTTCTAAAACACCCAAGTATATTAAAAATCACTAACTCTTTTGAAAAAAATGGCTTGGAGCTAATAGAAGAAGCGCACACCTGGGTGGCTTCAAACATTGCTTACAAGGAATTCGCAGATTTCCGAAGCCTTGACATAATTCTATTTTCTAATACTGCTGACTGCACTGGAATGTCGAACCTACTCTCAACATTTCTAGAAAATCTTGGTTTTGAATCATATGTTGCATACACTAAAACACACGCATTTGTAGTTGTGAAATATGGGGAAATTTGGTACTCAATTGACGCTACTTCACAAGACATCTGGGGTATGTATAATTGGAAAAAATCAACTTATATCCATTATTTAGATGTACTTGGTATATACAATTCTAAAGGCGCGGCAAGGTGCTAAAAAAACCTTTTTATAGTAGAAACGCCACCGAATAAGTACTATGGATAACAAACTCCTCGTGATGGGCGGAATTTTTTTAATCGCGGTTATTGCAATAGCCGGCGCAATTGTTTACTTCGGAACACCTGAAGGACAATATGTTGGTCAATACTACAGAGTAGCTGATGGCGACACAACTGCTGGTGGCGCACCAATACAGGTTGTTTGTAAAGGAACTAATCATGACCAAGACGCTTGTGAAGCAACTGGCTGCAGATGGACAGATTACTTCTGTGATGAGCCACTCTGTGTAAGCTACGATGACATGCGAGATTGTAATCTTCAAATAAATCACTGTAAGTGGGAAGATGAACGTTGTATTGATCTATTACAAGCAGGCATGGATCCAGAGGTCCCAGCAAGACCAATTCCACCAATAGAAGGAGATGAAGATGGTTGGAGGCGTGCGTTTTGCGTTGATTTCTGGACAGAACTTTCATGTAATGAGCAAGATAACAACGGCTGTGTATGGTCTGTAGATGGAACCACAGGGGCTGGAATCTGCAAATACAACGCAGAAGCTGGAACAGGCACAGAAGATGGGGAGCTAGAAGAACCTGAACTTCCAGAAACAAATATTCC
>CAZWSR010000002.1:111139-111618 GCA_964636545.1 Candidatus Undinarchaeota archaeon
ATGATGTTGATGAACAGGGTGCAGAAGACCCAGCAGATGAGCCAGACGACGACACTCCAGCAACTGACGGATCAGGAGATGGTACAATGGGTAGCTCAGTTGAGGTTCCAGCAACAGATGGTACAACTGATGGATCAGAAGATGATGGTGCAGTAGACAATTCAGTACCAAATGAAGATGAAGAAGGAGATCCAATTGAAGATGAAGCACTTGAACCAGTTGAAGACGAAGATGCAAATGCAGATGGCGGAATTTGTACTGAAACCGATGGTGGACTTAACTATATTGAAGCTGGTCAAGTAACTGATGCAGTTGGAAACTTTTTCCAAGACAGTTGTACTTTCACTGGTCGTTTGAAAGAATCATACTGCAATAAAGCTGGAATGGGTGTAGAATTAGATTATGATTGTCCTGAAGATTTCAGTTGTGTTGACGGCGCATGCGTTCTCGACTAAAAACATAATTTAGGGCGCGTGTAA
>CAZWSR010000003.1:0-77846 GCA_964636545.1 Candidatus Undinarchaeota archaeon
TTCTTGTATACCATGTGCGTAACCCAAGTAACTTATGTAAGAACTAGTTTAAAAGCATTATGTGAAGTGACATATGCCATAAGTGGTTGGTGGTAGGTAGTTGGTAGTGGGTAATAGGCGTAGTGCAACAGTTTGACTGCTATTGGTTTTAAAAAATAGAATATCCAAAGGGCTTTTACACCCTCTGAATTAAATTAGGTTTACTGATTATTCTCGAAGTCCAAGATCTTTTTCTGTTTGTCTAGACATTTTATCCTTTTTAAACTCTGCAGACAGTTTCATTTTAGTAGAAGTACTAGAACCTTCTTCTTGTGCATCCTGCACAAGTTCAGTGTAACTTTTTGCATCCACTAAAGGATTAAAGTCATCAACAAGGAAATTTGATCTCATACGCTCAAATAGTTTTTTGAACTTATCATCATTCTTTTTCTGGAAAACAAGCTCGAGTAACTCTGTTACACCAAGTTTCATGATCAATGTTGCAAAGTAAAGACGCAAAAAGTTTGAGAATAGCGGCTGAGTTGCTATAATCTCAGGAATATTCTTCCCAGAAGTTTCACCTGCACCAAGAATATCCATCATTGCACTCTGTATTCCAGTAAGATTAAGACCTGGCTTTCCAATTTTCTTGCACAAAACAAGGAATTCATCATTTGTCAGAACTGTTTTGTGTTTCAAAGCGTTATTGACAGTTTTGATTGCTTCATCTCCTTCTTTAACCCAGACCATCTTCTGCTTCATTACTTTTTTCTTACCAATAGTTCTACGAACTGGGTGTTCAAGGATTATATCAGAAAACATAGCAGCTGAAGCTCTTTCAACAGCAAGCAATAGTTTTTTAATGCTCTTTGCAGAACCAAAACCAGATTTAAATCCAGTTTTACCTTTTACAAAGCGATCTTTAAGTGTGTTTCTGAAATCTTTAACTTTGTCAGTCTTGTCAGGAACAGGAAGTTGATCATTTCTGTCAACAATCTTGTTATATCTCTTGACCCAAGCTCTTTCAGACACTAATTTAGCATATTTGTCCTGAATTTGATTAATGTGTCGAGCTTCAAATGCACCACGCTCACCCATAATTGTAAGGAAGCGCTCGGCAACAAGAAGTTCTGCAACTAAAGATGCAAAATACAGTCTTGTAAGTGTAATTAAAACACCATCAGTGAACAGTTCTTTCTTTCGTAATTTAGTTGTTGTAAGGAAAATTATAATTGCACTTTCAAGATTTGTGATATTGTGGTAATTTGCATCTTCTCTTCCAAAACGCGCAAACATGTCAGCAAGTTCTGTATCAGAAATAATAGGACCTTTGCCAGCCATGGTTTGTGTTACTTTTTTTAAGAAAGCTTTAGCTTCACTCATAGTAACTTTATTTGCTCCAATAACTACAACTTTTCCAAAAGGAGACATTGGAGAAACAAAAGGAGTATCTAGCAAGAAAGTATCTTTAGCAATATCAAGATAAGTCTTTCTACTAAGTGGCTTAAGTGATGCATCAACGGCTCTCTTGGTTATGATATCTTCTATCTGACCGGAGAGTGATTTTACTGAAAGGTCTGGAATTATTTTTGTTTCTGGCATTTTAGTGTACCTCTGATTATGAATTTATTATAGTGTTATTACTATATAACCATTATCCCCAAGAGAAGAATCTCTTATAAAAGTAGATGGCTACTGGCGGAAGTACGAGTAATATCCATGCAGGCCAACCGCATTTAAGAGTGCACCAAATACCGTCTAAGAATTGTCCCCCTATACCTTTTTTCTCTGCTACTGCAGATTCAGTTTTTCGAGCAGCATATACTGCACTAAATAATAGTAAGCTGACAATCAAAACCGTTAAGATGAGGAGTAGTTTCTTGTTCATTTTTTGTTTACTTTAACTGCCTCCCCTATTAAGATTAATCCAACACCAACTGCAAGCAGAATAATGACGCTGTACCATGAATCATACATTGCAAAGAACTGAATAATCATCCAAATAAGTCCAATTACAAGTGAGAATGCACCACCAATTGAAAGAGCGTGCCAAATCATTTGATATTTGCTTCCATCATATTTTTCAAGTAAGAATTCGCCAACAAGCACAAAAACTATACCAACAGCAATCAAGATAATTCCGCCAACAAGCTCTGCTTGAAAAGTCATACTTGCGTAAAGTAGACCGAATATAATTCCTACTAATAATATGAACCATCCTGAGAATTCAAACACTTTCCAAATATGGTTTTTCATGTTACTTTATAAAGTCGCGAAAATCACTTATAAACTTTTCCTTATCTGCTAAAAGCACTTTACACCCAGAAGCTTTCGCATGGCCGCCTCCACTCGCTTTTCTTAATTTGATTATACTAGCTCTTATGGCTTTTACTAAATCAACGTCATTATTTGTAGTTCTTAAGCTCATTGCATAGAAAGTTCCTTGAATATCACCAATTATTACTGTCCAACCAGGGTAAAGTTGCTGTAATTGGTTCGCAATTCCGCCCCTGAGTGAGAATTCAGTCTCAATATCATAAACTACTAGCTTTGCATCCTTGTAAAAAGTAGCATTTTGCTTGTGCAAGTCCATTAATCTCTGAACTTCTGAACTAAATTGCTTCTCATAGGCCGCAAGCTTCTGGTCTTGCATAAGGTCTTGTGGCTTTTTTGCATTTAAAATTGCTGTGACAATGTACTCAGAATCATCTAAAACATCAGCTGCATTGGTATAATCTTTAATTTTTTCAAAATCGACTTTGTATTTCTTTGAGGTTTTGTCCAAAAACTCAGGACAAGAAGGATGTCCTTTGTCTGCAACGGTTCCAAGAGCTGATGCCCAGTCCAAAACATTGCAAATAATGTAAGCAAGATAAGCAGTTGGTGGATTTAAGTGCTCTGGGATCTGAAAAGTATGTGGATTTACAATTAAAGACCGACCAAAATCAGAATTTTTCTTTAATCTGTGATGATCAACAACCATTATTTTCATATGACGTGATTTATTGCGAATATATTTTGCAGCTTCAACACCAAGATCAAGAATTATAAGATTTTCCGGCTTCAGCTTAGCGATTTGTCTTTGAACATTTTCATGGATTACTGCATCGCGAGTAACCATTGGAGTTGCCTTAATTCCC
Source organism: Candidatus Undinarchaeota archaeon (assembly GCA_964636545.1). Classification (GTDB taxonomy): domain Archaea; phylum Undinarchaeota; class Undinarchaeia; order Undinarchaeales; family UBA543; genus UBA543. The sequence continues at coordinate 3,120 of CAZWSR010000003.1, forward strand.
TTTTCTCGTAAGTAATGTGTGAAAATTGCACCTGAAGTACAGCCATCTGTGTCTGAGTCATGCACAATAACTGTGTTGCCTTTGAGATTTTGCATGAAAACACTGCCAACATCAGATAAAATATCAAGAATGTACTTTTGTTTAAGCTCGTCAGTGACTTCAACAAGAACAATTCCCTTGTTTGGTTGTCCATAAACCAAATTTGTGCCAGATGGTGCTAAGAAAAGTACTGCGAGTGCAACTAAATCCTCTTCACCATTGACTTCAATGCGTGAGGGGGCACCTGCAGACAATGCATTTTCAATTGTTTTCCAAGAATCAACAGTTAAAACACCTGCTGGGTTGCGACACTTGAAAGAAAGTGTGCCATATTTCTTTAAAACTTTCTCTTGTTGTTTTAAAATTGGCAAACGTTTAATTTTTTTATCAAAAACAATTATTTGTGGATTTAGGTTGTGCTTGATGGCGGTTTCAGAAACTGCATCACCAACAGTAATTAAGTTTTTCAATGATAATTTTGAAAAAGTTTCCTCAGAAATAACTTTGCCTATTGGTTTCTTAAGCAGTTCTCTTACATTACCCTTTACAGCAAAATCTTTAATCATTTTTTTGGTATTTTTGAACAGCAAGTATGTGCGAACAGTAGCACGCTTTCATTGTATAGTACTTGCAATCACAAACCCATGTGTTTTTCCGCTTGTTAAATGTTACTGAATGGTCTTCTTCAGTGCCAGGAACCTTATAATAGGTAGTATTGGCAGTTTCATTCTCAACTACTATGCTTTTGCACAATTTATTTGCTTTTTTCAAGCGCTTATCATAAACTTTTTTCTTGAAACGGTCTTTAACAAGAGATAATTCTGGTTCTGATTGCACTTTGAAAAAAGTTTCAAGTTTTTTATCATGTTCAATAAGCTCGCCAATAGGCAAATAATTAACTTGAGAGATATTTTGAATGAAATGAATTGCATCTGTCTTTTCATCAAACACTGCATTTTGAACTGCTTGAAGACATGGACGAGTTTTGTAAACCGCGTGCAAGGGCTCTATTTTTCCATTAACATATTTTGGAATAATTGCCTGAGCATTGTTTGTTTGGCTGAAAAGATGAGTTAAAACTTTTTTATTAAGGAAAGGCATGTTGCAAGTTCCAATAAATGCATATTCAGTTGTGCAAGCTTTTAGACCAGCAAGGATATCTCCAAGCAAACCCTTGTTTTTCATATTCAGAATAACATCAGCATCAGAAAGTTTGCGTTCCAGATCAGATTTTTCCTTTAATGTGTTGGCAACAATGAAAATTTTGTCAAAAAACTCTCTTGCTTTGTGAAAAGTTCGCTCTAGCAATGTCTCGCCATATACTTCCAAGAACGGTGTACCATCTGCCTGACCTGGAAAATTTGCAAGCAAGACAGCGGTTTTCCAATTAGCTAAAGGTTTTTCCATATTGTTACTATTCGCTGGATGATTGTACCAACCCCCCCAAAGATGAAGTAAAGCATGAGCCACTCAAGAATTGAAAATTTCCAGAGTATTGGGAATCCAACCCAAGTAAGAATTGCTTGAGTAATTGCACAAAGCATCAGTAGGACAATTCTGTCAGCGCGACCAAGAAAACCAGCGTAAAGTCGCTTAACTGAAAGTGCTTGTGCTTGTGTTCCAAGATAACTTATTAGTAAAATACTGATGATTGCCAAGTAACCGAAGTGTACATTAACAAGAGAACCGAAGGTGAGGCCGAGTATTAAGAAAACATCAACGAAGCGGTCAACTGTGTGGTCAAGCATATCTCCTTTTTTTGATTCACGATTTTGTGAGCGAGCAAGAACACCATCAAACAAATCAAGAAAACCACTGAAAAAGATTAATGCAACAGCGCCAATAAGATAACCAGGAGTTCCAAAGTAGAAAAATACACTTGCAAGCACTGCAACAAAAAGTGAGAAGATAGTTACTGCATTTGGACTTAGTTTTGGGAACAGTTTCGCAATTGGGTTCAATGCTTTTTGAATAAAAGGACGAAGTTTATGTAACATAGTGAATTGTTAGGACTAGTGCTATATAAATAATTTGAGAAATGCTTTTAAGTGGTCTTTGCTAGTTCTAATGCATGACAAAACTTTTTGGAAGTTCAGGAATCAGAGGAATTTATGGAGAAAAAATAACTCCAGAGCTAATGCTCTCTGTTGGAAAAGCACTTGGAAATTATTTGAAAACAGGAAAGATTCTACTTGCACGAGATACAAGAAAAACTTCAAAGCTTTTGGAAAATTCTTTTGCTGCTGGAATTGAAAGTACTGGTGTTGAAGTTTCAAGAACTGGAGTTATACCAACGCCTGCTCTTGCTTTTGCAACACGAAAACTTGGAATGCAAAGTAGTGCAATTATTACAGCTTCTCATAATCCACCAGAATATAATGGAATAAAACTGTGGAATTCAGATTCTAGTGCTTATACGCCGGAAATGGAGAAGGAAATTGAAGATATTGTCGGGGGGGCTCAGGGGCTCGGGGGCGCAGGGGCGCAGTGGGATGAAATAACACAATCAAATACAATTAATGTTAAATCAGATTACATAAATGCTGTTTTAGAGGCAGTTAATCTGGAAAAGAAACATAAAATTGCACTAGATTGCGGACACGGAGCTGCTTGTACAATTTCTCCAGAGCTTTTAGCAAGAGTTGGAGAGGTTTCAAAGATTTTTTCTGATCCAGATGGCGAGTTTCCAGGACGAAAAAGCGAACCTTGTGAAGAAAACTTATCAGAATTAAAAAAATTAGTAGTTGAAACTGGATCTGAAGTTGGATTTGCACATGATGGAGATGCAGACCGCTTAGGAGTTGTTGATGAAAAAGGAAATTTTGTTAACAAAGACAAATTACTTGCATTAATTGCATTAAATGAACTGGAAAAGAAAAAAGGACAGATTGTTGTGCCAGTTGATACCTCACTTTTAGTTGAAGAGACAATAAAAAATGCAGGTGGAACCGTTAGCATGACACCGATTGGTGATGTGCATGTAGCTGTTGAGATGAAAAAGACAAATGCAGTGTTTGGTGGAGAGCCGAGTGGCTGTTTTATTTTCCCTGAAACGCATTGGTGCCCTGACGGGCTGTTAGCATCATTGAAAGTTCTTGAAATTATTGAAAAAAATGGAGCTTTGTCAGAGCAAATTGCTAAACTTCCTAATTATTTTACAGTTAGAGAGAAGATTAAGTGCGATGACCAGGAAAAAACCTGTACGGAACTGTATGAAAAAGTTCGTACCCTAGATGGAACAACTCGTGTGCTTGAAATTGATGGATTGCGAGCTGATTTGCAGGACGCGTGGGTGCTTGTGCGGCCATCTGGCACAGAACCAATTGTTAGATTAACTGTTGAAGCTCGGGACCAAGAAAGAGCAGACGAACTATTGAGTAAGATAAAATCTTAAGGCTATAATAAAAACCCTATTTCTTTCGGCTAACCAACCCTTTAACACTAGACAGAATGCCGCCAGTCCGGTGCAGACCACCTTTCTTTCTGAAACCACCCATGTGTTTTACAGTAACTCTATGCAAGTCTTGTGCATCCATGTAAGGAACATCTTTGTACTTCTTAACAGCACCAGTTGCTCGGATAAGATGACCTTTCTCAACAGTTGTGTAGAATGGATAACGTACATGTAGCTTTCCAGTAGGATCCTGGATAAGGAAGACTTTGCCTTTCTTAGTTTCAGTAATGCTCTTGACAACACCTTCAACGCGAGCGCCTTCTGAGAATAGATCTGCATCTTTTTCGATTTCAGAAACTGGTATCACGCGGAACATCTTATACCATACAATAAAGCCAACAAAACCGCCAACAAGCAGTATGATGACAAAGATAGATACAATACCAAGTGAAAGGCTACTGAGCCATTTACCAATTCTTCCAGGAGGCTTGTCAACAGCAGCTACTGCAGATTTGATTTTCTCAAGTAGTTCCATTGCCTCATTGTAGTACTGCTCAGATTCAGTGTAATCGCCAGAATTGTATTTCTCTATTGCGTTCTTGATAGCTGCTGAGAATGCTTCCAAATCAGTCTTCATTTCGTCAGTTGCAATTCCTTTAGCTGTAAGAACCTTGACATCTGCTGTAGCATCAGACAAGTCAGCTTTTATGTCTTCAATGTTAGTGTTAAGCTCGGCAATCTTTGCAGTATCCCAAACCTTTGTAACTTTGAAGGTGACCTTTTTCTCTGCAATTGACAGACCATCTTTGTCTTTTGCTTTAAGCGTGATGGTGTATGATTTTGGTTCTGCGTCAGCAGGTGGGTTGAAAGTTAAATCAAATGTTACAGATTCGCCAGGAGTAAGATCTTCTGTAGCCAAACCAGTTGTTGAAACTTTTAAAGTGTACCAAGAACTTGGGATTCCAATAACTTCAAGCTTGACACCTTCTAGTGTCTTCTTTCCATTATTCTTTATTGTAAAGCTTGTTTTAGCAGTTCTTCCCTGAATAACACTGACCTGACTGTCATAACTTGTTACAGCCATTGAATAGTCTGCACCACTACCGCCACTTCCACCAGTGACACCACTACCGCCAGCATCATCATCACTCCCACTTGATGAAATATCAAGTGAGAATGTGTTTGAGAATGCACTACCATTGTGGTCTTCACAAGTGATATTCACAACATATGCATCAGGAGCAGTTGGAGTTGTACCAGCGAAAGAGAATGTCCCATTTACATCAGTAGCTATTGTAGCGTGATAGAACTGGGTACTTTCAGAGCCAACGCTGTTAGTAACATTAACTGTGAAATCCTGCTCAATGTGTGTTAGGTTAAACAAGTAAGAACAATTTCCATTTATTGTATAAGATAATCCACTGTTGAGTGTACTACCATTCAAGTTAAGGAAACGCTCATTGGAATTAGTTCCAACACTTGTGAGCTCTGGGCGCAATCCAAAGTTCTCAGTTATGTTTAGACCTCTGGAAATAACAAGACTAGTATTAGTGTTGTTGGTCTCAAACAAAGTATGGTTTATAGTCAATGCATATGTTCCAGCAGGAGCATTGATTATAAACTCACCTTCAGCATTTGAAGTTGAAGAGTAATCAACACCACCGCTTGTGAGTTTTATTGTTGCATTTGGAATTCTACTATAGTTTGCAGCAGCAGCATAACCAGTCAAGTTTCCAGTAATAGAACCATAATTACTGATCCCAAGTAATCCAAGAGCAGTTACATTAACACTTGAAGATCCCCAGCTACCCGCAGCTACTTGTTTGGTTAACATCCAATCAAGAGCGTATTTGACAGAACCAGCATATCGATCAGCTGTGGTATCCGAATTTCTGTCAACATCAACAGTCCATGTAGTTGCTCCAGCTGCCTGTAAGGCCATTACAGTGAGCGCTGTTTCAAAGATATTAATATCAGAACCGAAATGTCCGGAAATGTTCTGCTGATCCTTGAGCCAAGTTGTTCCATTTGTTGTGTTTTGAGTTGTATCTCCTGCTGTTGCAAGGGCAAAGATAGCCCATGCAGTATCATTAATGTTGTCATTCCAGGAACCATCATTACTCTGGTTTGATTTGAGCCATGCAGTTGCATTTGTAGTTAAAGTTGAGTTATAGCTTGTTGATTTGAGCAAAGCCGCTAATACAATTGAAGTGTTCTGTGCATCGCAAGGTCGACCAGTAGATGACATGTTTGGCCAGCAAAGTTCAGATTCACTCTGATTGCTTTGGTTCTCAAGATAACCAACAGTTGAGGATAGGTCAATAAAATTATTAAGCTGGCTTGGAGTTTCAGAGTAACCATTTTCTCTCATTGCCATTAGAACAAGCGCAGTTGTTATATTACCGTCCCTACCACCATCGTCAAGCCAGAAGTAATTATCAGTTCCAAGCTCCCTTGTTTGGTTAAGCCATAAGGTTGTGTTGTTGATAATAACTGATTGTGTGCTGGTTGATGTGTTGGATAAGTGTGTTAAATTGTATGCCCACAATGCCAATGCAGTGTCATAAGTTGAGTTTGAACCAAAGAATCCCATACTGATGCTGTGGTTTAATCCAAGCCAGACAGATGCTTTCTGAGAGGATCGTCCATAGTCAGCACCATCTGAACTGGTTGTGTTGTTGATGTGCATGAAAACATGGAACCAAGCAATGGTTTGGATTCCACCTCTACCTCCTGAAACTGCAGTGATGTTGAAAGTATAGTTGAATCCAGGTTGAGCTGTGTCAGGAACATTTATTCTAGCAACGACTGTTTGGTTTGTTTCATTTGTTAGATTAAATGAAGAGTTAGAGAAGCTGATTGTCCAGCCAAGACTAGATGCATTAGATGACATATTTATAACATCCCAGTTTTCAGTAAAAGCACCATTTCCTGTGTTGTTGACAACAATTGACACATTTGCAAATGAGCCAGCAGTTGCATTAAGATTGTAGGACGTGTTTGTCATGGACACGTTGTTGTAATAGTCGAACACACTACGGTTTATACAATTAAGTTCATCAAAAAGAGTGTCCATAGCATATGTGAAATTACTTGTGTTACTGGACCAGTTACCTTTAGAAGATGTCACATTAATTGTATAAGGTGTGTAATTCATCAATAGCGATCTTTCTATGCTTGTGAGGTTACCTTGGACAACATATTCTGTGAAGAAGGTTGTTGCAGTTGTTCCGTTTGTTGTTGTCAAAGACAAGTTCTCAAAACCAGAACCAGCTGAGGACGTCATCTTGACAGTTGCATCAGTCAAATTATTGACATGTTCTGCTATACCCTCAGTGTTGTTGATGAGGAATCGGACAGGCCAACTAACAGTTATGTTTGTTCCATTAGTTCCAGCAGTTACATTTGCAACAGTGGTGTTGTTGACAGTGATGTTTTGTTGCCAAGACAAAATGTTGTAGGTGTTGGTTGTGGATGAGATGTTGCTGTTTACAAGAGTTATTGGAGTTTGGTTTATCAACAGACCATTTAAGTTATTGAAGAAATATGTGTCTGAAATGTTGATTGTTCCATTACTTGCATTCAAAGCAAAACCAAGTGAGTGCTTGACAGTTGTGTTGTTCATCCAAACAGTACCATTGGATTGGAAACCTGCTTCTGTACCATTTGCGAAATATTCAATATAAGAACCATTCAAGTAGATTGTTGCATCTTCTCCAACACGGAGATTGTATCCAGCATTGGTGTTATTGGTTGTGACATTTGAACCGTTTGTTACACTGAAAATTGAAGAGTTTCGGAGAAGGATATCGGTTTTGTTATTAGCAGTACTGTTCATTGTCAGGTTAGTATTGTCAAGAATGATGGTACCATTGATTGTTATGTTTCCTTCAACAAAAATTGTAACATTAATGAAGGACACAGAAACTGTGCTGTTGTCAGAAGTTATGCTCCCAGCAACATAGGGATGAAAATTGTAACAGAGCAAACTCTGATTCAGTGCCCAATTTCCAGTCCGGTTAGTGTAATTCTCAATTGAATTACCGCTAGTATCAGTACAACCTTCAAATGCACTTGCTGAACTTGCAACAAGCAAAAAGGCAAAAATCGCAATTATAGCGATAGTAATATAACCATTAGATTTTTTATACGCCATTCAATTAACCCCACAAAGTAAAATCTCCTTATCAAAAGGGACTTATAAATGCTTCTATAGAAGTGAAATTTAGCTATTTTTTAGGAGATTTTGAGATTTTCTGACTTTTGAAGTAAACTCCAGCAATAACACCAATAATCAAGAGACTGATAAGCACCACTTTCCAGCTTTTTGCGAATGCGAACTGGACAAAACCAAGTACCATGTTCTTAGATCGAGCATTCAAGAGTGTGGTTGCTTGAGTTATGTAAGACTGTGCTTCTTCGTAAAGCGCACGAGTTGCTTCAGCATCGCCCTGGCCAGCAGCCACCATTGCTTGTTGAATAAGAGTATCTGCTTGTTGAAGTAGTTGAGCTACTTCTTTGTTTTTCCTGCTGTTCTTGGCTTCTAATTTAACACCATCAAGCTCTTCAGCAAGAAGTTGGACGTCTTGTTTAAGTCCATCAACAAGGAGTTGATTAATATCTTCTTCAGGTTCTTCTTGTTCTTCTTCAACTTCATCCTCAAGATTTTGGTTCTGGTTTGGAGTGAATCCTCCGCCACCTCCACCTCCGCCACCCCAGCCGTTATCTTCTTCTTCCTCAACTGGGAGGGGGCTTGCGAAAAGAGCATATTCACTGAAACCAGTTAGATTTATTTGGATATGGTTATTTTCTGTGTCAAGAACTGTGTTGTCAGAATCAGAAACAAGCACCCAAGTTGTTCCAACAAGTTTGTAAACTTGGAGTGTTGACTCGTCAAGAGTTCCAGCAACATTGTTTTGGTTGTAATAGAAATCAACAATTGCATAAGACAATGAGCTGTTGATATTGTTGTCAGGAATTATTTCATAGAATCTGGAAACATTTAGTTTATCAGCTGGACCGGTTGTCAAATTAGGGTCAGAAGTGTATACTCTGGCTGAGGAAACTGCGTTATTTTTTGTCTGATTAAGTGTGACAGTTAATTTGATTTCGTCAGAAGCAAGAACAAGTATTGGAACATTTGCAGTTATTGTTGGAGTTGTGTTTGTATAGATTTTTTCAGCAATTTCAAATGTGCCTGCAGTTGAATTTGAGTTTTGAGCATTGTCAAAAACAGTGATTGAGTAATTGTAAAGTTTTGTTGGGTAATCTGTGCTGTCGAAAGTATAATAGTAACCATTTGCAGACCCTTGAGTCATATTTTGTTTGGTTCCACTAATGTTTAATTCAATATAATCAATAGCATGTCTGTCAGTAGCTGAAACTGTGAAGTTGATTGTCTCTGTGCGGTTTATTAGAAGACCTGAAGTTGTGTCAGTGATATTTGGATTCTCTAAATCAACTGTGAAAACATAATTGTCAGCACCTGAGACATTGTTTTGAGTAGTGTCATTAACTTGGCAGTTCCAAATATAATTTCCATCTGGAATGTTTGTGACATTTTGCAGAATAATTGTGCTGGATGTGCCATTGGTGATATTGGAAACATTTGAAGCCAATGCCCCAGAGATATTTGTGAACAAGGTCACTGTACTTATGTTATAATCATCTGTTGCAAGGCATGTGAAACTAAAGTTTGTCTGAGATGTGTTAAGGAAATTTGCAGGGGAATTTAATGTAACTTCAGGAGGTGTTGTGTCAGTTGGAGTTCTTGTTGTGTTGTTTACCCAAGTGAAATTGGCAGTTCCACGATTATCAACAGTTCGCAATCCAATTTCATAAGTAGTGTTGATGCTAGCGGTTGTGAAATTGTAGAATTCACCTGAAACATTTGCATATAATGAATCATTTATCCAAACTTCAGTGTGGTTGAAATCAACATCGCCTGGGTTTGTCCAATTCCAGTAAATCCAAGTATAGTTCATTGAAACATTTGTTAGATTTCCAATTGTAGCAGGTGGCAGGTCAACAACTAAAGTGTAATTATTAGTTGCGAAAGTTGTTTCATTGATGCTGTCGTTTGCAAAACAATTCCAAGAGTATGAGCCAGATGGAATGTTAGCAATTGTCCAGTTTGTCCAGTTCCAAGAACCACCAGGATTGAAGTTTCTGGTTTGGTTTTCATGCCAGGTTCCAGAGATATTGTGGTAAAGATTAACGTCAGTGATGTTGTAGCTTGTGGTTGCTGAGCAATTGAAAGTTACATTTCCAGTTGTTGAAACATTGTTGTCAGCTGGCTCATGAATGTCGGAAGTTAAGGTTGCCATGTCTTGAGAACTGATAAGAGAATAGAGTTCTGTTGTTGTTGGGATAGTTGTTCCATTAACAACCAAAGTCCAGATACCTTCGGCAGGGTCAATGATATTGATTTGTTCTACAACGTTTAGAGAATCAGTTAAGTTTTGGCGAGCTGGAACAGAGGCGTTGGTTGGTGATAATGTCCAAGGATAATATTGAGTCCCATTTGGTGCAAATACAATAAGGTCAAGATTATTAACAAGTTCAGTGGCAGCTTCTGCAACTCCTGGATAGTCGTCCCAAGCAAGAGTGAACTTGAGATTCTCGTTAGTGTTATTTACAAAGAAAGTGTAGGTGTCGTTTTGTGAGTTAGTGACATTGTCTTGGATTATCAACAAGTTAGTTGAAGTATCATTTGTTACAAAATCAATAGCTTCAGTTGCATTAACTAATCCATATCCAGTTTTGAAATCAGGACCAGTTTCTTCAACATCCATTGCAGTGTGAGTAAGTAATGCTTTGAAAGTTGCAGGCCTGACAGAGTTAACATGGGTTGCAGACCATTTTTGCTGGATAAGTGCAATTACACCAGAAACAGTAGGAGCTGACATTGAAGTTCCGGATTTTTTGCAGTAGGTGTCAGACAAACAAGTTGAATTTAATAATGAACCAATTGCAACAACATCTGGTTTAAGACGGCCGTCATCTGTTGGACCCCAACTGCTGTAAGATGACATTGACAAATCCTTATCAAGAGCACCAACAGTTATTGGATTTTTAGCAGTTGCAACAGGCCCAGTTGTTGTGTTGTAAGTGTGAGATCCTTGATTAACATACCCACAGTAATAACGTTGACCATCAAAAGAAGAAGATCGTTCATTTCCAGCAGAAGCAACAACAGTTAGTGGAGAATCAATATATTCTGCAGTGCCGTCAACAAGATGATCAAATGCAATTGAAAATGAATCGTATTGACCCATTTGAGAGCAATCACCATGCACATTATATCCCCAAGAATTTTGAGAAAGCATTGCCCCATAAACTGCAACTGACTCATTTGACTCAAGATATAATTCATTTGTAGTGCCAGGCCACTCATAACTGATTAAAGTTGCCTGTGGAGCCATACCTTTCTGCTCTTCAACAGCACCGCCAAGTGATTGACTGAGTGTGCCGTTACCCATCATGGTTCCTGCAACATGAGTTGAGTGAGAATGTGGAGAACCGTCATTTGGATCAGCGATTGTAACGCGACCATCAAGATCAGAGTGAACAGCGTGGCCAGCATCCCATTCAGCTAAGACCACACCACTACCATTCATATAATTATAAGATACGCTTTGAAGGAAATTAACACCGATTCCAGCTCTGCTATCAACATTGTTTGCAAGTAAAGGAAGGGGCGCATGTTCTACCCATTCTACAATATCTTCAGAAGCAAGACCACTGACCTGATTTTCCTGAACTTCAGCAAGCCAAACATTTCCAACAACTGGCTCAGAAACAACAGAACCGTAACTTTCAACTATTGTGCGAGCTTCACTTGTTGAAACATCTGGGAAAAAGACAATTGAAATTTCTTGAGTTTGTTCTGATTCACTAATTTCAATTGTATCAGCAATTTTGTCAGATGAGGAAAGGTCGCCACTAAATGTTAGCCCGTGATTGCCAAGATAGGATTCTCCAGAAGGAGTTATGCGGGCAAACCAGGCATTATCTGGAATATAATTAAGAAGATGAACTCCGTTTTGTGCAAATTCTGCTTTTTCAGCATCGGTTGGGATGTGGTCAAGCTGAATGATTTTACGGGTTGGGGAATTGCCCTGATCAGCGCCGTTTGCAGCAAATTGTTGAATATTTGTTGGGGTGATTGATCTTGATTTTAGGTGAATTGTCTTCCCATTTGGATTAATACCGGGCCCAATACTGCAGATTAGTAAAATGAGTAGGAACAATGCAATAAGAGGAGGGAGTTTCTTCATTGCAAATAAGGTGGGCGCGGAGGTATATAAGATTTTGTTGAAGCTAACTCAACCTATTTAAATAAGGAAAAACTAATCCCGAATATGTTCTGGAATATTGATTGGGGCGACATATCACGAAACCACAAGATTATTGGATTTACTGGATTAGGATTGTTGTTATTTTATTTTGTATTATCAATTTTCTGGGGCGGTTTTAGGGGGATATTTTTCAGGGGCTTGTTTATGTTTGTGAGTTTCATTGTAAAACCTAGTATGATAATAGTGCTTGTCCCAATTTACATTAACTGGATAACAAGTGACTTTTTTCAGGAGCGAAAAGGCACAAGCTTTGTGAATGCATTAACAAACGGAGTTGCTGGGTCTTGGATTTGTGTTGAGTGGATACGTATGTCAGTGAAAGTAAATAGTGCTGACCCAAACTTTTTATTGCTGATTGGAAAAATAATGCTGAGCTTGCTGGTTTTGCTTTATGCGGCGTTGGTTATTAAGGATGCTTGGAAAGGAGAAGGAGTTGTTAGATTTATTGGAAGAGCAAGAGAAATGGGATATATTTCAATAATGATGACGCCAATAATTTACAATGCAGTTCCACTTAGTTTTAGCACATTAGTGGCAGTGATTTTGATGTTCCCTGTTTTCTATGGAGTTATTGACTTTTTGGAGTTTGCAGTTATACCAACTCCGAAGTTTATGAAGAAGAAATTGTAATTACTTTACGAATGAGTTAAATGACATAACGTACTTATCGATGAAATTCTCATATGCTGTTGGTGGGGCTGTGAATTGATATTGAATGTTGTGTACACCTGGCGCAACATCAACAATTGCTGGAAAAATCGAGCGAATGCAAGTAGTTAGTGTAGGTAGATATAGATTTAGGAGTGCTGCTTGAACTTTTTTATTACATACAGATATTGCTTTTTCCCAACTCTCCCAACAGATAACAGCTTCCCTTGAAATAGTTGCAACCTCTGCTTTCAAGAATTTGTCCTTGAACATTACTGCAAACCAAGTTGGAATGTGGGTGCCAGGATTGGTTGTTAGAAGATAAAACTGCATTGCAGGGTTTGCCTTTGCTAATTTATTGTTGTGAACATATTTAGTCTGTAAGTCATTAGCGTGTCCAATTTGATTATGTAAGTGGTGAGCAAGACGTTCCTTACTAATTTCACGGGGGGCAATTTCAGTTAGTGATTTTTCAACCATAACATCATTTACTAAATTAGCTACAATATCAAGGACATCAACATCTTTGAGGTCCTTTACTTTTGAAGCTTTTTTCAATTGTTTTTTAGCTTCGACATTATGGTTATTCATTGCAAAAAAGGAGGCTTTGACTTGGTCAAGATGATGGAAAACTTCATGGAAAATTGAAGTATAAAAATTAGCTCCAGCATTTGCGTTTTTCTCAAATCTATCCTGTTTTAGATACACAATTAAATTCTCATCATCATTATTATCCACTTCTGTTGCAAAATTTGGATAATTATTGTCGTGGAGGATTATGAAAATCTGCTTACTGGAAATTGTTGGATACTTTTCAAGTAAAAAAGCAACTGGAGCAAGAACTTGAGTTGCAAAATATTTGCGATGAGTGTCCAGAAACGCGACTTTGTCAGTTGGAGAACTGCTGAACTGCATAGCGATTTTAACTGGTTTGGAATCTTTTTCTTTTGAGACATTTGCAGTGTATGCAAGTAGGGCTTTCTTATTATCAGAAAAGGTTATCTCGGTGTTTGCTGCTGCCTTTTTCATCATATCTTCGGTTTTATAAGTAGAAATAAGCTTGAGTAATCCTTTTGGAGGTTCTACTTTTTCATATTTTTTATAATCGCGAGGTTTGAATTGTGGTTCTGCAGATTCAGTTTTTGTTTTTTCAATACTTTTCTGAACATCTGCTGGATCAAGTGCCTTGAAACTTCCTTTTGTTGGAACAGGATATGATTTGGTTTTGCTTACCTTGAATGCGTTTTCTGATCCTTTTCCCCAGCCACCTTTGCCAAGTTTAGGATGTTTTTTTCTGTATTTTCGCCAGATTATAATAATTATAATTAGAACAACGAGAATTCCACCACCGCCACCATACATCATTATTGGTTCCATCTATTTTGAGCAACTTATTTTAATCACATCGCCATTTTTCAGCTCGTGATCTGCGCCAAGCTTCATTTTGGTTTTTGCATTAACACCGCAAATGAAGTTTTCACCAATATCTGTGTGAATTTTATAAGCTAATTGCTTTGTGGTAGTGCCTTTTGAAACTAAATGGACATCTGGGAGAACATTTCCATTCTTGTCAGTGTATTTATTCTCATCTTCAACTGGGAAAACCGCTATCAAGTCCAGCATTTCAAACGCTGCTTTGTCTAATGCTTGCTGAACTCCGGTGCCATTGAATTTCTTAAGAACATTATCTTTAATGAATGTTAATCCTTTTTTCTGGCTGTCAGAAAGCCCTTCTCCAAATGTAAAATCAGTTTCTCCAGGGTAATAATTTATTAAATCTTTTTCAGCTGCTCTGCGAAGTGCAAGTTCGGAATCAGCAGAAGTTGAAATTAGCATATTTTCAGTATTTTCCAATGGTTTCAGATTTTTTTCAGCTTCTGGAATATCGCATTTGTTTGCGCAAAGCATTATTGGTTTTGAAATTTCACGCATTCGGCCAGCGAATTTAAGCAAAGCATCCTCATCCCAGTTTGCTGGATCTTCCAAGTTAAGTTCAGAGTCTTTTGCTGCCTTGATTATCATTGATTCAGTTACTCCAAGTCCAGAAAACCGTTCTGCAAGCTCTTTTCCAACATCTTTTTTCATTTGTTGGATTTCGCGAGTGAGTTTTTGCCAATCTTTTTTAAGAAGTGATAAGAACCAAAGGTCAATTTCTTCTTCTAGGAATTTTACATCCTCAACTGGGTCGTGTTCTCCGGGGTTGCACGGTTTTCCTTCAGCATCAGTTGCTCCAGCAGCGTCAATTATGTGAAGAAGTGCGTCAGCATTACAGAGATCATCAAGAAATTGGTTTCCAAGTCCTTTTCCTTCATGAGCTCCTTTGACTAAACCAGCAACATCAAGCAGGTCAATTGGAACAAGTCGAGTTCCATTGTGGCAGGAACCGTGTTTTGGCTTGCATTCGACTTTGAGTTCTTTGCAAGCGCATTTGACTCTGACATATCCAACTCCGCGGTTTGCTTTGATAGTTGTGAATGGATAATTTGCGATTTCAGCTCCAGCCATAGTTGCTGCATTAAAGAAAGTTGATTTTCCACAGTTAGGTTTGCCAACTAGGCCTAAGATTTTGGTCATTGCACTACCGCAATCTATTTATTAATACAAGTATATTAATATGACCATGAGACTGCCAATTTGCGGGGCTTGTCTTGAGTCAGAAAAACTTTGCGAAGGATGCTCAGATAGGCTTGAAAAAGGTGAGATCCAGCATTCGGATGTTGAACTAGCAAGAGCAATGGCAAAAGTTTCAGAACAGCACCCGCAATTAGAGAAAGCAGAGTTTTTGAAAACACATGCAAATGATGATTTATTTGTTGTTGAAGTTCCAAAAGGCAGTGCTGGTCAGATTATTGGGAAAAAAGGCGCACTGATTAAGGAATTATGCACTCACATGGGAAAAAGAATTAAGATTGTTGAAGAAACTAATGAGAAGCGCGAATTTGTTGAGAAAGTTTTGAATCCAGCAAAAATGAAAGGCATTACAGTTGGAGACAAAACATTCAAAATTTATGTTGATAGAATGGATGAGAAAAGAATCGGGAACAAGGCACCGTTTGAGAAGATTTTTTCAGAAGTTATGGGCGGGAAAGCTGAGATTGTATTTGGGTGATTATTTTTTCTTATAAGATATCTTAGAACCATGCCTAATTCTAGAAATAGTTGGATCCATTCTCCGCACATCATTGATTATTGCAGTAATATGATAGTTTAATGTACCAGGTTTTAAACCAGAATCAGCATAGGTAGTATGAGACCACTCCTGAAATTGATTGAGAAAAACTTCCTTTCCTGTAGAAATCTCTTCTATGAACTTCTTTTTGATACCAAGAAGTATTTTTGTGGAGGACTTAGGAAAGGTACTTATGTTTTCGAGAAAGTCATTAATTTCTTCAATGCTTATTCCTTTCTTGACAATACCTTTATATTTAAGCTTAGAAAAAGGAACATATTTACCAGTTTGCACCATTTGTCTAAACAATATAGTAACGATTAGACCTAATTGAGGAATTGGTTTTGAGTACTTTTCATTTACAAGCCTTAAAAATTCTATACGCAATACAGGACCGTCATTAAGCTTTTTAATCAAGAATGATTTTAATTTAGGAAGTGTTTTCTTGGCCTTTTTACTCAAGTATGAGAATTGAGCTGGATTCAAAGGGAATAATTCTGCTGAGCCAATTGTAATTTGTTCATACCTGTTTTCTTTTTCAATTCTTTTAGTTGTTTCTTGAATATCTTTTTCAGCAGCTTTTGCGAATTTGTTGCTCAGTTTTTCTTCTTTTTCATTAAATTTACTAAACTCCTCATAATATTCTTTCACAAAAATCTTAGAATCTTCAGATAATTCAAATCTGGAAGTAAAGATATCTCTGATGTTTTTGATGTCTGAGATTTTTTTCCCAACAAGATTAAGAAATCCCATTTTCAGTGCAATTCCACAAAATTTAGGAAGAGTGTCAAGGTTTTGTTTCATAGAAAGTGGTAAGGCTCTGTCAATCTCACCCCAGCGAAATGGTTTATCATAATCATAAAAATGTAGTAAACAGGTTTCAATAAAGATTATACTCTGTGTATTGAGTGTTCTGGTGCGACGTGTACGAACTTTATCCATATCTACTTTTTCTTCATTATCTTCTTCATTGTCCCCATCATCTTTCTTTTTCATAGGCGCAACAGCTTTTTGAAGTCCATCATCTCCCTCTTTGTAGAGTTCCTGTAGTCTGTCGCGAAGCTTTCTGTGTAGTTCCCACATATCTTCTTTAATTTTATCAAGATCACTAATCATTAAGAAAACATTATAATTCATAGAATATAAACTCTGCGTATTGGAGCCGAAAGTTATTTTATACCCTGAAACTTAACATTTTACTATGAGAATAGCAATTTTGAACAAGGACGACTGCCACCCTGAAAAGTGTGGTGATTACTTGTGTGAAAGAGTTTGTCCTGTTAACAGAACTGGCAAAGAATGTATTGTCAAAGGCGAAGATGGAAAGGCCTTCATAAATGTGGAACTATGTACAGGATGCGGGATTTGTACGAAAAAGTGTCCGTTTGATGCAATTACAATTATTAATTTACCAGAGAAACTAGCAGAGAAATGTGTTCATCAATTTGGTGATGAGAACGGTTTCAAATTATTCAGAGAAGCAATACCGATTCCAGGGCAGGTTGTTGGTTTGCTTGGGCAGAATGGAACAGGTAAAACAACTGCTTTGCAGATTATTGAAGGTGCTTTGAAAGCGAATTTGGGACAGGATCATGAAGCAACTAAGGAAGAACTGTCCAAATTCTTTGCAGGATCGGAATTACAGGGCTATTTTGCGCATATTGATAAGAAAAAGATGTCTTACAAACCGCAGTATGTTGAGCGGATTCCAAAAGAATTCAAAGGAAAAGTAAAAGCACTTCTGAAAAAAGTTGATGAAAAAGGTAATCTTGAAAAAATTGCTAAACAACTTGGTATTGACAATGTTTTAGACAGTGATATTTCAAAAATCTCTGGTGGTGAGCTTCAGAAAACTGCAATTGCTGCTTGCTTGCTAAGAGATGCAGATATTTACTTTTTTGATGAGCCATCATCTTATTTAGATATCCGCGAAAGATTGAAAATTGCTAAAATAATTCGGAAATTGGCTGAAAAGAAATTAGTTTTGGTAATTGAGCACGATTTGATTATTTTAGATTACCTTGCTGACCTCGCACATATCTTTTATGGAAAACCAGGAGCATATGGTATTGTGAGCCAGCCGAAATCAATTAAAGAAGGAATTAATTCTTATTTGGAAGGTTTTTTGAAAGAAGAAAATGTGCAGTTCAGAGAAAGACCATTGAAATTTGTTGTTAAACAAGCAAGTGAGTCACAGAAAACACACAAGATTGTTGAATTCAAAGGACTTAAGAAAAAATTCAAGAATTTTGAATTGAAAATTGATGAAGGTTGGATTCATGAAAAGGAATTGATAGGAGTTTTAGGTCCAAATGCAACTGGAAAAACTACTTTTATGAAAATGCTGGCTGGAGAATTAAAATCTGATGCTGGTGAAGTTAGTTCAAAATTAAAAATTGCTTACAAGCCGCAGTATATTAAGCCAGATGAAGATGTGATGGTACTGGTTGCGCTGAAAGGTGCTAGCCAGAAGATGATTGCTGATTTGGGACTTGATAAATTGCTGAATCGGACTCTTGGAGAATTATCTGGAGGAGAATTGCAGAGAGTTGCAATTGTGAAATGTTTGTCGCAAGATGCTGATTTGTATTTGTTAGATGAACCATCAGCTCATTTGGATGTTGAGCAGAGAGTTAATGCCGCTAATGTTATTCGGCACAGTATTGAGGATAGGGAGAAGAGTGCGATTGTGATTGACCACGATATTATGCTGTTGGATTATCTTTCAGACCGTTTAATGGTGTTTGGTGGCGAGCCAGGCAAGAAAGGAACTGGAAAAGGACCATTTGAAATGGGAGAGGGGATGAATTTGTTTTTGAAAGATTTGGATATTACTTTTAGACGAGAGAAAACAACTGGAAGGCCAAGAGCGAATAAGCAAGATAGTGTGAAGGATAGGGAGCAGAAGAAAAAGGGTGAGTATTACTATTTGAAATAACTACTTTTTTGAATATTTCCACTTCATTCCAATTAAAATTATATTAAAACAAACACCAGCAATGTTTGCTCCAATCACAATTACATCTTTTATGTGAATACCATACAAAAGCCACAAGAACATTCCAAAGAACAGGAGAAAATACATCCCATAGGAAATATCGCCCATTTCTTTAGATTTGAAACTTTTGATAATCTGTGGCAAAAATCCAGATAAGGTGATTAAGGCAGCTGCAAGCCCAATAACATACCAAAACATTTTATTCGCCCCCAGTTATTTGTGCGAGAACAGCATCGAAATCACATTCAATATCCGGGCCTAACTGAACTGCGAATGGTTCTATAGCACCTTCATATGCTGGAATAAGATGAACATGAGTGTGTGGAACATCCACTCCCATTACAAGCAAAAACACGTACTTAGCGCTTAGTTTTTCTTTTAGGTTTTTTGCGAGCTTTTGGCTTAGGGCGAACAGTTCTTTTACTTCGTTTTCTGGCATTTCCAGAAATGTTTCGTAATGGCTTTTTGGTATTACGAGTGCGTGGCCTTTTGCTGTTGGATTTATGTCCAGAAACGCGAGAAACTTTTCGTCCTCGTGAATTTTTTTGCTTGGTATTTCGTTTTTTACTATTTTGCAGAAGATGCAGTTTTCGTTTGTCATTTTTTCCTCTTTTTCCCTTTGATAAGGTTTTAGGTTTTTGGTTTTTGGTTTTTGGTTTGATTAGAAACGAATCAAAAATTGACTCAAATGATTTTGCTTTCGGTGCCCCGGCTCCACGGCGCCCCGGCTTTACTTTTTTCGGTTTTTTCTTACTCAGCTTAGCAACTCTGTCAAACATTTTGTCCTTGGAAATAACTAACTGTTTACCTTTTTTGGTGATTTTGACAACGCCATACCATTTTAGAACTTGCGTTTCTGAAACAGCTGCGGCTGGAGAGATTTTGACTTTGTCAGGAAATTTGACACAATACTCGCGAATGTCGTCATCATAAACAACTGTAAGGGACTTACGCTTTTTTGCTCGAAAAATAGCATCCAAGATAAGAACTGTATTTTTTCCCGGCTCTCCAATTACTTTTAGAATGTTATCAGGAAGCATTAGTGCTATTCCACCTCAGAATTGGGTAATAAGTACGTGTTTAAATAGTTTTTAGAGTCCGCCTTGCCGCGGACGATGGCATGAGGGCATCGCCTTCGGCGAAGCCCTGTCTTGAAATTGGTTCGATCTGCGATAGTTTTTTCTGAGAAACTAAAAAAGTGGACCCGTCGTGATTTGAACACGAGGCCTCTACCATGCCAGGGTAGCGATCTACCGGACTGATCTACGGGCCCAACTGAATTTTCAATAACAACACCACTTTATAATCGTTTTGACTCTACCAACTACCTACCACCCACCACCTACTACCTTTTCTTAAACAAATAATGAGTCCGCTTAGAACCAGCATAATAAATTATTTTTGATAAACGGCCACGGCCATATCCACGCATGTAATGTAAGAAAGTTCCGCCAATAAGCAGAACAATAGTTCCTGCAGCAAATCTTGCAGAAAGTGTTTCTCCGAATATGAAGATAGCATAGATGAATGCAGATATTGTTGCGCCAAGAAGCAGAGTTATACTCATTGTTTCTGTTTTCAAGCGCATTATAGAATAATTAAAGCAAATATAACCAAATCCAGTAGCTCCAACACCAAGAAGAGCTAACCAGTGCCAGACAGCAGCGACATTTCCGAATCCGTAAATCATTGGAAATGGTGCTAGGAATAATGAAGCAAATAAGAATATCCAGAAAGTTCCTTTCAAAGTTTGAATCATACCCTCTCTGCGCATATACACAACCATTATTGAGTAAAGCACAACTTCAAGGAACATTATTGTTACCCCAATTTGGGATTTGAAAGTGATTGGGTTTAGGACAAGAATTGCAACTGCACCGAAAATAAGTGCAATTAAATCAGATGCGCGGATTCCGTCCTTGAGAATATACCCACCAAAAACCAGTATGAAGAATGGGAAAAACGCATCCATTACATATGCTTGAGTGATTGTAAGATAGTGAAACGCTGTGTTGAATAAGGACATTGCAGCGCCGATTAAGAAACCTATTATGATGTAGTATCTGGCTTCACCCTTAGTGATTTTGAATAGATCTCGCCTAAAGAATAAGCCAATGATTCCTAGAAAAACAGCTGCAATAAAAACACGTAAGAAATTAACAGTCATAAACGGCACAGCAGTTCCTATAAGGTTGATCCACAATCCTATGCTTCCAATGGCAAGTGCAGCTAAAACTGCAAATAGGTATTTTCCCATTAAGAAGAGGATGATTTTGGGATTTAAATAATTTGTTGTAAGAGAAAAAGTGGTGCCCCGACCGGGATTCGAACCCAGGTCCCAGCCTTGAGAAGGCTGAATGATTGACCGGACTACACCATCAGGGCAACAGCTATCTAAAAATCTACTTCTGATTGTTTTTAAAGTTTGTTATAGGAATAAATAATCAAACCAGTTTCTTCTGCACATATTTTGGCTTCTTTTTTGGGAACAATAATTTCTTCAATCGCTTGAAAAGTCCTGTGGACAATCGCCTATATCCGTATGTTATGAAGCTAACACCAATAAAAATTGTTATTGCCTTGCCAATTATTGTCCTTGACATTATTTTTAGAACATCAACAAGGGTAATCAAGTTCTGTTGCGACACAAGAGATGCAGTTAAAACAATTGAAGCACCAAGCAGAATATAGAGAAGTCCTTTGAATCGATCTCCTGCTTCTGCTGTTTTCTCATAAAACACAACAATGTTTTTTTGAGTTGAGTGAAAACCATTACTTACTGACTTTCTAAGGGTCCCGATTTGTTTTGCAGTTTCCTGATCCTTGACAAAAACAGCCACTGGCCCCATGTCTTGGCTATCCACATGATCAAGAAGATCTTTTTCAAACTGCTCATCAACTTCTTCCTCAATTGCTTCACCAATTTCTTCAAGACTGTCTTCAATAAATTCCTGTTCTTCCTCAGCTGTTGCGTTTTTTGGTAATATTGGTTCTTCAGAATCAGATTTGTTTTCCTTAGGATTGGTTCTTACAGTATCTAAAATAGATTCAATATCATGATGTTCTTTCTTAGCCCTTGGCTTTTTGCTTTTAGCTTTTTTTGGTGATTTTTTGGGACTCATGGATGGGACCTATTCATTGTTCTTGGAAAAGTAACAGCTTCCTTGATATTGTCAATGCCACAAATCCATGCTATAACGCGCTCAACACCTACACCATAACCAGAATGAGGAACATTTCCATAGCGGCGAAGATCGAAATACCAATCATAATCACCTACAGCTGCATCTTTTTTCTTTGCATCTTTTTTCATCTGCTCAATGTCAGTTGAGCGCTCAGAACCACCGACAATTTCGCGATATCCTTCAGGAGCTATCATATCAAAACAAAGCGCTACTTTCGGGTTTTTTGGATCAGGAGGTTTATAAAATGCCATAATTTCTTTTGGATAATAGGTAACAACAACAGGAATTCCGAAATGTTTGCCTAACAGTTCCTCTTCCTTAGTACGAAGATCTTTACCCCAAGGAACCTTCATTTTGTATTCTTTGTCAAGAATTTTCAAAGCTTCCGTGTAAGTTATCGTGGGATATTTTTCTTTTGCATATTTCTCAAGAAGTGGAATATCTCGCTCAAGAAGCTTCAGCTCTTCTTTGTTTTCTTTCAGAACTTTTTGAATAATAAATCTGATTTCGTCTTTTGCAACTTCTGTAACTTCGTCAAGTTTCATCCAGGCAGCTTCCATTTCAGCCATCCAGAATTCAGCAATGTGCATTGAAGTTTTTGATGGCTCTGCTCTGAAAGTAGGAGAAACATCATAGATTTTTTCAAGTGCAAATATACCTGCCTCAGCATAAAGTTGCCAAGATTGAGAAAGGTATAAGATTTCATCAAAATATTTGACCTCAAACAGAGTCATAGCGCCCTCACACGCATTTGGTGTCAGAACAGGTGGGTCAAATTCAAAATAACCACGACCACGGAAAAATTCATGGATAGCACCCATTACTGTATGACGAATTTTGAGTATTGCGGTTAATCGTCTGCTCCTCAGCCAGAGATGGCGGTTATCTAAAAGAAATTCTGGACTTTGATCTTTAGTAATTGGAAACCGCTCTGCTAAACCAACTATTTCAAGAGAGTCAACATCGATTTCATATCCAGTTGGAGCACGGCCGTCTTTGCGAACTTTGCCAGAAAGCTGAATTGAACTTTCCATTGTAACTTTCTTTGCTTCTGAAAATGCTTTCTTGCTATCGGTTTTGACAATTACCTGAATTATTTCAGAAGAATCTCGTAGCACAATAAAAACCTTGTCCTTAAGCTTCCGCTCCCGATAAACCCAGCCACGGACAGAAACTGTTTTCCCTTCTTGTTTGCTGGAAAGCGCTTGTTTTATGGGAATGAACTCCATAGTATCATCTAAGTAATCCTTTTTTATAAAGGTTTGTAGCAACCAAATTTTAAGGAAAAGTATATAAACAATATTTTACTAACGTTAAATTAGAAACAACAGAAAAAGAGATCAAAGCCAGGAACAACCATGAGTTGCCGCTCATGATATTGGTTTTGATGGGTGGTCGATGTGAATTTTAGATAATACTATTTTAGTTACTATCACAATTATAAAGAGATAGTAAAACTGAGTATATAAGCATTTCGGAAAAAGTTGGTTTTTCTATTTCTTAAAAAATTTGGAGGCAAAAAAACTAAAATGGATTTCCTAGTGAAAAACGCAATAAGCAGAGAAGAAGAAAAGACCTCACCACTCGGTACAATGAATGCAAACATTGTTGTCGTTGGTGCAGGCGGTGCTGGTAACAACTCAATCACACGATTGATGAGCATGGGTGGAATTAAAGGTGCAAAAAGTGTGATAATGAACACAGATGCCCAGCATTTAGAAATGTCAAAAGCAGAAAAGAAGCTGTTATTGGGATATGCGCAAACAAAAGGACTTGGAGCAGGCGGATTCCCAGAAATTGGCAGGCAAGCGGCAGAAGCAAGCAAAAACGAGATTAAGGACTGTGTAAAAGATGCAAATCTTGTTTTCTTGACATGTGGACTTGGTGGTGGAACTGGAACAGGCGCATTACCAGTTGTTGCTGAGATTGCAAAAAACTCTGGCGCAATTGTTGTAGCCACTGTCACAACTCCATTTGACCTGGAGAAAGCTCGCCTTGTAAAGGCTGAAGAAGGCCTTGTTGAATTACGCGAACATTGTGACACTGTAATCGTAGTTGACAACAACAAGTTGCTGGAATATGTGCCAGACCTGCCCGTAGATAAAGCTTTTGGGGTTGCTGACGAGCTAATAGCCACAATGATGAAGGGAATTTCAGAAACAATCACTGTGCCTAGCTTGATGAACCTTGATTATGCAGATGTTAAGTCAATAATGACTGGTGGCGGAGTTGCAATGATCGGCGTTGGAGAAGCAGAAGGCAAAAACCGCGTTGAAGAGGCAGTGCACGACGCTATGAACCACCCATTATTGGATGTAGATTACAGAGGCGCAAGCGGAGCATTGATCCATGTAACAGGTGGACCAGGAATGACTCTTGCTGAAGTTACTGACGCAGGAGACGCTATTTCAGGCGCATTAGACCCAAGTGCCCAGGTGATATGGGGCGCTAGAATTGACCCACAGATGGAGGGTAAGATTCGAGTTATGACTATCATAACTGGAGTAAAAAGTCCTAACATTATGGGAAAGAGGCTGAGTATTGGAGACACTGTACCAACAACACAAACATCTAGAATAAGTGCAAAACAGCCACCCTTGATGAAAGAACTGTCCATCGACTATATTTCCTAAGAACCTTTCTTTGGTTCTACTCTAGGAAAGCCATTCAAGCAGGGTCCCACCCACTATTTTTTAAGGGGGCCCTGCTTCCCACCCCTGTCAATATTTGAATTGGTTAAATTGGTTAATTGGTTATTGGATGGAAGTGCAGGGGACACTTCGTACTGCATGAAGCCCACTTCAGTAGTTTAAATTTGCGAAGCTGAAGGGGCTTAAACAATTCTATAGAAATTGGTTCGGTCTGCTATTTTTTGTTAAAATAGTAGTAATTATTTGCCATATAGACATTAATTAGGCCAAAAAAATGCTCTGAGGGTTTTAAACCCCAGAGCTATATCATTAATGCTTACTTCTTTTTGAGTGACCAGTATGCAATACCAGCTACTACAACCACTATTACAATCAACCAGTATACCCAAGTTGGGATGTCCATTGCTGTTGAAGGCACTGTTGTCTCAGTAGTGTCTTCTGCATCACCAGTTGAAACAACTGATGGACCATCATCTGCGCTGGAAGGTGCAGGTGTGTCAGCAACTGTTGTGTCACCTGTTCTTGCTGCAGCGAAACCAGATTCAACCTTAGTCACAGTAATGTCTGCAATTCCACGTTTCACACCGTTCAAGGTCAGTTTCAAGTCACTAATAGAATCACCATTCAAGTCAACATACTTTGGAGTAGCAATCTTCAAAGTGTAAGACATTGGAGTTGATGCAATTGTAACAACTGCATAACCACTACCAACTTCTCTAACTGTCAGTGTATGGCTTTCTGAACTTGATGAACCAGTATCCTGGTCAAACACTTCAATGCTTACGCCCATTACATCATCTGCAACCAACTGAACATTTGCTTCTTCAACAATGTTGTTTGTTGCAGAATCAATAGCTTCTTCGAAGTATTGCTCGATTGGAGTTGGACTAGAAGCAGTACCACCACTACCAGCACCGCCAGAGCCTGCACCAGAAGTATCTTCCTCTCCGCCACCACAGGTAGCAGTTGTGAAGTCCCAGGTGTATTGAGTTGCAAGTGAGTTGTTGGCAGAATCCTCAACTGAAGTTTCTATGGTTGCATTATACTTTGTACCACAAGTCAAGGAGTTGTTTGGATTCATAGTTATTGTAGTGTTATCGCTTGTGCTTATTACATTGCCAATACCAGTACCATCTGTTTTATTGATCCATAAGTTGGTCACTGTGATTGTGCTCATATCCATCTTGTCATTAAATGTAATCACAATATCGTCAGTGATATCAACACCAGTGTTTCCATCACCAGGTACAGTTAATGTTACATTTGGCTGCTCATCATCCTGTGCTCTTATTTCTAGCTCAATACCACTGAAGTGAGGAACTCTAATCCAAATCATTTCTTCAGCTGGAGTGATGTAAGCAAAGGAAGTACCAGTAGCTAGTTTAACAGCAGTTGTGTTGTTAACAATCATACCAGTTCCATTCCAGTAAGTTGAGTAACTGAAGTACCTGTTGGTTATAGGAGTGTCATTCCACTCTTCATACAAGAATGTAGATGCATTAACTAAAGGAGTTGATCCATTTGGATTCCACTCAACATTCCAATTCTCATCATAGAAGTTGAGAACAGATACATTGATGATACCAGTTTCATTGAACCTTGAGTCATTATATGGAAGTCCAAGGATTACATAATCATATGAATCGCGTGGGATAAAGCTACCAACAATCCAAGTTTCAACTAAATTAGAATCACTTTCTGTATTGTTTGAATTGTCATCTTCTGTCTTTATAGAAGTTCTGTTGAAGTGAACATCAGGTACAACACCAACTAAAGAGTTAACACCAGCATAGTGCACAGTGAAGTTAGTTGCTACATCAACAACTCTCAAACTGTAGTTTCCACCACCTAGGGCAGTTTGTAATACATCAAAGTCTCCTGCAGAGTAGTTGTAACCACCAGAAGGCTGATCTGGGAATTGAGCAGTACATGGACCAGATGCATTAGAGAAGTTACCTTCATTACAGGTTGTGTTGTGTGTTAATCTCTGTACAGTTACACTTGGAAGTGAAGTTCCATCACGCTGAGAGTTCTTGTAGGAATCCATTGTCAATGTAACGGAAGTTCCAGACAAGTTACCTGCAACAAGACCAACTGCTTTGTATGAGGAAAATCTAGTATCAGTGGTGTACACATTTATCTTGTCAATTGGTGCGCTGAACACAGGTATGGAGAAGTTTCCATTACCACCAGTTCCGCGAACAGACTTGACCCAAGTAAATGCAGTTGTGTTGTTGTTCATACTAGTATCATTAACATATGCAGTGTAGTTCACATCAACTGTAACATGTGCATATCTTGGACTGACATTGCCGTTTGTTAAGTTGAAGGTCATCAACTTAGATGTTACTGTCCAAGGTGTACTCTCATATGTACTATTAGGAATAGAGATATTATATACGTCTCCTTGAAGCTCGTATGCAGTCATTGCAAAGTCAGTTATATTGAATGTATTATACCCTTGTGCAGCTGCGCCATCAACAACCATTGTGATGTTTCTAAATGCACCATAATAGGTAAGGTTGCTCTCAACACAAGTTGCTCCGCCGGAACAATTGGTTAATGCAGCAAACAACATAATTGTAATGTTCTCAGATGATTTGTTACCATCCAAAGACAAAGATGAATTTGCATCGCCTACTGGAAGAGTTATGTTGAAATTACCAGTTGCAGGAATATATATATCAGTGTATGTTGAGCCTGCAATTCCACTTAAATTGAAAGGCAACATACCATCTTCATCAAGACGCCCCTTACCATCCATTATCCATGCCATCATAGTCATGTTGTCAAAGGTATTACTTGTCCCATTATCAACTGTTGTAACATTACCTGAAACCCAAATAAATGGAAGTTCATTAAGAGTATCATTAACTTTCCTGACACCAGGAGCTAACAATGTTACATTGTTACACAATGAGAATGCAACAATTGAACTTGTATTGTAGATGTGGTAAGTAAATGGTATTGAAGTGTTTGGATATACCATCATAGTGTAGTTTCTTCCTCTTGGCAAACCAACTGAAAGATGAGTTACACCAGCTTTGAGCTCTTCATATACAACAAAACTTGTGTTCGCATCATATATCTTATATTTGAAAGTTAGGTTGATTGCACCTGTTAAATCAGCATCAAGAGATTCGCCTAATCTAAGATCGAGATCATCACCAGATGTGTTGTTCATTACAGTTACATTAAGTGTGTATGCTTCCTGGATGTAGACACTTAAGTTAGATAGTGTGTGTAGTTCTGTAACAGATATTGGAGGTAGGAATGAACCTGTAAAGTTCTTAGTAGCAGCAGGAGTTCCATTCAGTACACGTAGTTTGTATGTGTAACCACCAGTGTTCCAGTTTCCAGAAGTATTATTGTAGATACCAGTTATGTTCCAGGTACCATTGTGATCAGAAACACTCCAGTTTGTGAAAACTTCAGTTGTGCCATTATAAACTTGTATTGACACATTCATTCCAGCAGCAGTGTTTCCAGAAGTATTATAAACCATACCAGAAAGATTGAAAGTTTCATTCATTCTAGCAGAGTTACATTTTTCTGCAGCAGTACATGCAGCTTGTGCACTGCCTGCAATGCAGAGCAGTGTTAGTAGTATAGCAAAAAATACAATTGTTTTTTTCATTGGATTCCCCATTCTGAACGAAGCTAGTTACATAACCTTTATATACCTTTCGCCGAGGTCAAAAAAATCTAAAACCGATAGCAAGCAAGGTAGAAATTCGTAAAAAGTGTGAAAAAATTACTTGTGAGAGAGGATAAATTTATTTTTTGTTTCTTTTTTGCAGAACCCAAATCTCTCAAACTGGACAACGCCTTCCGGTTTTATGTCAGCAACTACAGCTTCAGCTTTTCCTTTAATTTTTTTCAAACCATCTTTTCCAACTTCGCCAGGGACAGTAACTTCAATTTCAATGTTCTCTTCAGTAACCCACTGTATCTTGCTTGTGTTTGGTTTGACTTCAACTGAATCAAATTCTGCTTTACCTTTTCCAATATATTTGACATTAAATAAATCCTTTAATCTGAAAATATTTCCCTTTTTCAAATTCTTTTCATCATCAGAACTGATGTAAAAAATATCATTTGTTTTTACTTTTCGTGTTCCGTGCTCTGGATGATTTGGATGCATTTTTAGCTCAGCTGTTTTTCCAGTAGCGCCCTTGACAGTGAGCTTAACTGGAGTTGGAACAAAGAAATATCTGTCTGCTTGCTCATCCAAAATCTTCCGGTTGATACCGAAAATGGTTTTGTAATCAATAGTAGTTGAGCTCTTTGTCATCCGAACTTCCAATGCAAGTTGGCGCAAAGTCTCTGGTAAAATACCTCGTTTTTTCAATCCTTTAATTGTCACAAGTCGTGGATCATCCCAGCCAGTTACGTCGCCGCTATCGATTAATGGTTGGATTTCTCTTTTGGAAGTTGGAGCACCACTTGTATTTATTCTAGAGTAGGAAATAATTTCAGGATTTTTGTAGCCAAGAAGTTCGCGTAATTTGTTCTGCAGTTCATCCCTTTGCACAAATTCATTTGACCTTAGCACATGAGTTATTCCGCTTTCAGCATCAGCAATTGAATTTGCAAAATCATAAAGTGGCCACACACGGTACTTTTTCTTCTGTAATGGATGACTGTCCTCAACAATTCTGAAAAGAGTTGGATCGCGCATCACACTGTTTTTTGCCTGCATGTCTGCTTTCAACCTAAGGACTGCTGTTCCTTTTTCCATATCTTTCAGCATTTTGTTCCAGAGTTCAAGGTTCTTCTTTGCATCCTGTTTCCTGCATTTGCAATCTTTTCCATCATATCTATTTTTTCTGGACGTCTCAACAGGACATGAACAAATATACACATAATTATTTTTTATCAACTGTTCTGCTTTCTCATAAAAAAGATCAATAAAATCTGAGTCGTTTTTCCTCTCTATATATATTATACCAAGCCAGTCAATATCTTCAGCAATTGAATCATAGAATTCTTTTTTTTCTTTTCCAGGATTTGTATCCTCGAATCTCAGTAAAAGTTTGCCTTTGTACTTCTTGGCGTAATACTCATTAAAGAAAAATGAAATTGCGTGGCCAATATGCATGTGCCCATTTGGCTCAGGTGGTAGACGAGTTACAACTTTTCCAATTTTTGCATTTGGTAATTCCGGAAGCTCGCGAGGCCCTTCCTTCTCTTTTGGTTTGAAAAAGTCTGGCCAGAGTTCAAGTAATCTTTTTTCCTGATCATCAGCTCTCATCAAGTTCACTTTGTTTGTTACCTCTGCAATCTGATTTTGAATTTTCTTAATATTGTTCTTGAGCTTTGGATCTTCAGAAAGCACTCTGCCAATAACAGCGCCAATGTTCGCTTTTCCATTATGCTGCACAGCATTTGCAAGTGCGTGCTTCTCAATTAACTCATCAGGTTTCATTGTTGATTGGGTAAGATGTTGTATTATATAAATGGTTTGAGTTAGTTGAATTATATATTAAGGTAGTAGGCAGTTGGCACTAGGTAGTAGGTCTTACCCACTGCCCCCTGCCCACCACCCACAACCTTAACAAACAAGTCAGCTGATTAGTTACTTTTATAAACTTGCCAGAATAATCCCCAACTATGGTAAAACACGAACTTGTAACATGGGTCAAAGATGGTCTAACAAAAGGCCATGAACTTGAGAAATTATTAAGCAATCTCAAGACGCAGGGTTATCCTGATGTTGATATTGTTGAAGTGCGTTCTCATGTCACAGGGAAAAAACCAGCTCCAAAAATCCAAGCGAAATCAGTAGGAGGGGGCACATTTATGCAAGTTATGCGCTGGCTAAGTGGAATATTTTTTGAGCCACATAATACAATCAAACAAATTGCAGATCATGCCAGACACATCCATGTTGCACTTATGGGTGGAATAGCAGTTGCAGTTGTTTTCAGTGCATTTTTGTTAAACAGTATAATGATAGAAGGACTACAAACTTTGCCGTCACAAGTGATGAGCAAATTCAGTTTAATAATTTCACCACAAGGAAGTTTTGCAAAAGTCATTGGTTTTGGTGAGCTCTCAATTTCAGGAATTTTCGCAAACATAATTGCAGGGGTTCTGCACTATTTCATTCCACTGCTTGGTATCGCTTTCTTAGCACATATGATCCTAAAAGGAATCTATCAGAAAAATAATATGTGGACTGCTTACAAAGCAATTGGAATACCGTACGGAGCTGGAACAATTGCAATAAGTTTACTAAATCTTTTGCTTGTTCCATTCCTTTTCATTGCAGAGCAAGTTGGATCAGCAAGCTTTTTTGCAAAAGCAATTACAGGCGTGATATTAATTGTGCAAATGGGAATAATCTTTTTTGGAATTGCAATTGCAATTTACACTTATGTGGCATATGCAATGGTAATAAAAGAAAAATACGAAACCAAAACATTGATGGCAATTGGAGTTTCAGTTGTAAGTGGCTTCTTTGTTGTAAAAGTGATTCTACCGCTTTTGGTTCTTCTTGTTGCAAGCTTATTCTAGTTTTTTGTCAAGCTGAAGGCGCTGACCATTTTGGAGAATGTGCATTGTTTCTCCAAGCAAATATTTGTCATCCCGTCTCTCTGAAGCGAGCTTAGCATAAGAACTTAATTTATCCAATCCACCGTGACAAGGTATCACATGATCTGGGTTTAGCATTGTAAGAAGATCTCGATGATCCTCTTTTCCAGCGTGTCCACTAACATGCACATCTCGGAAAATTCGGGCTCCATAGAATTGTAATTTTCTTTCAAGAATATCTCGATTTGCAATATTACTTGGATTAGGAATTGTACTGCAGGAGAAAATAACCTCATCCCCTGGATCAATTTTGTATTCATATTCGCCATTAGCAATTCTGGAAAGAACAGCATTTGGCTCACCCTGACCACCAGTAACCACAAAGATGTAGTCCTTTTTGTTTTTGGCTGCTTCATTCAAAGCTTTCTTTCGTCCTTTGCTTCTGCCATAAATTTCAAATTCTGTAAAGTCACGGATCCCACAATTCTGCGCAACTTTCATGTATTTTGACATTGAGCTTCCGCAGAAAACAATCTGTCTTCCAAGTTTTTTGCCAACTTCCAAAATAGAATTTAGACGCTCAATGTGTGAGCTGAAACAAGTAACAAGAATCCCATTATTGTCATTCAGTGTCTCAGTCATTGTGTCATTTAGCATTTGTTTTGCAACAACTTCTGACGGAGTTTTGCTAGGATCATCAGCCCTAACAGATTCCACAATCATTGCTTTGACACCTTCTTTCCCCAGCTTCTGAAGACGCTTGTAATCTGGTGGTTTTTCAAGAGCCTGATAATTATCAAATTTGTAATCATTGGCGTAGAAAACAACTCCTTCAGCTGTGTGAAGTGCAGTGAAAGTTGTTTGTGGAGTTGAGTGAGTTACATGCAAAAATTCAACAGCAAGATCACCAAGCTCCATCACTTCTCCAAATTGCATTTCAACAAATTTAGTTGGCTTTTCCCGCTCTTCTTTTAGGTTTTCCTTGAGGATGCCAAGAGTAAATGGTGTTCCAACAATTGGCGCATTATATTTTTTAGCTAGTTTTCCAATTGCACCAATATGGTCAAGGTGAGCATGTGAAGCAATAATTGCAGAGACCTGACCGCGATATTTGTCAAGAACTGTGTCGTCAGGAACCACACCCATGCGAGTAAGTTCTGGCTCGCCCAAAGCTTCTACAGATTCACCCCAAAGAAGGAGCTTATCCAAGGCAATTCCCATGTCCATAATAACGACTTGGTCATCAACCTTAACTGCGGTCATATTTTGTCCAACTTCTTCATAACCGCCTACAGCGAAAATTTCTATTGTCATAATTGCAGATAACTGTTGTGGGTTTATAAAAGTATGCCAACTAATGCAAGTTTACTCAAAAATTACACTACCATATCCAACAACTTTTGTCAAGTCTTTTGTTGTATCTCCAGAAGTTGCGTATTTTAGCAAATGACCGGTCTGTGCATGTCTGCTTTGCGCATAAGACATTGCAGAAATTATTGGACCTTTGCCGCAGATGCTTGGTTTCTTCGCTGTCAAGTATTGGTTGAATCCGAAAATATCTAATGCTTCAATTTTCTGAAGAGCTCCAGAATCCATTGCCTCGGCCTGTTTTTGAGTAATGTAATGCGAGAAATCAGTACTTGCAATAACTGTAACTTTCTTTTTTTCACAAACTTTTGCAATTGCATCCCCAAGCTCTTGAGCCACATTTAGTTCATGTCTGGCCATGCAAATTGGAACAATTTTGAACTTCTTTGTTTTCTGAACATGTTGTAAGAAAGGTAATTGAACTTCAATTGAATGCTCGTATAGGTGCGCTGCTTCTTCAATATCAATGGTTCCGGTTTCATCAACTAAATCTTGAGCAATCTTGTCATCAATTTTAATTTGACCAAGTGGAGTTGCCCATGCACCTGCTCCACTAATTGAAATTGGGGCTCCCTGGCCAGTGTGATTTGGACCTAGTATAATATATGTATCAGCCTGCTGGCTGTATTTTATTACATTGTAAAAGTGCGCAGCAACAGGACCAGAGTAGGTATAACCAGCATGAGGCGCAATACCTGCAGTAACCATTGGGAACTTTTTAGAAGGTGCTTTCTTAAGAATTCCTGGACCTAGCTTTGACTTAAAACAAGCATCCAATTGCTTAACAAGCTCAGGTTTTGTGCCAGCATAAAACTGGCCAGCGACTGCCGGTGCTCTTACCATGCTAAGTTTTGTAAAAATAATGATTTATAAGTTTATCCAATGGGTTAAATTGGTTCGGGTAGTAGGCAGGGGGCAGGGGGTAGTAGGATTAGGAAAAGGTTTATACTAAAAAAACAAACAGAGATTGTGAAAATAAAAAAAGTAAAAGATGTTGAAGATTTTAAAAAAGGCGATGAGGTTCTTGTAATACATGAAAGTAAGTTTCCATCAATGAGATTTATGTTTCATGGAAAATTCTTGGACATTAATAGAGGAATAAAAGTAAAGGGAGCTGACAAAAAAGGAGAAGGATGGATACGGTTCACAGACATTATTCAACTGCCACTGACAACCTTTCTGGGGGACGAAAAAAGAATTAAGCATATAGTAAAGATTCTGAGAAAACTTGAAGACCCAAAACATCCGCGTGAGAAAGGGCCAAAAGGATACCATCTAAGTATTACTAAAAAAGGTTGGACTGCTTACAAAATAAGTTAATTATTCTTCTTCAGGAAAATCTTCAAATTCTTCAACAGTGTATTTGAAAGCATCTGCTTTCTTGATTTTTCCCTGCTTCAACATAACTTCCCTTGCCAATAACCAGAAAATCATTGACAAAGATTTCTTTCCCTTGTTGTTGCATGGGATTATGAAATCAATATTCTGAGTCATGTTATTTGAATCGCAAAGTGAAATAATTGGAATATTCATTTTCAAAGCTTCCATTAATGCCTGTCTGTCTGCTCCTGGATCAATAATGAAAATTAATTCTGGCTCAGTGTATTTTACATAAGCAGGATTTGTCAAACTACCTGGCATGAATCTTGTAATAATTGGAGTTGCTCCAATCAAATCACAGAATTTTTTAATAGCTGGCCTGCCAACATCACGAGCACAAACTACCATGATTTTTTCTGGCTTGTAATTAGCGAGCATATTTGAAGCTGTCTTAAG
The DNA here is from genome assembly GCA_964636545.1 of Candidatus Undinarchaeota archaeon. Lineage (GTDB taxonomy): Archaea > Undinarchaeota > Undinarchaeia > Undinarchaeales > UBA543 > UBA543. Next base: position 37,245 of record CAZWSR010000003.1, read on the forward strand.
TCTGCGATCAATTTCAGAAACATCAAGAACTGACAAACCATCTGGCCTAACTTTGTAAATGAATTTTGCCATGTCATTTAGCTTTCGCTGTGTGCCAATATGAACTCCAGCAGACAAGTACTTGTCCAAAGGAACTAGAGTATCTTGTGCCGGTAGTGCGTCTTCTTTTGGCGCTTCTTCTTTGGTTTTTGGTTCTTCTGTCATTTTGGTTTTTGGTTAAATGTATCGGGCATCTGGCTTCGGGTATCAGGCCTGATACCTGATGCCTGTTACCTGATCCCTATTTTGCCCATCCCAGCTTCTGTTTTTTCAGCGATTCTGAGTAGCTCATCGAGCTTTGCAATTCGTTCTCCCCCAGTCACGCCGCACTTAATGATAGGTGCGGAAAAGCCAACAGCAATATGAGATATTGATGTATCTGTAGTCTCACCAGAACGATGTGACACCACAGGAGTGTACATATTCTCAATAGCCGTGTTTATAACCTTTTCTGTATCTGTGAGTGAGCCGATTTGATTTGGTTTTACAATTATAGAATTAGCTGATTTTTGCTTTATGCACTTGTCAAAAATCTTCGGATTGGTGACAGTTAGGTCATCTGCAACAACCAAACATTGATTTCCAACCCTTTTTGTAAGCTCAGCAAATGACTTAAAATCGGCCTCATGAAACGGATCTTCAAGATAGAAAATTCCAAAATGGTCAACAAGTTGTTCCATATAATCAATTTGTTCTGCAGGAGTTTTCTTAACTCCATTCTTGTAAACATAAGCTTCTTTGTCAGCATTCCAGAACTGAGTTGCTGCTAAATCCAGACCAGATTTGACTGTAAAACCAACTTGGTCAGATGTCTTAATACAAGCTGCAACCAAGATTTCAAGAGCTTCATCATTATCCATTTGCGGAGCCCAGCCACCTTCATCATTTCTACCTTTTGTGAAATTCGGAATTTTTGATTTAATAAGCTCAAGCACGATCTTGTGTGCGGTTTCATTCGCCATTACTGCATCATGAATATTATCTGCACCAGTTGGGATGACAAGATATTCCTGGAAATCAGGACTTCCTTTTCCAGCATGCGCACCCCCGCCAATCACATTTCCAAGCGGAAACGGCATTGTGTAATTATTTGTTTTTGTGAAAATTTCAAAAAAATCTTTTCCATCAACTTCTGCTTTCAGCTTGCCAACAGCCATTGACAACGCAACTGCAAGATTGCCCCCAAGCAATGAAAAACCAGGATCAAGCTCCTTGAATTTTGAATCAACTTGATGAAAATCAGCAGAAATATTTACAAACTTTTCAGCATAAGAATCATTGAATCGCTTAACTGCTGCTGCAACTCCTTGCTTTGGAAATGCAATAACTTCATTGGATCCAGTTGATGCACCAGAAGGCGCTGCCGCGATTGCACTTTGTTTTCCAGCCCAGACCTCAACTTCAATTGTTGGGTTTCCACGTGAATCAATTATTTCTCTTGCATGTAATTTTGTAATAGGCATGAAAAAGAGTAGGCTGTTCGTTATATAAATACGTTGAGTTCGTTGATATTTTTTCAGGGGCTCCGGGGCGCAGGGGCTCAGTAGATCCGTACGGCGCTCCGGCTCCACGGATTCACGGCTCCCATTATCAAATTTAACCAATAATAAAACTTATAAACCCAACAATCAACACTTAACCAAGCAATTTTAAGAGTTTTAAAACTTTAAAGGTGAGAATATTGGAAAAAAAAGATATGGAAAAATATTTGAAAGGGACAACCACTGTTGGTTTTACATGCACTGACGGTGTCGTAATGGCTTCTGATAGCAGAGCAACAATGGGCTTCATGATAGCTGACAAAAATGCCCGAAAAATATATGCAATTGATGACAAGATCGCAATCACAACAGCTGGAATGGTTGGCGACAACCAAATGCTTGTTCGATTAATGAAAGCACAACTTGCGCTTTACAAAATGGATGGAAAACCAATAACAGTAAAGGCAGCAACCACATTACTTTCAAATGTACTGCACCAAAATCGCTTTTACCCAATGTATGTACAGAACATAATTGGCGGATTTGATACAAAAGGAAGAATATTTGAATTGGATATGGCAGGCGGAATGGGTGAGAAAGATATATCATCCACAGGATCCGGCTCCCCAACAGCATACGGTGTTCTTGAAAATGATTGGAAAAAAGGAATGACTGTAGACGAAGGTGTTCACCTTGGTGTAAAATGTATCCACACTGCTTTGGAACGAGATGCAGCAACAGGAAACAATGTTCGCGTAATGAAAATAACTGCAAACGGAGTTGAAGAAGTTTCAAAAGAAACAATTGCACAAATAAGAACTGAGTTAGCAAAATAAAGAATCGTTTTTAGTCTTTCGTTATTCGTTTTTAGTAAACGAACAACGAGAAACCAATAACGAATAACAAGATAATAATCACGTTTTCAAAATTTAGGAGAATAATATAATGACAGTATTTCTTGACGAAATTCAGGAGAATATCCCAAAACCAGCACAAGTAGAGAAAGTGCAGCTAGAGGGATCTAAAATTGTAATTTATGCAAAAAAACTAGATTACTTTAGTGCAAATCCAGAAATTGTCAAAAACATTGTTGGAAAATACAAAAAGCGCGTTGATGTACGAGCAGATGTTACTGTTCTAACAGATGTTGAAAAAGCTAAAAAAACAATAATGGATATTGTTCCAAAAGAAGCAGAAATCACAGAAATTATTTTCATGAGCGATGTGAGTCGAGTTATAATTGAAGCAAAGAAACCAGGGCTTGTTATTGGAAAAGCAGGAACAACATTGCGAGAAATCAAAAAAGAGATAAAATGGTCTCCACGTGTTGAGCGAACTCCCGTGATTCCATCAAAAATCATACAAACAATAAGGCATGTTCTTTATACTGGTGGAGCAGACAGATCAAAATTCCTAGCATCACTTGGAAGAAAAGTCAGGCCGAAAACAATTGGACCAGATGGAGATGAAGGTGACAAGTGGATTAGAGTAACATCACTTGGAGGTTTCAGAGAAGTTGGCCGCAGTGCAGTGCTTTTGCAAACACAGGACAGCAAAGTTTTGATGGATTGTGGAGTTAATGTAGCAGCGCACGGCTCAAATGCATTCCCATATTTGAATGCCCCAGAATTTGATTTGAAAACACTGGATGCAATTGTTGTAACCCACGCCCACCTTGACCACTCAGGATTTATTCCATATTTGTACAAGTACGGTTATGACGGACCGGTTTACTGCACACCAGGAACACGGGACTTAATGACCTTGCTACAGCTTGATTATGTTGATATTGCACAGCGAGAAGGAAAGAAAATCCCTTACTCTAAAAAAGAAATTCAAGAAGTTATCAAACACACAATAACATTAGATTATGAAGAAGTTACTGACATAACACAGGACTGCAGACTTACACTTTATCCAGCAGGACACATTCTTGGATCTTCAATGGCACACATACATATTGGTGAGGGGCTTCATAATATTATTTACACTGGAGATATTAAATTTGAAAACACTAACCTACTTCAGGGAGCAGCAAGCAATTTCCCTCGTCTTGAAACATTGATTATGGAGAGTACATACGGTGGAAAGAATGACATGCAAGCTCCACGACAAGATGCAGAGACAAAACTTGCCGATGTTTTAAAAGAAACAATTGCAAGGAAAGGAAAAGTTTTGATTCCAGTTCTTGCTGTTGGACGTGCACAGGAAGTTATGATTGTTCTTGAAAGACTTGCTCGACAGAAAAAAGTTGGAGACTTCAATATTTATCTAGATGGCATGATTTGGGATGCAACAGCAATCCACACAGCTTATCCAGAATACTTATCACGAAACCTAAGACAACAGATATTCCACGATGACAAGAATCCGTTTATGTCTGGAGTTTTCAAGAGAGTTGGCGGAAAGAAAGAACGTGAGGAATTAATAGAGCATGGAGATCCTTGTGTAATTTTGGCAACATCTGGTATGCTTGCTGGCGGTCCGTCAGTTGAGTATTTCAGACGCTTTGCTGAAAGTGCAAAGAATTCTATTGTATTTGTGTCATATCAGGCAGAAGGCTCACTTGGAAAAAGGATACAGAAAGGTTTCAAGCAAATTACACTGGAAAACGGAAAAGGGCAGAATGAAATTGTTAATATGAAAATGCCTGTTCACACAATTGATGGTTTCTCAGGTCACAGTGACCGAAGATCTTTAATGAATTTTGTTGGAAAACTGAATCCAAAACCAGACAGAGTGCTGGTAAATCACGGAGATAATATGAAATGTTTGGATTTAGCAAGTTCTTTGCATAAGGCCTACAAGGTTGACACTTATGCTCCAAAGAATTTAGAGACAATTAGGTTGCGGTAAAAGCTCACCGCTAACCCCTAATTCCCGAAAAATTTAATCCAATTTTAAGCTAATGGATTTGTTTCTGCTGGCTCTTCAGGTAGTGGACTCAAATCAGATGGCCCAACACTAACAGGTTCCATTCCAGCTCGTGCAATTCTGACACTTGGAGGTGTAATAACAATTATATCCTCTTTAATGCCTGCAATATCGCCGCCAATGGCTGAAGTTGTTCGCTGAATACGCTTCAAAGCTCGTTTTAGTTCCATTTTCTCTTGAACTAAAGAAGGCTTGACCTTAAGCACAACAACATTAGAACGGTCACGAAGATGTGCAAGGATACCCTCTACATCAGTGAACTCGTTTAGTGAAAGAACACGCAAAACATGTGCAGAATCTGCTTTTCCACCTTTCCAGTCTAGCTCGAGATACTTTGGCTCGCGCGAAACATGAGTAGGTGCTCTGGCGCCTACACTTGGTTTAAGTATTTTATCTAGTAATCTCCTCATTATAACTCCCCTCGGACTTAATGTGTTAGCGTGTTTGTTTATATATTTTTCTCCAGTGAACTATGTCACTTCTTGTTATTACCACTTAATGACTCAACCATGCTCAATGCTTGGTAAATGAACGTTCTTGTGCTCATATCAATGTTTGAGTCACCTGCCATATCCTCAAGATGCTGGAGTGCCTTGTTCTTTCTAGCCTCAATTGAATCGCCATTGTCCTGCAGAACTTTTGAAACTGTTTCAGCTCGTGTACGGACATTTTGTGGAAGATAAGTATCCTCCGAAAGCTCAGACAAATTCTCAACAATCTGATTTAGAACAGAAACACTCATTTTGAAACGCGCTCCTTGATTATTTGAACTGCTTTTTCCAATGCTGCATCGATATTTTGTGTGTTCTTGCCATTAACACCAGCAGCATTTGGATGACCGCTTCCAGTTCCTTCAATAATTTTAGATAGCTCTGGAGCAATATCTGTTCCTAAGTTTATCCCAGTTGCATCTGAAAATGAACTTTTAGATCGCATACTTATCCGAACTTCCTTGTCCTTGTGAGCAGCTGCGATTGCAACATCAGCTCCGCTTCTTAAAAGAGCGCGGGCAGTTGCTGCTTCAAATGTTCCAACAACTGTTGTAACAACTAAAAACTCAGAAACGCGAGTTGTCTGAAGACGTTGCATTCCTTTTAGAACAGCGATTCTCTCAGAAACATCAGGAACTAGTGAAAGAGTTTCCATTATTTCTTTTGGCTCAATATTGTGCTCTTTCATCAAAGTAGTAATCATCTCAAAAGTTGAAACCTTTGCAAATCGGAAGTGAGCAGTGTCAGTCACCATTCCAAGAATAAGAGCAAGAGCTGTTTTTCGATTAAGCTCATAACCAAGAAGAGGCACTAGCTTGTAAACAAGCTCAGTTGTGCTAACTGCATTTACATCAACGATTTTTTCATCAGCAGTTATTGATTCGCCTTGGATTGCATGATGATCAATAACAACTCGTGGGATTTTTGAATTTAAAACAGTATTAGAGTAAGAAGACAATTGTCCCGGAGTTGAAGTATCAACTAAAATAACAAGATCGCAATCTAGTGGTGGGCTTTTAACAAACTCAGCACCTAGGCTAGACATTACTTTTTTGGAAAGCTTGCTGATACTTTCTGCAAAACCGATAACAGTCTCGCAACCCAAACTTTTCAGTGCTTCTGAAAGAACATAAGCGGACCCAACTGCGTCAGGATCAGCATTATGATGTCCAATAATAACTACTTTTTTTCCAGAATACTGTTTGAGAAAATCAGCGATTTTTTCCATTATCTTATTCAGACTTTTTTTCTGGTGCGCCAGGAAGAATTCCCTGTAACCTGTCCTGAATGGACTTCAAGTTGTTTGTAAGCTTTTCTTCTTGGGAAGAAAGTGACTTCATACGAACTTCAAGAGAATCAACTTTTTCCTTTAATTCACCAGAGATGGTTGCCTTGTCAGTTTTGATAAGGATTTGTCCAACAATCTTGTGAACTTCGGATTTATCATCTGTTTTCTCAAGTTCTTCCAGTGCAGATTGTGCTTCCTTTAATTGGATTTCTGCTTGGTATTTCTGAGACATAATCATTCGAGCCTGTTGCTGGCCTTCTTGAAATTCTCTTAGTTTGTCCTGAATATCAGGAGACATTTTTTCTTCAGTCATTTTTGTTTATCCTCTTGGTTAAGGTTTCAGCCCTCGGCCATCAGCCATCAGTTCCTGAGGGCTGACTGCTGACTGCTGATACCTGTTTATTCCAACCCCTCCGCAACTTGAACAAGCCGCAGGTAAGAGTTAAGCGCTGCTTTGAGCGCAGCAACATCAGTTGCCTCTATGTTGAACACGAGTTTGTTACCAGATGCAGATGCTTTTACTGAAAAGCGATTAGCATCTTCCATATCTGGTTTTAGTGAGTCAATTACTCTCTGTGGATTTTCTGTTTCGATATTAACCTGTGCAGTAATCATTTTAACGGGATGAAACTTTGCAAGCAACAGGTTGTCTAACCTTGAAGAAAATCTTGTAACCGCATTTCACGCAGCGTATACTGCCTGAAGAATCGCGCGGTTCAGTTGTTTTTTCATGACAATTCCAGCATGTGTATTCAGCCATTTATTTTTCCTCCTGTTTAGATTCAGATTCATAATCTTCCACAGCAACTACTTGAGATTTTTTCTCTGTTTTAGTTAATGGAGCATAAGCGCCACCAGCGTATTTTGCACCACATTTTGAGCATTCCCAAACACCAGTAGCAGTACGTTTAGCAGATTTCATTTGGCATTTAAGGCAAGGATGCTTGGCTTTTGAAACAGCTTCAATTGCCTTTACCTTGTTCCTGATTTTTCTACCGTACCGTGGGCCGAATCTACCTGTACTTCCTACTTTTTTTGTTGCCATCTTTTGTTTTTCCTTTTGGTTAAGGTGTCAGCCCTCTGCCCTCTGCCTTCAGGTCCTGAAGGCTGAATGCTGACTGCTGATACCTGTTTATCACATCTTCCCAGCACTTGGCTGAGCTTCTTGTGGACTGGTTTTTGCTTGTGCAAGAGCATCTTGCACAATTTTCCGCTTTTCAGCAGCACGAGTTATTGCAATGTCAACACATTTCATTATTTCTTCTATTGACCATGCACCACCAAGTGCCTTTTGCATTGCACAGACATTGTTATTCTCCTCAACAGTTATTGTTAAGCGAGCGTCTGCGACATTCTCTTCTGCCACTGTTGGGTCAAGCAATATGTCACTATCCACCTTTATAAAAGTATTGGATATTGGCATTTTGGTAATCGGCAAAGGGCCGAAATCCTCAATCACAGTGTTGTGAAGAGCTGCAACTGCTGCTAAAGAAGCTGCATCCATGTAATTTCCGCTGTTGTCTAGGACATAAGCATCAATACACACAATTCTTGTTTCTTCTCCAGGAGTTATGCAAAGCTTTTCAAGGTCAATACATTTTGACTCGCGGATTCCGCGGTCAACGACTCTTGCAAGTTCAATTGCTACCTCACTTGGAGGTCCTGGCTGGAATTTAGGATCAGCTGATGCATTAAGCTCAGCATTGGTTGTCAAAACACCCATGTTTGGTGAGTCAGGGTATGGAACTGCTTTTCCAATTTTGATTCCTGAAGCAACCATTGTCTGGCCAAGCCAGCAGGTTGCAGATCCTTCAGCACGTTTGTAGTCGCCGATAGTCAGTTTAATTGGCCTAAATTGGTCAAAAGCCCGACCATCTGCACGCTTACCGCTTTTAATTAGCTCACGTGTTGATTTCTTTTCCAGATTTGGAATTATTGTTACACTCATTTGTATCTCCTCCGAAGCGCATCCTTTTGCGCCTCATACAATTGGTTGCATCCGTCTGTTGCATACTTAATTGCCTGGCTGAGCTCGTCTTTTGTCAAAAGCCCATCCATCTGAAGCAAAGTTATATGTTTGCCTCGGCCAGTAACTGCAACTGGGACATCTGCTTCTCCACAATTGTCTTCAATGCCATTCAAATCTAGAACAACAGTGCCGTCGATTTTTCCTGCTGCGCAGGATGAAAGAAGGTCTGTCATTGCGATTCCAGCATCGGCAAGAGCCACAGAAGCAGCAGTAAGGCCAACAACACGTGTTCCAGCATCTGCTTGAACAACATTGATGTCAATCTCTATTGCTGATCTTGGGTACTTTTCAAGTAAAACTACTGATTCAAATGCCTCGCGAGTAACTTTTCCGATTTCGCGTGACCTTCGATCAGGGCCTGGGCGTTTCCTGTCAGAAACTGAGAAAGGAAGCATATTATACCTCACTTTCAAAACACCTTTGTCAGGCCGCAATGCGTGCCTTGGGTGCATTTCAACAGGGCCGTAAACAGACGCATATGCGTGGGTTTCGCCAAGTTCTACATATGCAGAACCGTCAGCTCGCTCCAGTACACCTGCCTCTATCTTAAAAGGCCTCATGTCTCCTGGTCCACGACCGTCAGTTCGCTTGCCATCGACAAGCAGTTTAACATCAGTTTGAGTTCCTCCCATTTTAAAACACCTCCATGTCATCAACCTTTTTCTCTTCAGGTGCTTCAGATCCTTTTATTTTTGGAAGCTCAGCTTCTGCAAGTTTTTTAACTTGTGGAACTGGCTTTGGAGCTGGTGCTGCCTGAGCAACAGGTGCTGGTGCCGCTGCTGGTGTAGCTTGTGCTACAGGAGCAGGTGCGCCAGGAGTTGCTGGTGCTGCAAGTGCTACTGGTTTTGGTGCAGATATTCCTGTTGATTTTGACAGAAATTTCTGAACTTCATCAGTCAAACCCTGTTTGTGTGCATTCTTTTCAATTAGACGAATTGCGTCAACAGCAAGTTGCATGTTAACACCGCTAATCCAGATGCGTCCGTTCTGACCAACTACAATTCTGCAGCCAGTTTTGTCCTTTATCATCTGAATCATTGTGCCTTTCTTTCCAATTATGCGTGGCACTTTTGTTGGGCAGATTTCTATCATTTGCCCACCATTCAGTTTGTACAAGCCGCGATCTTTCATTGTAAGACCTGCGACAAGAGATTCTGAAACATTATCCACTTTTGCTAGGATAACATCACCAATTGCGTATATGTCTGACAGCTTTTCGCTGTTCAGATCAACGTATCGCTCGCATCCGTTTGCTACTGAAAGCACTGCGGAATAATTAGAATTTATTTCCAAGTTCCACATTGAAAATGCAATATCGGTTATTACACCAATTACAAGATCGCGTGGCTTTGGAAGATATTTTCCCTTAAGCGGTATCACTTTTAAGAAGGATTCTTTTGCATCCAAAAGTCCAAGAACTGAAGCATAGACTCCAGTCTCGTCTCGGAATGTTCCTTCACCGAGCAGATAGTCACCTTCTGCTATCTGATCACCAGGCAAAACCAATTGCCTGTTCTCTATTTTTAAAGTCATTTTTTATTTTTCTCCTTTAATTATTAATTTTGTTAAATTGTGCTTGTCCTTTTGTTTCGTTTTGAATTTCTTCATAAAAGTCAGTTTCAATTCCAGCTGGAATAACAACAATTGCTTTTAGGAATCCGTTGTTGTCCCATTCTTCTTTTGCAAGAGAATGATGCTTTAGTATTCCGTAAACCTTTCCTGTGTATTCCGGCGGAATTGTGACTTCTATCTTCAGCTGTTCTATACTTATTGGAATCAGCGGCTTTAGGGCCTGCACAACTTTCTCAACTTGGTCCTCTGCTTTTGCAAAAGGACTTATTGAAACGCGCGCCTCTTCAATTGCTGTCTCGATTCTTTGAGGCGGGTGAGGTGTTTTTGTTTGTGGGTTATACGCCTCTCGCGCTATTATCGCTATGATTGCTCGCTTTTTTTCTTCAGACATTTTCTTTTTCTGTTCTGTTGTAAGTTGAACCTCTCCTTTTTGTATGATTTGAGAGGCAACTTGTTCAGAATCATTCGTTCCGAATATGTCTTTCATCACATTTTCTGATGCTTTGTCGCCTTTGCGAGCGTCTTTGTAGATTTCATTTGATGCCAGCACATCGCGAATGCTTACGCTGGTTTCCCCGTCTTTTAGCTTTAATGCAAGGACAGGGTCTACATATATTTCGAAATTATGGCCACCTTGACTATAACGTGCAAGGACTGCCTTATCAATGTTTACCAATGTTTTCTCCTATTACTCAACAAGTCGGTGAGTATGATCTATTTTTTGCCTTTTTTGACATTCCCTATTACTTTCAGAATGTATTCTTTTATTTTTTCAGGCTTTGGTGCGTGGAACTTTCCATTTATATCAATGTACACGATTTCAATGCTTCGTTCATTGAACCTTTCGTTTGTTCCTTTGTAAAGGGCTTTTAATCCCAGTTCTATAGCTTGTTCAAGCCCCATTTCCTCTTTATAACCTTTTTGGAGCAGTTCTTTTACTTTTTCAACGTTCTCACCAATGGCTGTAGCCTTATATTCCCAAAAAGAGCCACTTGGGTCAGTTTCAAAGAGTTTTGGAGAGCCATCAACACCTGCTAACAAAAGTGCAGTGCCGAATGGCCTCACGCCAGCGACTTGGGTGTGTAATTGCTTGTAGTCACAAATTTCTTTTGTAATTGAGTCAACTGCTATTGGTTCATCATAAGTTATTTTATGAGATTGTGCAATAACTCTTGCTTTGTCAATGATTCTTCTGCCATCTGCAACTAATCCAGATGTTGCAGCACCAACGTGCTCATCAATCTTGAATAGTTTTTCAACAGAATCAGCTACCATTAATTCCTCATTTACATTCTTGTCAGCAGCTAGAAGAACTCCGTCTTTGTAAACAATTCCAAGGGATACTGTCCCTTTTTTTACAGCTTCTCTTGCATATTCAACTTGGTAAAGTCGTCCTTGCGGAGAGAAAACCGTTATTGCGCGGTCATATCCCATCATTTGTGGGGGTTGCATTTCCATTCTTTAATCACCTCATAATAATATCTGTGGATACTGGGGTAGTGGTATTTAAGGGTTGTTATATGAATTTCACTTTTGCTTTCTTAATTGTCCCTGAAACTCCTTTCACTACAAAAGCTGCTTCAACATCTCCGATTTTCGTAATTGTAGTTACTGAAGCAACAACTGTCTGAACTGCCTTGTGTGAACAGCGAACAATTCCCTTCTTTGTTTTAGCATCATATTCAATAAGCCAGACATTTGTTTTTGAAGCTCCAAATTCACCAAACATTCGAAGTATTGAACCAGTAATTGCACGTACAACATCCTGCTCCTTGACACTGGTTTTTGATATCAGATCAAATACAATGTATCTCCAAGTTTCTTTCATTGTTGGTTTTACGCGAAATTTGGTCATTTGATTTCAACTCCCTCTGAAACAATTTTTCCAGATAATTTCTTTCTGTTTGTTTCAACAATCTTTTTTGGAGTAGTGAATATTGCTTTTTTTGCTTCATCTTTTTTAAAACCAATTGCTTCTGCGAAAAGCTGAATTTGTTTTGGAGTTCTCATGTCATAAATTGTTTTGGCCCCAGTTGTTAGAACAATTGGTGTTTTGTATTTTCTTGCAAGACGAAGATTGAAATTCAATTTAGAAAGCAAGTTAGCACGCTTCATACCGTAAACTTGGAGAATATCTCTCAAATTTACTTCAAGTGCAACATTATTTTTAGCAGCATCGCGTGCAGTTGTCTGGTCCACAAAAGCGTGTGAGATTATGTCAACATCAGACATTTCAGCAGCAGCTCTTGCAACTGACACATCCTCAGCATCAACCATTACAACAACTGCTTGATTGCGGACTCGTTTGACTGTCTGCTTGAGCTCGTTTTCCCGTTTTGCTTTGATTTCAACAACTGGGATAAGATCAAGTTTAACTTGTTTCTCAATTTTATCAAAAACCCCACCATCAATTTTATTCTCAAAAACAACACCTAGACCCTTGATTCCAAAACCCTCTACTACAGTAGGTTTTTCCTTAAATAAAATCTTGTTGTGCAAGTCGTACATAATCAACATTTAGAATGGCGCCTTTTATTTGTTTCTAAGGCCGCGAATCTTTTTAGCAGCACTTGTCAAACCACGGTTTGCTCTGTGAGTGTGCTGTTTTTCGCATATCCATTTCAAGTTCTTGTCATTCTGTATTTGTGGATGCATTGGGTCAACGATTATAACTTCATACCAAACTGATTTACTGTCAGTTCCAACCCAGTAAGAGTTCAGAACTTCCATGTTTGGATATTTTCGCTGTACTCGCTCCTCAAGCATTAGGCGTTTGCTCTTTCCAGGAGTTACATGAACACCAAGTTTTGAAGGCTTTCTACCTTTGTTTGGCCTTGGTCGTTTCCTGCCACCTGTTCGCATTTTTGCCCTAACCACAAATATCCCTTCTTTTGCCTTGTAACCAAGTGCTCGTGCACGGTTTATCCTAGTAGGTCTTTCAAGTCGTAGGAAAGATGGATCGCGTCTCCACTGAATAAAACGTTCCTTGTCTTTACTTTGTAGAAATGATTTGTTTAGATATTTGTAATATCCCATTTTATTATCCTCGTTTTTAGTTTTTGGTTCTTCGTTTTTCGTTACCAATAACTAATTACTAATAACGAAAGACGAATTATCTATTTTCGCTCAAGCCAAAGCCATCAACGCAACGGACGTATCCGCAAATAGACTTGATTTTATCAAACAGGTGGTTTAAAAAGGTTTGTATTGATTACTATGCAGAAGCTGGTTCTGCAGGAGTTTCGGGTTCAGGTTTTTCAATTGGTTCTGGTGTTGGCTCTGGTTCAGCCACAGGTTCTGGTGTCGATTCCTCTTTCTTAGCTTCCTGTATTTCAACTTCCTTAAAACTTTCCTCAATTTTTGGTTCCTTTAATTTCTCTCCACAGAATGGACATTTTTTATGAATGTGCCTAATCACAAGATCCTCTATTTTTTCTTCGGCTTTCTTTACATCATCACGATCATTAGTGTCAACAGCAATCATTAGTTCCATAACAGCGTGATTACAGGAATTACAAGATGCTTTCAAAATATCATATCCTTTCTTGTTATCTTCAGGGTGTTCCTTTTTTCCGAAAAATTTTAGATTCATGACATTGCTTTGTAAAGTATTCTATAAAAAGTTTTCCTCCAATCAACTACACAAACGACCTACTACCTCCTACCTACTACCCACTACCTTATTAAAAAACTCCGCCTAATAACTTTACATCCACTTCTTTTCCCATTGGTCAAATGACTCTCCGCTAATTTCAATATCGTTTTTTCTATTGTGTTTTACTTCCTTGAATTTCTTATAGAAATAAATTCCAAAACCAATTCCAATAAACAATCCAGCAAGATGAGCGGCATTCGCTGTCCCACTTGGCACAAACAATCCTATAAAATCACCGAAAGCCCAGAATGCTGCAGCAACTGCCATTGGCATTGGAAAACCAGTAACCCATACGGTCATTTTTGGCCTGAGAATTGCAAGTGCACCTAGGATTCCGAAAATTGCCCCAGAAGCTCCGAGAACTGCGCCGTAAAAAGGAATGGAAATAAATGCAGATGCTAGCCCTGCAGCAGCGTATAGTATAAGAAAATTTTTACTGCCTATAACTTTTTCTAGTATGGGACCGAAGATTAGAAGCGCGAACATATTATAAAGTAAATGTGAAAAACCGCCATGCATGAACGCATGTGTCACAATTGTCCAAGGCCGGAAGACTGCATAATCAGAGACCAGTACAAAATAATTTTGGAGATCTCCAATAATAAATTGTATTACAAAAACTCCCATACAGATTAGAGCAATGCGTATTGACCACCAAGAGGATTTTTTTTTAATCATATTATGAACCACATAACAATTGAAACTGCAAGAGGAATTGTGAAATTATCATCAAGTCGGATTGGGAGAGACTCAACAATCATTCCGACAACCGCGGCAATGATTGCTAATGGAAGTGAAGTAATAATTAAACAAGCAATAAACGATGTCAAGAGACCAGCTATAGAACCTTCCCATGTTTTTTGTCGATTAAAGGAAATTTTGTGTTTTCCAAAATGTACTCCGATTAATGTAGAAAAAGAATCACCAACAGCTAACACAAGCATTGCTATTCTGAAAACAGCAGGTCCGAAAACAAGCAGGGAAATAAAACCACTGAAAAAAATAGTTGTGATCCCAATATAAATTCCAAGTCGGCGCTCTTCAGCTCTGGCAAAACTATGGCAATAATCAAGAACTCTTTTGAGAAAACCTAATCTGTGTGAAAGTGGACGGAAAAAGCACAATGTAGAGCCAACAACAAATCCTAGAATTAAAAATAATAAAAGAAATACTTTTGGAATAAAATAGCTTGCAATCACCATTATCATTCCAAATAAGTGAAAGAGCTGTCGTTTAAATTCCAAAGTCATGGCCAGAAATTGAATCAGTGAGTTTAAATAAATTATTATTGCAAAAATAGCGATAACTATAAAAGCCACCAAAATATAGGGTGAAACATTGTGAGGCTAGACGAAAAGATTTTAGATTATATTAAGAGAACTGGACCATGCACTCCGATTGAGGTAGCGCAGCGTGTTGGTTCTGATTCCTTGATTGTTGCAGCAGTTTTAGTTGATGCAGTTAGCCAGAAGAAAATAAAACGCTCAAAAAGAAAAGCTGGTGGAAGCCATCGTTATTATTACTAT
Source organism: Candidatus Undinarchaeota archaeon (assembly GCA_964636545.1). Classification (GTDB taxonomy): domain Archaea; phylum Undinarchaeota; class Undinarchaeia; order Undinarchaeales; family UBA543; genus UBA543. Next base: position 52,260 of record CAZWSR010000003.1, read on the forward strand.
CAAGAACAACTTTCAATGCTCCAGAAAAGAATCAACAGCGTCCTGACACCGCAGGACAAAGAGATGGTGCAGAAAATTCTGGACAAGAAAATGTTCAGTGAATTAGAAGTAGAACCGCAAGAAGTCAGCATACTTTCAGGTCTAGAAGACCTTATCACAGGATTTACATTTGAATATGACAATCACCTTATACGAGGATGGTGCGCACCAAATATTCCTGAAGAAAAAGCTCGAGAAGATGTTTTGAAAAAATTGCAGAAGAAATTACAAAAAGAGGCTGCAAAAGAAGAAGCCGCAAAAGAAGAAGAAGCTCCAGCTCCTAAACAAGAAGAACCTAAAGCTGCAGAACCTGAAGAACCTAAAAAAAAACCTCAACCAGAAGAAAAAAAGGAAAAAGAGCAAGAAAAGCCAACAAGCCAAAGCAAAGAAAGTCCAAAAAAAGAAAAAAAGGACGAGGAAAGTAAGGAAGACATCAAAGAGCAAATAAGAAAAGAAGTTCTGGCAGAAGTTAAGGGAAGTTTTGTTGATAATATTATACAAGCACTTGAAAAGCAAGAAATCGATCTCACAGACCAGCGAGTTGTGAAAAAAGACAAGGAATATGAAATGATAATTTCTGTTCCAACAAAACTAGGCATAACCCAGAGATATCTTGTAAGAATTTTTGACCATGGCAAGAAAAAGATTGGTTCAAAAGACATTTTCAGTTTAGGAATGGATGCGATTTCAAGAAAGATTCCTGCAATAGCAGTAAGCTCAACAGGATTTGCAAAAACCGCTATTAAGAAATGGAAAGAAGAATTGCAAGACATGATGCTGCTGATGACTGAGGACGATTTATCGGACATTTAAATGAAAATTTTCTACAAAGACATTGAATTGGATATTTTAGATCAGGTTTATGAGCCACGAGAGGATTCAATATTGTTAGCTGACCAGTTGAATGTTAAAAAAGGAATGAATGTTTTAGATATTGGAACTGGGTGCGGGATTCAGGCAATTGTTTCTGCAAAACAAGGAGCAAGTGTGGTTGCAACTGATATTAATCCAAATGCAATTGAATGTGCAAAGCAGAATGCGGAAAAGAATAATGTTGAGATTGAGTTTCGACAGGGAGACTTATTTGAGCCAATTACTGAAAAATTTGATTTGATTATTTTCAATGCACCTTATTTGAAAGAAGAAAGTGCACCAGCTGAAAAACAACCAATTGATGATAGTTATGCAGGTGCTGGAAAGATCAATGAATTTCTTGAACAATATAAAAATTATTTAAAACCAGATGGAAGCGCACTATTAGTTTACAGTTCACTTTCTGGAATTGAAGTAACTGGAGAAATAATTGCCACTAAGAAAGTAGCTTTTGAAGAAATTTTTGTTATTAAATTAAATGCACGGAATTGAACCACGGCAGAAAAACAAGAAAATTATAATAACAACAATGATACCAATTATTGCACCAACACCCATACCTTTCTCGCTTCTAATTTTGTAAATTGCGTCCTTTAGAGACATTTCAGTACGATTATCACAAATACCGTTGATTGTGTCACTAATGTCCATAGTTAGAATAAGGATATTGCACTATTTAAGTGTTTTTTTTAGGAATTTAGATTTTAGAATTTGGAATTTAGAATCAATTCTAAACCCCAAAATCAAAACTCCAAGCTCTATTCACAGAAGCACGAAAATCAGTTTGACTATTACTGAAACCCCAAGAGAAAGTGAAAGAAGAATAGATAAGAAAATTAGGAAAAGACTAGCCCCGTTTGAGAATGTTTTGAATGATTTAGAATTTCTACCTAAGTGAAAAATCAGAAAAACAATTGGTGCTATCAAGAAACTAAGAAGCGAGTTCCAGTTTGGAATAGTTGCAACAACTGTTCCGCTTGCGAAAACTTTAGAGAAAACAAAAAAGAAACTGGTTGCAATTGCTGAGCCAGCAAGATAGCCAGAGAAAAACCGAATTGTGTTATTACTTTCTCTCAATTTAAACAACTGAGTAAATCCGTCAATAGCAACTGGAAGGATCATTAAACCGATTAGCCAGATTGAGAATGAAACACTTGAAAGTCCATAAAAGATAAACAGCCAGATCAGAGTAAACAAAAACCCATACTGATTTCCAGTGCATCTTGAGCATAAAACCGAGAAGCTGTCAGCAAGTTTGAAACAGCGGTTCTTTTTCTGGTGGCAAGCAAATCGTAAAATTATTCTGAACAATTCAAGGTTGTTCATTCTTTCTCCAAAATCAAACCAAGAACATCTCCGTCCTTGACTTTATGTTTTAGATGAACTTTTTGAGCATCAAACTTGGCACTTGGACCCCAGACCTCAGCATATCGGAATCGCTTGAGAAATGATTTGTGCAATTGTTTGCAAACATCTTCAATAGTTGAACCTTTTTTGATAATCAGCGGCTCTTCTAAATCAGCTTTCTTTCCTTGTTTTTTCATGAAAACCCTAATGAAATTTAGTTTTTTGAAAATCATTTCCCTGAGCTTGTCAATATTTACACCTTTGTCAGCTGAAATTGTCAAATCGTGTTTTACTTTTGGAACAATTTCAACTGCATCAATTTTATTTAGAATCCGCAATGCAGGAACATATTTCCGGTTTCCAATAACTGCATCAAGGAAATCATCAAAAGTCAGTTTTCCGCGAGCTGAAACATGAACATTAAGATAGCCAAATTCAGTAAGAACATCCTTTATTGATTGATTGTCAAGTTTAACTGCGCTGGACTTGTCAATTGTAATTCCACCATACATCTTTTTCTTAACTGCAACTGCTGGCTCTGGCTGATCTAATCTGAAATTTGCATCATACAACTCCTTTTCCATTTCAGCAAGTTGTTTTGGTTTGGTTGCATCAATTAAAAGAACAACCAAATCTGCGTTTCTGATAACTGAAAGCACTTCCTTACCACGCCCTTTTCCTCCAGCAGCTCCTGAAACAAGTCCTGGAACATCAAAAATCTGGAGTTTAGAATGATTGTAATTCATCATACCTGGAACAACATTGAGAGTTGTGAATTCGTAGGCGCCAACTGGAGATTCTGCATTTGTGAGCTGATTAAGAAGAGTTGACTTTCCAACAGACGGGAAGCCGACCAGAATCACAGTAGCGTCGCCTGTTTTCCTTAAACCATAACCAAGACCCTGCGCCTTTCCAACACTTGCTGATTTTACTAATTGCTCTTTTAATCTAGCGAGTTTTGCTTTAATTTTCCCAATATGGTGCTGAGTAGCTTTGTTGTACTTGGTTGTTACAAGTTCTTCTTCAAGTTCTTTGATTTCGTCTTCAATTGCCATATAATAAAATATAAAAAGGTAGATATGATATAAAGATACTGGTAAGGTAAAAATGGTAAGAAAAGGAAAAAGAGCAAAAGATAACAACAGCAAGAAAGAAAAAAAGAAAAACTTTGCAACAATTAATTGTAGAATCTGCGGAGCATTTGCAGGGCAATTTGAATATACTGAGAAAGTAGATTATCAGCGAAAAGTAAAAAAGGAGTTAGGAAACACGCAGTGGCGAAATGTGAAAAATGTAAGAATGATAAAGAATTTGTAATAGTTGTGAAAGGAAAAACAAGAGATATAATAAAATAGACAGAAAGGTTGTTATATTATAAAGATATTTGGTAGCTGACCCAAAACTAATTTAAACCAAACAATTAACTCTAAATTATGAAAAATCAGGAATGGCTAGCAACCTGCCAAGCAATCGGCGATGAGGCATCAAGAGAGGTTATGCATTATTACAAACGCAATACAGGGACTGAGGAGATTGGACGAGGTTATGGCGGAGATATGACAATGCAGGTTGACAAGATTGCTGAGGACATTATTATCAAACACCTGAAAAAAACAAATGAAAACATCAAATTAACCACAGAAGAAGCAGGAGTTGTGAAAATCGGGAAAGGTGAACCAGATTATTTAGTATTTGCAGATCCGCTGGACGGCTCATTCAATTTCAAAATGGGAATTGGTTATTTTGGAACTTCAATCGCCGTTCTAGATGCAAAAAAGAATATTGATGTTGTTGGCTACACTAAAAATTTTGTAAGCAAATCAGAATATTATGCAATGCTTGGCAAAGGTGCTTTCAAAAATGGAGACAGAGTTTACACAAGCAAGAAAGAAACACCTGAAAACGTTATGCTGGAATGCTCGTATGGTGCAAATTTTGATAGTATTAAAAAAATCACAGATGTTTTTCACACAGCACGACACTCCAGAATGGCTGGAGCAGTTGCAATTGATTACTGCAAAGTTGCAAGTGGCGGATTTGATGCTTTGATTTACGCTGGATCAAAAAGATATTTAGATGTTGTTGCAGGAAATTTCATTATCAAGGAAGCAGGTGGAGTGATTACTGACTTTACTGGCAATGAAACAATTTACAAAGGAAATGAGCTTCTTGCAAGTGATTTGCTGGTTTGCGGAAACACGAAAATTCGAGATTATATTTTGGGGAAGAAATGATTACAGTTGTCTTAATTGAACCACATTATTCTGGGAATATTGGCTCAGTTTGCAGAGCTATGAAGAATTTTGGATTTAGTAAATTGGAATTTGTTAATCCAAAAAAGATTACAGCTGAAGCTGGGATGATGGCTGTTCATGCAAAAGATGTTCTGGAAAAAGCAAAAACAGTAACTAAGTTTGATTTTAAGAAATATGATTATGTAATTGGAACAAGTTGCAAAGCAACAGAAAAGGATGATTATTTTTTGAGAATGACAACGCCACTGAAAGAGTTGAAAAAGAAATTTGGGGCACCGGGGCGCGGGGGCGCCGCTGGACAGAAACGGCGCTCCGGATCCACGGCGCTCCGGCCAACTGGAAAGATAGCAATTGTGTTTGGTCCAGAACCTTCTGGCTTGTCAAATGAATTTCTTGAGAAATGTGATATCATCACAACAATCCCAACTTCTCCAAAATACAGAAGCATGAATTTGTCACACGCTGTTGCAGTAGTGCTGTACGAACTTGCAGGTAGTGGGCAGGGGGCAGTGAGCAGTGGGGCAACAGTGCGATTAGCAAATTCAAAGGAGAAATCACTAATCAATACCAATATGAAAAGTATTGTTAAGAAAAGTGGTTATCCTGCTGAAAAACACAAAGTATTTAACAGCATGTTCCAGAAGCTCCTAGGGAGAGCAGTAGTAACTGGGAGAGAAGCAAACACATTAATAGGCGTTCTCAAACGTATAAAGAAGGCAACAGGCGTCAGGGATCAGGCATCAGGATAACAAAACCTGATACCAGAAACCCGATACCTGATACCTGTAAAAAAGAGGTAAATAAAAAAATGTCATTACTTATGGGCGGCGGCGGATCAACAGTTCAGACAATGATAAACTGGGGTATAATGCTTTTTATCTTCATGTTTATTTTGCCTAAATTGTACTTTTACCAGATATTTTCAAAACTGGAACTAAGTGCTAGGAAACTTGAGGCACTTTCTGATAAAGCTCAGAAACAATTGCTCAAAGATACAAAAAAATGGAGCAATAGCCAGAGTGGGCCAAAGGGAATTCTCAAAGGCTTTATTGACTTTTTCATGATACCCCCAATTAATCTTGATCCATTTGGAATTGTTAAGAAACTGGGTCACATGATAGACCACACAGAAAACAGGTTCAAAGAAACTGCAAAACAAATGGTGCCAAAAGCAAATAGTGAGCAGATAATGAATGTGAATATGGGATTGCAAGCAGCAACCATGCTCCACCAGCTCTCAAAAATAGTTAGACACTATGTTGAAATGGCAAAGAAATTCAAGAACTTGCAAATCGCAATGATAATTCAGATGCAGATGCCAATACTTGAGAAAATCGCAGAAGCACAATATGATGGAATGGAAACTTTCCTCAAAGGAGAAGCAATTGGAGATGCAGCAGGACCGCTAACAATCGCCAGTTTGCTTGACAAAGAAGGAAAAGAAATTGCACAAGATGTTGTTGCAGTAACTGAAAAGAAATGGGGCAGAAACATAACATTCCTTAAAGCAAGTGGACCAGGTGGACGCCTTGGAAAACTTGGAGAAGCTGTTGCAAAAGCTTGCAAAGGCAGGAAAATAACAAAAATAATCACAATTGACGCTGCTCAGAAGCTTGAAGGAGAGAAAACAGGCAGTGTTGCAGAAGGAGTAGGTGTTGCAATGGGTGGAGCGGGAGTACAGAGATCGCAAATTGAAGCAACTGCAGTTACTTTAGGTGTTCCAGTTGAAGCAGTTGCAATAAAAATGAGTCCTTTCCAGGCAATTAAGCCAATGACAATTAATGTATTGAAAGCAATTGACAAGGCAACTGGATTACTTAGAATGAGAGTAGAAGCCACACCGAAAGGTTCAAATATAGTAGTGATTGGTGTAGGTAACACTTGTGGTATTCCTAACACAAACAAAAACCTTAAAAGCGTTGAGGAAGCCATAAAGAAAGCCGCTAGGAAGAAAAAAGCAGAAGAACAGAAGAAAATGAAGAAAGGCCTGTTCAAGAGAAAGAAAAAACAAGGCGACTATGACGATGATGATGTGCCAGCTACTGGTTCAATGTCAAAACTTGGGATGTTCATGAATTTCATGTATTCCAGAATAAGATAAGAGGCATCAGGTGTCAGCAGTCAGCCATCAGGACCTGATGGCTGAAGGCCGAGGGCTGAAACCTTAACCAAGAGGACAAATAAAAATGGGTGAACGAAGAGGAGGAATTTACGCAAGGTTCGATTCAAGGCCGAACTGTAGAAAGAGTGAGCGAAAGCCTCGAAAAGGATATGTAAAAGGAGTTCCAGGACTACGAATTCACCACTTCCACACAGGAAACAGGAAAAGCAAATTTGATATTGAACTTTCACTTGCACCAGAGAATGATGTTCAGATAAAGCACACAGCTCTGGAAGCAGCTCGTATTAGCGCTGGAAAAACACTTGCAACCAAACTTGGCGAGCAGAATTTTCATTTACTTATTAGAAAGTACCCACACCACATTTTGAGGGAAAACTCAATGGCTACTGGTGCTGGTGCAGACCGATTTTCAAGTGGTATGAGCAAATCTTTTGGTAGACCTATTGGAATGGCAGCCCGTGTTAGACGCGGAGAGAAGATTATGAGCTTGTTTGTTCCAAAAGGCAGTGAAGTTGTTGCAAAAGATGCACTACGAAGAGCAAATATGAAATTCCCAGCAAGATGCAGTACCACTATTGAGAAGGTATTGGAATAAAGCAGATTTCTAAAAGAATTTATACTAAAAAGTTAAAGGAATAGCCATGACACCATCCTGGAGAAGAAAATTTGAGGAATTTAATAACGAGAAGGTAGTTGATACGATTCTTGAAAAACTTGAGACTAACATAAGAGACAAGGACGAAAAAAAGAGGGAAGTTGAAATAGACTGGGATCATGACGGAGATACAGATGCATGGGAAAGAAATGAACGGACCATTGCAGAATTTGTTAACAAAGAAAAATTTATTTCAAAACTTGTGAAAGGAGTAAAACCAATAAGAGTGGATGGAAATGAAAGATTTTATGGATTATTTGCACAAGAAATAGATGGCTGGAAAGTTCTACTAGAACCATGGACACAAGTGGACAAAGGAAAGGTAATTAGTGCAGAGTATGAGAGTGTTACGATAATTATAGCAAAGATAGACAACAAAAGAAATTTGGAATACAAGGCTGATCGAATCTATGGAGAACATTTAGCAGTACAACATGAAGATTGCTCATCTTTTTTAGGTGCAAAATTTGACTTGAAATTCAAAACATCAAAGAATCCAAAGGGCCTGATTCTTGGAGAAGATTTGTATGATTTCGCAGGAGAACTTATTGAATTATCAAAAAGTATGGATTGTGGAATAGGAGTAAAAAACATTAAGCAGAAAAAGAACGGAGAGTTGAAATTCCATGGAGGAATACATATCTACCCTCGTTTTCAAAGCTCATTTAAGAACAATAAAATGAAGATACAAATGGGTTATGCTTTATTTTATAGAGAAGGATATGAGTTATGGGGCAACAGAATAGGATTGAACAAAACAGATGATAAGGCAAATGGAGTTGAACTAAAGATCCCATATACAACAGGAGATCTTGATGATCTTGGATTTACAGACGGAGAGTCGTGAATAACTGAAACTCACATTACCCACTATTTATTTAAACCCGCGATTACTACTGCGATTAAGATAAAACATGGATTATATTGTATGGTTCAAAGATTTGAATAAAAAAAGCATCAGCGTAGCTGGAGGTAAAGGAGCAAACCTTGGTGAGCTGACTGCTGCTGGAATGCCAGTGCCTGAAGGTTTTATTTTAACTGCACAAACCTACAAGAAATTTATTGACGAGGCAGATCTGAATGAAGACATAAACGAAATTCTAAAGGACTTGGATGTTGAGGATAATGACAAACTGCAGAAGGCATCAAAAGATATTGGAAGTATGATAACTGGTTCTCCAATGCCAGATGAAGTGCAGGAAGCAATCAAAACCGAGTATGAAAAAATTGAATCAACTGATAATATTATAATTGCAGGAACAGGGCAAGAACCAGGAGAATTTGTTGCAGTGCGCTCTTCAGCAACTGCAGAGGACCTGCCAGGCGCAAGTTTCGCAGGCCAACAAGCAACTTTCTTGAATGTGAAAGGTGGAACCAACCTAATCCACGCAGTAAAAGAGTGCTGGGCTTCATTGTTTACAGCAAGAGCAATTTATTATCGTGTGAAAAAAGGTTTTGAGCATGAGAAAGTTCTGATTTCAGTTATTGTTCAGAAAATGATTGACTCAGACAAGTCAGGAGTTATGTTTACTGTAAATCCAGTTGATAATGACCGCTCAAAAATTTCAATTGACTCTGCTTGGGGACTTGGAGAAGCAATTGTTGGCGGACAAGTTACTCCAGATCACTTCCTTGTTGATAAAGAAACACAAGAAATTACAGAAAGTAAAGTTTCTAAAAAGGACTTCATGTACACCCGAGATATTGCAGAAGGAAACACAACAAAAGTGACTTTGACTGACGAAACCGCGAATAAGAGCTCAGTTACTGATGAGGAAGTTAAAACTCTTGCTGAGTTTGGGAAGAAGATTGAGGCGCATTATGATTATCCACAAGATATTGAATGGGCAATTGATAGTGGTGAATTTTTCATTTTGCAATCAAGGCCAGTTACGACTTTAGGGGATGAAGATGGAAAGGCAGTAGGTAGTGGGCAGAAGGCAGTAGCTGAAAAACCTCAAACCACTGCACCAACAGGCGATGTTTTAGTAAAAGGTTTTGGCGCAAGCCCAGGAATTGGCGGCGGAAAAGTGAAGATTGTTCACGATGCTAGTGAATTAACAAAAGTTGAAAAAGGAAATGTGCTTGTTGCTAAAATGACTAGCCCAGATATGGTTCCAGCAATGGAAAGAGCAAGTGCAATTGTCACAAATGAAGGTGGAGTAACTTGTCATGCTGCAATTGTTTCACGAGAACTTGGAATACCATGTATTGTTGGAAGTGAAAATGCAACTGAAGTTTTGAAAGATGATCAAGAAGTCACAGTTGATGCAAAAGCAGGAGTTGTTTACCCTGGAATAAAAGCAAATGCAAGCACAGAACCAATAAAACTTGAAACAGCTGACAAAATCCCAACAAAAACAAAGATTTATGTTAATTTAGGAATTCCAAGCAAGGCAAAAGAGGTTGCTGCACTGCCAGTTGACGGTGTTGGTTTGATGCGAGAAGAATTTTTAATTGCTTCGCAGATTGGTGAGCACCCACTTGCAATGATTGAACGTGGAGCATCGCAGGAGTTTATTGACAAATTAGCTGACGGAATTCAGCAAGTTGCTGAAGCATTTAATCCACGACCAGTTGTTCTGCGACTAAGTGATTTGAAAACAAATGAGTACCATGACTTGAAAGGTGGAGATAAATTTGAAGATCCTGAAGATAATCCAATGATTGGATGGCGCGGATGCTCAAGATACACTTCTGACAAATACAAAGAGGCATTCAAGCTTGAATTGAAAGCTGTGAAGAAGGTGCGTGATGCTGGTTTCAAGAATATTGTAATAATGTTACCGTTTGTTAGAAAACTTGATGATGTTACACGAGTTACAGAACTGATGAAAGAAGAAGGACTTGAGCGCGGCGAGGACTTGAAATTATGGATAATGGCAGAAGTTCCTTCAGTTGTTATTCTTGCTGACGAATTTGCAAAACTTGTTGATGGATTTTCAATTGGCAGTAATGATTTAACTCAATTGACAATGGGAGCAGACCGCGATTCTGAATTGCTTGAGAAACTTGGTTATTTTGATGAGCGAGATGAAGCAGTTATGCGATCAATTGCACGTTTGATAAAATTAGGAAATAATGCAGGAATTACTGTTTCAATTTGCGGACAAGCACCTAGCACAAAGCCAGAGATTATCAAAGTTTTAGTTGAGAAAGGAATTACTTCAATAAGTGCAAATCCAGATGTTGCTGTGCAGACAATGAAAATGGTTGCTCAGGAAGAGAGTAAGATTACTTTAGCTAAGGATGAAATTGAATCAGGGGCTCCGGGGCGCAGTGAAACCGGGGCGACGGAGCGGAGTATAGACGTAGAGACGAAAACAGAACCTCAAACTCCAAACCCACAACCCCAAACCACTGAACCAATTGAAATACAAACTCCAAGCCATGTAGAACCGAAACCACCTAGCGCACCAGCCCCTATGCCACCTAAAGAAGAATCAGAGAAAAAGCAAGAGAACCTACCCCATTTTTCACCTCCAGCACAACTTCCAAAAAAAGATGATGACGAAGACGACGAGGATGACGATGATAATGGATTTATTGAGAAAGTAGAAGATGTTGTTGAAGATATTGGAGATAAAGTTGAAGAAATTGGAGAAAAAGTAACTGGATTTTTCAGGCATGATAAGGACGAGGAAGGGAAGGAAGAAGAATAGCTAACATTTTTATACCATAACTTGAAGGAATTTATTATGCAAGACAAGATTTTACAAGCAGTTCAGGAAAAAGGAGCAAAGAAGATAGGACTGCAGGTTCCAGAAGGCCTGAAGAACAAGGCAGTTGAGTGGGCACAAGAAATTGAGAAAACTGGAGCAAAAGTTTATATTTTCGCTGATCCATGCTATGGAGCTTGTGATTTATGGGATTTTGAAGCAGACCGACTTGGTTGCGATTTGCTAATTCATGTTGGGCATTCTACAATTGGAATTGAAGAAAAAATTCCAACAGTTTACATTGAATATGAATCTGACTTGGATATTTCAAAAATTGTTGAGAAAGCTGGACAGGAAATTGAAGAAAAAAAGATTGTATTAACCACTACACTGCAACACATCAAACAACTTGATAAAATTAAAGAAATTCTGGAAAAATCTGGAAAAGAAGTTGTTATTGGAAAAGCAGGAACTCGTTCAAAATATGATGGACAGATTCTTGGATGCGACCCAGGAGTTATTGCTGATGCAGATGCATATCTTTACATTGGTACTGGAAACTTCCACGCAATTGAAATTGCACTTGCAACAGGCAAAAAAGTTTACATTGCTGATCCTGAGCTTGACCAAATTAGGATTTTAGATGATGAAAAAGAGGAATTCTTAAGAAAACGATTTGCAAAAATTGAGAATGTGAAGGGGGCGCCGGGGCGCCGGGGCGCCGGGGCTCAGAAGTTCGGTATTCTGGTCAGCATAAAACCAGGTCAGAACCGAATGGACTTGGCTGAAAAACTGAAAAAGATGTGTGAAGAGAAAGGAAAGCAAGCAGAAATTCTTGTGATGGACTACATTAGCCCAGAAAAACTACTTGGATTTGGATTTGATGCATATGTAAACACAGCTTGTCCGCGAATTGCTATTGATGATTCTGGAAATTATGACAAGCCGCTACTAACTCCGCAGGAATTAGAGATTGTTCTGGGAATTAGAGAATGGGAAAAATATAAATTAGATAGATTCTAATAATAAGATATGAGTTTTGAAACTGAAAACGAAAAACTAAAACAGAATGAAGTTATTACATATGAAAGTAAGGTGAATATAAAGAATATTAAAGATGACTACGAGAAACTGATAATCGATATTGGCGCAATTGGAGATATTGAAAAAGAAATCGGGTTTGGAAAAATACTTCTACCATGTGTTGAGCTGTCAAAGAACAAGAAATGGTTTGTAACAGCTATTGATCTACCATTTATAACTGTAGAAGATATGATTACAGTTGAGGAATTCTGCGAAAATGATCTCCAAAAACTGAAGAGGAAGAATTTAGGTATGAGAATTCTGGAAACAAATTACAAGACACTTCCGTTTGACACTTCAATTTTTGACAGGGTTGAGATGCATTATGTTCTTACAATTTGCGACAAAAACGCAAAGAATATTCTAAGTGAAGCTGACAGAGTCCTGAAACCAGGTGGAGTCATGATGATAAGTGGCGAGTATGGTTCACTAGTGAACTTGGATAGAAAGCAGAAAAAACTTCTACATAAGTTCATACAAAAGAAAAAATATACAAAAATAAAACCTGTGACAAAACAAGTGATGGTTAGTAACTTTGGTGAGGAGTTTGGAGATGAGAAAGAACATCGTTTATACATGCTAAGAAAACCAGTTGAAAAAGATAAGAGAGGAATACTCAATAGTTTGAAAAAGTGGATAACTAATTGGATGTGAAAATTATAAATTGGACCGATTTTAAGCCAATTACCTACCACCCACTACCCACTACCTGAACCAATTGGATAAACTTATAAACACCCAAAAACTCAGAATAGAGGTAATAAAATGGAACTAAAAATTTTAAAAGATGAAAAAGACCTTCTTGAGGTTGAACTTGTTGGAGAAACACACACTCTAACAAATGTACTGAAAGATATTTGTAATGAAGATAAGAGTATTGACAGTGCATCATACAGAGTGGATCACCCAATGACATCCAACCCAATTCTAGTTATTAGAACAAAAACAGGTTCACCAAAAACTGCAGTGAAGAAAGCAGCAGCAGCACTAGAAAAAATCGCAGCTGACTTTGGAAGCAAGTTCAAAAAATCTATATAAACTGTAATAACTAATTCTTACAAAGCTGGGGAAGATTATTTTGAAAATAAAACTTAGCAAAAAGACAAAGAGCTTTTTAGAAACGCTTGCATATATTTTCATAGGTTACCTAATCGCTGTTGGAGCAAACAAAGGAATGTCAATGGCAATGCACACAGACTACCCAGTTGTTGCTGTTGTTTCAAGTAGTATGGAACATGACGATCCCATTAGTTATGAAACATGGTTTATTGATAGAAAATATGATGAGGCAGATAGAGAAGAATGGGATTTTGGAAGAGGAATCAACAAAGGAGATATAGTTTTTGTTAATGGGGTTCCATTAGAAGAGATTGGTAGCGGAGATGTAATAGTTTACAAATCAGGCAATATGGAGCCGATAATCCATAGAGTTATTGAAGTCACAGATGATGGATTAAGAACAAAAGGTGACAATAACATGGATGTTGATCAGGATGATAGTATTCCAATTGTAACACAAGGGGCTTTGCAAGGAAGAGCAGTTTTCCGAGTTCCAATGTTAGGTTATGTTAAAATCGCGTTTATGAAAATTACAGGGAGGAGCTAGAACAGGTGTCAGGTAACAGGGATCAGGGTTCAGGATAACAGTTCCTGATACCCGATGCCCGAACCCCGATACCTTTAACCAAAATGCAATTCTGTCCAAAATGTGGTGCAATGATGCAACCGCGTGAAAAAAAAGGAACTGATGACATGGAGCTTGTCTGCCCAAAGTGCAAATATGTTGAAGGCGCTGATGAAGATGCTCACACAAGCACAGAAGTTCAGGAGAAAGTTGAAGAAGTTGCAGTTATTGATGAAAACTCAGTTGCACTGCCAAAAACCGATAATGAGTGCCAGAAATGCCACAATAAGAAAGCGTACTGGTGGCTTGAGCAAACAAGATCTGCTGACGAAGCACCTACTAGATTTTACAGATGCACAAAGTGCGGAAATACTTGGCGGGAATATAGTTAGTTCCGTGAATCCGGGGCTCCGCAGGGCCGTACGGCGCTCCGGCTCCACGAATTCACTGAAACAGAGATACACGATACATTTATAAGTTCAAAACAATTACTCCAAACTTGATGTTAAAATGGCTTCAATAAAACACTCAAAAGTATGGGAATCAATGCTCGTTGCAGGCGGAATAGTTTTCGCCTTCGGGATGATCTGGGGCGCGTTTCTGATGGCAAAGCGGTTCACTGAAGCGCAAGGCGCACTTGTTCTGGTAGTTATTGGAATAATATTACTTGTAATGTCAGAATCAATATTGATAAGCTTCAAAAAGTGAAATGGACAAACCTAGAAGAGCACCAGCTGTAGAGAAGAGCATTCCAGAGGTTACTGAAACGGATATTAAAATCCGTGTGATAGGGCGAGTTATTAAACCGGATGATAGTGGTTTCACGCTTGAGTATGACAAAAACAGCATAAAAGTAGATACTCAAGAAAATCATAAAGAAGGAACACTCGTACGGGTTTTTGGCAGACCAACGAACATGAATAATGAGCTAGTACTTAGCTCAGAACTCATTCAGGACATAAACTCCATGGATGAAAAGGTATATAAGAAGATTAAGACACAAGGGTTATGATGAAAAAGCAATACGCAATAATATTAGTTGCAGTTCTTGTCATGATGATGACAATGAGCGCTGTTTACGCACGAACAAGCAAAGACGAAGAAGGAGAATGTGTAAACCAGCCAACCAAGGCATTCGGTCTTGACATGGTTACAGAAAGCGCAGTCTACCTGTTCTCAGGCGGACTTGGACCATTATTAATGGTTGGCCTTATCGTTGTGATAACTGCAATAATTTCATACTTTGCCTTTAACGGATTTTAGTTGAGTTAAACTACATACCGTAGAGGCATGTCCTATTTGGGAATGGGATTAATATTATACAGAGGGAGAGAGATTAATGGCGAAGAAATTCAAAGCAGTAATACAAGATTCAGAATTGTTAAAGGACAGCATAAATGCTGTTTCTAACTTGCTCAATGAAGGAGTTTTCAGAGTAACTAAGAACGGAATGGAGCTTACTAGCATGGACTCCGCAAATGTTGCAATGGTTGACATGAAAATTCTTTCAAGTGCTTTTTCAGAATTTACTGTTGAAGAAGATGTTGGAATTGGAGTTAATATTGTAGAGTTCACAAATATTTTGAAAAGAGCAAAAGCAACTGACACAATTACTTTGGAACTGGAAGACAATACTTTACATATTTCATTTGCAGGCGGATTTAATAGAGCTTTCAAAGTTCCGTTATTGGATTTGAAACACGAAGCAAAAACACCAAATCTTGAGTTCCCAGTTGATGTTCAGATTAGAAGTGTTATTTTGGAAGACGGTATTAGCGATGCTGAATTGATTTCAGATGCAGTAACACTTGAAGCAGATCCTGATAATTTTATAATGAGGACTGAAGGTGATTCAAGAAAAGCTGAATTGAAACTTGAAAAAGGAAATGACGCACTTGTTGGTTTGAATGCAAAAGATCATGTGAAGAGCACTTTTCCACTTGATTATTTGAGAAAGATGTCAAAAGCAGCTAAATTAGCTGACTCAGTTACAATTAAACTTGGAAATGATTATCCAATGCGAATGGACTTTACAGTTGTTGATAAAGTTCAATTAGGATTTGTTTTGGCTCCTAGGATAGAATCAGAATAAAACAACTCGATAAACTCACAAGAGTTAATGAAGAGTTATATACGGCTAAGCACATCTATTTTTAGAAAGTTTTAAATACTATAGCAAGCTATAGTGAGCTATAATGACTCCAACAACAATTCAACTTGACACAAACACAAAACATCGTCTTGACGAGCTTAAGCCTTATCCAAGAGCGACTTATGATGAGGTGGTAGTTCAGCTAATACAAGTTTCTGAAAATCTTAGTAAGGAACCTGAACTGAAGGAGAAAGTTATGCAAGATATCAAAGAAGCAAGAAAGAATTTTCAGCTTGGAAAAACAATAAGTACAGATGAACTTTTGAAGGAACTTGGTATTAATGACTTATGAAATCGTGTGGGATCCTAAAACAAAAAAATGTCTCAAAAAACTAGAAACAAAATGGATTAGAGAAATTATTAGAAAAGTTCGTGAATGTGCTGAAAACCCGTTTCTTTACCTGAAAAAACTAAAAGGAGATAACGGATGGCGGTTACGTGTCGGTGATTTTAGAGTTATTATTGACATATATTCAGCAGAAAATAAAATGAATATTACAACATTAGGCCACAGGAAGGATATTTACAAAGAAGTGTAGAGTTTTGGCGCCACGGATTGAAAGTGAGTAAGGAAACTGTTTTATATTGAAAAAACGAAAGTATTTACTCATATGAATGATCGAATAAAATATTTTCTAGTGAAAGAGCTGAAAAAAATCGGAATTGTAAAAGAGCATGTGTGGGTTCATGCAAAACTGCATGAGAAAACAGTTAACAGACTACTTGAGAGAACACCAGAAGAAATTCTTGAAAATCCTGAAATAACACAAGAAGAGTTTAAAGTAGTTCAAGAAGAGCTTGATAAAATTAGGAATTCTTACACCACAAAATATTACGAGTATTTTGTTGCAAAAGCTCTTCAAAGGGCAGGGATTTCGCTAAAAACAGCATCCACATTAAGAAATATAAAATATGCTACAATCATTACCTGGTATACAAACAGGTCTAAACCAAAAGGGATTGTTGAAAATTTTTACAATAAGGAGCGGATACGATGTGCAGTTAATTATTGTAGAAGAAAAATCAAGAAAAAGAGGCTGGGCGAGAATTTGAAGTATTTTATTTTCAGAGAGGTGTATACAAAATATGAAGTAGCATATGAGAGAATAGCAAAAGAACTTGGGATTACTGGAGACCGTGCAGGCCACTGGGCAAGCGGCGACAGGAAAGCTCATTTGGAGAAGTTTAGAAGAGATTATGAAAAAGATATTGAGCCATATGTCTTGGAAATTAGAGAGACTCTGACCAGAGAAGGAATAACATACTTCCTTGCAATGGAAATGAAGAAATACAAAATTGTTCCAACAATCGTGGACAAGTATTTGGGTATAAACAATTCAGCGAATTGGACTCAAGTAGGAAGAGTGAAAATAAAGGTGTATCCAAAAGTCAAGGTGCAATCAATAATTGATGAAGAGATTGTCCCCCTTAAGAAAAGATATACAGAAGACAATAAGGATTATTTTATTGTGATGAGGATGATGGAGTATGGATATCCTGTGTATAAGATAAGAAACAAAACAGGGTTGGGTGAGAGTAAGATAAGAGGGTGGATGAAGCTGGGAAGAAAACCTGTCTATTTCAGAGAAGATTTCATAGATAAAGAATACTTGAAAGAAGAAATCCTGAAAAAGCTTGATAAGGAAAAATACAAGTTTGATGTAGAAGATATAAACAAAATTTCATTGAAGAGGAAAGAGGTTACAAATGGAGAACTTGAAACCTTCTTGAAAAAATGTGATGAAAAAAAGATAGATAGGAAAAAAGTTCTAAAATACATAACAAATAATTACAACTACAAAAAAATAGGACCAGGAATTAGTCAACTTCTACTATTTTATTACATTAAGAAAAGTGGGGGGGAGGGAAAGTGGGTTGGAAACAACGCAGTTGCAAATGAGATTGCTCAAGTGTTCAGCAGGATTTTGTTCAGAATGTCTATGGATATAACTTGGGAAAACTGTACTAAGCAGATAAGTAACCACTCTATTAGTCATTTAGCAAGAAACCTAACAAGAGGAGAAGCAGACTTCCTGCTAAGGCTTGATGAGATATATAGTATTGTTAAGAAGAAAACAGCTAATAAAGTACCTTACAGAAGACCTCTTTAAGAAGTAGAAACTATTTTATAATCCAATACTAATCATTTTATCATGGATATTCCACACAACTTTCTTGGACTGCCTGAACAATTTTCACACTGGCAAGGTTCAAAAATAGTTGTACTTCCTGTTGCTTATGGCGGAGAACCTGTTTGGGGAGCTGGAGCTGAGAAAGGACCTGATGCAATACTTGAAGCTAGCAAGAACATGGAGCCGTATGACGAAGTTCTCAAACAAAATACTGCAATAAATGTTATTCACACTGGCCACACTATTGAAGATGATAAGCCAGAAACAGTTATTAGAAAAGTGCAAGACAAAGTTACTCTTGTTGCAGGTGCAAATAAGTTTCCAGTAATTATTGGCGGAGATCATTCAATAACTCCAGGAGCAGTTGCTGCTTTGAAAGAATATTATCCAGACATGAGTGTTCTTCAATTAGATGCGCATGCTGACATGTGGGACAAATACAAAGATAGTGCAAATTCGCCTGCTTGCGTAATGACAAATATTCGCAAAATGAAAATTCCAGCAGTTCAAGTTGGTATTAGAAGTTTGAGTGAGGATGAAGAAGCACTTATCAAAAAACACAATTATGATATTTTCTATGCTCATGAAATGAAAACCTGCAAGAGTTGGCAGGAAAAAGCTTTGAAAGGACTTGGAAATGATGTTTACATTACACTTGATTTAGATGTGCTGGATCCAAGTATTATGCCAGCTACTGGAACACCTGAGCCAGGTGGGATGTTGTGGGATGAGATTTTAGAGTTTTTGGAGCTTGTTTTTAAGAGAAGGAATGTTATTGGTTTTGATATTACTGAATTAAGCCCGATAGAAGGGATGGTTGCTCCTGATTTTTTAGCTGCTAAATTAGCTTACAGGATGATGGGGTTGAAGTTTAGAGAACAATAAAACCCTGTATAGAACAATTTTAAGAAACCCTTAAATACCTAGTATTGTAGAAATAGGATAAGTTATTAGTAGTTCGTTATTCGTCTTTCGTAAACTAAAAACGAACAACCAATAACGAAAAACGAGTATAAAATGACTAAAACAACTATTTCAGTAATTAAAGCAGATGTGGGCAGTTTACCTGGCCATGTTGAAGCCCCAGAACAGCTAATACAGGTTTGTGACGAGCACCTGAACAAAGCTGTAGAGGATGGTGTAATCAATGATTACTACCTAACCCGCTGTGGTGACGATATTGAATTCATAATGTCTCACTTTAAAGGTGTTGACAATGAAGAAGTTCACAAGCTTGCTTGGGACGGATTCAATAAAGCTGCTAATAAAGCAAAAGAATTGAAGCTTTACGGAGCAGGACAGGATCTTTTGAAAGACGCTTTTTCAGGAAATGTTAAGGGAATGGGCCCTGGTGTTGCTGAAATGGAGTTTGAGGAAAGGGGTTCAGACCCAATTATTGTTTTTTGCGCTGACAAAACAGAGCCAGCTGCATTTAATTTGCCAATGTACAAGATTTTCGCAGATGCATTCAATACTGCAGGACTCGTAATTGACCCAAATATTCATGACGGTTTCACATTTGAAGTTCATGACATTAAGAAAGGTAAGAAAATCATGATAGACACTCCAGAGGAAGTTTATGATTTGCTTTCACTTATTGGAACAACCCCAACTTATGTTGTTAAGAGAGTTTTCAGAAAGAAAGATAAGGAAATCGCTGCAGTTGTTTGCACTGAAAAACTATCACATATTGCTGGAAAATATGTTGGAAAAGACGACCCAGTCGCAATTGTGCGATGCCAGAGCGGATTCCCAGCTGTTGGTGAAGTTATTGAACCATTCACATTCCCGCACTTAGTTGCTGGATTTATGCGAGGCTCACACCGAGGACCTTTAATGCCTGTTTCTGAACAAGATGCAGTAATTGGTCGTTTTGACGGACCACCACGAATTATTGCACTTGGATTCCAAATCTGCAACGGCAAACTTATCGGACCAAAGGATTTGTTTGCAGATATTTCATTTAACAATGCAAGGAAGAAAGCTAATGACATTTCTGATTACATGCGAAGACACGGTCCTTTTGAACCACATAGGTTGTCTGCAGAAGAAATGGAATACAGTACTTTGCCAGATATTGTTGAGAAGATGAAAGATAGGTTTTCAGATATTTGAGAACCTGAAAGAATTTAAACAACAGAATTACTAGTTTAATCGGGAGAGGGAATGTATCGCGCACAAATAGAGAAGTATTATTCTCAGCCAGAAATTTTGAAAGCTATGACGCAAATCGCTGAAGACCGTGAGGTAGTTCAATCACTCCCGAATGGCGGTTTTGGAAAACGACCAAATGCTGTTTTTTATGAGCAAGATTTACTGCAAATGATTAAGGAAAATGCAGTTTCATTTCACTGCTCAGTTGAACGTTGGAAAAATCCACTTGGATTAAACACAGGTATGCAGAGAGAACAGCTTGACCATAACCGAACTGGATGGGACCTGATTATTGATATTGATTGTGACAGTGGTCTTGATTATTCAAGAAAAACAGCAATAATACTCTGCAAAGCACTTGAACAATTTGGAATTAAAAATTATGGAATAAAATTCTCAGGAAACCGTGGATTTCATATTGGTGTGTCATTTGAGGCATTTCCAGAAAGCATAACTGGGATTGGTAATATTGAAAAACAATATCCAAGAGTTCCGAAAATCATTATTGAATATCTGGCATATTTTATTAACAAGGATTTGAGAGCAGCTTTTGGTGAAGAACCAGAAAAAATAATTAAATTAGATGCTGCAGTTGCGGCAAGCAGACACATGTTCAGAATGCCGTATTCATTACATCCAAAAACTTGGCTAACAAGCAAAGTAATTACAAAAGAAGAATTGGAAAACTTCAAACCAGAGGATGCAAAACCAGAGAATGTAAAAGAAACCATGCCTTTCCTGAAAATTGATACTGAGAAAAACGAGGCAGTGGAACTTTTGAGAAGTGCTGTGTTCTGGGATTCAAGACGAGAAAAAGACAAACCAAGTGCGAATTTAGGAGAATTCAAAGTTCCTGAAAACGCTATTCCGCCGGCTTATTTCCCACCTTGCATTCAAAAGATTTTAGGGGGTTTGGAAGATGGGAAAAAGCGAAGTATATTTGTTCTAAGTGCTTTTCTGCAAAATATTGGATGGAAACATGATGATGTTCTGAAAATGGCACTGGAATGGAACACCAAAAACAAGCCACAGCTGAATGAAAACATAATAACAGCAGGAGTTAAACATCATTTTTCAAAACCAAAAGCGCAAATGGCACCAAATTGCAAAAATCCTGGATTTTATCAAGACTATGGAATATGTTTGCCAGATGAGTTTTGCAAAACAATCCAGAATCCAGTAACTTATACTCTTGGGAGAGCAAAGCGGGCAGCGAAAAGCAGAAGAAAGAAAAGGGTTAAAAAGGAGAAGACACAGAAAAAATGACAGAGGGAGAAAGAATCATTGCTCGTCTTTAGTAATTCGTTCTTCGTTTACGAATAACGAACAACCAATAACGAAAAACGAGGATAGATATAACCAAAAATGACTGATGTATTGACTTACGATGCACTACGTGGGATACAGTATAATGAGAGAAAGAGTGAAAAGCTTGTAGAGCTGGATAATTCTTTTTATGGAAATGTTGAAGAGTATCTTGATAGAAAGCCGAAAGATGAATTAACAGAAATAGAACTACGTAATGCAAAGAATATTCTAAAAGATATTTATGATAGGCGAGAGAGGAAAATATTGAGCCAAGCACTTGCCGCAGTACGAAGTGGAATGCGAATTGATACAAAAGCAATGACAAGCCAGGAAGAAAGCTTTTTCAAAAGTCTTGTTACACTTATTAAAGATCATCGAGAAATTGCTGAAAAACCAGTTAAGAAAGGGGCTAAAAAAGAGAAAAAACCAGAAGCAGAAGACGTAGAGAAAGAAATTGAAGCTGAACCTGAGGTCAATGCTCCAGAAGAACAACCAGAACAGGAAGAAAAAGCTGAAATTGAGGAAGACACCCCAACCACAACTTATATAAAAGTAAAAATTCTCCAAGAACTACCGGAAATGCTTGGAGCTGACTTCAATACTTATGGTCCATTTAAAAAAGACGAAGTGATTGAAATTCCAGAGCAAAACGCTGAAATCTTCCTTGAAAAAGGAAAAGCAGAGGTAATAGAATGAAGGTCCCAAGAGTAAGAAATATGTTTTGTAGAAAGTGCGCAAAGCACACACCGCATACCATGGAGGTTGCAAAGAAAAGACAAACTAGAAAACTATCTCTTGGACAAAGGCGTTTCAGACGTAAAATGGAAGGATATGGATCTTTCCCAAAACCAATGCCATCAGGGAAAAAGCCAACACAGAGGCAAGATCTCAGATACAAATGTAATGATTGTAATTTTTCAGAAACACGCTCAAAAACATATCGAGTAAAGAAATTTGAGGTAACAGAATAATGGAACCAAAAAGCAAATTCATAAAAGTAAAATGCAAATGCGGAAGCGAACAAATTGTTTTCGGAAATGCTTCAAACACAGTAAAATGCATTAATTGTGATGCAATACTTGCTAGGCCAACAGGCGGACGATCAAATATAGAAGCAAAGATTGTCAAAATGATGGAATAATCTTATTTTTAAGAACAATAACATTTAAAACCAACCTTTATTATACTCACAGCCATGCATAACGAGAAAAAACCAACAAAACTGCCTGAAAGCGGAGAAATTGTAATGGGCGTAGCTAGCAAAGTGTTTCCATATGGAGTTTTTGTTAAATTAAATGATTTCCCAGGAATAGAAGGAATGATACATGTTTCTGAAATTTCTGCTAAATGGGTTAAGAATATTAGAGAATATGCAAAAGAAGGGCAGACGCTAATTGTTAAGGTTTTGAGAGTAGACAAGCACAAAGGCCATGTTGATCTTTCACTGAAAAGTGTAAATGCATCACAGAGAAAACTAATTGTTGATGCACGAAAACAAGACCAGAAAGCACAGAAATTAGTTGAGCTAGCTGCAGAGGATTTGAAAGACAAAGATGCAGTAAAAGAAATTTTGAAACAACTTGATGATAATTTTGATGGAGCATATGATGCTTTACTACAGATAAAGAAAGATGGAATAAAAGTTCTGAAAGATATGGGAATTTCAGAGAAATGGGTGAAAGCACTTGGAAAAATTTCTGAAGAACATGTTACAATTCCAAAAGTTTCAATTAAAGTGATCATGGAACTGAAAGCAAATGGGCCTGACGGTATTGACGCAATTAAGAATGCACTTGCAAAAGCAAAAGAGCAGGTTCCTGAAGAAATTGAAGCAGTTTTCAAATATGTTGGAGCTCCAAAATACAAAATTGAGATGACTGCACTTGATTACAAAACACTAGAGAAGTGTTTGGATAAGATTACTAAAACTGTTACCAAGGAAATGACTGGTAATAATGGTACAGCAGTTGTTGAGAAGCAGAAATAATGGCTAAGATTTTACAATGTCCAAAATGTGGGAAATACACTATGGATAGTTCTTGTTCTAAATGCAAAAAAGATACGGTTACTGTTGAGCCAGCGAAATATAAAGCAGATGATAAGTATGCTAAATACAGACGGATGAAGAAAGAGTAAACCTTCTTCAGTTTGCAATATTTTATATACTCCCCAAACTTACCTCGTTTTGATACAAAATGGACACTTTTATTAAATACAGTGGTAAAAAACCGAAGCTCAACAATCCAGTTCTAATTGAAGGACTGCCTGGCTTTGGCCAAGTTGGAAGATTAGTTGCTGAGCACCTAGTTAAGGAATTTAATGGAAAACAGTTTGCTGAGCTCTACAGTCCGCACTTTCCTCCACAGGTTATGATACAAAACGACGGCAGAATAGACACTATCACGAATAATTTCTTTTACATTCCAAAAATGGGTGGCAAACGGGATGTTTTGCTTGTTATTGGAGAAGCGCAAGGCGCAACCATAACTGGACAATATGAAATTTGCGAAAAGATTCTAGATGTTGCAAAAGAATTTGGAGTAAAAGATCTTGTAACAATTGGCGGCTACGCTACTGGACGATTATTAAAAGAACCAAAAGTTTTCGGAGCAGCAAATAATAACGCTTACATAAAAGAATTTGGAAAACATGGAGTTGTTTTCAAGACAAAAGGAAACCGTGGAGGAATTGTTGGTGCATCTGGACTGCTAGTTGGACTTAGCCAGCTCAGAGATATAAACTCATTATGTTTAATGGGAGAAACCCCAGGACATCCTTTACTAATTGATGCAAAAGCTGCAGAGAAAGTTCTTGAAGTTCTTGGAAAATGGCTTGGAATCAATATAAAAATGGGAGCTCTTGACAAGCGAGCAAAAGAATTAGAGAAGTTCCGCCTCAATCTGGAAAAGATGATGAAGAAAATGAAGAAAGAGAAAGGAGAACCAGGAACAGGGGAAGAAGCAGGAACTGATGAAGAATTGAAATATATTGGTTAATATTTTATGAAAACCTATGCAGATTTGCATATTCACTCCAGATTTAGTCGCGCTACTAGTAAGAATATAACAATTGATAATCTGGAAAAATATGCACGTATTAAAGGAATTACTTTATTAGGTACTGGGGATTTCACACACCCAAAATGGTTAGAAGAATTAAAAGAAAAATTAACTGAAGACGGATCCGGTTTTCTGAAAACAGTCGG
This sequence comes from Candidatus Undinarchaeota archaeon, assembly GCA_964636545.1. Classification (GTDB taxonomy): domain Archaea; phylum Undinarchaeota; class Undinarchaeia; order Undinarchaeales; family UBA543; genus UBA543. The sequence goes on from CAZWSR010000003.1 coordinate 76,868, forward strand.
AGCCCCGGCTCCACTGCGCCCCGGCGCCCCTGAATTAAAATTTGTTCTGCAAGCTGAGATTTCTCAAATGTACAGGCACGAAGATAAAGGTCGTCGTGTCCATAATCTTCTTCTTGCACCAAGTTTTGAAATTGTTGAACAAATTAATGAGTTTCTTGCACCAAGAGGAAAACTTGCAAGTGATGGCAGACCGATTTTCTCTGGACTAAGTTGTGTTGAATTATGCGAAAACCTTTTTGAAATTTCAGACAAAATTGAAATTATTCCAGCGCATATCTGGACTCCGTGGTTCTCTGTTCTTGGCTCAAAAAGCGGTTTTAATTCAATTAGGGAATGTTTTGGAGAATACACTAACAAGATTCATGCACTTGAAACAGGATTGAGTAGCGATCCTGCAATGAATTGGCGACTTTCGCAATTAGACCAATTCACACTAGTTTCTAATTCAGATACTCACTCATATTGGCCATGGAGACTTGGAAGAGAATGTAATATTTTAGATATTGAACCAACATATTCTGCACTCCAGAATACTTTGAAAACAAGTAAAGGTTTTGAATATACAATTGAAGTAGACCCATCCTATGGAAAGTACCATTTTGATGGCCATAGGAAGTGTAGTGTCTGTTTTGAGCCAAAAGAGTCGCTAAAACACGAAGATATCTGCCCAAAATGCGGGAAACCACTGACAATAGGGGTTTTGCACAGAGTTGATGAGCTAGCTGACAGAGAAGATGGATTCAGACTAAAAGGAGCTCATGATTTCAAAACACTTTTGCCACTTTCTGAATTAATTGCACTTTCGCTTGGTGTGAAGAGTCCATCAGGAACAAGAGTTGATGCAGTTTTCCAGAAACTCATTGAACAATTTGGAAGCGAATATGCTGTTTTGCTTGAGGCTGATTTGAAAAATGTTGATGAGAAATTAGCTGGATTAATTATGAAAAACCGTAATGGAAAAATAAAAGTTAGTCCGGGA
>CAZWSR010000004.1:0-73523 GCA_964636545.1 Candidatus Undinarchaeota archaeon
TTACTTCAGAAACTTTAGATGATGTTGTTAAAACTACTTTGTTTAATCTTCTTAAGGGAAAATCAAAAATAAGAGAAAGTGTAAAGATTTTAAAAGATATTCCAGAAAACGAAGTTGAACTTTATGCTAAATTGAATAAGTTTGAATTTATTAAATTAAAAAAACCAGTGAAAACCGCATTAATGAAAGCAATTGAAGATAATTTATTTAAAATAGAAAAGAAGCACCCTGGAACAAAGTTTGCAATGAATAAGAGTTTTAAGAATTTGGAGAAAGTATTGTAAAAAGAGTGACACAGCAGTCTTCAATGGACTAACCAGAAAAATGTTGCTTAACCTTGCTCAAGAGCTCCACACCACGATCTGCAAGCATCAAAAATTCCTGTTAATGGCTGCTTCCTTCCGGATCTGACCAGGTTCGCAGGAACATCGATCCCACAGGGCAATGCTTCGACGCCCAAGTGCAAGACAACATCCCGCTGGCAAGCCTCTCAAAGTGTTCAGCTCCGCCATAAAGCCCATTTGCGGTAACAAGGTAGGGCTAATTCCCCAGCCTAGCTGTGCCGCTATAATCGTTAATTACCTCGTTTATAATTGTTACTATCTAACAAATCGCTGCTGGAGCACCGCAGTTTCCACTATAACATGCTACACCTGGTGCGTAAAAGTCACAATATTCATCACAATCTCCAAATTGGCTGTATAATGGATCTGTCATATCATAGCAAGCAATCATTGGTTCTGCTGTTTGCCAAACACAGTTTTTGCTTAAATCAAGACAGTCACCACATGCGTCAGGGCCAGTTGCCATATCTGTACAAGATCTACAACATCCTTCAGAATCAAGATAAGTTGGTTCACCTGTTTCAAGTGGCAAGCACTTTCCATTTTGGTATAAATAAGCAGTATCGCAAATACTTGAATCAAGCTGTGCTTTTTTGTAATATTGTCCCACAGTTGCGACTCCAGTGCTTGACATGAGGAATGCTCCACCAATAACTAGCACTAGAAAAACTATTCCAATAATTGTAATTGTTTTGGTTTCCATATTATTATCTTGTATACTATTGTATATAAACGTAATGAATGGGCCCAACAGGAGTTGAACCTGTGACCTTCTCCGTGTAAAGGAGACGTCATAGCCACTAGACCATGGGCCCATTTTTATTGGCGCGGGGGGAGGGATTTGAACCCCCAAATCCTTGCGGAAACAGAGTTAGCAACCCTGCGCAGTACCAGATTGTGCCACCCCCGCAGTTTGTAGAACTATTTGGTGTGTTTTAGTATTATAAGTCTTGCTATTAATCTTCTGCAAGCTCTTCTTTTATTTTATTTATCAAATCTCTTGGTTTATCATCTATGATTTGAATTCTGTCTAAAGGAAGTTTATGTGTTAAAAGTTGTTTTGTAAAGTACCTTTTGTAGTCATGAAGAGGATATGAGGTTACAAGTAGGTTCAATGGAATAATTATTTTGTAAGGGAATTTCTCTTCCATTTTCAAAAAATAGAGTAGTGTGCTTGTTATACACCCAGCAATCGTTCCGCCTGAAAGAATTAGTGATTTAATTTTTAATGGTGGTTTTGCAAGTATATCAATTATTTCAGATCTAACCTGCGCATTATATCTCATTCTTTCAATATGATTATCGTACCATTGTTTTTTTCTATCGGATAATTGTATTCTAGCTTCACTAATGTCTCTTTTCTTTTTCTTAATATTTTTAATAGTATGTCGAAATAACTTATTTGTCTCAAATAGTTCTTTTGTTCGCGTAACTACAAAGTTTTTATGAGAAATTGAAATAAAATTTCTTAACAAGTAATTTGAATAAGTAAGTGAAAAAGTTGGAACATCCATATTGTAAAGTGCTCTAGTAAATTTTGCAATATCGCTATATCTTTGTTTATTTATAGGTTCATAAAAAAGGCCAGTCCATGGATTTATTACATAATGTGCATACGTCATTTTTCTGTTTGTGAATACATCCGCCATAATAATTAATAGGCAATTAGAGTATTAATATATTATTATGGAATTGGCAGCGCATTAAAGTTATATACTTCGTTTTCCATATCATTATTATGTTTGGAAAGCGTGGTAAAATAAATAGGCTCCGTAGAATGCGAGAGAAGTATGTTGAAGGACGGGATTCAGAACAACATAAATTAGAAACTAGTGGACGGTTTATGAAATTTATGGCTAATTATGATAAAGGTGTTGAGGGATATCAAGGTGAGATTGATAAAATTGATAAGAAATTAAAAGAACTTGAAGGGAAAAAGAAGGATTAGTTATTGGTGACGCGTCCAAATTGTGGACGCGTCTTGGTGGGTCACTTCACTTACTCGTCACTTCCGTTTGGAACAAGTAGGAAGCTGTATTTACCTCTAGCAGGTACTGGTGCAAAATCAAGTGCAATGGATACGTTGCCCTTGTCTTTTATCCAAGCAGCTCCGATGTTTGACCATCGTTTTTCACCGACTTTTGTAACAGCCCTAAAATCTGGTTTGTTTCCAGTCATTTTTTTACCTCCGTGTTTTAGCTCACGACAAAAAAGCATCATCTTGAAGCGTATTTAAGTATTAGCCAACTGTGGTGAGTTTATTGAGTTGGTGAAATTTTTTAAACAGAATTTTGGTTGTGGTTTTTATGAGAATCGCAAAATCGAGAGGCATTACATATGTAACTGGAAAAAGCATATATATTTCCCCGGTCACGCCAATCAGTAATCAGGGGAATTTTCCTGCCATAGGGGGTTTTTGGGAGAAATGGCATGGAAAGTGAAAGACTGTTAATATTAGTATTGTTGATAATGACAATTCTTGTTCCAGTAGTCAGTGCTGCTGAGCAAGTTAATAATTTATTGGATATTGAAAATCCATTTGTGTATTTTTCTGAAGAAAATAATACTTCAATTTATTTTGATTTTAATAATAGTCATACCTTATCTTTTTCAATTCCAAATGGTGCTCAAATTGATTCTGCGATTATTTCTTTAACAGCTTTGGATAAGGTATTTTCGTTATTTAATTGTTCAAAAACTTGCATTGATTCTTCTTGTGAAGCACCAAACAATGTCTCAAATTTTTCATGCAACTACAAAGTTTCAATGTCAATTCCGGAGCTACCTGTTCCTGAGTGCGAAACTCCTGGAATTATGATTGGTAGTCATTATTATGGAAAAGCAGTGGCAGGCGACTCTTCTTGTGAAATTGATTCTGGCTGTACTTGTATTGGGTTTGGGCCAAAAAGTTGTTCAGGCGACAGCAAATCTTGCAATGCTGGCGATACTATAACTTCCAGTTGGTTTTTTGATAGTGAAATTGGAGTTTCTCGTTCTCCTGGAATTTATATTGCTCTGTGGAGATGGCGCAATAAGTGGCAGTGTTATGATCCCGGACTTGGTCGAGAACCAACTACTCGTTTTAATGGCAATAATTCTGTTGAAATGAATTATTCCTATATTGCTGATTCTTGCCCAGAGGGATATAATTCTACTAGTCTAATAAATAATCAACAAGTTTCTCCAGAATTAACTCTTGGAAACAATACTTTATGGTCACCTGGCGTGCAAGAAAATGAGACAGAACATGTTTTGAATCTAACTCAAGAAATTCAAGAATCTTTAGAAAATTGCTCTGAATCCATTTGTGAAATTCCACTTGTTTTTAATTCAAGTACTGGTGGTGCATTAACTATTGATAATAGTTCTTTGAATTATTCAATTACATTAAATTATTTTGAAACCAATACTACTCGTATTGGCAATTACACAAATCTTTTTGTTGGAGAAAATTTAACTTATCAGAAAAATGTCACGCTTGTTAATGATTTTTTTATTGATATGAATCTTACTCTTAATGAAATTAATCAAACAGTTATATTGGTGGAAAATTCAACTTGGTTTTATTCTCTAAACATCACGCAACAAGGTGCTTATTGGTCTTATCAAAATTTAACTTTTGAAAATAATACAACTTATTTTTATGATAGCCTCATTGTTATTCCATTTGATTTTCCAGGAGATGTCCAGGTTAATGCTAATTTGAGTTTAATGGATTTGCCTGAATTTAATAATAGTGGCAGTTTCAATATAACATTAAATGAAAAAGAAGTTAATTATACAATTGTAAATGAGTCAATTCTTTTTATTCTTGAAGAGGACTTTCAGAAATTAGTTGTAAATGCTTTTGAAGATTCTAAATACTTTTTGAAAATTGTATATGATGTCCCTAAAGAACAAGAAGGTTTTCAACAAGCAAGTCCAGAAGAACCCACAAGTTCTGGTGGAGGAGGTGGTGGGGGCGGCAGTTTTTCAGGATCTGTTAGGCAAAAACCAATTAAAAAAGAAGTTGAGTTAAATCAAGAAGTTTTAGACTCACAAGAAATCTACGTTCCTGTTTCAGTTGAAACACCAGAACCAGTTAATGATGTAATTGAGCAAACATCTAAAGCAACTGGTTATTTGCATTTAGTTCCCCTGTCCTCCAAAAGTCGGATTTTTGTTGCAATTGTATGCAGTTTATTACTTTCATTTATTATTGGAACTAGGATAACCAATTTCAAATTACCTAAACCAAAATTACAACTTTCTAAATCTAAATTAAAACACATTACTCCAAAACCACAATCCGTTGTCCTAAAACCTGAAATTTTCAATAATCATATGAAAACAATTCTAAAAGGTTTAAGTGAACGAGAGCAAGAAATTCTCAAAATTTTAATGGAATACAAAGGACAAACTACTCAAGCTAGAATTTACCATGCAACTGGCATTCCAACAACTTCTTTATCTCGCTGGATGGATTCTTTAGAGCGAAAAGGACTAATTGAATCAAACAGACGAGGCAAACTCCGAGATCTAAAAATAACTACAAAATTCAGAGGAGAATAGGTATTGTTATATATTAATAAACGAATAAGTATCTGAGTATTTTGAAAAAAGAAGAAGTACCTTTAACATGGTCAGAAGAGTATCTTAATCATCTTGACAAATTAAATTCTCATACCCAGTATCGTAATTACCGAAAAAAATTAGGAGTACAACTTGAACAATTAGCAAGCAAGGGGCTGATTGAGCTCATGAAAAGAATTAATGAAGTCGTTATAGAAGCTTTTGATGATGATACTGAGTATTTTTTGAAAGGGGCTTTTATAGATTTAATAGCTAGTTTTTTGGATTTGGATATTAAAAAACCAAAATATTTGAAACAGTCACGATTCCAAAAATTTTTAGATCCCAATTTTGAACAGAAGTTTACATTAATGACTTCTCATAAAATATTTTTAATTAAAAAAATTACAATCTATACATTACAAAAAAAACTTACACAAATTGTATATTTATTATACGACGAAAAACCAGCTTTTAAAAAAGATCATCCTAAGTTTTTTATCAATATGAAAAAGAGTTGGATAACTCCTGAATTAAAAAAAGCTAAAAAAAATATTATGGGTCTAAACCCGCTTCTGGCCATTCCAGTTGAAAAAGGTTCAGAAAAAGCTGTAGATAAAGACGCGATTTTATTAGAGACTTTTGTTGAAAAATCTAATCTCCTTAAGCAAGCATTAGCACCAATCATTAATGATCTTGAAACTCAAGGTAAGTTTTATAGTAAATGTAATAAGTTGTTTGAAGCTTACAAAAGCAAATATCTAGCAATGAATGAGCATGATAAATTAAAAAAAGAACATCAAGAACGTGGTCTTAATAATCTATACAAAGAAATGGTAACTGATTTAGAAAATGGTATTAGTGAAATAGGTATCCTTGAAGAACTCGATGAGCTCGAGTAATCTCGCATAGCAAACTATTTATATGCAAAATCTCGTGTATAACAGCACCATTAGGGGTATTTTGCCCTCTGGCATAGCAACGATATACGGCCAAGGCATAGAACCAACACTAGTTCTATGTCATATTATGTCGCTTGCTGCCGCTTATTTGAGGTGATAGCGGACACTAAAACAAACCAATGCCTTCAGTACACGCACCAAGACATGGATCTATGCAATACAGTCCAAGGAAAAGGGCTCAGCGAATTTATCCTAGAGTGAGATCTTGGCCTGAATTATCTGAACCAAAACTTCTCGGTTTTGCTGGCTACAAGGCTGGCATGACGCACGCTTTTGTTAAAGATCATCGCAAAGACACACCAACAACAAATAAAGAGGTTTTCACACCTTTGACAATTATCGAGTGTCCCCCGCTCATGGTTCTTGGCATTCGAGCCTACAAAAAAACTCCATATGGCCTTAAGGCAAATGGCGAACTTCAAATGCCAAAACCTTCAAAAGATCTTTCTCGCAAGATAACACTTGCAAAAACTCCTTCTCCTTCTTCAAAAAACCTTTCTGGTGATTTTCTCACCCTCATTCTTCATTCTCAACCAAAAACTGCAACCGGTAAAAAAAAGCCGGAAATTTTTGAATGCCGTGTTGGCGGTGACACTTTTGAACAGCAATATTCATATGCAAAAGATTTACTTGGTAAGGAAGTCGGTGTTTCTGATCTTTTCAACCCAGGTGATTTTATTGATGTTATAGCTGTTACAAAAGGAAAAGGTGTTCAGGGACCAGTAAAAAGGTTTGGTGTTCACATTCAACCTCGTGTTAAAAACAAGAAGAAACGGCATATTGGTACACTTGGGGGCAGAGGAACTGCAACTCGATGGACTGTGCCACAAGCTGGTCAGCTTGGTTATTTTACTAGAACTGAATACAACAAACGCATCCTAAAGATTGGAGAAAAAGGTAGAGAAATTACTCCAAAAGGTGGGTTTGTTAATTATGGTAAAGTATCTGGTAATTATATTGCAATTAAAGGATCAGTACCTGGGCCTACAAAAAGATTAATTCGGTTCAGGCCAGCAATGAGGAATCACCCAGATTCAGCCGATCCTCAAATCGCATACTTAAGCACAGAATCAAAGCAGGGAGTCTAAAATGAAGGCAAATATCTTAGATATACAAGGAAAAGCAAAAGGTAGCATGGAACTACCTGATATGTTTAGCCATGAGTATCGTCCAGATATTATCAAACAAGCTTTCTTGTCATATACAAGTTATAATTATCAGCCAAAAGGTGCATTCAGATTTGCAGGTCAGCAAACAACTGCTGTTTCTTGGCAAACAGGTGCAGGACGTTCAATTATGCCTAGAGTAAAAGTTGGACCGCACAGAGGCGGACGGAATGCTAAAGGTCACAGATACCGAAGTAAAGGGCGATGGTTCCCAATGGCAGGTCGTTATTTGATTGCTCCAGGAACTGTTGGTGGAAGACAGGCACATCCTCCAAAAGCACAGAAAAATCTCATTCGAAAAGTTAACAACAAGGAAATGGATGTTGCACTTGCTTCAGCAGTGTCTGCAACTATGAATCCATTCCTTGTGAAAAACCGTGGTCATGCAATTAATGAAAAAATGGAGCTACCACTTATTGTTGAAGATTCAATTATCTCATTAACCAAAACAAAAGACGCAATTGCTGCGTTGGTTGCACTTGGTCTTGCAAAAGATTTGGAACGATGTGCAGAACCAAAAGTCAGAAATGGCAGAGGAAAAACTCGTGGAAGAAAATACAAAAGAAAAGTTGGACCTCTTGTAGTTATTGCTGATGAAAAAGGAATTGAAATTGCTGCAAGGAATATTGGTGGCGTTGATGTTTCAACAGTTGATGAGCTAAATATTGAGTTGCTTGCTCCTGGTTCAAATGCAGGTCGATTAACTGTTTGGACTAAAGGCGCAGTTGAACAAATAGCTGGAGGTCAAAAATGAAAAGAATAACTATCATGCACGCACTCATGACAGAAAAATGTATGGCTATTTCAGAAAATGAGAACAAGCTCGTATTTCGCGTTCACATTGATTCAAACAAAAATGAAATCAGAGAAGCAGTTACAAAACAATTCAAGGTGAAAGTTGTATCAGTGCAAACAATGATCACGCCTCTTGGTGCAAAAAGAGCTTTTGTCAAACTGGCAAAAGAACACAACGCAGGCGACATTGTTGCTAACATGGGAGTACTATAATGGGAAAAGTAATTCGTGCACAAAGAATTGGAAAGGCAAAAAGAAGGATGTCTCTTAGCCACCGTGCCAAAGGAAAACCAAAACATGTTAGCTTAAAAGTTTCACGCGAAAAACTTGTAACTGGCAAAGTTACTGATATTTCACATGTTCCAGGACGAAATACTCCTGTTGCACGAGTTCAATATCCAAACAAGGAAAAAGGGTTGTTAATCGCACCTTTAGGCCTTGCAGTTGGAGATGAAATCACTCATGGTGCAAAAGCAACAATCTCAAAAGGATCCTGTGTATTCGTTTCACAAATTCCAGAGGGGACACAAGTGTACAATGTAGAATCTTTCCCTGGTGATGGTGGAAAAATCGGAAGATCTGCTGGAAATACAGTTCGAATCGTATCTCATGATGTTAAAGGAACAGTTATACAGCTTCCTTCAGGCGCATTTAAAACAGTAAATAATCAGTGCAGAGCAAATATTGGAGTTGCTGCTGGTGGCGGACAACATGAAAAACCATTTGTTCGTGCAGGAGCAAAACGCTATTCAAGATATGCAAAAGGCAAATTACATTCAATTGTTTGTGGTGTTAACATGAACCCACGTGACCATCCATTTGGTGGTGGACGACACCCTCACACTGGAAAAGGAATATCTGTTTCAAGACACGCACCTCCTGGAAGAAAGGTTGGTGCAATCGCGTCCAAGAGGACAGGTAAGAAGAGGTAAAAATGGTAAAAAAAGAATTTACATATCGCGGATACAAGTTGGAAGACCTTCAAAAAATGAAACTTGAAGAGTTTGCAAAGCTTGTCAAGGCCAGAGAAAGGCGTTCACTTACTCGTGGTTTTATTAAACAACACGAAAAATTAATAGAGAGGTCACGAAAAATCCAAGGAAAACCAATAAGGACCCACTGCCGTGACATGATCATACTCCCAGAATTCGTTGGAAAAATATTCGCAATACACAATGGGAAGGAATTTGTCAGAACTGACATTACTCCTGAAATGATTGGACACTATCTTGGCGAATTTGTATTAACCAGAAGGCGTGTTATGCACTCTTCACCTGGTGTTGGTGCAACTCGTGCAAGTAAATTCGTGTCACTCAAGTAAAGATGAGCAATACAAAATACTCATATCAAGGTGAGAAAGAAGGAACAGCTAGTGTGTTTGCTCGCGGTGTTAGGATTTCATTTAAAGAATCATATGAAATTGCAAATGAATTACGTGGAAAAACAGTTGCTAAAGCACAAAAATTCCTTTCAGATGTACTTGAATTAAAAGCTGCAGTTCCATATAGGCGTTATAATCATGGCGTTCCTCATCGTACAGGAATCGGTCCAGGAAGATTTCCAAAAAACGCATCTGAGCGCTTCCTAAAAGCAGTAAATGAAGTTGAGGCAAATGCTGAAGCTAAAGGATTGAACACAAGTAATTTACGGTTAATTCACGTTTCTGCTCATAAAGCAAGACCACTCAGGGGTAATTTCAAAGGATCTCCTCAAATGCATCCAATGGTTCATATTGAACTTGTTGCAAAAGAGGAAGCAGTTGAAGTTAAATCAGATAAAAAAGAGGGAAAAACTCCAGAAAAGGAACCAAAAACAGAGAAGAAAGAAGTTTCTAAAACTGAAGAAAAAAAACCAGAAGAAAAGAAAGAACAGAAACCCAAAACCCCAACTAAGGAGGATAAATCATAATGGCAATTGAAAGAAAATTCATTCACGAGCAAATAAAGAAGCTCAGGATAGATCGGTATATCCACAAAGAACTAGAAAGGGTTGGTTGTGGAGATGTTGAAGTTAAAAGAACTCCATTAGGAAACCGTGTAATAATCCACAGTACTAAACCGGGTCTTGTGATTGGAAGAAAGGGCAAAAATATTGAAATGCTTACAAATGTGCTAAAAAAACGATTCAAAATGGATAATCCTCAAATTGAGGTTCAAGAAATTACTAAATCTGAATTTGACCCTGATATAATGGCAAAACAACTTGCAGGGTCACTTGAACGTGGTTTCCACTTCCGAAGATCGTCTTACAGTTTGCTAAGGCAGATCATGAAAGCTGGCGCACTTGGTTGCGAGATTGGAATCTGCGGAAAAGTAAGTGGTGGACGATCACGAACTGAAAAATTCAAAGAAGGTTACATTAAACACTGCGGAGACACTGCAGACAAATATGTTAAAGAATCTGTAACTCAGGCAACACTTAAAGCAGGTGTTCTTGGCATTAGGGTCAAGATTACACCACCAATGGAAGGGTTGTTTAATGAGCTTCGGTTAACTGAGCCAAAACCAAAAGCAGAAGACAAAAAACCAGAAAAAATCGATGAAAAAGCTGATAAAGAGAGAGAAATGCAAGAAAAGGCTGGTAAAGGAAATAAGAAACCAGAAAAAAAAGAAGACTCCAAAAAAGAAGCTTCTGAATCTAAAGATCACAAATCCAAACCTGAAAAGAAGGAGGATAAGAAATAATGGCCGTGATACGAACCAATGATCTAAGGACTCTTAGTGAAAAAGAACTTGATAAGAAATTGGTTGAAATGAGAAAAGAAATCACAAGCCAACGTGCCAAAATCGCAGCCGGCGGTACACCTGACAATCCTGGTAAACTCGCTGAAATGAAAAAGCTAGTTGCTAGAATAAAAACAATTGCAAAGGAGAAAAAATACAAAATAGATGAGTGAAATTTGCAACATATGTGGATTACCCAAAGAAATTTGCGGATGCAAAGAACGAGCATTAGAAACACAAGGCGGAATCAACGTCTTTACAGATAAGAAGCGTTACGGAAAAATCGTAACTTTCATATCTGGAATAGATCCTGATTCAGTTGGAGGCGGCCTAAAGGGATTCCTGAAGCAGCTGAAAACCAGTTGTGCTTGCGGCGGTGCCATCAAACCAGAAGGCCTCATGCTGCAAGGCGACCACAAAAAACGAATCGAAGAAAAGCTCCGTACAATGGGTTTCACCATAGGATAGGACAGATAATGGTAATAACACCTGAAACTCTGCCCAAACACGAGCTAATAGGCCTGACACTCGAGGTTGTGCAAAGCACAGACCCTGGCCAAATTGGTATCAAAGGGCAAATCATTGGCGAAACAAAGAACACATTGGAAATTCAAACATCTGAAAACGTAAAAATGGTGCAGAAAAAAGGCACAGTTTTCAGAATCATGCTCAATGGCAAAAAAGTGGATATCGATGGCGATATCTTACTCAAAAGTCCTGAGGAACGAACAAAAACACTGGTAAAAAAATGGTAAGTAAACAAGAATGCACAGACAAGAACTGCCCCTTGCACGGTAAAATAAGCAAGAGAGGATTTAAGCTAGAGGGAACTCTAGTTTCAGATCGCATGAAAAACAGTGCAGTTGTTGAAGTGTTAAGAGTTAGAAAAATACAGAAATATAAAAGGTATGAGAAAAGACGAACCAAAATACACGCACATAACTCTGCTTGTATTGGTGCTAAAACAGGAGATTCCGTTATTGTACAGGAATGTGCACCAATAAGCAAAACCAAATCATTTGTCATAATTAAAAAAACAGGAGCAACTGAATAATGGGAAAAGTAAGGAAGAAACTAAAAGTTCACGTAAAAGTGAAAGGGAATCTGTCAAGGCCCCTTACAGCGAAGTCCAGATTGACTTGTGCTGACAACACTGGTGCAAAAATCCTTGAAATAATCACAGTTAAAGTTCACAAACGCAGAAAAAGACAGATGGCAAAAGCAGGCATAGGCGACATGGTAATGTGCTCTGTAAAAGAAGGTTCACCAGATATCAAAAAGCAGGTTGTTCCTGCAGTCATAATCAGGCAAAGAAAGGAAATATTCCGTGCAGATGGTACTCGAATGAAATTTGATGACAATGCTGCAGTTATTGTAACGCCTGAAGGTGAATCAAAAGGTAGTGAAATTAGAGGTCCTGTAGCTAGAGAAGCTGTCCAGAAATGGTCTGGAATAGCTAGTGCAGCGAAATTGGTGGTATAAAAATGAAAACAAACTGGTCAAACACTTGGAAAAAATCTGTTCAACCAAGAAGACAGAGGAAATACCTAATCAAAGCACCATTGCACGTAAGGCATAAATTACTTTCAGTTCATGTTGACAAAACTCTCAGAGAAAAAATAAAGAAACGCGCAATTCCTGTTCGAAAAGGTGATGAAGTCAAGGTTATGCGCGGAAAAAGAAAAGGGATGAAAGCAAAAGTTGTATCAATAAATACAAAAAAGAAATTTGTTTTCCTAGAAGGTCAGACACGTGAAAATATTCGAGGCACAAAAGTGCTTATCCCATTCAGTCCATCAAACCTGCTTTTGATTACTATGAAAGATGACAAAAGAAGAAACAGGCAGGGAAAAAAGGTTGTGAAAACAAAACCAGTGCCAAAAACTGAAAAGAAAGTTGAGAAAAAACCAGAAAAAAAAGAAGAAAAAGTTAAGAAGAAGGAAGAGAAAAAGAAAGAAGCCCCAAAAACCCCAACTAAAGAGGTAAAAAAATGAGCCACTTAAAAAGATTAGCAGCACCAAAAACATGGAATATCTCTAGAAAAGATAACACTTTCATAGTTACACCTAACCCAGGACCTCACAAAAAAGAACACTCAATACCATTAGTTGTTCTAATTCGTGATATGATTGGAATAGTAGACAATGCAAAAGAATGCAAAAATATCCTCCATACTGGACAGGTCTTAATTAATGGAAGAAAAAGACGAGAAAATAACTATCCAGTTGGTTTAATGGATATTATTGAATTACCGCTTACAAAGAAATCATACAAGCTTATGATCAGCACCAAAGGAAAACTATTTGCGAAAGAACTTGAAAAATCTGAAGACAGAATGTGCAGAATTGAAGGAAAAACAATTCTTGCAAACAAGAAAGTACAGCTTAACTTGTTTGGTGGCGAAAACATAATCATTGATAAAGATGAATACAAAGTTGGAGATACAATAAAACTCGATGTCAAAGATAGAAAAGTAAAAGGGAGTGTTGTGCTCAGCAAAGGTGTACCTGCATTAATTATTGGTGGAAGCCACGTTGGCGAAATCGCAGTAATTAAAGGTATTGACAAGAGTATTGCACCAACTGAAATCATATTGGAGGATGAGAGCCAAAAAGAGATACGCACACGCTTGTACAATGTGTATCCAATTGAACAAAAATGAAAGAAGTAAAAATCGCAAAAGTTACAGCAAATATTGGAGTTGGTGAATCTGGTGACAAGCTTCAAAGAGCAGAGAAGCTTCTAGAGGAACTTACAGGTCAGAAACCGGCAAGAGGGGTTGCAATGGCAACACATCCTGAATTCGGTGTTAAACGGTACTCTCCAATTGGTACAAAAGTTACACTCAGAAAGAAAATCGCAGTTGATTTTCTAAAAAAAGCACTTGAAGCTGTTGAAAACAAGGTGCAAAGAAAACAATATGATATGCACGGAAATCTCTCATTCGGAATACACGAATATATTGAAATGCCTGGTGCAAAATATGATCCAGATATTGGTATGTTTGGATTAGATGTTTCAGTTAATCTTGAAAGACCAGGATACAGAATCTCTCGCAGAAAAAAACATCCTGCCAAAATCCCAGCACGATCACGCATAACAAAAGAAGAATCAGTAGAATTCTTCAAGAAAAACTTTGGAGTTGAAACAGAATAATGACAAACAGAAAACACGGAAAAGCAACAAAAAAATGCAGGCTCTGCAACAGCCACGATCGCGTGATACGAAAATACAATCTGTATGTTTGCGGAAGATGTTTCCGTGAAGTAGCACCAAAAATGGGCTTTAAAAAATATTCCTAGGAGATAAAAAAATGTTACACGATCCACTTGCAAACGCACTCAACAACCTGAAGCTGTATGAAAAAACAGGAAAGAACGACTGTGTTATTACTGTAGGGTCTAAATTAATAGAACACACCCTCACAGCAATGAAAGACAGCGGTTACATTGGAAGTTTTGAAAAGACAATGGAAGGAACAATTAAACAATTCAAAGTAAAACTCATTGGAAAAATCAATAATTGCGGCGTTATAAAGCCACGATACCCAGTAAAAACAGGCGAAATAGAGGAATATGAAAAACAATACTTGCCTGCAAAAAACTTTGGAATCCTACTCATCAGCACACCACAAGGTATAATGACTCATACAGCTGCACGAGAAAATAAAACAGGGGGCATATTGTTAGCTTACGTTTACTAAAATGGCAAGTAAAAACATCAGAACAATGGAAGTCCAAGAAGGAGTGGATATCACTTTAGATGGGTCTATTGTTAAAGCAAAAGGTGCAAAAGGCGAGCTTTCAAAGCTGCTTCATTACCCTGGTGTTACAATCAAAAAAGATGGAAATACAATTACAATTGCTTCAAAATACACAGGAAAAAAACCAAATTCAGTTGTTGGAACATTTGAATCACATATCAAAAACCTAATGCAGGGTGTTACAGAGGGCTACGTTGCAGAACTTAAAGCAGTATTTGCTCACTTCCCAATCACAATAAAACAAAATGAAAATGTGATAGAAATCCAAAATTTCCTTGGTGAAAAAGTGCCAAGAAAAGGAAAAATCCATGGCGATGCTCAAGTAAAAATACAGAAAGACATTGTCACAATTGAAGGCATAAACAAGGAAGATGTTGGACAAACAGCTGCAAATATTGAGCTGGCAACTCGTGTGAAAAACCGAGATATTAGGGTATTCCAAGATGGTGTATATATCACCAAGAAACCATGACTGAAAACAAAGAAAATATTATCAAAGTGAGAAAAGAGCTTTTGTCTAAACTGAAAAAGAAAAACGTCACGTTCAGAAGGCAGAACTTCTGGAGATTTAAACGTTTAAAGAAAACATGGAGAAAGCCAAGAGGCCGAACTGGAAAAGTAAGGCTTAAAAAAGGTGGAAGAGTTCCATCACCAGGCCCAGGATACGGCAATCCATCTATTATTAAACACTTACATCCTAGCGGTTATGAAGAAGTATATGTTTCATGTTCAAAAGATATGGCAGAAATTGATGCAAAAACACAAGCAATTAGATTCAATGGTACACTTGGAAAGAAAAAGAAAGAAGTGTTGTTAAAAGATGCTGAAAAAGCAGGAATAAAGGTACTAAATCCATGAAGACACAGAAAAGACTAGCTGCAAAGATCTTGAAAATTGGAAAAAGCAAGGTCTGGATTGATCCTGAAGCAAAGGAAGAAGTAGCTGGTGCAATGACTCGTGGTGATATTAGGAAATACATTGGTCTTAAAATGATAAAGGCTAAACCAAAAGTTGGAAATTCAAGAAGTCGAATTCGAAAACGAGCTATTCAGAAAAAGAAAGGAAGACAGCGCGGTCATGGCCGAAGAAGAGGAAGTGCAAATTCACGGGAAGCAAAAAAAGACAAGTGGATGATGAAAATTCGTGCACAAAGATCAATACTTAAGAAATTAAGAGATGAAGAAAAAATAACTACTAGCGTTTACAGGAAAACATATCGTCTTGCAAAAGCAGGAACATTCAAGAGCAGGGCGCATATTTTAACCTATCTTAAGGAAAATACAGAATGAAATCAAAAAGACCAAAATCTTTCAAACGGAGAAAACAAAGTAAAACAAACTACAAGCGAAGGCTAGGTTTACTGAAATCACGCAAACCAAGATTAATTGTTAGAAAAAGTTTGAATAATATTCGTGTTCAGATTGCTGAATATTTAACAGATGGAGATAAAATAGTTGCAAGTGCAATTTCCAGTGATTTAAAGAAAGAAGGTTGGAAATATAACTGTGCAAATCTTCCAGCAGCATATTTAACTGGGATGCTTTGTGGTTCCCGCGCAATAAAAGCTGGAATAAAAGAAGCAGTGCTTGATATTGGTTTAAATGAGCCAATAAATGGTTGCAAGATATATGCAGCACTCAAAGGGGCAATTGACGCAGGATTACAAATTCCACATAGCTCAGACGCATTTCCAAAAGAAGAGCGTTTAAATGGGGCTCATCTTCAAAATCAAAAAGCAGACGAAGTAGCTAAAGCTATTGAGCAAATCAAAAGCAAATTAGCAGGAAGTAAGAAAGAATGAGACAAAAAAGACCAAGACGACAGAGGCGTGAGGAAGCACCAAAAATATGGAATCCAATTACTGAACTTGGTAAATCTATTAAATCAGAGAAAATTGATAGTATTGATACAATCTGGGCACGCGGACAAGTTATAAAAGAGCCAGAAATTATTGATTTTTTCCTTCCAGGAATTGAAGAGCGCATACTCAAAATCGGAAAAGGTAAAAGGCCATTCAGATGGGTTCAGAGAATGACTGATTCTGGTCGAAGAAGCAAATACGTTGTTGCTGCAGCTGTTGGAAACAAAGATGGTTATGTTGGTGCAGGCGTTGGTCGTGCAAAAGATTACGGAACAGCAATCAGCAGTGCAATAAGAAAAGCAAAACTCAATATCATTCGTGTTGATCGTGGCTGTGGTTCTTGGGACTGCGGTTGTAATGAAGAACACTCAATTGCAACAGAAGTAGATGGAAAATGCGGAAGTGTTTTAATTAAATTAAAACCAGCACCACAAGGAACTGGATTAGCTGTTAGTGATACTTCAAAAGATCTATTAGAACTTGCTGGAATTTCTGATGTTTGGTCAATGTCTCGCGGACACACTGCAACAAGAACAAATACAGCTCTTGCAACATTTGATGCTCTTAAAAATCTTTCACAAGTTAAACTCTTAAAGGAAAGAAAAAGGAAAAAGAGAGTTGCTCCAAAGGTTGAGGCAAAATCAGAAAAATCAACTGGGGCAAAAGAAGAAAAAACTGAGAAAAAGTCAGAAACAAAACCAACAACTCCTGTAAAAGAGGTTAAGAAATGAAATTAGCAGCAATTAGAATCAGAGGAGAGGTAAGGAAAACCCCTGATCTAGTTGAGACACTAAAAAGTTTGAAGCTTTTACACAAAAATCACTGTGTTATTGTTGAAGATATTCCACAGACTATGGGAATGTTAAGGCGTGCAAGTGGTTACATTACTTGGGGCCCAATTAAGGAAGACTTGCTTAAAGAACTTGTTGAAAAACGAGGAACTGAAAAAGATCAAACACATTTCAAACTCAGTCCACCAAAAGGCGGTTTTGACCGTGCAGGAATTAGAAAATACAGAAAAATGAGGGGAGCTTGCGGACACAGAGGCGAAGACATTGAAAAGCTTTTGCGGAGGATGATTTAAAATGGCATATTCAAAAATTAGACAGCACCGTGGCAGAAAGAACTGTGGAGGACACAAGAAAAAGCGCAGGGGTGCAGGAAACCGTGGAGGTCGTGGAAATGCTGGAATGAGCAAGCATAAATGGACTTGGGTTACAAAAAATAATCCAAAATACTTTTGCAAGCCTAGTATGAAGCCAAAAATGGACAAGCCACCAGTGCTTAACTTAACTTACATCAGCAAATTAATACTCTCAGAAGATAAAAACGAGTTTGATCTTAGCAAATATAAGATTCTAGGCAAAGGCAGCATTACCAAAGCAGTTACAGTCAAAGCTCTAAGCTTTTCAAAGCTAGCTGAAGAGAAGATAAAGAAAGCCGGGGGAAAAACAGAAACTTTATATGCCCCTAAAACAGAACCTGAGGGAGAGGAAAGGGATCAGGCAGCAGGCAACGGGGATCAGGATAACAAAAGCTGATACCCGAAACCCGATACCAGATACCTGGAATAGGTGTTGCTAAATGTCATTTAAGTCTATACTACAGTCACTACCAAGCGTTGCTAAGCCAAGCAAGACTCTCGGTTTTAAAGATAAAATTAAATGGACTACAATAACACTTGTTACATTTTTTATTCTTGGAGAAATTGCACTTTTTGGAATTGAAAGCGGCGCAACTGGTGATATTTTTGGTGAATTACGAGTCATTATGGCTAGTAAGTTTGGTACCATCATAACTCTTGGAATTGGTCCAATTGTTATGGCATCCATTATCTTGCAGTTACTTTCTGGAGCTGGCGTATTCAAATTTGATATGTCTACACCGGATGGAAAAGCAACTTATCAAGGTGCTCAGAAACTTCTTGCAATTGCGTTCACAATATTTGAGGGTGGAATTCTTGTAATATCTGGACAAATAGCGCCCTCGTCAGCATTTGTCAGTTCTGCGGGAGCACTCATTGCGAATTTAGTAATAATGCTCCAGATACTAACCGGAGGTATTATTCTATTATATTTAGATGAAATTGTTTCAAAGTGGGGTTTTGGTTCAGGAATCGGGCTCTTTATTGCATCTGGTGTTTCTTATGAAATTATATTAAGGGCAGTTGATCCAATGCGTTTGGGTGTTGGACAACCAATTAATGGTGCAATTCCCGCATTTATTTCCTCATTTGCTAGCGGTTCTATTCAATTTTTAAGACAATATCCAAATGATATGTTGGCCCTGTTTGCTACAATTTTGGTATTTATGGTAACTATGTATGCTCAAAGTATCAAAGTTGAAGTGCCGATTTCATATGGTCGAGTCAGAGGTTTATCAAGACGCTATCCACTTCCATTAATTTATGCTTCAAATATGCCAGTTATTTTCATTGCAGCATTGCTTGCAAACTTCAGGTTCTGGGTTGCGATTTTGCAAAAAATGGGCATTAAATTCTTCGGATACTTTGATCCTAGTGGAGGTGCACATGGTGCAATTTCATATATTTTACCATACAACCGCTTTGTCAAAGATATTTTCTTCCAAGCAGTTGGTGGCCGTGAGCTATTGCATGCAGGCGTTTATATCACTGTGATGATTTTCGGTTCAATTTTATTCTCAAAACTCTGGGTTTCTGTATCTGGAATGACTTCAAAAGATTTGTCGCAAAAACTTGTGAATTCAGGAATGCAAATACCCGGTTTCAGAAGCGACACTAGAGTTATTGAAAAAGTACTTCAAAGATATGTTCCTTATTTGACTGTTCTTGGTGGAGCATTTGTTGGTTTGCTGGCTGCAGGAGCTGAAATGACAGGCGCTCTTGGTGGTGGTACAGGTGTACTGCTTACTGTCGGTATTATCTATCAGCTTTATCAACAAATTGCATCTGAACAGCTTATGGAAATGCATCCAGCAATAAGGAGCTTTATGGGAGAAGGGGGAATAATATAATGGGACTATTAGCACATCCAATTTTGTTTATAACCATAGTTTCAGTGGTTCTTTCACTGATTCTAACACTTGTTAACAAGGTAATTGTTGACCAGGGCCGCATGAAAGAGATTCAGAAAAAAGTTTCTGGTTTTAATAAAGAAATTATGCGCGCTACTAAAGCAAAAGACACAGCAAAAGTTGCTGAATTAAACAAGGACAAGCCGCAGATTATGCAAATGCAACAGGAAATGATGAAAATGCAGATGCCAATGTTCATGTCAATGGTTCCGTTTATTCTTGTGTTTATGGGTTTGAAAAGACTTGCAGTTTCAATGGACTGGGGTGTAATAATTCAATTACCATTTAATTTACCGATTTTAGGAATAAATAATTCATTTACTTGGCTTGGCTGGTACATACTTTGTTCTTTACCTTTCACTGCATTGTTTAGGAAAGTTTTAGGCGTCCGATGAATGAAGATTTCGTAGTAACTATTGGTGGACTGCACGGTTCTGGTAAAAGCACTATTGCAAAAGCAATTGCTGAGCATTATGGAATGACTCGATTTTCACCAGGAAAAGTTTTTAGGACTATAGCTAAGGAGAAAGGCATTCCTGTGCTTGAACTTAATAAAAATGCTCAAAAAGAAGTTGATTTGGAAGTAGATAGACAAAGCAAGGAAGCAGGTTTGAAAGGTAATGTAGTGATTGAAGGAGATCTTGCTGCTTGGGTTAATAAAGAAGTTCCAAATAAAACCGTAATCCGGATTTGGTTTAGTGCAAGTGCAGAAGCACGCGGAGAACGAATTTTTAATGATGAAAAAAGCAGAATTAGTGAAAAATATCCAACAATTGCTGAAGCAACTTCAAGTGTTACTGAAAGAGATACTGCTGATAGGGCACGGTATATAAAATATTATGAAATTGATTGGACTCCAGATACAGATGAAAAAACAGAAATAAATCATATTGAATATGATAAAGTTATTGATACTAGTAATTTAGATATTGAAGCAGTTAAAAAAGAAGTTTTTGAGTTTTTGGAAAGTAAAGGATTGAAACCAGCAGAAACTATTTAACCACGCAAACCGCTCTTTTTGTTTATGGGACATCTCCCTTTTGAGAAAAATAGAACAATTATCACTCGGTTTGAAGAAAAGACTGACCCTAAATATGGTTGTATGCCTCATAAACAATCAATAAAAGATCTTTTGCAAGGTGGAGTTGTGAATATTGACAAGCCACCTGGGCCAACAACAACTCAAGTTTCTGAATATGTTAAAAATATCTTAGGTGCTAGAACTGCGGGTCACACTGGCACTTTAGACCCAAATGTGACAGGATGCGCTGTAATTGCCATCAATAACGCCACAAAAGTGACTTCTGCACTACTTCCTGCTGGAAAAGAGTACATTACTCTCATGCATTTGCATGAAAAAATTGATCAAAAAGAGCTTATGAAGGTGTTCAAGGAATTTACAGGAAAAATTTATCAAAGGCCTCCTGTGAAGTCAGCTGTTAAGCGGGATTTGCGAATGAGAACAGTTTATTATATTGAATTAATTGAGTTAAAGAATAAAGATGTTTTATTCAAAATTGGTTGCCAAGCGGGCACATATATCCGCAGAATTTGTTATGATATTGGAGCTGTTCTTGGTTGCGGAGCGCATATGCAACAACTTAAGAGAAGTAAAACAGCTGCATTTGATATTGGAGATAGTGTGACTTTGCAAAAGTTATCTGATGCTTATTATTTTTACAAAGAAAAAAAAGATGAGAAAAGATTAAGAAAATATTTATTGCCAAAAGAAGCAGCACTTTCACATTTGCCAAAGATTTTTGTTTCAGATACTTGTGTTGATGCAATTTGTCATGGGGCTCAGTTAGCACTTCCAGGGATTGCTAGATTTGATTCAGGAATTTCTGAAAATGAATTAGTTGCTGTTTATACTTTGAAAGGAGAAGCAGTGCTTCTTGCTCGCGCTTTAATGACTTCAGAAGAAATGACTAAAAGGAAGAAAGGACTGGTCACAAAAACTGAACGGGTTTTGATGAAGACGGGGGTTTATCCAAAAAATGAAAGAAAAGATTGAAACAGAAATACCTCAAGAGCATTACTTTAATGAAACAACTGAAATCCCATTGCAATTAGGGCTACTTAGTGGTTTAATTAAAGAAGTCATGTTTGAATTTTACACTTCTCCACCTGTTTTTTCATGGAAATCTTTTGATAAAGGTAGTGTAGTGCTTGCTGAGAAAATGAAAATACGTCCTACTGATAAAAAATTACTAGATCTTGGTTGCGGTTATGGCATGATCGGAATTGTTGCTGCTGTTTTGAATCCAACTTTGCATGTAACTATGGTTGATAAAAGCAATAGAGCAATTTTGCTTGCATTAAAAAATATTCAAAAATATCGATTGAAAAAACAAGCTGAAGTAGTTCAAGGTGATTTGTATGAGAACTTGAAGTTCGTGAACAATAAGCAAAAAGAAGTTTTAAGGAAATTTGATGTAATAGTTTGCAATCCACCGTATTCTGCTGGAAAAGAAGTTGTAAATAAAATAATTGAGCAAGCTCCAAATTATTTAAGTGCAAATGGAAACTTACAAATTGTTGGTAGAAAATCAAAAGGTGGAGAAATGTACAAGCAAAAAATGATTGAAGTTTTCGGGAACTGTGAGGAGTTTGGAATTGAGAGTGGGTTTAGGATTTACATGAGTAAAGTATAAAAAATATTGGCTTCGTTTTGCGAGCCCAACTCTTTTGCCATGAAAAATTTATTAAAAATAATATGAAGCGAGTTTTCCTGCCCGAGACAAGCCCGAACAGGCCTCGCAAAGCGCGGGGAGCCGGATTTGAACCAGCATATCCGTAAGGAAACTACCTTTCCAGGGTAGCGCAGTACCAGATTGTGCCACCCCCGCATAGCAATTATTAGAATCTTATGATGTTTAAAAGCTTTATCTAATGACCGCCAGTAGCTCCGACACTCTCAGCACCGCCGAAATTGCCAAAAATACCAAGCAAAATAAGGCCAATAACAACTATTACTGCAATTATAATAACATACTCAACCCATCCTTGGCCTTTTTTTGGAAGCAAGAATTGAAACATAAATACAAAGAGGTTTGGATGGTTTATAAAGATTCCCACCAATTTCTTTAAATACCATTACTTCATATCACTTTTTATTATGAGAGGATGGCTACCATTAATAACAATTATCTTTTTTGCTGTATTAGCTGCAGGAGTTGCTGCTGATGACACCGCCCCAACAATAGAACTAAATTCCCCTTTGGATGACAGTAGTTTCTTTTTTGGAAATATCGATTTCAAATACACCCCAGATGATGCAGCAGGAGTCTACAGGTGCACACTTTTCATAAATGAAACACTAGCTCGAACTTCATCTGAAATTTCAAATGATGCTGAAAATACATTCACACATAACATGCTTGATGGAATTTATGATTGGTCAATTTATTGTGAAGATCCAGATGGGAACAATCACACAACAACAAATCGCACATTGAAAATCTTTTCAGATACCCAAGTGCCAAATGTGACAGTACAAACTTTTCTGGAAACTGAAAAGAAATCAAGTATTCAATTTAATTACACTGTTGTTGAAAATGGTTCTGGAATAGATAACTGTAAACTTTTTATTGATAATGCAGAAGTACAAACTAGCACCTCGGTAAATGATAATGAAACTCAACATTTTACTTATTCTGTTGATGAAGGAGATAGTAATTGGTATGTGAAATGCACTGATGAACACGGCAATTACCAAGATTCTGGAACGTCACAAGTTACTGTAATGCTACCTCCAAAAGTTGTATTACTTTCTCCGGAAAATAATCATGAAACAGATGCATCTACATTAATCTTTAAATATATCCCAACTTCAACAAGAAATATTGCACGCTGTGACCTGCTTTTCAATAATGTAACTAACAAATCGATATTTGTTATAGATAATGGCGTTGAACAAAGTTTCGAAATTACGCGCATTCCAACAAGAGTTATTGATTGGACTGTTGAGTGTAAAGACTCAGAAGACTTGCTTGGAAGAGCTGATGAGCGCGCACTGATAGTTACAACAACAGATATTCTTGAAAGCGAAGCCCCAGGAGTTCTTCTTGTTCACCCAGTAGACATTAGTGTTGTAAACGGCTCTAAGTTCTCATTTAAAGCAACATCAGAATTAGTTGACATATCAATTTGTGAATTATATATTGATGATCTCTGGAATGCAACAGATGCCGAAGTGGAAAGTGGAGTGCAACAAGACTTTGACTTTACTGTTTTTGAGTTAGGTGAATATATCTGGCAAGTTACTTGTATGAATGAGCGCGGCCAAACTACTGTTTCAGATAATGCAACTTTCATAATTGTTGATGAATTACCAGATGATATTGATGGTGTAAATCCGAAAATAGATGAAGATATTGATGATGAAACAATTGCAGAATTAACTGGAAGAAGTAAGCTTAAAGGTGCAATAAAAATGATGTTCTACCTATTGGTTCCGCTTTTGATTGTGGTATGGTTAGTAAAACGGCAAATGCGTGATCCTTATGGAGCAACCGGGCAATATTCTAGGCGAGGATAAGTACAAGTATTCCAAGCGCCCAGCAATAATATGCGAAATAATGGAATTTTTGTTTCTTGATAACAAGGTTAATCAATAGTTTTAATGAGAAATAACCAACAACAAGCGCAGTCAAGAACCCAGCAATATATGGGGTGCTAATTAGCTCTGCAGTAACATTTCCAATATTCAAAAGAATTGCTCCAACAAATGCTGGAATTGCTATTAAAAATGAAAATCGTACTGCATCTTCTCTTGAAACACCTTGCAAAGTTGCTGTACTAATTGTTGAACCACTTCTAGATATGCCTGGAAACAGTGCAAGTGCTTGAGAAATTCCAATTATAATTGAATTAAATATCCCAACTTTGGCTGTAATTTTTCTCCAATTTGAAAAGAACAATAAAGTTCCAGTGAACAAGAACGCAATTCCAATGAAAATCATATTTGTAAAGATTGCTTCAGCGTATGTTCTAAAGAAATAACCAACTAACAGAACTGGGATATTTGCAAGTATTATGTAAAGTCCCCATTTGAATTCCTTGCTCTTTATATCCCATTTAACAATTGCACGCAGTATTGCGATTATATCTTTTGAAAAAACACCAAGTATAACAATTAATGTTGCAATATGAACTAAAAGATCAAACATTATTGGAGCTCCAAGTCCAAAGAATTTTTGAGTAATTGCTAAATGGCCTGAACTAGACACCGGTAGCCACTCAGTAATACCTTGAATCACGCCCAACAGAATGCCCTGTAGTAAATTCATGATTTCAGTTTAATAACCTTTAAATAAATACTTTTGGTACCCTTGTACTATGACAAAAAAGCAGGAATTTGAACAATGGTTGCCTGCAATTGGAATCGGGCTCTTAGGAGGTGCAACTCTATTTTTTGTTAACATCCTCTTAGCCAAGTTCGTATTCAAGAATCCAGTAGATGTCCAACAAATTCTGTTGACTGCTTTCGTTTTTGCAGTGGTTTTTACAATAGTCTCATATCAGTGGGATAAAAAGAAAGTTCAAAAACCTAAGAATTGAGGGAGTAAAAAAGATTATGGTAAAAATAAGATGTCCTGACTGTAAGGAAATTATAGAACCTGAACAAAAAGATGGCAAGAATATTTGTCCTAAATGTAATGCTGTGATTTATGGTGAATTGCGACCATCGCCGTGTTCAATGTGTAGTGCTTGTGATGGTTGTTAATAGGGGTTTAATTTATATACTACTTTAATCTACCAACCAGCCTCATTATGGGATTGGTTTTCAATAATGGGGAGGAGAATAAAAAATGACAGATGATCAAGAAACTAATGTAGAAGAACAAGCACCTGCAGAAGAAACTACTGAAGCGCCTGCAGAAGAGACAACTGAGGAAACCTCAGAAGAAACTCCAGCTGAAGAAACAAGTGAAGAGTCAGACGACAATCCTGATGATGACACTGAAGAAGCAAAAGATGAGGAAGAAATTGCTAAAGAAGAGTCAACAGAAGAATCATCTGAAGAATCCACAGAAGCCCCAGCTGAAGAGAAATCTGAAGAATCCACAGACGCTCCAGCAGAAACTGAAGAAGCACCTGCAGAGGAAGCACCAGCAGAAGAATCCACAGAGGAAACTTCTGAAGAAGCACCAGCAGAAGAAACTTCAGAGTAAATGACTGCAACTTGTTCAAAGTGTGGCGAAGTAATGCCAACATGGCCTACTGATGGAAAGTGCACAAAATGCGAGGCTGTTCTTAATAAAGAACAAACTTGCTGTGGTTGCACTGGATGCCACGCATAAATTAATCAAAAACCTACGGGGTAAAATCCGTGGGTAAATTTATTTTTTAGAAATTAATTTAGTTAGATAATTTAATTGTTTTAAATGTTGAACCGAAGGTTCATGTTGAACCGAAGGTTCATGTTGAACCGAAGGTTCATGTTGAACTGAAAGTTCAACTTCTGTCTGGTAAACAAATTGTACTGTCCAGACAGTGACTTTTGTTTGGTAACCAATTTGTATGCCCAAACAATTAATTAATTTATTCAGAAGGTTTTGCTTCTATTTCAGGAGTTGGGGCTTCTGGCTTAGGTGCTTCTGCGATTTTCTTTGGTTCAGGAGTCTTAGGAACTTCATCATTTCCAACTAATATAGCATTAATTGTTCCAGTTTGTCCAGGTCTGCTAACCACCTTTGCTAAACCAGCACTTGTATCAACAATAGCGCCCTTTGTTATGGTGTTTCTTCGCACAAAGTGGGGGTTTGATGGGTTTTCCTTAACAGTTTTGATCTCTGCTTTTTGGTATTTTCCTGTTTTTTTATCTAGAACATTAGCTTCTTTAACTAAAAGAGCACGAGTTTTTGTAGTTGCTCCTCGACCACGCATAGTTTTGGTTTTCTTGTCGCCGATCGTAACTTCAAGTAGAGTATGGCCTAGCTGTGCTAATCTTTTACCTTTTAGATGATGGTACTTGCCACCAGTTGATTTTCTCTTTGAATAAGCTTGTAGTTTTGCCATGAGTATCAATTTACACAGAGTTTACAATATATAAAGTTAATGGTGGGTTTTGAAATGTTAATAGTGGGCCCGAAGGGATTTGAACCCTCAACCTAGTGATTAAGAGTCACTCGCTCTACCAGCTTGAGCCACGGGCCCTATATTGACTAACAGATTTTAACTTTTAAAAACTTAACGCCCATTGAAGGGCAATCACTTCTTTACTGCCTTTTTAACATTTCGAATATCACGAGCCATAATTTTCCTCATTTTAACTGCTCTGCCTTGTCCAGTTCGTCTTTTTGCACTGTTTCCAAAGCCACAGCTAGAACAAATTTTCTTGCTTTTATGATATGCTAATTCGCCGCATCTACGACACTTGATATGGGTTTTGCCCTTATTATGTCGTCCACGGCTTGGAGTTCCCTTACTCATTTTTCCTCGTTATTTGTTTTTAGTTGTTCGTTTTTCGTAAACCAAAAACGAATAACCAACAACGAATTACTCTTTAAATGTAATGAACAAAATATTATCGCCACGCACCAACATAGTTTCTTCTTTTTCAATGATTAAGTTCATATGTGCGTCAAATGCTTTCAATATTCCAGTTATGTCTTTACCTTCTTTTAATTGAATAACAATTTGTTTATCTATTGAGTTATTCAATGAATCAAAGGGTCTTTGTTCAGTCATTGTGCGTTTCCTATTCAGTGAGTGCTATATAAAGTTTATCCTGTTGGTTAAGGTAGCAGCCCTCGGCTATCAGTTCCTGATGGCTGACTGCTGACACCTAGCTTAAACCTTTTTCTTAATGTGAGTAACATCTCTCTTCAAAGTTTGAATGTGTTTTACAGTCTCTTCCATGTGCTTTTTAACATCACTCATGTGGCGTTTAACAGATTCTACACCTTTATCTGTCTTAATATTTAGATTGTAATCTTTTTTAACTGTCCTGATCAGTCCTTTAATATCTTCTAAATCCTTTTGCATATCTGCAATTTCGTGCTCTGCTTTGCGATTTACAGCAAAATCATATTCAAATCTCTTGCGATCTTTTTCTGATTGCCTGTTTTGGCTCATAAGAATTATTGGTGCCTGGAATGCTGCAAGACAAGATAAGAATAAATTAAGTAAGATGAATGGGAATGGGTCAAATGGTTTCCCACCAAGATATCTTGTTAAATAATAACTGTTTAGCCCAACCCAAACAACCAAAACAATAACGAAACTTAAAATAAACACCCAAGAACCCATTAAAGCAGTCATTCTATCAGCAGCCCTATCAGCAAAAGATTCTTTGTTTTTTGGAGGACGTTTGTCGTTATGCAGTAAATGGAATTTTTCAGCCATAAAAAGTGATAGAGAATTATGGTTTAAATAGTTTTAGCAGAAGAAAAGTGGAGCCCCGAGGGAGAGTTGAACTCCCGACCTTTCGCTTACAAGGCGAACGCTCTACCGAGCTGAGCTATCGAGGCATAGCTCATATTACAAATTAGACGGAATAAAAAGGTTTTGGTGTCTTAAAATTATGGTTTTTGAACAGAAGCTGAACCTGGATTAAATTTCTGTACAACTTCATACAATAATGGTACCAACTTGGTTTCTGCTTTGCGAATATGCTCTCTTACTGTATTTTCATGTAAATCAGCAAGCTCTGCCATGTCTCTAATAGAAACTTTTCTAGGATATGTGTAATACCCAAGTTTGTACGCCATATTAAAAATCTCTAATTGTTTTGCACTAAGTTCTCCAGGTAACATATTTGCATCTTTTGAAGAAATCAAACATAAAAGATCAGTTGGTTTTGGAGTGCCGATATCTGTTTTCTTTAGTTTTAGAAGTTTAGCTTCTCCAATTTCATTCATTGTGTTATAAAACTGCATCATACTATCTTTATTTTCAGACATGATTGTAGCAGTTTCCATGCCATCACTATCATGCACTGAGTCAAAGAACAAACATCCAGAGTCTGTTATGCTTTGAGTTGCGGTTTTATCATACTTTGTCTTTGCCAGTACCCTCATTACATTATTAGATTTGTACAAAACTTTTAAGTCTTTAACAAGATCATGGGACTTGACGTATTCAAAAGCAGCATTAAGTTCTGCAGTAGTACCTTTCCAGGTATTGTCTGTAAGAACATATTTCTTTACTGCATCTGTGAAAAACGGTTTGGTCTCGATATCAAGTTCTGGATATTTTTCAGATAAGTCTACAACCCAACACTTGTGTCTGAACCCCACCTTCGAAATTAATACATCCATCATATTTCTCCTGAACTTTGTTTTATAAAAGGTTTTAGATGTTGAAATAGTATGAGTAAATATGGGGTGTGGTAACCGCTATTTTCAATTTACTCATACTCAAGAGTTCCACTTAACCATTGGTTACAACTTCCACCTAAATATTTAGAGGACTTGTTTTTGCTTGGTGGTTTGGGTTTCATCTTAAACTAAATTGTCAAAACTAGGTTATTTTAGTTACACTGTGATATCACAGGGGTTTAAAAGCAAATTAAAAATAATAGAAAAGTGCCGACGGCGTGGATTGAACACACGACCTCCAGATTTCTTAGCGCCGAATAAGTCATTTCCCGCAAGGGGATCAGCACTCATAACGCATATGAGTCTGGCGCTCTACCGCTGAGCTACGTCGGCATTGATTTGGAGGAACTCAGCAGGAGTTTTGGATTAGTTTTGCTGTTTATAACTTTTATTGATAGGAATATTCGCAAAAGCATAAATTAATAACCACTAAATCAGTATTCGATTTAATGAAAGCCCTAATAATCCAAAATCCAATGTCTGGAAGAAGCAATGAATTTGATACTTCAGTAAAAGATATTTTCAAAAAAGCCAACATCAAAATTGAAATAAAACAAACAATAGCAAAAGGAGATGGCACGAATCTTGCAAAATCTGCAATTGGAAAGTATGATATTGTTATTGCTGCTGGCGGCGATGGAACAGTTAATGAAGTAATTAATGGGATTATTGGAAAAAGCATAAAGCTTGGAATCCTGCCTCTTGGTACTGAAAATTCGGTTTCTAAAGAGCTTGGAATTCCTGAAAACTGTAAATCAGCTGCAAGAATTATTGCAAAAGGAAATTCAATTAAATTTGATATTGGTTCACTTGAAAACGAAGCAGGAAAACGTTATTTTGCATTAGTTGCTGGTGTTGGATTTGATGCAGCAATTGCTTCAGACTTAACTCCTCACTTGAAAAAAATGCTTCATGGTGCAGCATATCTTCTTGAAGGCCTAAAAGAACTAGTAGAATACAAAAAACACAAAATGATTGTGGTACTTGATGATAATGAAGAGCTTGAAGGCTATTTTGCAATTATTGGAAATGTGAAATATTATGGAATGGGTTTGGAAATGACACCAGAAGCAGACCCAACATCAGGCCAACTTGACTTAATCCTTTTCAAAAAAGAGAATGTTTTTGAGATGTTAGAATACGGAGTTCATGCACTTTTACATAATATTGACAAATTTAAGGATGTAGAATACAGGAAATTCAAAAAAGCAGTTATTGATTCAGAAGGAGACGTGCTTGTACATGCTGATTGTGAACTTTCTGGTGGAACCCCAGCAACTTTCCAAGTGCATGAAAATGCAATTGAAGTATTTTATAAAAAAATACAGTAAGGGTTATTGGTTTTTCGTAGTTAGTTATTCGTAGATAAACTCACTTGAGTTAACAAAAGTTTATTAACACTTAAGCAATCGAGCACATATGCAAGATTTTACAAAACTAGAAATTTATCAAGAAGCACAGACATTAGCATTAGACATCTATACTATTACAAAGAAATTTCCAGGAGATGAACGATTTGGAATGGTTCAACAGTTAAAAAGAGCTAGTACTTCAATAGGTGCAAATATTTCAGAAGGTGCAGGACGTTCTAGTAATAAAGATTTTTCTAGATTTTTATTTAATTCAGTTGGTTCTTTAAATGAGCTTCTTCATTTTTTGATGCTTGCTCATAAATTAAAGTATATAACTACTGGAGAATGGGTTATGATTTCTGAAAAAAGCGATAAATTAGGTAGAAAAATTAACAAATTTCTACAATCACTTTCTAGATGATTTATTACGAAAAACGAAAGACAAAAAACCAATAACAAATACTAACCTTTTTAAACACAAAATAACTAACCCAAATCATGTCAAAATTTAAGAATTGGATAATGAGTGGGTTTGGAGTTTTAGTTCTTGGACTTTTCTTGAATTTCTTGCGTGGTAGTGGTTTTACAGGAGTTTTGAAAAATGCTAATTATTATTTAATGATGTGGGTCGTGATTCTAAATCTAGTTGTTGTTGCAATCTGGACCTGGCGATGGGACATTGTTCTTAGGGAAATGGGTTACAAACTCAATTACTTTTATCTTTAT
The DNA here is from genome assembly GCA_964636545.1 of Candidatus Undinarchaeota archaeon. Taxonomy (GTDB): domain Archaea; phylum Undinarchaeota; class Undinarchaeia; order Undinarchaeales; family UBA543; genus UBA543. The sequence continues at coordinate 30,624 of CAZWSR010000004.1, forward strand.
GTTGCTACAATTATTGGAAACTTTGGAGATACAATAAGTCCTGGAGCAAGAATGGGTGGAGAGCCATTCCGTGCATATTATGTTGAAAAAAAGCATAAGGAAGTTAAAGTTGATGATCTTGCAGCATCGCTTGTTCTTGAAAAGATGTACAACACCACGGTTTTCTTTGCAATAACTGCAATTTCAATAATTTACATTCTTTTAAAATACACATTTTCAATAAAACTACATGTGCCCTTGTTAATCATTTTAGTTCTTGGTAGTGGAATGATGGCAGGAATCTTTTACTTAATGTTTAAAACAAAAAAAGGAATAGCTGCATTTGAGAGATTAATGCATTGGATTTTAGAAAAATTATCACATACTCATTTTTGGAAATATTTTGAAAAGAAACATATGAGTAAAAAGAAAGTAGAAGCAATCTTTGACAAACACATTAGAAAATTCTTCCAGGACATTGGAAAATTCAGTAGAGGGGGTGGTTTGTGGACAAAAGGTGCGTTAAATGCAGTATTGTATTGGATAGCACTTTATTTACAAGCATACTTGTGTTTCCTTGCAATAGGGAGTAACATCAGTTTTGCAGCAGTTGTTGCTATTATTTCAATTTCAAATATGGCTGGAGCAGTTACTTTATTACCAAGTGGATTGGGAATTGTTGAAATAATCCAAACATCACTTTCAATGTTATTCGGTGTTGCACTTGCAGAAGCAGGAGCAGCAATCCTACTTCTAAGAGGAAATTACTACTTGTTTGGAATAATATTTGGATATGTTGTAATGCTAATTGCAACACAAGGTAGAGGGCATAAAGAAATTAAAAAGCATACGCAAGAAGAATAAAAGTGGTCCCCTCTCCGAGATTTGAACTTGGAACCTTCCGGTTTCTATACAAGCAATTGCTTGCATCGTTCTACAGCCGGACACTCTACCGTTGAGCTAAGAGGGGTATCAAATAAATCAGGATAGGAGATTATAAGCTTTTTGATTAAAGTTTTTGTAATTCGTTATTGGTTTTTTGTTATTCGTTTACGAACTACAAAGAACAAACAACCAATAACTAAAGATAACATATAAAAACACCAAATACCTACTGCGATTAATGATTCAGAACGTCTTTGTTGAGCTAAGTATTCTAATCCTAATTGTTGTAGGCATTTCAGCAATCATGCGGATCCTAAAACAGCCGCTGATTATCGGTTATATCCTAGCAGGAATTGTTGTCAGTCCATCTATTTTTAATATTGTTGGAGCAGCTGACTCAATATCAACTTTTGCAGAAATTGGGGTTGCGTTCTTGCTTTTCATGGTCGGCCTTAATTTGAACTTAAAAGTAATAAAAGATGTTGGAAAAGTTGCACTTGTAACAGGGTTAGGACAAGTTGCAATAACGTCAGTTGTATCATTTGCAATGTGTATGTTCTTTGGTTTTTCAAAAATAACCTCACTTTATGTGGCAATTGGGCTTACGTTCAGCAGTACAATTATTGTAATGAAAATGCTTACAGATAAAAAAGAAACCGATGCGCTGTACAGCAGAATTGCAATTGGATTCCTTATTGTTCAAGATATTATTGCGATCTTTTTACTCATCTTCTTATCTTCATTTACAGGACAAGTTGGTTTCTCAAACTTTGTTATAAAAACATTCTTTGGTGGAATGGGTTTACTTTTATCACTGTTTTTAGTTGGAAAATACATATTGCCACCAGTAACCAAAGCAATTGCAAAGTCACAAGAATTCCTTCTTCTGTTTTCAATTGGCTGGTGTATGGCATTGGCGTCACTGTTTTATTACCTTAATTTTTCAATTGAAGGTGGTGCGCTTCTTGCTGGAATAACACTTTCAATGTCCCCCTACAGATTTGAAATAAGTTCCAGAATGAAACCATTGCGAGATTTCTTTATTGTGATGTTCTTTGTGCTCCTAGGGACACAAATACAACTTGGAGCAATGACTTCGTACATACTTCCAATAGTTTTGTTTTCAATGTTCGTGCTTATTGGCGGTCCAGTAATAATGATGGGAATTATGGGCTTTATGGGATATACAAAACGAAATAGTTTCCTTGTTGGAATAACTACGGCGCAGGTTAGTGAATTTTCATTGATTTTGATTGCACTTGGTGTGCGATTGGGTCACTTAACTGGAGAGATTCTTTCATTTATGACAGTAATTAGTTTAATAACAATTGCAGGTTCTGCATATTATATCAAATACTCAAAAGGTATGTACAATGAATTTTCACCATTCCTTAAGATTTTTGAGCGTTCAGGAGAGAAAGTTGATGAGCATAAATATCACAAAGACAAGAAATATGATGTTTTCTTATTTGGATATAATAGAATTGGATATGATATTTTGAATGCAATTGAAAAAACAAAAAAGAGTTTTCTTATTCTCGATTATAATCCTGAAATAATTGTAAATCTGGCAAAGAAAGGTTATGAATGCCGATATGGAGATGCTAGCGACCCTGAACTTTTGAATGAACTTGATTTCTGTCAAGCAAAAATGGTAATTTCAACAATACCAGACTTAGAAATAAACTTGATGCTTCTGAAAAGATGTAAAAATGAGAAAAAGAATGCAGTTATGATATTTGTTTCACATAGTATTGAAGAAGCAATGAAACTATATGAAGCTGGAGCATCTTATGTTGTAATGCCACACTTCCTTGGGGGGCATCATGCTTCAGTAATGATTGAAGAACATGGATTAAATTTGAACAAATTTTTAAAAGAAAAAGTCAAACATATCAAAGATCTAGAAACCAGAAAGAGTATAGATCACGAGCATCCAACAACTGAGAGAACTACAAGTTAGATTTTTCTAGCAAATATTAGAAATGCAGTGTGACCAATAGGTGCAGTTCTAGGTCTTGACATATCGCCACCAGCTTCCCAAATACGCTCGATTATTTCTCGAACCATAATATTACTGAATTTTGTTAAAGAGTTCTTGAATTTAACAACTTGTTCAACTGTTGGGCAATAACCAACAATAAAACCACCAGGCTTCAAGGCCTTGTAAGCTCCCGGAACAGCTGATGCAGGTGCACCCATATCAAGCATAACAATATCTACTTCTTTTTCTTTAATCCCTTTTGTAACATCTGCATTCTTTAAATCAACATTAGTTACTCCACAGCGATCCAAATTTTTCTTTACAATTTCATAAAAATCTTTGCGAATTTCGTAAGTATGTACTTGTTTTACAATTGAACTCATGAAAATAGTCATCGCACCACTGCCACCACCTGCTTCTACAACAACATCTGTCTTGCACATACCCGTGTGTGCTGCTATAATTCCAGCGTCCTTGAATGTGATTATTTGAGGTGCGCGCTTAATTTTACGCAGTTTGTCAGGTATTCGTGGGATAACGATTGTAAATTCCTTACCCATATGTGTTTTTACTTTATCACCAGGCTTCAGCTTGCGCATTGCTTTAAGATCAAAATTGCCATACTCTGTACTGAAGGCATCTTCATTTAGATAAATAAGATAATTTTTGTGGCCTATTAATTGTACTTGGTCTGTTTTCTTGAAAGTCATGAGAATTAGATAGAGTACACTGTTTATAAGCATTTTCAAGAAAACCATAAAAACCTACTAAAACATATATTTTCAAGTATATGGATAGCCAATGGAAAAGCTTAAATACACAAATTAGCTCTAAAAGAAGGTCTGACGGCCATAGCGGAGGGGTTCCACCCGATCCCATTCCGAACTCGGCAGTTAAGCTCTCCAGCGATTTGTTGATTACTGCGTTTTGACGTGGGAAAAACAAGACGCTGTCAGGCACTTTAATCATGTCCACATCCGCGGAAATTCGAGGTTAAGATTGTTGATTCTAAAGAAATCTGACTAAATTTTAGAAGCATACAAGCAGCCATAGCTATAGACCTTGCTCTCGATTGGTCATGAAGAACACCCAAATGTCAAAACTTTGGATGTATCATAGGAAATGCCCCGGTAGTGTAGCGGTTATCATACGACCCTGTCACGGTCGTGACGCGGGTTCGAGTCCCGTCTGGGGCGCCAATGGACCCGTAGCTCAGGCTGGGAGAGCACTTGGCTTTTAACCAAGGGGTCGAGGGTTCAAATCCCTTCGGGTCCGCTCTAATAATCTAAAAAGAGGAGAAAAATGGCAGAAAAGAAAACAACAAAAAAACTAGTACATGACCTTGTGCCAAAGCACGAGCTTATGAAAGAGGACGAAGTTGAAAAGATTCTAAAAGTGTATGGGATTGCTAAACAGCAATTACCAAGGATATTAAGTAAGGATCCAGCTCTTGAAGGTCTTGATGCAAACAGGGGCGATGTTGTTCGTATTGAAAGAAAAAGCCCAACTGCTATACTAACAAACTATTACAGGATAGTTATCTGAGGTTCAAATGGATTACAAACCACTTATTAAATCATTCATACAAGAAAACGGGCTGGTAACTCACCACATCAACTCGTTTAATGATTTTATTGAGAGCGGATTACAAAGCGTTGTCACTGAAATCGGAAATATTAATCCAGAAATGGAAGAATATGAAATTAGATTGGATAAAATAAGTGTAGGTGTTCCTTGTGTAAAAGAAGCAAATGGGACAATACGAAAAATTTTCCCAAATGAAGCACGACTACGTGACTTAACTTATTCTGCACCACTTCTACTTTCAATGACTCCAATACAAAATGGAACAGAGTTGGAGCAAATAGAAACACCTATCGGCGATCTTCCAATAATGCTTAGATCAAAAAAATGTCTTTTACACGGCCTTACTGCAGAAGAAATCACAAAAACAGGTGAGGATCCTGAAGATCCTGGTGGATATTTTATTGTAAACGGAACTGAGCGAGTACTTGTACTTGTTGAAGATTTAGCAGCAAACATGATGAACATGAATCATGTTGCACTAGGAACTACAACAGAGAGTGTTAGAATTTTCTCAGAAAAAGAATGGTACAGACGCAGAAACAGTATAGACAGGAAAAAAGATGGCAGCCTTATTGTTAACATGCCACCATTCTCAAAACCAATTGAATTTATTGTTTTAATGCGTGCACTTGGAATGGATAGTGATGAATTAATTGTAAATTCAATATCCTCAAACCCACAAGTTCAAGGGGAACTTTATGTAAGTTTTGAAAGTGCAGCAGAAGCAGTTTCACGAAAAGATGCTCTTGACCACCTTGGAAAGAAAATAGCATTTGGACAAGGAAGGCCAGAGAGAATACAAAGAGCAGAACGTATTCTTGACACATTTTTACTACCACATATGGGTCTTGATCCAAAAGACAGGTTTGCAAAGGCACATTTCCTTGCAAAAATGACTGACAGGGTTATCAAACTCCATCTTGGCCTAACAGAAATTGACGACAAGGATCATTATTCAAACAAGCGATTGCGTCTTGCAGGAAGCTTGTTTAAAGACCTTTTCCATGTAGCTTTCCGTGCTATGATAAACAATACTGTTTACACGCTAGAAAAAGCATATAAGCGAAACAGAAAATTCTCAATACATACTGCAATACGTTCAAATTTCTTAACAGACAGGATACAACATGCAATTGCAACTGGATCCTGGATTGGAAGCAGACAAGGAATTTCACAACATTTGGACCGCTTGAATTACATATCTGCAGCATCCCATAGGCGTCGTGTGCGTTCGCTTTTGAGCACAACACAACCGCACTTTGAAGCTCGTGATTTGCATGCAACCCACTGGGGCCGTTTGTGTCCAAGTGAAACACCAGAGGGTTCAAACATTGGTCTTGTGAAAAACTTATCAATTATGTCAAAAATTTCAACAAAAAAAGATGATGTTTTGATAACTGAAACACTTGAAAAGATGGATGTTAAATTGGAGGGAGCAAAAAAATGAAAAAACAAATAACAACCTCTGTAAAAAAATATGATGTTTTTCTAAATGGAAAGTTCATTGGAAGTCATGAAAAACCAAATGAACTCGTGGATGAGCTTAAAAAACTTCGTACACAAGGAATTATCTCTGCTGAAGTCGGAATTGTTTTTGATGCAAAAGATGAAGTTAGAATAGTTTCAGATGCAGGACGACTCCTTAGACCTTTAATCAAAATTAAAGATGGAAAACCATTACTTACTGAAGACCAGCTTGAAAAAATAGGCAAAGGCGAAATGACTTGGTCAGAACTGGTTAGCAGAGGACTTATTGAGTATATTGATGCATCAGAAGAAGAAAGTGCATTTATTGCACTTAGAGAAGAAGATATTACAGAAGAGCATACTCATTTAGAAATAGATCCTTGTACTATTTTCGGAATTTGTGCAGGACTTGTCCCATTTTTGAACCATAACATGGCAACCCGTGTTACACTTGGTGCAAACATGGCAAAACAAGGAATTGGTGTATATTGTTCAAATTATGGAATCAGAACAGACACACAAAAACATGTTATGGTATATCCACAAAAACCAATGGTTAATACATTAGGAATGGATATTGCAAAATTCGATTTACGTCCTTCAGGACAGAATTTTGTTGTTGCAGTTATATCTCATGGTGGTTACAACATGCAGGACGCACTTATCATAAACAAGGCATCTGTTGAGCGCGGTTTAGGAAGATCTGTTTTCTTTAGGTCATACAAAGCAGGGGAGCGAAAGTACCCTGGTGGACAAGTTGACATGATAGAAGTTCCAGACAAAGAAGTTCGTGGATACATGTCAGATGAATGCTATCGATATTTGGGAGATGATGGAATAATTGAACCAGAAAGCATAATCAATACAGATGATGTTCTTATTGGAAAAACTTCACCTCCAAGATTCCTTGAGGTTATTGAAGAATTCGGAATGTCTGTAAAACATCGAAGAGAAAGTTCAGTAACTGTACGAACAGGTGAAGAAGGAATTGTTGATAAGGTAATTCTTTCAGAATCACTAGACGGCGACAAGATTGTTAAAATTAAAACAAGAGATCCAAGAATACCAACAGTTGGTGACAAATTTGCATCAAGACACGGACAGAAAGGAGTTATTGGAATGATTCTTCCACAAGAAGATACACCATTTACTGAATCTGGAATAGTGCCAGATCTTCTTTTGAATCCTCACGCAATTCCATCTCGTATGACTGTGGGACAATTGCTTGAAACAATTGGTGGAAAAGTTGGGTCACTAAATGGAAGAACAGTAGATGGCACAGCATTTTCAGGAGAACCAGAAGAAAATATGAGAAAAGAGCTTGAAGCACTTGGATTCAAGAGCAATGGAAAGGAAGTTCTTTATGATGGAATAACTGGTGTACGACTTGAAGCTGAAATTTACATTGGTGTTGTTTATTATCAAAAACTAAAACACATGGTAGCTGACAAGATAAGAGCAAGGTCAAGAGGACCTGTTCAGATTCTTACAAGACAGCCAACAGCAGGAAAAGCACGAGAAGGTGGTCTGCGTCTTGGAGAGATGGAAAAGGACTGTCTTGTTGGACATGGAGCTGCATTGTTGCTAAAAGAACGGTTGCTTGATGAATCTGATAAAACAACTGTTCCGATTTGTAGTCAGTGTGGGCTTGTTGCTGTTTATGACAAATTCCGAGATTACAGTTACTGCACAATCTGCGGTGAGAATGTTGACATAACCTTTGTTGAATTGTCTTATGCATTCAAATTGCTACTTGATGAAATGAAATCAATGTGTATTTATCCAAAGCTTGTGCTGGGAGAAAAGGGGTGATTAAGATGACAGGAGACTTTATTAGCAAAAAAATAGATTCGATAAAATTCGGCATATTATCACCGAAAATGATGAAGAAAATGGCAGTTGTGAAAATCATAACTCCAGATACTCACGACACTGATGGTTATCCAATTAAAAGTGGACTTATGGACCCAAGAATGGGCGTTATTGATCCAGGATTGCGTTGCAGGACCTGTAAAAGCAAGATGGGCGACTGTCCAGGCCACTTTGGTTATATTGAGCTTGCAAGGCCAGTAATTCACTCAGGATATTCAAAAATGGTGAATAACATTCTTAGATCAACTTGTAAGGAATGTTCACGTGTTTTACTACCACAAAAGAAAATTGACGAGTACTTAGAAAAAATACAAAATGCTATTAGTGCAGAAGAATTTGAAGAAATAGTTGCTGAAGCAATAAAAGATGCAAAAAAGAAAAAGAAATGTCCGCACTGTGGTGAAACAAAACACAAAGTAAAATTCGACAAACCAACTACTTTTATTGAAAGTAACCAGCGCATTATGCCAACAGAAGTCAGGGAACGTTTGGAAAAAATACCTGATGATGATATTTTAATATTTGGACTAAACCCAGAGTGGTCACGGCCAGAATGGATGATCCTTACTCTGTTACCAGTACCGCCAGTTACTACAAGACCATCAATCACACTTGAAACTGGAGAACGTTCAGAGGATGATTTAACACACAAACTTGTAGATATTATTCGACTTAATCAGCGTCTTAGGGAAAACATAGAAGCTGGAGCACCTCATTTGATTATTGAGGATCAATGGGAACTTGTACAATACCATGTAACAACTTACCTCGATAATGAAGTTTCAGGAGTTCCAACAGCAAGACACAGGTCAGGAAGACCACTTAAGACACTTAAACAAAGACTAAAAGGAAAAGAAGGACGATTTAGAAGTTCTCTTGCAGGAAAACGTGTTGATTTTTCAGCACGAACAGTTGTTTCACCAGACCCAAACATTAGTATTGACGAAGTTGGAATCCCATATTTAATTGCAAAAGAAATGACAATACCTGAAAGAGTTACGCCTAGAAACCATGAAATACTAAAAGCTCTTGTAATAAATGGTATAGATACTTATCCAGGTGCAAATTACATTATACGACCAGATGGAAAAAGAAAAAGAGTAACAGACGAGAATAAAGAAGAACTTGCTGATGAAATTGATACTGGATATGTTGTTGAAAGACATCTTAGAGACAATGATATTGTGCTATTCAACCGGCAACCATCACTTCACAGAATGAGTATAATGGCCCACAGAGTACGTGTTCTTCCATACAACACATTCCGTTTGAACTTATCTGTTTGTGCACCATACAATGCCGATTTTGATGGAGATGAAATGAATCTGCATGTTCCGCAAACTGAAGAAGCAAGAACAGAAGCTCGTTTACTAATGAGTGTTCAGACACAAATTCGTTCACCAAGATTTGCTGGACCAATTATTGGAGCAATTCACGACCACATAACAGGACTTTACTTCCTAACAATAAATGAATTAACAGAAAACCAAGCAGCAGATATGCTAACAAAAGCTGGTTATACTGGAAAACCAATAAAAGGCAAAGCAGGAAAAGTTCATGGACGAGAAATATTCAGTGCATTTATACCAGAAGGTATTTGGTTGAAATTCAAAACTAAATCTGGAGACAAAGTTGAAATAAAAAACGGGCAAATGCTAAGCGGATTTGTTGATGACCGAGCGGTTGGTGCAATGAGTGGTAGATTACTTGATGAAATTCTCAGAAAACACGGACCAAGAGGAGTAAAAGATTTCTTAGATGGAATTACAAAACTTGGAATCGCATACTTGGATCTTTATGGATTTACAACAGGTCTTGATGAAGAAGATCTTCCTGAAAAAGTTAGAGAAAACATAAATAATGCCATTAAAAAATCAGAGAAAAAAGTTGAAGATCTTGCTCAAGATTACAGAGAAGGAAAGCTAAAACCATCAAAAGGAAAAAGTGTAACAGACACTCTTGAAGAACTTATAATGCTTGAATTAAATAAGGCAAGAAACAGCGCAGGAGAACTTGCTGAAAAAGATCTTAAGAGCACAAATTTCGCACTTGCCATGGCAAAAACAGGAGCAAGAGGAAGTTTGCTGAACATAACTCAGATGAGTGCTTGTATTGGACAGCAAGTTGTTCGAGGTAAGAGAATTATGAGAGGTTATGCAAAAAGAACATTGCCACACTTTAGTGAAACAGATCTTGGAGCAAAAGCTCATGGATTTGTAAGATCTAATTACAAAAGCGGAATGGGACCAATTGAGTTCTTCTTCCACTCAATGGGTGGACGCGAATCATTGACAGATACTGCTATGCGAACACCTAAGTCAGGATACCTGCAACGCAGATTAATAAATGCAATGCAGGACGTTGTTGTTGATTACAATGAAACAGTAAAAGATGGTAGGGGGATCGTTATCCAGTTCAAATATGGTGATGATGGCGTTGACCCAAGTAAAAGTGACCATGGAAGAGCTGTGAATGTTACTAAGGCAATAAAAGATGTGGTGTATAAATAAGGAGGTATGAAAAATGGTAAATGAAATTCAAAAAATTATTGATGACAAAAATATTGAACTGCCACTTATAGTTATAAAAAAACTAGAGAAACGACTTAAAGATGGAAAAGTTAAGAAAAAAGATCTTCCAGCTGTTATTGACCACATAAGTGATGTTTATGATAAAGCAAAAATTGAGCCAGGCGAAGGTGTAGGAGTTCTTGCAGCACAGTCAATTGGAGAACCAGGAACACAGATGATGATGAGAACAAAGCACTATGCTGGAACTGCTATGGACGTTACTCGTGGATTGCCTAGATTAATTGAACTTGTGGATGCTCGTCGTACTCCAAAAACACCAATGATGAGTGTTTATCTAACGAAAGACTACAATGTTGCTGATAAAGCAGAGAAACTTGCATATTCAATTAAAGAAACAACAATAAGACATATTGCAAAATCAATTAAATTAGATTTCTTGAAATATAGAGCAATCATAGATATTGATAAAGAAGAGATGAGGATGCGTGGCCTAACACCAAAAGCAATGAAAGAGATTCTTGATGAAAAATTCAAGAAACGCGTTTCAATGGAAGGTAGCACAGTGATGATAAAAGCTCCAAAGAAAGTTGCTTCAGCACTGCAAAAATTAAGAGGAGAAGTAATAAGCACACATCTTTCAGGAATAAAAGGCGTAAGTTATGTTGTTATTCAAAAAGAAGATCGTGATTATGCAATTTACACAAAAGGCACAAACCTCAAAGATATGCTAGCTATGAAAGGAATTGATACTATAAAGACAAAAACAAATGATATAAGAGAAATTGAAGCTCTTTTTGGAATAGAAGCTGCAAGAAATATTCTTGTTGAAGAAATAACAGATACTTTGAAAGAAGCAGGACTTGTTGTTGATTCAAGACATGTTAGTTTAGTTTCTGACACTATGTGCTCAGATGGAAAAATAAAAGCAATAGGAAGGCACGGAGTTTCTGGTCAAAAAGCATCAGTTCTTGCACGAGCAAGCTTTGAAGAAACAGTAAAACACTTGTTAAAAGCAAGTGCATATGGAGAAGAAGACAAGCTAAAAGGAGTTGTTGAAAATATCATAGTTGGACAGATAATAGCACTTGGAACTGGAATACCTGAATTGATCATGAGGAGTACAGAAACACCAAAGAAAAAATCAAAATGATAAAACTCAACACAGACACATTACTATACATCGCTGCATTGGAAAAAACAAGTGGCACCCGCGTAAAAGATTGTATTGTAACGGATACAGAGATAATATACATAGTTGATGAAGAAAACCTAGGAAAAGCAATAGGAAAAAACGGACAGCATGCGAACAAGATAAGAAATGCATTGGGAAAACAGGTTAGAATTATTGGATTTAACGCAGATCCACAAAAATTCACAAGAAATCTGATTGGGTTAGTTGAACCAAAATCAATAATACTCGAAGAAACAGAGACCGAAAAGCATATAATAGTGGAGTCAGATTACAAAACTCACAGTTCCATCCGAGGGAAGCATGGCAAGAAGCTTAAAATAGTAAGAGATTTACTCAAACGCCACCATAATGTCGATGATGTCATATTAAAATGAACGTTGTTCGTCTTTAGTAATTCGTTTTTAGTAAACGAATAACGAACAACCAAAAACAAAAAACGAGGATAAATAGGAAAAACACATGGCAAATAAACCAAGAGGACTTTACACTGCAAGAAAACTGAAAAAAATACGAAAACAGTTCAGGTGGAAGGACTCAGATTATAAGAGAAAAGCCCTTAGCTTAGATGTTAAGGCATCACCATTAGGTGGAGCACCGCAGGCACGAGGAATTGTACTTGAGAAAGTTGGACTTGAAGCAAAACAACCAAACTCAGCTATTCGAAAGTGTGTCAAGGTACAGCTCATCCGAAATGGTAAGACAGTTACTGCTTTTGCACCAGGAAACAACGCAATTGGGTTCATTGATGAGCACGATGAAGTTGAAATCGCTGGTATTCACGGACCAAAAGGAAAATCTATGGGAGATATCCCCGGAGTTAGGTACAAAGTTATCTCAGTAAGCGGCATGTGTTTGGACCAACTTGTTAGAGGAAAGAAGGAGAAACCAGTGAGGTAAAGATGAACAAGATGCTACTTTTTGAAAAATGGGACACAAGTGAAGTGATTGTTGCTGATTTAGGACTTAGAAAATATTTGAAAATCACTCAAACAATTATGCCAAACAAGTTTGGAAAAGGAGCAAACAAACGCTTTGGAAAAGAAGAAACACACGTTGTTGAGCGCCTTGGAAACAAACTTATGGTTACAGGTCATATGAAAGATTCTAGAGTTCACAAAAGAGTTTCTGGACGAGACACAGGGAAAAAACAAACAGTTTACAGAATAATTAAAGGTGCATTTGAAAGAGTTGAGAAAAAAGCAAAAATGAATCCCGTTCAAGCACTTGTAAAAGCAATTGAAAATGCAGCACCAAGAGAAGAAACAACTAGAATCAGGCAAGGTGGAATAATTGCTCACAGGGCAGTTGATGTTTCCCCAGCAAGACGTGCAGATATTTCTTTAAGTTTTATAACACATGGAGCAGCGCAGCGTGCATTTAACAAAAAACAACCAATGGCAGCTGCACTAGCTGAAGAAATACTAAGTGCAATGAATTATGATACAAAAACGTATTCAATTTCAAAAAGAGAAGAGCTTGAGCGAGTTGCTCAAAGCGCAAGGTGATAAATAAATGGCAAGAAAAGAAGATATTGTTGCAAAAGTTTCAGAATTAATGTGGAAACCAGAACAGATCCGCAATATAGGTATTGTGGCTCATATTGATCACGGCAAGACCACTTTGTCAGATAATCTTCTAGCTGGATCAGGTATGCTTTCAGAAGAAATTGCAGGAAAAGCATGTGCACTTGATTTTGATGAACAAGAACAGAATAGAGGAATTACAATTAATGCAGCTAATGTTTCACTTTTACACACACATGAGGGAAAAGAACACCTCATAAACTTGATTGATACCCCAGGACATGTTGATTTTGGAGGCGATGTTATTAGAGCAATGCGTGCTGTTGACGGAGCAGTTGTTGTTGTATGCGCTGTTGAAGGTGCAATGCCACAGACAGAAACCGTACTCAGACAAGCAATCAGAGAGCGAGTAAAGCCAATTCTTTTCATAAACAAAGTTGACAGAATGATTCGCGAATTAAAACTAACACCAGAAGAAATGCAACAGCGATTCATCAAAGCAATTGCACGAGTAAATGAACTTATTAGTAGAAACCTCCCAGATGAACTTAAAAACGACCCAAATTGGAAAGTAAAAGTTGAAGATGGAAGCGTACTTTTCGGTTCTGCGTTTCACAATTGGGCACTTTCATTCCCACACATGCAAAAATTAAATCTTTCATTCAAAGATATTATTGAAGCATATGCTGATGAAGATTCTTGGAAAACACTTGGAAAGAAAGCTCCATTAAATGGAATTCTTCTTGACATGGTTGTAAAACATCACCCAAATCCAGTAACTGCACAAAAATACAGAATTCCACAGATTTGGCCTGGTGAAGACAAAGAACTTGAAGCAAAAATGGCTGAATGTAAACCAGATGGCCCACTTGCACTTATGGTTACAAAAATGATTTCAGATCCACATGCTGGCGATATTGCAACAGGCAGATTATTCTCAGGAACAATTGAAACAGGAAAAGAAGTTCATCTTGTAAACCGCAATCAAACACTACGACTTCAGCAAGTTGGAATTTATATGGGTGCTGATCGTTCAAAAATTGAAAAAATTCCAGCAGGAAACATTGTAGCTCTTGTTGGTGTAAAATCAGCAACTTCAGGAGAAACAATTTGTGATCCTGAAAACATACTTATTCCATTTGAAGCAATTCAAGAAGCAGAACCAGTTGTTACAGAAGCACTTGAAGCAAAAAACACAGCTGATTTGCCAAAACTTATTGAAGTTCTACGAAGTATTGAAAAAGAAGATCCATCTATTCATGTTGAAATTGATGAAGAAACTGGCGAACACAAAATGTCAGGAATGGGTGAATTGCACTTGGAAATTTGGAAATACAGAATTGAAAAAGACAAAAATGTTCCAATTAACTCTTCAGATCCTATTGTTGTTTACAGAGAAACTGTTTCAAAACAATCACCAGAAGTTGAAGGAAAATCTCCAAACAAGCATAATAAATTTTTCATGATTGCTGAACCACTAGAACAGCCAATTTTTGATGCAATTAAAGAAGGGAAAATCAGGCAAGGAACTGTGAAAAAGAAAGAATACAACAAACTTTTGCAGGAACTTAACGTGGACAAGCACGAAATCAAGGGATTCACACACGTTTATGGAAATAATGTGTTAATTAACATGGTTAAAGGAGAAGTTCATATTGGAGAGATAATGGAGCTTGTAAAGGAGGGATTTGATTCTGTTATGAAAAAAGGCCCAATTTCAGATGAAAAATGCTCAGGAATCAAGATAAAACTTATGGATACAAAGCTTCACGAAGATGCTATTCACAGAGGCCCAGCACAGGTACTCCCAGCTGTAAGAACCGCTATCAAGGCAGCAATGTTGCTTGGCGGCACTTATTTACTTGAACCTAAACAAAACATATATATACGGGTACCGGAGGAATATATGGGTGCAGTTAACCGCGAAATGCAGAGCAGACGCGGTCAAATTCTTGATATGCAACCTGAGGGAGATCAGATGGCAATCACTGCAAAAGCACCTGTAGCATCAATGTTCGGGTTTGCAGGCGAAATACGATCAGCAACTGAAGGCCGTGTTCTCTGGAGTACAGAAAATGCTGGCTTTGAGAAGCTTCCGCAAGAGCTGCAACCGAAAATCATAAAAGAGATAAGGCAGAGAAAAGGCCTGAAAGAAGACCTGCCAACACCACAAGAGCTGTTGGGATAGATCATAATCATCCATATTTGGAGGATAACAAACTAAAATGGCAAGTAAAAAACCACACATGAATATAGTATTCGTCGGCCACGTAGATCACGGAAAGTCTACCTCAGTCGGCAGAATCCTCTTTGACACTGGAAATATTCCAGAGCAAGAGATGAAAAAAATCCAAGAAGAAGCTAAAAAGCTCGGAAAGGAAACTTTCGGACTAGCTTTTGTAATGGATAGAATGAAAGAAGAACGTGAGCGTGGTCTTACAATTGACGTAGCACACAAAAAATTCGAGACTGCAAAGTATTACTTTACAATTATCGACGCACCAGGGCACAGAGATTTTGTCAAGAACATGATCACTGGTACTTCTCAAGCTGATGCAGCTGTCCTAGTGGTTGCTGCAAAAGATGGAATTCAGCCACAAACAAAAGAGCACGCATGGCTTATCAAAACTTTGGGCGTTAATCAGTTGATTATTGAAGTCAACAAGATGGACGAAGTCAAATATGACGAGAAGAAGTTTGAAGAAGTCAAGAAACAAGTTGGCGAACTTTTGAAACCAATTGGTGTCAAGGTAGAAGATGTTGTATTTGTTCCAACAGCTGCTTTTGCAACTGGCGAGAACATGACCAAGAAAGCTGGCGAGAACATGAGCTGGTACAAAGGTCCAATGTTAATTGACGCACTTGACAATTTAAAAGCACCTGACAAAATGACTGACAAGCCACTACGTGTGCCAATTCAGGACGTTTACACCATCACTGGTGTTGGAACTGTTCCTGTTGGTCGTGTTGAAACTGGTCTTCTAAAACCTGGTCAGAAAGTTGTATTTGAACCTTCTGGCGCATCAGGCGAAGTTAAATCAGTTGAGATGCACCACGAAATGCTTGATCAGGCAGAACCTGGCGACAATGTCGGTTTCAATGTCCGAGGCCTTGCAAAGAATGAAGCAAAACGCGGAGATGTTTGCGGAACAGCTGACAGTCCACCAACAGTTGCTGAAGAATTTACAGCACAGATTGTTGTACTACAGCACCCAACAGCAATTACTGTAGGATACACTCCAGTGTTCCACTGCCACACTACGCAGGTTGCATGCACTTTCACAGAACTTGTGAAGAAAATCAACCCAGCAACAGGTGAAGTAATTGCAGAGAACCCAGACATGCTGAAAACAGGCGACGCTGCAATTGTCAAACTGAAACCAACAAGGCCACTCTGTATTGAGAAGGCTGCTGACTTCCCACCACTTGGTAGATTCGCTATCAGAGATATGGGAGCAACAGTTGGCGCAGGTATGGTAACTGACGTTGTACCAAAGAAAAAATAAATAATCCTTGAGCGGGCTTAAACCCCCGTTCAACCCCTTTTATATTATATTCAAATGACACAAAAAGCAAGAATTCGATTGAGTGGCCCAGACATAGGGCAAATTAATGAAATTACTGAACAAATTAAAGGAATCGCAGACCAGAGTAAAACTTCTTATTCAGGACCTATCCCATTACCAACAAAAAAACTGAAAATAACTACAAGAAAAAGTCCAGATGGGGAAGGAAAAGCAAGCTGGGAGAGATGGGAAATGCGTTTGCACAAAAGAGTTATTGATGTTGATCCAAATGAGAGAGCAATGAGACAAGTTATGCGTCTTCAAGTGCCTGATGGCATTAATATTGAGATTGAAGTTAAAGGATAGTTATAACGAAACTTTTTAAAGGAAGATTCTTTATTGTTTTTATGGATAAAAAAGAGTTTAAACAAATATTTCTTACACTTATTTTACCAATATCTTTAATTATACTTGGATTAATTGTATTAGTTACAGGAGCAATTAAAAAACATGTTATAATTTTTTCAATTGGATTAATAACAATGCTTGGTGGCATGATTACGGTTTTCTTAAATAAACAAAAATCTGGATTAAATGTTTGGCACATATTCTCAATGTCTTGGTTGTTTGTTGATGGTCTTTTCCATGCATTTGGAGTTGCTGATTTAGTGGAAGGGCGAGCACCTGATGCAGTTATTGCAAGAGGATTACTTGAATTAGATGGTGCTTTGCCAATGTGGATACACAGGATTATGGGTGCGTTTTTGATTCTAACTACAACTTATGCATTTTATTTATTGAATCAGAAAAAGAAATTAAGTAAAGCTAAAGCAATTTATGTTAAAGTGTATTTCTGGGTAGAAGCTCCAATAACAATTGCAATTATAGCATTTGGAATAATATTGAATTTATTGGGTGTTGGGGTTTAGTAGAAAACCTTTTTAATAGAGGAATTTGATTAATTGATAGTTATCTTGAAGGCCTGAGAGCTTGAAATCTTGAAGTCCTAACCAATTTAACCAAATTTGCCGAGGTGGCGGAATCCGGTAACGCGCTCGCCTTGAGAGCGAGTTCTCGCAAGGGAATGTAGGTTCAAATCCTGCCCTCGGCGCCAATTTCTAAGATTTTAGAGTTTGGAATTTAGAATTTGGAATCAACTCTAAACTCCAAAATCTAAACTCTAAATTCTACCTATTCCCCAATTTTCCCAAACTCATCAAAAATAATCTTACTAGTATCCTTAGCAACTCCAGGGTTTTTGAAAAAGTGCGCTATTGTGCCCCTGTATTCTGCTTCAATTTCAAGTTCTTCTGGTGTTTTACTAGCTTCTGGATTGTGTCGTAAGTCAAGCAAAGATCCAGTGTGCATTATAACAAACAATAATTTCTCAAGCATTTTGCCTTTAGTGCCTTCGGTTTTTCTGCCAAGACCATTTCTTTTAAAAGTATTTACAAAAGAATTTGCAAGTGTGCGCAATTTTGCTTCCCGAATTCTTGGAGATTGCTCTGTTTTGTGAAGATGTAATTTGTATTTGACAATTGCAGAATTCAAATTAACTTTAGCTGACTCACTTGACTTTTCTAAAACACGAGCAATGTGGTCAGTGATAAGCGGATGCTTGCGCCAATAATTATTACGTTTAACAGCGCCAGTGTATTGCTTAAGATATTGATTCAGTTCTTTTTTTGCTGGATTTGATATTTGTACTAACCGTCTCACTTTAGGCACCTAAAGTATTTTGTACCTCAAGGATTATATACTTTATTGTTGTTTTTCAGAATATGTTTCAAGTAAAACTTTCGCAAGAACATTCAACATTACCAGTAGCAGAGCTTAATGCAGTTATTGAAACCTGCTATCCAGACGAGAATGTTGTGCTAGAATTTAATGAAAATATAGTAAAGATTACTGGATTGAATGATATTTCTGAATTAAAGAACCGATTAGCTTATGCAATGGAAATTGATGGCGTGGAACTTGGACAAGGTTTTGATGCAAGGTACTCCAGGAATCGCCCGTTTTCTTATCCAACAACACTTGATCCAAAATTAGCAAGGTGTATGGTTAATTTAGCACGACCTCAAACCCCCAACCTCAAACCTCCAACCCCAATCTTTGACCCTTTCTGCGGAACAGGCGGAATACTTTTGGAGGCTGGATTAATGGGTTTCAAGACAATTGGAATTGATATTGATGAAAAAATGATTGCTGGTTGCAAGCAGAATTTAGAACATTATGGAGTTAGTGGTTTTGATATTTCAGTTGAAGATTTTTTCAAAACAAAAAAACAAGGAATAATTGTAACAGATCCACCATATGGCAAAAACACAATTGTATCTGGACAAACGATTGAAGAGTTTTACAATCTGATTTTGGAAAGATTATACAAAATAACAACTGGAATAAGCTGTATTGGAAGCCCAAATACAATAAATTTAAGTGAAATGGCAAGAAACCAAGGATTTAAAATACTTGAAGAACATATTGTTTTTGTTAATAAAGACATGAGTAAAAGGATATTGGTATTGGAGAAATGATTAAAAATTTTTATGACCTATTAGATAAAAAATTAGATGAAGTAGCAGACTATGATAAAAAACAGGATTATGATCTTTTTGGAGACTATAGTTTATTTGATAAGATTGTTGGAGAGGAAATATGTATTTTTAAAAAAGATAGAAAGAAAGAAAAATTTCGAAAAGATTTAACATTAGATGAAATAGACAGACTTCTAGATAAACTACAAAAAGTAATGAAAAATATTAACATAAAAACTATAAAAAATTCTGAGATAGAAGATAAAATTGATTATTGCTATCAGATATATTCTAAAACATTTTTAAAAGAACCAACAAGAAGAGAGCGAAAATGGACACAAAAAGAGATGGTGAAAGCACAGATAAGGGAATTTATACACAAAAGAAAAAGAAAAATGAATAGAGAACTAGTTAGGCTTGCATATGTACAATGCGCAGTAGAAATTATCAGTAAGCTCTGGAATAAAGCTGATGAACGCGGCGTTAAACTAATTAATTTAGCTGAAATTGAAAAGAGTAAACATATAACAGTATATTTTAAGGATAATAAAAAATTGAACGCTGAAAAAAGATTAAAAAACACTTGAGAAAAATAAAGTAAAAACATAATTATTTATAAGTAACTTATTCTTATTCTAAACTATGATTGAATTAATCTTTCTTGGAACAAGCGGAGGAATGCCAACAAAAGAACGCGCGCACTCAGCAATTGCTCTCCGCTATGGTGGCGAAGTTTTGCTATTTGAGTGTGGTGAGAATGCACAGCGCCAGTTTATGTACACAACCTACTCTCCAATGAAGATTGACAAGATTTTCATAAGCCATTGGCACGCAGACCACTTTGCAGGACTACCGGGCCTTATTCAAAGCATGTCACTTCAGAACCGTTCACGAGATTTGCACATTTACGGACCAAAAAGTACTAAGAAATTTATTGACATGATAATGAAAACTGGTCATTTCAAGTGTAAATTCGACGTTATTCCGCATGAAGTAACTACTGGAAAAATGATTTGTGCTGGAAAAAAGTATAGTGTTTATACAATTCCAACTAATCATAGTGTTGAAACACTCGCATACAAGTTTGAGGAAATGCCAAGACCGGGAAAATTCAATGCATCAAAAGCAAAAAAACTTGGAATTCAGGAAAAAGACTTTGGGAAACTGCAAGATGGGAAAAGTATCAAAGTTGGAAAGAAAAAAATAAAACCAGACCAAGTTATAGGACCAGACAGACCAGGAAAAACAATTGTTTACAGCGGAGATACTATATTTAATCCAAAGATTATAGAATTCTCTGAAAAAGCTGATTTGCTAATACATGAAGCAACATTTGGCGATGAGATGAGAGAGTGGGCAGAGAAAGTAGGACACACAACTAATATACAAGCAGCTGAAATTGCAAAAAAAGCAAAAGTAAAAGAATTGATATTAACTCACCTTAGCCCAAGATACAAAGAAACTAAAACATTTTTAGCTCAAGCAAAAACTAAATTTAAAAATACTAAAATAGCTAATGACTTCATGGAAATTGTAGTGAAATGATACCACAGAACTTACGCGATCTTCTTGAAAAACAGCAATATCGAATTGTTGGCAACCACAGTGCTGTAAAAATATGTCATTGGACAAAAGAATCAATGCGAAATCGCGGTTTTTGTTACAAACAACAGTTTTACGGAATTAGTGCACACCGTTGTTTGCAAATGACTCCTGCTGTTGCTTGGTGCAATCAATCTTGTGTTTACTGCTGGAGACCAATTGAAAAAACACTTGGAGTAAATATGGATAATATTGAACTAGATGAGCCAGCAGAAATTATTGATGGTTGTATTGAAGCTCAAAGAGCATTGCTTATGGGATTTAAAGGCCGTGAAGGAGTTGATATGAAATTATTTGAAGAAGCAATGGAGCCAAATCAAGCAGCAATTTCGTTAGCTGGAGAACCGACACTTTATCCAAAGCTTCCTGAACTAATTGAAGAGTTTCATAAAAGAAAATTCACTACTTTTCTTGTAACAAATGGAACTAACCCAGAAATGTTGGAAAAAATACCTGAACCAACTAATTTGTACATCTCAGTTGATTCTCCAATTAAGGCAGAATACATGAAAATGGATAGGCCAATGGTAAGTGGGGCATGGGAAGCCTTAAACAAGAGCCTAAACCTGCTCAAAAACTTCAAATGCAACACTGTTGTACGGGCTACGCTAATGCGAAGCAACATGAAAGATCCTGAAACCTTTGGAAAATTCATTGAACAATTCAAACCAACCTATATAGAATGCAAAGCATACATGCATGTTGGCTTTTCCAAGGACCGAGTTAAGCATGAAGAAATGCCTTTACATGAAGAAATAATGCAGTTCGCTAGGGGAATTGAAAACATTACAGACTATACACTCATAGATGACAAATCGGCATCAAGAGTTGCACTTTTGAAGCTAAAATAACGCTGTATTGTTGCAAAGTAACAAAAAAAGACCTGTATAACAAAGTATATAAAAGGTCAACCCAAGTTTTTCAATAGAAAACAATACAACCTTGGTGAATTAAAATATGCTAGAAAACCCGTTTGCTGATACAGTACCAACGCACTTTGCAATAGCTGCGACAGTGTATACAGAATCACTACAACAGCTACAAGCAGAAACAAAAACAAAGCGTTCAAAACTAATTTTTGCAGTAGGTGGTTATGGAAATGGCAAGTCACATGCACTTGAACGCCTAAAAAATGACATTAATATTGAACAAAATAAAAAACTAGCTATTTACTCTTCTGCTTTTGCAACAAAAAGTTTGCGAGGAATTTATGATCAAGTAACTTCAGAGTTAATGGCAGGCAAATATGACAAACTTGACACAAGTGCAGAAAATCGAGTTATGATGGAAACCAAAGGAATTCCAGAAAAAATTGTAAATCTTTTCTTTAACAATACATTATTCAGAACAAAGGAGGAAATGCGACCAATATTAAAATTCGGAAAAACAGTTGCGTCCTCAGTTGATGTTGTAAATTTCATATGTGCGCTGTCAGTTCTTGTTGAACAATTAATTCTGATGATTGATGATATTGAAGAAGCAGCAACAATGGATAAAAACGAGAGAAAAATGTTC
This sequence comes from Candidatus Undinarchaeota archaeon, assembly GCA_964636545.1. GTDB lineage: Archaea > Undinarchaeota > Undinarchaeia > Undinarchaeales > UBA543 > UBA543. The sequence continues at coordinate 52,804 of CAZWSR010000004.1, forward strand.
TTTGGTTATTTGCGTGCACTTTATGACCAGGCAGTTAGAAACAACAATAATATTTTGATTTTACTTACATTTATTCCAAACAAACTTCGCTTACTTCAAGAAGACAGAGTGGACTTTTATCAGCGAATGGATATTGATGTTAATTTCAATAGACCAACTTTCAAGGAACTGAAATTAATTGTTGACAAGCGTCTGGAAATAAGTGGTTTAGAGAAATACAAATTTACTGACCGTGCACTAAAACAAATTTATGAAAAAACAGATAGTATTCGAGACATGTTTAATCTTTTAAGAAAATCACTTGATTCAGCAGAAGCTAAAGGTGAAAAGAAAATAGACAATATTGAACTTCCAAAAAAGAAAAAAGCACTGGAAGTCCGCGGTTCAAAACCAGCAGATGATGCAATATTTTCAGTTCTTAGAAAACAAGAAGGTTTGAAAGCAGATGAAATAGTTAAGAAAACAGAAATGAGTAATCCGTGGATTAGACACCGACTTGCAGACCTTGTGCGAGAAGGAATACTTACAAAACAGCAAATAGCGCGAAACAAACCAGCAAGATACTACCTTGCAGGAGAAGAGAAAAAGTGAGAGAAACACTGATCATAAAAGGGAAAGCACTGGACAATGCACGATTCTGCACACTTGTAGATGCTCTTACAAAGAAAAAATACAGACCAATAATTGATCCAAGAAATTTTGACAATCCAATAACAACAAAAGCAAGATTCAAAACAAAAGAAGAAAAAATACGATTTATTGAAATTTCACCAAATCTTGAAATAGAAATAGAGCATACAGGAAACAAGACAGAAGGGAAAACATTCTTGAATGAAATAAAAATTAATGTTGAAACATCAATACCTGCAGCAATTATTAAACCAGAAGATTTTGAACTTGCAACACTTCAAATGATTGCTCGAAAAGAAAGTGTAATAATTCCAAAAAACAGTTCTGAGCGAAAACTTTTCATGAGTTTAGTTGAAAAAAACATTTTCACTTTAGCAAAAAGAATAGAATGTCCACATTGCAACATCAGTTTCATGTTCCCAAAAGAAAAAACAGTTCTTGGAACCAAATCTTTTTGCAAAGACTGTGAAAAATGGTTTGAAATAAAAAGAGATACAGAAGCATTTGTATTAAATGAGGATTATATGGAAGTACTTGGCGGAATGTGGGGGAAAATGCAAAAACTAATAAAAGATAGCTGGAGAGAAGTGGTCAAAAAAGGCGTTCCAATGATTCCAAAGGTGTAGAAAATAGGTATCAGGTGTCAGCAGTCAGCCCTCAGGTGCTGAGGGCCGAAAACCTGACGCCTTAAACAATAGGACAAATAAAAATGGAAGAACAAAAATCAAAATTAAGAAAACAAATGTATGCAAGGCGAGACGCACTTGATTTAGGCGATATAATGGAAAAAAGTGAGGTTATTAAGGGAAAACTTTTCACACTTAAAGAAATTCAAGACGCAAACACAATAATGTTTTATTCATCCTGTAGATCAGAAGTGCGAACACGAGAAATGATTGAAGAAGCACTTGCAATGGGAAAAGATGTTGTGCTACCAATAACAAACATCAAAAAGAAAACAGCAACCCTTGTGAAAATTAATAGCACAGCAGCACTTATACCAAATGAGGCAGGTATCCCAGAACCAAAACCAGACAACAAAGAGCATGTTAAACCAGAAGAACTTGATTTAATTATTGCACCAGGTGTTGCTTTTACAGAAGATGGTAAAAGACTTGGGCAAGGATGGGGCTTTTTTGACCAACTTTTTACAAAAACCAAAGCAAAACGAATTGGACTTTGTTTTGACATGCAGCTTATGGAAAGTGTACCAACAGAAGCACATGATCAGGACCTTGATTTACTTGTAACAGAATCTGGCGTATTCCGGCCAAAACTGATTTGAAAGATTTTTGCACTAATTATTTAAACCGCTCAACGCAAGTTCAAAATATGGAAAACCTAATCCGCGATTCACTTCAGAAACAAGACCCAGATGTTGACCAAATGGTTAGAAATGAAGCAGAGCGACAGCAATTTGGGCTAGAACTTATACCTTCTGAGAATTTTTCAAGTCAAGCAGTTCGTGAAGCAATGGCATCTCCAATGAATGATAAATATGCTGAAGGATATCCAAGAAAACGATATTATGGCGGAAATCAGATTATTGATCAAGTTGAAGAACTAGCAATTGAACGCGCAAAACAGCTTTTTGGATGCGAGCACGTCAATGTTCAGCCATATTCTGGAAGTCCTGCAAATGCAGCAGCTTATTTTGCTGTTTTAGAGCCAGGTGATACAATAATGGGAATGTCGCTTGCACATGGAGGTCACTTAACTCATGGACACAAAGTTAATTTTTCAGGAAAACTTTACAAAACAGCACAATATGGACTAAGCAAGAAAACTGGTAAAATTGATTATGACGAAATTAGAAAACTTGCAAAAGAACACAAACCAAAAATTATTGTTTCAGGTGCAACCGCTTATCCAAGAGAAATTGATTTTAAGCAATTTAGTGAAATTGCTGAAGAAGTTGGTGCTTATTCAATGGCAGATGTTGCACATATTGCTGGTTTAATTGCTGGCGGAGTTCACCAGAGCCCATTCCCACACACAGATATTGTCACAACTACAACTCACAAAACATTGAGAGGCCCTCGAGGTGCAATGATAATGTGCAAAATTAAAGACAAACTTAAGGAAAAATATCATGCTGAAAGCAAATACACTCTTGCTCAAAGAATTGACCGTGCAGTTTTCCCAGGATTGCAGGGCGGACCACACGAACACCAGATTGCTGCTAAAGCAGTTGCTTTTGGAGAAGCACTACAACCAGAATTCAAAGAATATGCTGGACAAGTTGTTAAAAATGCAAAAGCAATGTCAGAAGTTTTATTGGAAAAGGACTTTAATTTAGTAACTGGTGGAACTGACAACCATTTGATGCTTATTGATTTAACAAATAAAAATATTACTGGTGCTGAAGCTGAAACTGCTCTTGATAAAGCAGGAATTACAGTAAACAAAAACGCAGTGCCTTATGACATTAGAAAACCATTTGATCCATCTGGCATTCGATTAGGCACACCAGCAATCACTACTCGTGGTTTGAAAGAATCAGAATGCAAACAAGTTGCTGAATTTATTAGCAATGTTGTTAATAATCATAAAAATGATGATAAAATAAAGGAGATTCGGGAAGAAGTTAAACAATTATGTGAAAAATACCCCTTGTACAACCTATGATTATTGATGGAACAGCAATTGCAGAAAAAATCACTGAAGATTTAAAGAAACAAATTTCTGAATTAAAAACCAAACCAGGGCTAGCAGGAATTATTGTTGGAGATGATCCAGGTTCAAAAATTTACATTAATATTAAAGAGAAAAAATGCAAGGAACTTGGAATTTATTTTGAAAAACATGAACTAGCTGCTGATTCCACTGAAGAGAATGTTATTGAATTGATACAGAAATTAAATACAAAAAAAGAAATTCATGGAATTTTAGTGCAAATACCATTACCTGAACACATTAACAAGGAAAATGTAATTAACACAATTGCCACTGAAAAAGATGTTGATGGATTGCATCCAGTAAATATGGGAAAACTTGTTAGGCAGGAGAAAGGAATTGTTCCTTGCACACCAAAAGGATGTATTAAACTTATTGAATCAACTGGAATTAAAATTTCTGGAAAAAATGCAGTTGTTGTTGGACGAAGCAACTTAGTAGGAAGGCCAGTTGCGATTCTGCTTCAGCATGCGAATGCAACAGTAACTGTTTGCCATTCAAAAACTCAGCCACTTATCGATTACACAAAACAAGCAGATATTTTAGTTGTTGCAGTTGGAAAACCTGGATTAATTACTGCAGATATGGTCAAAGAAGATGCTATTGTGATTGATGTTGGAATTAATAGAACAGAAAATGGCCTAGTTGGAGATGTTGATTTTGAAAATGTTAAGAAGAAAGCAGGTTTTATTACTCCAGTGCCCGGAGGTGTTGGGCCAATGACAGTTGCTATGTTGTTGGAAAATGTTGTTGAACGAATTTAAATTTTATTTCCCCATGTCCTGATACTTAGCTCTCTGATCCATCATTTTTCCGCAAGTTTTATTCCGTTCTGGGCAATTTCCAATAACGCAAGTAGAACCTGCACCTTCAAAAATAAGTGGCGCTTTTTGTTTTACTTCCTTTAGAATATCATCTGCAAGTTCCTGAATTTCCCACTGAGCTCGATTACAGCAACGCAATCTAAAAAAATGATGCAATTCTCTTGCATTTATTGTCATAACAACACTGACAAGATTTCCACATTGATACAAATAACTTAAAACTTCGCGTGGAACACCATCGCCTTTGAATCTCTTGTAAAGTTCATGGGTTTTATCAATTGTTGCTTTGTAAATTTCAAGTAATTCAGGTTTCCCACTAATTGTTTTTGGAAGTACATTTCCATAGAACATATTTACTTCAGTGAATTTTGGAATAGTAAGACTCTGCATACGATGTCTGGTCAAATGAGTAAGCACCGATAATGAAATCTTGTTTATTCGCAAAGTAAAATTAGCATGTTCGAATTCTCGCTTTCTCTTATTTCTGCAAATAATATTTACAACTCCGGTTTTTTTACCGTGCATTAATTCTTTTGCAGTGTCTGCATCAACTTGTAAATGATTCATTGTTGCAATTGTTGCAATTTTATCATCAGGATTTTCAGTGCAATAGAGTAAATCAACTTTTTTCTCAGGTAGTTTTGGTACTGATTTATCAGGGAACAAACCGCGAAGCTGTTCCTCTTTTTTACTTTCTTCATGTTCAAACAAATTTATATCATCAAAAATTACTGGCGCAATTTCTTTTGCTTGATCAAGAAGAGCTTCACCTGCTTTTCTAACTTCACTATAAGGCCGACCATGACCATACATGCACCCGTAAATAAAATGCGCTAGTTCTCGAGCATTAATTGTGCAGATTATGTTATCAAAAGTGCAAAATGGAAGAACAAATCGAGCATCTTCAGTAGGTATGCCAGCATCAACAAGCTTTTTGTAGGACTCAGATAAGAATGCAACATGCTCCTCAAATTCTTTTTCAAGTTGTGGTTTGTACTTGAAAAAGCTAGGCACATAATGACCAACATTCGAATAATTAACATATCGCTTGGAGCGAACAGTATAACTTGCAAGTCTATGCTCAATTAAGTATTGATGAAACATTGCTGAAATATTTTCAAACGCAATTGTGAAAATTCCATGCTCAATAACAGAATGGTGCCCCAATTTTATAATATTTCCAAGAACTGTTTTTGCTTTTTCAGGAGAAATTTTCTCAAGTAATTCCCCATATCCTTCTTGAGAAACAGACGTAAACCCAGCGATTCCGCAGAGCTTGTCTGGGTCAGTGTTATAGTTGATTATTTTTACTGTCATTGGTATTCACTTCTATGAATTTTTCAAACGAACGGTCGTATGTTGCTTCTATTTCAGATGTAAAACAGCACGCCGGTAGCTCTTTTCTAGAGCGGTGGTACTGAAGACACTCACAGCATTTTCCTCTTCGTGAGCATCCAGGGTAAGTACAATTGCACTGCTGTAAGTTCTTGTCAGTATTCGGACACTCCACTTCTCCCACCAGTCTGAGATTGAACCTAATCCCTTATAAGTTTTTATTCAGTTGAGAGGATAAAAGAAATTTGAGAAAGGGATCAGGCAACAGGTATCAGGCCTGATACCCGACCCACGATACCTGATACCTTCGTCATACATAAATTACTTTTATAAACCACAACTTACTATGTTTCTTGATGAATATCCTACTAACAATTGCCATAGTATTATTTTTTGCAAAAGTAGGTGGATTTATCGCTAAAAGACTAGGACAGAGCAGTGATGTTGGAGAGATTATTGTAGGAATGATACTTGGTCCTGGCTTGCTTGGAATATTCACACCAACAGAGTTTTTTCATCATTTTGCAGATATTGGCATTGTCCTCCTTATGTTTTTAATGGGTTTAGAATTTGATATGAAAGCTTTTGAAAGGTTTTTGAAAGGTGGAATAATGACTGGGCTCTTTGGTGCATTTGTTCCATTTTTCGCAGGAATAATACTGGGTTCTTCAGTTTTTGGCTGGTCAGCAACAACTAGCTTTGTGTTTGGAACAATAATGATGGCAACAAGTGTTAGTGTTGCAATGACTGTGTTGGAAGAAGTGAAAAAGCTCAGAAGTGAATCAACATATACAATCGTAGATGCTGCAATTGTTGATGATGTTCTTGGTGTTGGAATGCTCACAATTGTACTTGGGTTAATTTCTAAAAGCACACCTTCTGCATTTACATTTGGTTTGCTTGGTTTAGAAATGATAGCATTCTTTGCATTTGTTCTGCTCCTTGGTCCAAGAATCTCAGACCTTGTACTTAAATTTGGAAAATATTTAGATCTTAGAGTAAAAGAAGGTCACTTATCAACAATTCTCATAATTCTATTTGCAACAACATTTATTGCACATTACATTGGACTTTCAATTATCATTGGAGCATTTTTAGCAGGAACAATTTTCAAGAAAGCACATATTAAAAAAATACAGCACGAAGTTTACAGTATGACATATGGCCTATTCATACCGATTTTCTTTGTGTTTGTTGGAAGTTTCCTTAACCCAGCTGTTTTAATAGAATATTGGTATTTCATATTTTTGATTGTTCTTGTAGCAATGATTAGTAAATTCATAGGATCGTTTTTTGGAGCAATATTATCTGGACTAACAAAGAAAAGCTCAATAGCTGTTGGTTTAGGAATGATGGGAAAATGTGAAGTTTCTCTTGTTATTGCAGTGCTTGCACACAATTTAGGAGTATTTCCAGAAAATGTTTACACAGTAGTAGTAACTTCAGTTGTATTAATCATGATATTAACTCCAATTATTTTTGGACAATATATGAAGAGGGCTCTTCCTAGATGAATTATAAATACTCCTCAAATAAGACAGAGCAAGTCTTGGGGAAACTAGAAACAACAAAGAAAGGACTTTCAGAATTTGAGGCAAATAAACGATTTAGAGCACATGGGCCAAATGAATTAAAAGAAGGTAAAAAAGACACAAAACTCAAGATTTTTTTCAGACAATTCAAAAGCACCTTAGTTGTAATATTAATTTTTGCAGCAATTGTATCAGCGGCAGTTGGTTTTTACAGTAAAGATCCTGAAGGAATTATTGACACAGGAGTCATTGTTTTAATAATTCTACTTAATTCTATTCTTGGTTTTGTGCAAGAGTACCGAGCAGAAAAAGCAATGGAAGCACTAAAGAAAATGTCAGCCCCAAAAGCAACTGTAATAAGAAGTAATATACGCAGAAGGATTTCTTCAAGAAGTTTGGTGCCAGGAGATATTGTAATTCTTGCAACAGGAGACCGAGTTCCTGCAGATATTAGATTAATTGATTGCACTAATCTCACTGTTGATGAATCTGCGCTCACAGGAGAGTCGGTTCCAGCTCACAAGAACACGCAAACACTTGCAAGAGATGTAACATCAATTGCAGAGCTTAGCAATATTGTGTTTATGAATACAACAGTTGCAACTGGACGCGCAATAGGTGTTGTGATTGAAACTGGAATGAAAACACAAATGGGCTTAATTGCGAAAATGATTCAGAAAGCACCAGATAAAGAAACCCCATTGCAGAAAAAGCTTGGGGAAATTGGAAAATTTCTTGGAATTGCAACTTTGATTATTTGTACATTAGTTTTTGGTGTTGAAATGCTACGAGGTGGTGCATTGATTCCAGTATTTATGATAGCAATCAGCTTAGCTGTTGCTGCGGTTCCAGAAGGTTTGCCCGCAGTTGTTACAATAACATTGGCAATGGGTTTGCAGAAAATGGCTCACAGGAACGCAATTGTAAAGCGGCTTCCAGCTGTAGAAACTCTTGGTTCAACTAATGTTATTTGCACAGACAAAACAGGAACTTTGACAAAGAATCAGATGACTGTGCGTGAAGCATACTTAAATGGAAACACAGTTGAGATTACTGGAACTGGTTATGAACCAGAAGGAAAAATAAAACTATTAGACAAAGCAACAAAAAAAGAACAAGAGCATTTGGAATTATTTTTAAAAGCAGGTGTACTTTGTAATGACTCATATTTACAAGAAGTTAAAGGGAAATGGAAAATGCAAGGAGACCCAACAGAAGGTTGTTTGCTTACACTAGCTGTAAAAGGGGGATTTAATTTATCAAAACTTAATAAAGAATATCCAAGAATACACGAATTTGAATTTAATTCAACAAGAAAGCGAATGACTACAATACATGAACATGAGAATAGGCTTGTTGCATTTTCAAAAGGCGCTCCTGAAATGATTTTGAATAGGTGCTCTTTTTATTATGATGCTGGCAAGAAAAAAAGATTAACTAAGAAGAAAAGAGAGGAAATAATTGAGAATATTAATGGAATGGCAGAGCGCGCATTGCGAGTTCTTGCACTGGCATATAAAAAACTTCCAAAAAAAACAAAATTCAAAGCAGATAAAATAGAAGACAAATTAATTTTTGTTGGTCTTGCTGGAATGATAGACCCCCCTCGTGAAGAAGTAAAAGAAGCAATTAAAACTTGCAAAACAGCGTGCATACGAACAATAATGGTGACTGGTGACCATCATGAAACAGCAATTGCAATTGGAAAAGAAATTGGTTTGTTCAAAGAAGGAGAACTTGCAATTGATGGGGAAGAATTGGAGCGAATGAGTGAAAAGAAACTTGGTAAAATAATAGAAAAAGTCTCAATTTTCTCAAGAGTTTCACCAGAACACAAGGTTAGGATACTCAAAGCATTGCAGGGAAAAGGATATGTGGTTGCAATGACAGGTGATGGTGTAAATGACGCACCTGCCTTGAAAAACTCAGACATTGGTGTGTCAATGAGCATAACTGGAACTGATGTTGCTAAAGGAGCAGCAGATATGGTTCTAGAAGATGATAATTTTGCGACAATTGTGCATGCAGTTGAAGAAGGACGTTCAATATATGACAATATTCGAAAATTCTTGCATTTTCTCTTAATGAGTAATGGAGCAGAAGTGTTGATAGTATTTATTGCAGCATTGATTGGAATGCCGCTGCCATTGCTCGCAGTTCAATTATTGTGGATAAATTTACTTACTGACGGCTTACCAGCAGTAGCATTAGCTATGGATCCACCAGCTATTGGGATAATGAAAAGAGACCCACGAAAATCAAAAGAAAATACAATATCTCGTTCAATGATACAAAGTATCCTATTCGCTTCTGTGCTTATGTGTATTGCAACTCTTGGTTTGTTCAAATGGGTGTTGTATAATGGAATGCCAGAAGCACAAGCAAGAACAGTTGCCTTAGCTGTATTGATTGTGCTTGAAATGGTTAGTGTGCAGATAGTACGTGGCCGTTATAATGTAAAATGGAATTCCAATAAGTGGGTGTGGCTTGCAATATTACTGTCACTTGGACTAATGATAGCAATAATATACATGCCAATGTTGCAGACATTGTTCCACACAGTAGCGCTTCCATTGTCAATTTGGCCTTGGATAATTGGAATATCCGCAATAGTTTATATAGTGATAATCAGTAAGCAGTTTATTGAAAAAAGAATAAAATGGAAATGATATTGGCTGTGCCACTCTTAATTATTGGATTTGTTATTTTACTGAAAGGCGCAGATTGGTTTGTTGATAGTGCTGCCACAATTGCAGGGGCACTCGGAGTTAGCAAATTTGTTATTGGATTCACACTTGTTGCTTTTGGAACATCTTTGCCTGAAATGGCGGTGTCAGTTGTTGCATCTTTTGCTGGAAAGAGCGCAATAGCCGCAGGAAATGTAGTTGGATCAAATATTGCAAATATCGGACTTGTTATGGGTGCAGCAGCGTTATTTTTTACAATAAAGATTAAGAAAAGTGATTTTAAGAACGGGGCAATAATGTTTCTTGTGTCTGTTTTGTGTTTTCTGTTGATGTGGGGTGGAGTTGGCAGAGTTGAAGGATTTGTTCTTTTTGCATGTTTAGCAGTTTACATAAAATACTTGATATCAAAAGAAAAAAGCACAAAACATCATCATTCAAAAAAGCAACTTGGACACAGCATTATGTTTACAGTAATTGGCTTGCTTGGAGTAATAATCGGAAGTAAACTACTTGTAAATTCTGCAATAACAATAGCTGAATTTTTTGGACTATCAGAAATTGTAATAGGAATGACAATTGTAGCTCTTGGAACATCATTGCCCGAGCTAGTTACTTCACTTGTAGCTGCAAAGAAAGGAATGCAAGAGATTGCAATTGGAAACATAATTGGCAGTAATATGTTCAATATCTCTGCAGTTCTTGGTTTATCTGCACTTGTTAAGCCAATTGCAGCAATACCGCGCTTGTTTAGAGTAGATATGCCAATAATGCTTGTAATAACTGCAGTAATGCTCACCTTTTTGTGGAAGAGTAAGAAGATTACTTATTGGCAAGGCGGATTGTTAGTAGCAATGTATGTTGGATTTATACTTTCACAATTTGGTGTTTGGGCACTTATTTTTTAATAGAAAACTATTAAATACTCAAAATTCCTTTAAGAAAACATGAATGGATATTATGTTATATTGATATTGTTGGCAATGGTCATTGGTGGCATGAAATACTTGAAAAAGAAAAAAGGATTCAAGGTCACAGGTCCGCTTGTACTTTTTAGAACAAAGCATGGCGTCAGGATTATAGGGAAAATTGCAAATGCTTGCCCAAGATTTTGGAAAGGGTTTTCAACATTCGGAGTGGTATTTTGTTTTGCTGCAATGGGATATATTTTCTATGCGCTTTTGAAGAATACACTTAAATTTTTCTCAACACCAGATATGGCGGCAGGAGCTATTCCAGTAATACCAGGAGTTACAATACCATTTTGGGCTGGAGTAATTGGTTTAATCACAGTTTTGGTATTTCATGAATTTTCACACGGAATCGTTGCAATTGCAGAGAAAATAAAAGTTAAAAATGTTGGAATTGCATCACTTGGTTTCTTGCCAATTGGAGCTTTTGTTGAGCCAAATGAAAAGCAATTAAAGAAAAAGAAAACTCATTCGCAACTTCGAATGTATGCAGCAGGCTCATTTATGAATTTCATTATTGGAGGACTGACATTGGTATTACTTTTATTCATAATACTTCCTGGAATGGCGACTTTGTCTCCAGCAGCACACATTGTAAGTGTTGATGTAGATAGTCCAGCAGAATTAGCAGGGCTTCCAGCAGAAGCAGTTCTTTACAGTATTGGAGAAACGCAAGTAACTGGTATTGACGAGTTTATGTCAGCAACAGATAACACAGTACCTGGACAAAATATTGTTCTTAGCACAGATCAGGGAGACTATCCAGTACAACTTGGTGAAAAGGCAGGCTCGTCATATATAGGAATACAAGCAGTTTTCTGCACAAAGAACGTAATACACCCACTTTGTTATAACACAAAACCATGGGTGCCAAATAATATGTTCTGGTTTACTGTTGGTGCACTAAACTGGATAATAATACTTAACTTTGGTATTGGATTATTCAATCTTCTGCCACTAAAACCATTTGACGGCGGACTAATGACAGAGGCAGTTACAAAAAAGATTGTTCCAAAAGCATCAAAGTTCATGGTACGGGGTTTGAGTGCAATTTGTATCCTGATGGTTGTAATAAATTTGGTTGGACCGTATATTTTCTAAAAAATAACCAATTTTACTACTAACCAATGACATAAAAACCAATAGCAGTAAGGTATATAATAGATGACATTCACGGGTAATTGCATGAGGGAAAAGAAAAAAATTCTAAAGAAAAAGACTACTGCAAAACCAAAGAAGAGTTCTAAAAAAATAAGTAAACCGCGCACAAGCTTGCTCAAAAAAGTTCTGGGTAAGAAAAAAATATTAAAAAAATCAGCGCCAGCTAAAAAAAGAACACCAATAAAGAAAACTGGGGCAAGGCGAATAAAAAAAGTTGCTGGAAAAAAGAAAGTTGTAAAGAAAAAAACAACTTCTAAAAAAACATCAGCAAAAAGAAAGACTGTAAAGAAAATAAAACATTCATTTTTAGAGGATAAACAACTAACAGGATACTTGCAAACACTCCTAGGCGAGGAAGGAATGCAAGTTGTTACTCAGATAGCTCACAAGGAACGATCAGATGTTGACCTTGCTGAAAAAATGGAACTGAAAGCAAATATAATTCGCAAGCATTTATACGCAATGTATGAAGCAGGAGTAGTTACATACAGAAGACATCGGTCAAAAACTGGCTGGTATACATATTATTGGAAACTGCACCCAGAGAGGATTACAAAAGCGATAAATCAAGAGAAGGATGACAATATTCAAGAACTTATGGGAATGATTGAATATGAGAAAACCAATCACTTTTATCAGTGCAAAAACAAGTGCACGCGCGTGGTTTTTGATGAAGCAACTGACCTAGGATTTAGATGTATGAAATGTGACAAACCACTTGAACATTCAGATAACAACCACTTCATAAAAGAATTGGAAAAGAGGGTAAATAACCTTCAAACAGTAATAGAAGAACCTATAGAACCAACAGAATCTGTAGAACCAACGAAATCTGAAAAAGAAAGTAAATAAATGACTCCATATTCTTTTTAAACCTATAACTTATAGAGAATTCTATGAAATTACCAAAAGATGTTTTGCTAAGAGGAAGTATTATTCTATTTGCTAGCAATATTCTTATGCGCGGGCTTGATTATTTGTATCGTGTAATGATGGGGCGAGCACTTCAGCCACATGAATTTGGAATTTTGAATCTAGCGCTCCCATTACAGTTTACAATAATCATGCTAACATCAATTGGGATTGCACCAAGTATTGCGCGATTTACTGCAAGACATCTTGGGAGAGGAGAGAAACATAAACTAAGTGAATTATATTCTTCAACATTATTTTATTATGTATTAGCAGCTACAGTACTCGGTGCTGTAGTATTCTTTGGATCAAATTGGATTGCATATTCATTTTTCAAAGTACCTGAACTTGCACTTATAATAAAAATAACTGCATTTGGAATCCCATTTGGAGTTTTTGTGTCAGTGTATACTGGTTTTTTCCAAGGATTTAAGAAAATGGATAGAATGAGTTACACAATAATTGCACATCAAGTATTCAGAGTAGTGGTATCAGCACTTCTGGTTTGGCTTGGTTACAGAGTTGTTGGAGCTATCCTTGGTTCTTCAATTGCTTTTGCATTTGGAGTTTTTGTTGGATATTTGCTTTTCCGAAAATTAGATATTCATTATACAAAAGCAAATTTCAAAACATTTAAAGAAGTTTTCAAATTTTCAGTACCAACTTCAATATCTGGACTTGCCACGGTAATATTTGTATTCACAGATATTTTCCTTATTGGAAAACTAATGAGTACAACAGCAGTTGGAATTTATTCTGCGGCTTCTCCAACAGCTCGACTTACAATAGCAATTGCAGTTGCAATATCAGCAACAATACTCCCAATTGTAGCAGAAAAGCGTGCAAAAAATAATGAAGAAAAAATAAAACATCATACATATCAATCCTTGTTATACTATCTCTTGGCTGCGATTCCGCTAATGGTAGGACTTTATTTTATTGCACCGTGGATGCTTTCAACGCTATTTGGGCAAGCATACCTTGCAGGAACAACTGCATTTAGAATTTTAATAGTTGGTTCATTCTTTATCAGTATCCATATTGTTCTTGCTGGTTCATTTCAGGGAATTGGTTGGCCATCAATACCAATGTATGTCATTATGCTGGCAGCAATTGTGAATCTAATTCTTAATTTAAAACTAATACCACTATATGGAATAGAAGGAGCAGCATTAGCTACATCAATAAGCTCAGGAATAGCAGGAGTAGCAGCACTTGGAATATTTATGGCAATAAGAAATAAGACTTAAACAAGTTACTTTCCGCGCATTTTAACAACTGTTGCATGTTTTTCTGCAATTTCAACAAATGGCTTCATTTCATCATCTGTTTGCGGTTTTTTCTCATTAAATTTTGGATCAAGACACATTCCAGAGCGGAATTTTTGAATGCAAAACTTTTTTGCGCCACTAACTTGAGCTACAAGTTTTTCAAAAACTTCTAGAGTATGCAACTCAGGAACAATTGTTGTTCTAAATTCATAATCAATTCCAGAATCCATTATTAATTTAACACTTTCTTTTAATTGTTCAGCATTAAATGGAACTCCAATAAAATCCCCATAATTTTCCCATGGCCCTTTAATATCCATTGCTACAAAATCAACTAGCTTAGAATCAATTAATGTTTTCAGAACCTCAGGATTTGTACCATTTGTATCTAATTTAACAAGAAAGTCCTTGCCCTTTAACTTTTGACAGAAATCAACAAGGCCAGATGACAGAGTTGGTTCGCCGCCTGTAATACATACACCATCAATAAAGTCATTGTGTTTTTCAATAAATGCAAATACAACATCTTCAGGAACATCCACGACAGTGTCTGGTTCTAGCACTAATGCACCATTAAAACAAAAACCGCATTGGAAATTACATCCTCCTGTAAAAACAACAGAACAAACCTGTCCGTCCCAATCTACAAAACTGGTTTCAACAAATCCTTTTAGTTTCATTCTTCAGTTTCTTCACTTGTTGTTTCTTGTTCAGGTTCAGTAGCCCCGCTGAAATATTCCTTTATTTTTTCTGCATCGGGAGGTGCACCTCGCCAGGAATCAAGTTCTTTTCCAGAATCATCAACAAGCACAGCACTTGGCGTTGACAAAACCATGTAAAAACTGCCCTCTGTCAGTCCATCAACTTCCTCAGTATCATAATACTCTATGGGAATTCCAGCTTCCTCTAGATCTTTCGCGATCTTTTTTGCTGGCGGACAGTTAGGACAGTCTTTTTTGGTAAATACTTTAAGCTTCATTTTATCATTATTGCTAAGAGTTTCTTAGTTGTTCTCTTTTGTTAAACTAGAACCCTCTAAAGCACCTTTGTTTGCATGTATTGCGTCTCTTCGTTTTTTAAGCTCGCCGATTTTGCCCTTGTTCCAAGAATTTACCTTGGAAAAGAAACCAGTGACTCGTGTCATAATCTCAATCTTTTCAGATCCGCATTCTGGGCAAGAGCCCATTGGATTTTTGTTTTCTGTCATTTTTACATACCTCCAAAATCGCTTGGTATACCGCGAGTTGTCTTTGCACAATCAAGGCAGTGTGTGAACTCAGGACTAAATGCAATTTGGTCATTCGTGGTTTCCTTGAAAACCTTCTTGACAAAGTTTGAAATACTTGATGGATCAGGCCTTGATTCTCCAAGCCACAAGTGAGAAATGCTTCCTGCCTCGATCATTGGGTGGAACATTCCTTCTTTTTTAACTCTCTCAATTGGATTTACAGGAACAGAAATATTAAGCTGTGTACTGTTTGTGTAATAAATTTCATTTTTGTCAGGGAATCCCTTAACCACGGTTTTTGTTTGTTCAGGGAACATTTGCATGTCAAGACGAGCAAGTCTGTGGGCTGTACTTTCTGCAGGAGTTTGCTCTAGAACAAATTTCATGTCATATTCTTCTTTTAGTTTTTCAGTTTCTTTTTTCATTGTTGCTATGACACGCAAACCAAATTTGAAAGCGTCTTCAGATTCATGAAGCTCTTGACCAGTGTGGAATTGTACAAGTTCATTAAGCCCAACCATGCCAATTAAAAAAGATGCTTTATTGTATCTATAGTAATTTTCACCATCTTCTTTCATAGTAAGCATACCAAGCGGACCTTTCTGTTCCATATCTAGTAAGCCCTTGACAAACTTCCTCTTTTGTGAGTGAGCTTTTCCAATTAATTGTAAATGCTCTCTCAAAAGTTCAAACAATTTATCATCATCTCCTTTTGCTTTATATGCAATTCGCGGAAGATTAACTGTTGCAATTTGCATTGCACTGTAACGCATTTTCCAAGGAGTTTTTGCATCTTCTAAATCCTCTGCTTCTAATTTGAAGGATAATCTACAACATTCACTGATTTTTGCAGTATCTCCACGATCAAGAAGATAGTATGTATTACCCATTTCAGAAGATAATTTAGCTGCTTTTTCCAAAAATTCATCATTTCCATCTGTTTTAAAGAATTTTTCAGTTATGTGCAAATTTGGTTTTGGAAAGAAAAACGGTCTTCCGCGAGCATCTCCCTGAGTATACACTGAAAAAAGTGCAGTAATGAATCTTCTTGCATCTTCAGAATAATCCTGATAAGTTAAACCAGTGAACTCTCCCCCAGGGCCAATTGCAGGAACATTTGCAAAGTGTTTTGGAACTTCCCAATAAAGATTAAGATCTGAGAAAATACTTTGTCCACCTCGTGCAACTGCCTGTTGTGCAAATTCAAAAATAAGGATTTGTGCATATTGTTCTAATTGTTTATCTGTTTTTCCTTTAAGATATGGAGCTAAAAACAAGTTAACTGCATCCCAGCCAATTGCTCCAGCGAAAGTACCTTGCAAAGCTGCACTGAATTTAATCATCTGACCAATAAGAACTTCAGGGTGTTTTGCTGGCTTTGCAATTGAAAGTGAATTTGGAAGAGAAAGACCGAATTTTTTAACATATTCTAGTGAATTTCCTGAACAATATGGCCTGTCAATAAAACCAAGGTCGTGCAAGTGAATATCGCCATTCATATGCGCATCAGCAGCATCTGCACTAAACACATTAAGGAGCGCATACTCCTTCTTTACACCTTCTGCAAGTGTTAGATTTGTTGCTTCTGGGCCGTGTGGAACATTAGCATTTTCTTTATTATGCGCTGTGATGATCTGCTCAACGTCAAAAATAGGGAAACCAAGACGAGTATGTTGTTTTCTGATGTTCTCATAGCCGTATTCTATGAGTTTAGCATTAACAAGTTCACGAATAAGGGGTGCAGTAATGAATTTAATGCGTTCTTTTTTAACGAATTTTTCTACTTCTGCACAGATAAATTGAGCTACTTTTTCATCAATATCAGTTTCTTTAACAAGTGCTTCAGCTATTCGTTGTTTATCCCATTTCACAATTTGTGAACTGGATGTACGCACGAAGAGTGCGAGGTCTGTTGTTTCTGATGGTGAATTGTCCATTTTACTACTCCTTGGTGAAAAAACTGTTCGGTTATCGCCGAACTATTATAGTTACAAAGCGTTTATATGCTTTTACATACTCTAGAATATAGTTCGGTGTTTGGCGAACAAAAATAGAGTTTAGAATTTAGATTTTAGAATTTAGAGTATATTCTAAACTCCAAACTCCAAACTCCAAACTACAAATAAACTTAAATACCACAACTAGCAATACACTACTATGGATCGTGAACCATCAGAGCCAAAAGGACATTTTGAATTATATGCATCTAAAGACGAAATTATAGATTTGCGTGATCCAACAAGAATTAGAATAGTACACCTTCTTGCTGATTCTACAAAAGAATTTGATGAAATTGTGTCATTTATTGGCAAAGCAAAATCAACAATATCCGTGCATCTTGACACATTAGAACAGCGTGGTTTAATTAAAGCAATTGTAAATGAAAAAGATGCTCGTAGAAAAAGCTATAAGCTAGTTGCAAAACTAATTGCAATGTCAAGCAAAAATGATGCGAAGATTTATGTTGCTGACAAAAATTATTTTGAGGGACTGGGATGACACTAGTATTAAAAAGTACAACAGAACGAGTGCAAAAAATAAGAAACAAGCTATCAACATATTTAGTTGAAAGCAAGCAAAAACTGAATATTGAAAAAATTATAAAAAAACATGAAGAAATGTCAAAAAAAATAGAAAGATTAGAAGAACCAATTCCAACTGAAGCATATAACCTAAAAGGATTAACTGAGTGTTTTGAGAATTTTTTCAATATTTTAGAAAAGATGGATATGGATAAAATCAGTACTAGAGAAAGTATTAAGATTTTAAAAGAGACATATCAACAAAACAAGATTTTATTAAACTATACAAAAATAAGTGATAAGATTAACAAAACCAAAATAGCAAATTATGAAACTGCGATGAGTATTGTAGTAAAGAATATTAAAACACAAAAAGCAAAAGAAGAATTTATCAGAGTTGCATGGATGTTTAAAGCAATAGCAATGACTATGGCAAAAATAAAAATATTAGATGCTGTAATAAACAGTTGCTTAATTATTGGAAAATATAATAGAGACGGGATGATGGTATATATAAATAAATTAATTAGAGGTGATGATATGGAGTATTGGGTAGAACCAGATAGTTAAGCTGGTTTTTTAACTTTCATTACTCTACATCAGCCATTGCAGCGTCAAGTGCAGTGTATTTCCATTCTACAGAATCGCCATCAACAAGCTCATAGGCATCTGCTCCAACACTTGGCATTTCACCATTGACATAGTACATCCAGTAATAATCAGTGCTTCCACCAATACTGTTAATTACAGTAACCATTGCACCCATGCCAGCATAGGTTTCATATTCAATTTCTGCTGCGCCAACAAGTGCAACAAAAGCAGTTGTTCCAGATACCTGTGTTAATGTTTCAGTTGTTGTCTCTTTTTGACCAGCGTAATCTATTGACAAGCTTACTGTGAGTTCCGTGTTTTCTCCAGACTTCTTGTTGGAAGTGCTCTGGAGACATCCTGCTGTCGCCAGTATTGCTATCAATAGTACTGCCAAGTACAAGTTTTGTTTTTTCAATTATTTTTCCTCCTAATTTTGGTAATGTTTTTTTGACTCCCCATAATGCAGAACCGATTCCAATACTTGAAACCAGGTGCACTGCCACAAAAGGGAGTGATGTTAATATGAAAAGTGGAAGCCCGAAAAAGCCAGACCACATTGTGCCAAGAGTAAGAATAACAACTGTTTCATAAACTAAAATTCCAGCAACAATTGCAACTGTATACATTTTAAAATTTTTCCATGTTTTGCCAAACCAGCCAGCTGTGTAACCAGCAAGACCAGCACCAAGGCACTGGAAAATAGTCCATGGACCTTGACCGCCCCAGACCATGAAATTTGAAAGATAAAATGCAGAAGTTCCTGTTGCAAAACCATAAGATGAACCAAGCATAAATCCTGCAAGAATTGCAAAAGGAGTTATTGGCTCAACACTAGGAACATTTTGCAGAGCAACGCGTCCTGCAACTGCAGCACTTGTAAGTGCAAAAAGAATAATAAGAGACCTCAAGTTCTGTCTAAGATCAAGTTTTTGAGTAACTTTGCTAATTAAAACCTGCGCAGTATTTTGTTTTGTAATTGTTTTCTGCATTATTCCCCTCACTAATTAAATAGAACTGCTATTTAAAAACATTACCAATTTCACTTCGCAGCATTCATTTTCTTTGCAATATCTGCGTCGCCCCATCCCTGTTTCTTAAGTTCAACTTTTATTTGCGCATCAGTGAAACCATTTGCTCTGCAGGATTTGACATATGCTACTGCAGGATCAGCTGGTTTTGTAACAGGTGTTGGCTGAACTGGTTTAACTGCTGGCTTTACAACAGATGTTGGTTTTGTAACAGGAGTGGCTACTGGCTTTGCTATTGGTTTGATTGCTGGTAATGGCTTAACAGGAGTTAGTGGTTTAGCAGCAGGTTTTGCACCAGTTACTGGTTTTGCTGCTGGTTTCTTTCCAGTCAGACCACCAATGCTTGGCATTTCACCTTCACCTTTCATTTTAGTGTATTGTTTGTATCCGAAGAATCCACCTGCACCAAGAACAATGAGGATTAGTGGAATAAGAACCCACAAGCTGAAAACAACATCCATGATTGATCGCTCTTCTCCGCCTGCTTCTTGTGATCTGGATTCAGTTTCTTGATCAACATCTGGTTCTGGATCTTGAGTTGGTGCTGCAGGAGGAACTGGGTCTGGGGTTGCTGGTGGTTTTGGTTTTGTTGTTTCTTTCTTTACAGGAGGTTTTTGTTTAGTTGTAACTTTCACACTTTCTTTAACACACCCATTTCCAATACATTCATAACCAGAATTACAATCAGAATTTGCTTTGCACATTACACAATTATTATTAAAACATAAGTCCTTAGTACCAGTACAGTCAGTATCTGCCTTGCATGCTTTACAGTGTTCACTTATGCAGAATTTATTAGTAGTATCAGTACATTCAGAATCTTTAGTACACTCTGGTGGAATTTCTTCACAAGCATTATCTGTGCATTGGAAACCAGCTTCACACTGAGTGTCTGCCACACATTCAACACAAAAACCAGCATCACAATATTCCTCGTCACAATCAACATCAACTGAACATTCTGGCTCAACATATTCATTATCAGATATTAACGTCCCAGGCACATACATCACTTGATTACTTGTTGAATCAGCACCAATTTGCATGCCCTGATTATCTCCTAAAACAACATCTTTAACTATTATAGCACCTTGGCTAATTGGAGTAAATGACAGTTTTACAAGAACTCCGTCACCAGTAACGCCACTAAAACCAGGAGCATTAACCACAACCATGCCGTTTTCTGTGTTTACAACAACGCTTGCCCCAGATGAAAATTCGCCTGCTTCAGCACCTAAGAAAGTGAGTGAGTTTTGGCTATAATCTACTTGGAATGATGCAGTATCAAAATCCTCGACATTTTTGATATTAACACGAACTATAACATTATTACTTTCTCCTTCAAGAACTGGAGA
>CAZWSR010000005.1:0-36704 GCA_964636545.1 Candidatus Undinarchaeota archaeon
AGTCTCAGTCGGCGCACCAATATTTTTTAGGTTAACCAACAATTCCAAAAGTGAAAATCTTCAGAAGTGTTCTTCCTATTCGACTGAAAATTGAACTTTGCTTAATTATCTCAACTTGTGTGGCAGTGAACCGTCCAGCAACATCATCAGCATATCCCTCATAAAGCATATTTTCTCCTGCATTTAGAGGAACATATGTTCCAGATACTTTTATTATAGCCCCTTTGTTAAGGTCTTTTAAATCAATACCAAGAGACTGACTTCTCTTAAATCCAACAAGGATACTGGATTTATCTCCAGAAAAGAGTGCTGCTGTTTTTTCATTTTTGTACTTATCATACATTTCGCCTGCATAAGTTGCTTTAAAAGATGCTTTTAGTGTATCTCTGAGAACATCTGGAGAGATTAATCCACCAAGTGCCTCTGAATTAGCATCAAGATAACCATCTATTGCATCTTCAAATATATCTAGAGTTTGCTTGAGAGTGTAGGTTTTAACAACTTCACTTTCAACTGTTGCAGTTGCATAACGATTTTTCTCAGTTAATTCATCAACAGTGACAACACCGCTGATGGTTTCTGGACCACGTGAAGTAGAAATTGTTTGAGGTGCATTTCGACTAGTTCTGCTTCCAGAACCCTTACAGATATTATAGTCGCCATCACAATATTCATCAGATTCGCAATCTGGGCAAGATGAACAATAAGAAGTTTCTTCCAAACAATAGCATTCATTAATTTTTGTATTGCATTGTCCTAAATCGCCATCTACACAGCAACCATACCCACTGCTAGGGCAATTATTACTACAGGCTTTAGCGCATTGAGCATGGTTGGTACAGTATGTTGCTGCCACAACTGCACTTGCAGATAGCAAACTTATCAGAATAATACTGATAAGGAAAATCATAATTATAGAAATTTTATTATTCATATGAGGCATTATTAATTGGCATTTATATCCTTTACTGTATGCTCTAGTTAGCGCACCATTTTTATACCCCAAATACCTACCCAAACCCATGGCAAAAAAGAACATTTTCAATATTGGAATAATACTCATTGCAATTATTTTAGTAACTATGATTGGGTACAGATACGCAACTGCAGAAACAGAATCACTTGAATTTTCAGGACCGAATATTTATCGTGCAATTTATGCTTATGAAATAATGAATGAGCGGGGTTTTGAAGTGAACTTGGTTTTTGAAGGAAAATGGACTGATACTGGAGAAAACGCACAGGGAACCGGCACTGTTTTAAAAGGTGAGGAAGGGACATTTACAATAAAATATAGAGAACAGGAGATAACAGTGGGTGGTCCGACCTCAGGAAAAGAACATATTGCAGCTGGATCTATTAAACTTGAACCAGCGCATTCAGCAGTTGTTAAACTTGGACTAACTGCTCGCAGTTCAGATTCACTTGATATGCTTGTTAAAGAATTGGACACTCTTGCTGAAACACTTGTTAGTGATATTCACAATACTGGAATAAGTGGAAGTATAATGCTTGATTCTGAAACACTGCTAAAACCAACAATTCTGCAGGAGATTGATAATATTCTAGGTCCAGGGAATGAAGTTGAATTTTATGAAACCGGGCTTGTGTTTTCAATTAATAATGCAGATACAAAAGATCTTGCTGAAATCGCTAATATGCTTCGCTTGAACAATATAGAAATTGCAAAAGCAGCAACAAGCAGAATGACTGTTCTTGTGAGAGCAGATGAGCAAATTGATAAAACAGAAGATGAACTTTCAGCAAATGTTCCAGAAACAGCTAATGTTTACTCATTAAAAATTATTAAAAAATCAGTTCAATGAAAATGTCAAAGCAGTTTTTGCAGAGCGAAATTCTAAGGCCGAGTGTTATTCTTGTGATTGGAACATTGTTGTTTTTGGCAGTTTCTGCTTATGTACCAGGGTTTAAAGGATTTGCAATAATTATTGGAGCACTTGGCGCATTTGTGATTGGAGAATTAATTGGATTTAGGAAATTCAAAGGTAAGAAGTTTAATTTCAAATATTTGAAAACAGTGAGCTTGGTGGTGTTTATTATTGCACTTGCTGCACTCTACATTGACTTTTTCAGTGCTGGCGGAATTCCGATTTTCAATACAGCAATACGCAGATTTTTGAATCCGTGGCTTACTTCAATTGCGTTTTTAATGGTTCCAGCAAATGCTTTGCTGATTTCTGCAATTGCAAAAGACAAAAATGCTAAAATAAAGACATTGGTGCTGATTATTTTCACAGCTGGAATGATGGCTTTGCTGGGATACAGAACTGAAGTGCTGGCTGCGCTGATTTCAGGCGGATTAGTTGCTTATTATTGCGAGATTTTCAAGACCAAAGAGATTTTGACAATTGGCATTATCGCTATTCTTGCATTTTCTGGAATGACGCTGATGAGAGGAAGCGCAAGCACACATAGGTTTGCAACAACTGTTGCGGCATTTGATTTTATTGCTGAAGAAGCTGGAACATTTGGAATTTCACATGGTTCAGTACAATTTTCTGAAGTTCTGCGAATTGCTTCAGATGCACCAGTACTTGGCGGACGGCACTTAATTGGAAGAATAATAGGTGCAAGGCGAGGAACTTCAATAACTTCAATGCTTTATGGACCACCATTTGCTGATTTTGGATTATTTGCTTTAGTTGAATTTTTGATATTTGGATTAATTGCAGGAGCTGGGTACAAGGCCGCGAAAAAGTTTGGAGGAGTTTATGCTGCAATTCACGCTATTATTTTGACATTTTTGGTATTAGGAATTGAAACAGGGATTACTGATTTGATAATTTGGAGTTATGTTGTGGTTAGTGGTGGTTTCTTGTTCTATTCTCATTTTAAACCAAAGATATAAATACTAAAAAGAGCTTATGTAGAATATCATGGCAATATATTGTTTTAAAATAACAAAGAAAAATAAGAACCTAGAAAGAGATGATTTTAAAAAGAAAATACTGCAAGTAATTGAACATACTTTTATAACGGAAAGGCCAGAGTCTATAGAGATACTAAGCATTGATCCAAATGAAACATGCTTTATATTGAACCTGAATACAGAACCGGGGAGACAGCGAGTTGCCGAAAGATATATCAACGAAACTGAAGACCTAAGGGATGACATGTTTATTGAAAGGATTAAGTAATATTTTTCAATTGTTAACTAGAATTTTAGTGTGGAAACAGTTTAGAGAATAGCCCAAACATTTTTATATCTAATAACTCAAAAACCAACACCTAATTTAGGGCCCGTGGTCTAGTCTGGTTATGTCGTCGCCTTGACATGGCGAATGTCTCCTGTTCAAATCAGGACGGGCCCACCAACTCTTTTTGAAATTGGTTAAAACTATCAGCTTACAGCTAACATTTTCTGAAAGCTGACAGCCGAAAGCTGACGCCGAAATAAATAGCTTTTTAAACCAATTTCACATACATTCAAACTATGCCTGCAGAAATCCTGCCAACAATGTCTTACTTCGCACTTCTACTTGGCTTTGGCGTTATTGTTGCAAATGTAACTAACAAATGGCGCTTGCCAAATCCACTTTTCATGCTCCTTGTGGGCCTACTATTCGGTCCAACTATCTTAGGAATAGTAGATATCACGAGAATGGGTGATGTACCAGAGTTTCTGAGGACTTTGGCCTTGATTGTTATTGTTTTTGCAGGTACATTCCACCTTAAAATGAATACTTTCAAGCGTGTTTCAAAGGTTGCACTCAAACTCTCATTTGGCGGATTTATTCTCTCAACACTTGCACTAGGAGTATGCGCGCACTACATTTTCAGCATATCCTGGATAGGTAGTTTCATACTTGGCTCAATTGTTGGAGGAACATCCTCAGCAGCTGTTCTGACTTTCAAAAAACGACTTGATACAAGAGGAGATGTTGGAGCAATTTTAACTGTGGAATCAATATTCAGTGATCCACTAACAGTTCTTGTACCAATACTTTTACTTGAAGCATATGTGAGTGGGATTTTTAATTCAACAATTGTTATGCAACAATTCTGGCAATTAATTGCAGCAGGAGTTGGAACGGGAGTTGTGGTTGGATTGGGTGTTTCTGAATTATTCAAGAAAATGGAAAAAGAGCTCTCAACAATACTAAGCTTGGCGATTGCTCTTGTGATTTATGCTTTAGCAAGCAATGTTGGCGGTTCTGGAATACTTGCAGTAGCTATTGGCGCACTAATTCTTGGAAACCGAAATATTCCATACAAAGAAAGCATTGGAGAATTTGAAGACACTTTAAGTACAATGCTTACAATATCAATATTCACTTTCCTTGGAGCGCAAATTGCAATAAACTTTACAGGTTTACTGCTATTCCAACAAGCAATGTTTATGGCTTTTGCAATTTTCCTAATCCGCCCAGTAATTACTTTTGTTTTAACTTCAAAAAACGATTTCACAATGTTTGACAGGATTTTAATGTCAATGACTGGGCCAAGGGGTGCAGCAACTGCAGCTGTTGCAGCTATCCCACTAACTTATGCACTTCGGGATGGTTTGGAAGCACTTATTCCAGAAGCAAGTATAATGCTAGTAACTGCATTCTTTGTGATTTTCTTTACAATGCTATCAAGCACAATAGCGAATATCATTATGTGCCCAGATAAAAAAGTAAAGAAGAAAGAGGAAGAAGTTTAACCAATAACTCTTTTTGCCTTATTCAAAATATCACTAATTCTTTTGCTACTCAATTTTAGTTTGGAACGCAATTCATTTTCAGGGATTAATAATTCATTCAACAATAAGATTCCTACTTTTGACATTTTAATAAGCTCTGCCTCACTAAAATCTAAAACAGTTACTGGATAAAGCCCTTTTTTATCAACAAGTGAGGGTAAACTATTCTGCTTTGGCTGGCCCCAACCAGTCATAAGAAGCCCTTTTGCTTGACCATACTTGATTGCATGCATTGAAAACTTTGTATTTGTAACAAGCCACATATTGTCGTAATAATGTTTGCCTTTTTGAATATCATCGAGAATGGCCCAATAAGTTAATGGAATATCCAGACCAGTCATCCTGTGTGGATTTCTGTGATGCTTGCACTCAACTAGAATCTTTTTACCATCTTTTTCAGCAATAACATCAACTTGGTGCTCAATTATTGCACCCTGAATTATTTGATTCCATTTTGTTTTGTAGCCAAGTGCTCTGAATAAATGAGCAATGTATTTTTCAAATTCTTGGAATTCTGGATTTAATGCAGAAATCGCATCGCGGAGACGGTATTTTTCAGCATGACCTGTTTGGAATGCATCTAATTTCTGCAAAACCATTCTAAGAATATCGCGAGTTCGCATACCGTCGCGTACTTGGCTTTCTACCTGAGTTGCTATTTGTTCTGCTTGCTGTTTTGATACTCCAGAACGGAGGCAAGTGCCTATAATTTTCTTTTTTTCAAATTTAGCTTTCTCACCATTTGCTTTTAGTACAAATACCATGAGAAAGAGTAGGAAAAGTGTTTTTATAATAGTTGCTATAAAGTATATTTGAAAATGATTGAACAAAAAAAAGCATCATTCTCTATGAATAGTAGAATTACAGTAATAATGGTGCTAAAAAAATATAGAATTTTAAAAAACTATAATAAATTACAACAGAGCAGAACAACATCTTTTTTGTTTAGGTGGGATGACAAGAGAGAATATCAAGCGAGTAGTGTAGCTAAAAAACTAAGTGATACAAACATAATAAACCATTTAAGATTATTTAATCAATTGGAAGAAGGGGGCTTACTTGAATATAAAAGATTAGATGAGTTTGTAGAGGATTTGTTGGAGATGAAACAAATTGACGAAGATGAGCATTTAATATTACATAGATATCTAGAACATCATGGGATAGAAGAAAAACCAGTAGACCTAAAGTTTATATTGGATTATTTGAGAAGAATAAAAGATATAGCAAAATGCGTTATGTATACACCAACAGAAAAAGGAAATTTAATATTTAGAGAAAAACTCTTCATTGATTATTCTGAAAAAAGGATACCTAGTGGATTGAATCATGAAGAAAATATAAAAAATGTCATGGAAAAATATCCTTTGATAGCAAGAGTTGAAACTTATGTAATACTTGGATTAAAAAGCATAAAAACCTGGAAGAACAAAATTAAAAAAGTAGGATTAAAAGAGCTTTTTGTAAAAAAAATAACTAATGAATCATTGTGGTATATATAAAATTGGTGGGGCCAGGGTGTTCCTCACATCAGAACCTGCTATCCAATCAGATTCCGGTTCCGATACCTCCGTAACAAAAAAGTGGGGCCAGGGTGATTTGAACACCCGACACCTAGATCTTCAGTCTAGTGCTCTCCCAGGCTGAGCTATGGCCCCATGTGCTTATGAAAAACATCTAACGGGTATAAAATAGTTTTGGTTGCAAAAGAAAAGGATATCTATGGGGTGTGCCGCCAAGCACCATTACCTTTTTAAACACAAATTAACTACCCCTAATCATGACCCGCCTAATAGCAGTAGCTTCTGGAAAAGGTGGAGTTGGCAAGACAACCACAACTGTAAACTTAGGAGTTGCTCTTGCAGCTTTTCACAAGAATGTTATTATTGTAGATGCGAATTTAACAACCCCGAATATTGGTCTGCATTTAGGAATCCACAATCCAGAATACACCCTAAATGATGCATTAGAAGGAAAAGCCTCAATTGTTGATGCAATTGCTTTGCATGAAAGCGGAGTACGTGTCATTCCAGCTGGAATGAACTTGAAACACTTGCAAACCACAAAACCGCAGAAACTTTGGGATGTTGCACTTGACCTTTTTGGAACATCCGATATTGTTTTGCTTGACACTCCTGCTGGACTAGAAGAAGGTGCAAAATCAGTTCTAGATGCAAGTGAAGAAGTTTTAATTGTTACAAATCCAGAAATGCCTGCAGTAACAGATGCACTAAAAACAATTCGAATTGCTTATTCTTCAGGCGCAAATGTGATTGGTGCTGTTCTAACAAAAACTCGTGGCAAACATGACAGCATGGATAAGCACAGTATAGAATCAATACTTGACACACAGATTATTGCAGAAGTTCCATTTGACAAAGACATTCCGCACACAATTAATATGAAAAACCCAATAATAATTAGAAAACCAAGTGCAGGACCTGCTCTTGCTTACAAAAAACTAGCAGCGGATTTACTAGGAGTAGAATACAAAACAAAAGCTGCTGGCTGGCCAGTTCTAAATGCCTTGAAAAAAGTTTTCGGAGTTTAAATTAATTTTTCCAAATCAAGTTCAAATAATGTTACTGGATATTCTATTTTGAAATTTGCAAGTGCTTCTGGACTTACTTCACCCATTACTCCTGCTTTTTTGCCATTCAAATGAATAACAACTGCCCTGCCTGGAATGAATAGTGCATCTTTTGATTCAGTAAACTCAAATTTAATTCCAGTTTGATTCAAAAATGCCTCAGTAATTGCTTTCATTTCAGAATAGTTAGCATCAGAATGTGAAACAGCTGCTGCAATTCTCCTTTCATTGCGTGCTCCTGTTTCGTATTTTGGATCAAGCTGAACAGTAATGCCAACTTCAAAGATTTTGTGCGGCATTTCTGAACTTGCATTCATTGAAAGTGTGTTCAAAAGCCCTGCAGCAAGTGAAGTTCGTGCAGTTGTGTAATCAGCTGCTTTTGGATTCCATATTTCAATATGTGGGTCTGGGCCCCGTTTAGTATGAACATATTCGCGGTTCTCATTTGTAAGTACAAAATTAACAATTTCCTGGAAACCAAGGCCGACCATCAATGTTCGCAAGTGATTTGAAAAGTTTTCAGCAGGGTTTGGCTTTCCAATTGTTGGAATTTCAGGAATTCGTGGTTCAAATTTCTCATAACCGTGCGCAATTGCAATATCTTCAACAATATCAATATTGTGCATGATGTCGGTTCTGTATGCTGGAATCTGAACATTCTTACCATCAAATCCGAATCGCATTTTCTCTAATTCTTTCTTAACATCAACTGGTTTGAAGTCTTTATCCAAAAGCTGATTAACGTAAGTTAAGTCAAGTGGCATTTTCCAGGCACCTAAATTAGGATTTGTAAATGATTTGCCTTTTCCAATATCAGTTGAATACACTGCAGTTACTTCAAAAACCTCAGCACCGCGGTCAGCGCAAGCAGAAGCAACGATATTCAGCATTTCCTCGCAAGCAGGGAAATCATTTCCAGTAACTTCTATAAACATGTCAGTTGTGTCTGAACGGATTTTAGAGAACTCTGCATTTGTAAATGGAAGTAGAGACAATGTGTCTTTTCGTGCATCAACGTAAATAGGATAAGTTCTCCAAGAATCAGTTAGATGTTTGTATTCCTGGCAACGTGGATGCTTTTCAAGACATTCTTTAATTGTCATTTCATTATTGAAACCAAGTGGAACAAACTTGTGCTTTGTGTCAACTTGTTTGTAAGTAAGTGGCCATTTTATATCTCGTAAATCATAAGTTCCAATACAGCACTTTTTCCTTCGTCTACCAATTGTTACAGTAAGTTTCTCTTGTAATTGCATAAATGCAGCTACGCTTTCTTCATCAAAACTGAAACCCTTGACAACTGCGAATGCAGTAGCGCCCCAGAAATCATTTTCTCCATTCTTGTCAGTAACGCTTTTGTCAATAATTACTTTGTAATCAGATTTTTGAACTTTATACTGCCTTAATCCAGTTTCAATTCCAAAAAAACCACGAACAGCTCTTGCAAAACCTTCAACTGACAGCAAATCAGGACGATTTGGAAAAACTTCGAAAATAATCTCATCATCAGTTAAACTATCAAGAGGAGTTCCCATCATCTCTATTTTGCGGTAATCTGGCTCAGAAAGCTTTTTTCCAACAAGAGTTTCAAAATCTTTTCTGTTGAATGTAACATTTGCCATTAAACCACCACCTCCCTTAGCCATTTGAGATCATTGAAATAATAAAAACTACGAATATCTTTTAATCCAAGACGCATCATTATTGGCCTTTCCAAACTCAAACCCCAAGCAAGCACTGGAACATTTATTCCAAGTGGCTCTGTAACTTCTGGTCTGAGCAATCCAGAACCGCCAAGCTCAATCCATTCCTTCCGTTCTGGCAACCAAACTTCAATTTCAGTACTCATTTCAGTGTATGGGAAGTATGCTGGTCTGAATCTGACTTTTTCAAAGCCCATTCTGTAAAAGAACTCTTTAAGATAACCAAGAAGGTCATTGAAAGTAACATTTTCATCAATTACAATTCCGTCAATTTGTGTAAATTCTGGTAAGTGTTTGTAATCAAGTGTTTCATTTCTGAAAACGCGACCAATTGAGAAGATTTTTGCAGGTGGTTTGCTTTTTGAAAGCCACCGTGCAGTAACTGAAGTTGTGTGAGTTCTCAAAATTGGCTGTTTTGAAACATCTTCCTGCCAATCATACTGCCATCCAGATGAGCCAACTGTTCCTTCCTCGTGTGCTTTCTTGACTGCATCAACCATTTTCGGATCTGGAAGCTGAGTTTTTTCAGGATTTTTCAAATAGAAAGTATCTGCAAGGTCTCGCGCTGGATGATCTTGTGGCTGAAAGAGTGCATCAAAATTCCAGAAAGTACTTTCAACTAATGGACCTTCTGCTTCTTCAAAACCAAGTTCAAGGAAAATTCTGCGGATTTTGTTCTTTGCAATTGTTAATGGGTGCATTCGACCGCCATGAATTTTTGGAACAGGTGCATTCAAATCATATTTTCTGAAAGTTTTACCTTTCCATTTGCCTGTTTTAAGCATTTCATGAGTGAGCTGGTGTGCGGTTTTGCCTCCAGTAACTTTAACATCATTCTTAAGTGTGAGTTCATAGTGAGCTTTTATGCTAATATTCACTAATCCGCGCTTTTTCAGGGTTTGAAGAAGTGCATCTTCAACTTTTTCAGAATTAGAAACAGAAACTAATGCTTTTTCAGCTGGAAGCTCTTTCCCAATTGCATCTTTTCCAAGACCTGTGAGTGAAACTTTTCCATCAAGAACACTGACAAATGCATTTTTCCGCAAAATGCCAAGTATTGCTGAAACTTCTCGTGGCTCAAGTCCTGCTGTTTCGGCAAGTTCAGGAACTGTTTTCTTGTCAGAGCCAAGTTTTTTCAAAAGTTTCTTTTCAGGTAAGCCATCTTTCAAGTATTTTTTACCAAGTTCAGTTAATTCAATAACTTCATTTTCTTTTTTCTGCAAATCCACAATACCTTTTTGTGATAATGAGTATCCAAAACGCTCTGCCTGAATCTTTTCAACATCCCCTGCTTTTGCTACTTCTTCAGCAGTTCCACTACCATTAAGTTTTTTCAGGCCTTCAAGCACTTTTTGCTCAAGAGGATGTAAATCCATTGGAGTATGGTAAGAAACAAGTGGTTAAAAAGGGTTTTGGCACGAAATGAAGACTATCCACTAAATAGCTTTTTCAGGACATCCATTGTGTACAAAACCATTGCTTGTGTTTGTCCTTTGCTTGGATAAAATGCATCTTTTTTCTTGTGAACAGAGTAAATTCGAACCTGATTTATCATGTGAATCTGCTGAGTAAGTCCTGGATCAAACTTAACACCTTTTTCAGATAGTTTTCCAATTAATTTTCCTAAACCAAGACCAGGACTGGTTTCAAGCAAGTCATTCCCACTTACTTCAAAATATTTTCGATTCAAAGCAGCTTCAAGTATTCGGCCGCAAATAATTACTGAAGAACGATAGCATCCAGCATCAAATCCCTTGCGGATTTCATTCATATCTGCCATAACATCATCTGTTATTTCATCAGGAAGCTCTGGAACTTGAAAACTGATTGAGCTACTTGCTGAACCAACGCTTGTAGGCAAAATAAGTTTAGATGACAGTGTTGATAATTCAGAACAGGATTTTGCAAGAGAAGGAATTGGAGTGTTTTGAGAAAGTGTATTAACTTTATTTAAAATATCAAGAAGTAAGATTTCGTTTGATGGGTCAGCAGAACGGACTTCAGTAAGACCCCACACACTTTTTTGAACACCAGATAATGCACGAGTGATTGCAAGTTGCAAATATTTTGACTTTCCAGCTTTATAATCTAGGATTTCATTGCCGCCATTTGATGAACCACCTTGTGTTTTATAATCAGATATGGATTTAGCTAAAGCAGTTAGATTCTTCTTGAAAGAATTTACAGAGTCAGCCATTCTAATAATTGATAAGGAGAGGTTGTTAATATGTTTTTAGGCGAACAAGTGTATCATCCACCAGCCAGCTTTGATGTACAAGAACCAGCTAAAGAAAGTAGAGATTAATGCAAACTTAATTATGCCTTGTGCATCTCCACCAGTCATGAACATTATGAGATTTGATGCAAGATTGTAAATAATTGTAAATGTCATTGCAGTTTTAATAAAAGTAGCAGATGTTATTGGAAACATTAGAGTTGAAAAAGTAAGACCTGCAAGGCACGCAATCATTATCACAATATAATGCAATTGATATGGAAACATGAAAAATGAGATAATAATCATTAAAGATGCAACAATTAATCCAACAAGTGGAGAAATTGCATAACTTAGTATAATCGCAATCGGCAACCATATTTCAAGACCTTGAATACCATATTTTCGAGCCCAATATGACATAAAAGAGCCAGCTAAAGTTAAACCTCCGAGAAGCAATATAGTATACATGAATGATAAACTCATTTTAGTCAAACACCTTAAGAATATCCTTTATTTTCACCCTTTTCTGCTTTGTGGAATCGCGTTCTCGCACAGTAACGGCCTTGTCTTTCATAGAATCAAAATCAATAGTAATGCAATAAGGAATTCCGATTTCATCAGAACGAGCATATCGGCGCCCAATTGAACCTTTTGTATCCAGTTGTGCAAAAATATTATTTTCAGTTAAAGTGCTGTGAACTTTTTCAGCAATATCAGGAAGTTTTTCCTTGTTTACAAGTGGGAAAACAGCTGCCTGAACTGGTGAAATTGATTTGTCAAATGCAAAATAAGTTCGCTTTTCTTCTTCTCGGAAGGCATTTTCAGTAACACACCAAACTGGCCTGTCAATTCCAAATGATGCTTCAATAACATGAGGAATAAATTTGGAACCGTCATCAAGCACAGCCTGCATATCCTGTTTTGAAAGTGCAGAATGTCCACCAACATCATAATCAGTACGATTTGCAATTGCAGCAACTTCAATCCACCCAAAATCCTCGCTTTTTATTTCAATGTCCCAAGTACAGGATGAATAATGAGCTCGCTCATCTTTTAATTGCTCTCTGCAACGGATTTCTGATCTTGGAATTCCAAGATTTTCAAAGAATTTTTCAGAAATTGCTAAGTAGTATGCATGAATCTCTGTTGGAATCAAGCCTTTTTTCACAGCATCCCCAACATTCATTTCAATAACTTCATAGCGATCTTGCTCCTGGTATTCTGCTGTTAGAAACGGAATTGTGTCATTTTTTACATCTTTGAATTTTTCATGGCTAGTAATTTTTGGATTAAAGAAAACTTCAGCTTCTGCTTGTGAAAATTCACGAAGGCGAATCATTCCCTGTCTTGGACTAATTTCATTTCTGTAAGCTTTTCCAATTTGGCAAACACCAAGTGGAAGTCGTTTTCTACCAACCTGGAATAATCTCTGGAATGAGGTGAATGCACCCTGAGCTGTTTCTGGACGAAGATAAACATCGCGTTTTACTTTTCCAGAACCTGTTTCTGATTTAAACATTAAGTTGAAAGTCCATGCATCGCCAAATCGCTGTTTGCATTTTTTGCATTGGATCTTGTTATCTTTGATTAGTTTGTTTAATTCTTTCAAACCCATTCCATCTGTTTCAATTTCAAGTGCTTTTTTCACAATATGATCTGCTCTGTAAGTTTCTCCACATTTTGCACATTCAACAATTGGGTCGGTGAAGTGGTCAAGGTGTCCTGAAGCAGTGAAAACATCACCTGGCATAAGTGTTGGTGTTTCAATTTCAAACATTCCTTCCTTGATAAGGAATAATTTGCGCCAAGACTCTTCAATATTGCGCTTTAATCGTGCTCCTACTGGCCCATAGTCGTAGAAACCAGCTAATCCACCATAAATCTCTGAGCTAGGCCACATTAGTCCGCGCTGGAGCGCAATTCGCATAATCCTGTCACACTTTCGTTCAGTCATGGTGATAGTGTTAGAACTAACCCTTTATAAAATTTACATAAAGAAGAATTATTTCCTCTTCCTAGCTTTCTTCTTTTCTTCACCCAAGAACTTCAACTGCAAATCACGCAAATCAACTCTTCCACCTTTCTCAAATTCAGCAAATGCTTCAGCACCTCTTTCCTGCGCAGATTTCTTGCCTTCCTCAACTCTCTGAACTTCCCATTCTTCTTTAGATTCCTGAATCTGACCACGGATTTCACTGAGGCGATTCAAATCAGTTTCATGCTCTGCCTCAATCTTTTTCAGCTTGTCAAGTGCATCAACAACATCCTGATGTTTTGCATCTGCTTTTTCACGAGCTGCTTTTAGTTTTTCATATAATGCAACAAGATTCTGATGAACCTCTTCTGATTTCTTTGAAAGATCCATCACATTTGAGTGGAAAGTTCGTGCGTCCTTGTCTTGTTTAACAACACCCATTCGCGCATTATCAAATTGTTCAAGTGTTTTCAAGCGTTTTTCCAAATCCTTCACCACTTTACTGCGCTTTTTTTCCTCAGCAAAATTAAATCCTTGAGTTTCAATTTCCCAGCGCATGTTCTTGACTTTTTTTCTAAGCATTTGAAGTTCTGAAGAACCCCTACGAGTTGGAGCATCGCCAAATTCCTTTTTGAAAACTTTTCTAAGAGAAGATGCTTGCTGATTTATGTCATCGCGCTTCTTTTTCTCATCCTGAACTAGTTTGTTTAATTCATCGCGCTCAGTTTTAATTTTGCGAACATCTTCACTAACTAGTTTGACTTTGTCATTAAGAGCATCGCGCTCTTTTCTAATACCTATAAGAATAATTGCTTGCTCACGCAATGGCTCTAAACGTTCGAAAATAAGATTTTTTTCATTATCAAGCTTGTTGATAGGAGTATCTGAAGAAATTTCGCCTTTTATTTTAACAACTGGACTAGGAGTGTTTTTCTTTTCCTTGTTAGTGTTAGTTTTCTTCCCACGTTCAGCCATTTTAATCGCTAACCAAGAACTCTTTGACCTTGGTTTTTGCCTTCTCCCTTTCAGCTTGATGCTTTTTCAAGAAGTTGTTAATATACTTCACAAGACACTGTTTGCATTCCCCACACAACAGCTTTCCTGCCTTACATTTCTTATATCGCTCCTTTAAATCTTTATCGCTTTGCTCAAAAAAGTAATAATCATACTTATACACTGTACAATTGTCAGGATCTCCACCTTTCTTTTTTTGCGCTTCAGCTGTATCGCGACCGCCAGTAAGTGCGTATTTGTTGATTTTAGTCTTAACTTCCTCAGCAGAATCCGTCATTGCGATATACGACATTTCATCACTACTTGACATTTTGCCTCCGCCCTTCAGCCCTGGCAAGAATGAGTGATAAGTTGAGCTTAATTGTATGAAATCATGGCCTTTGTAGCGATTCCCCATGTCGCGTGCAATTCGCAAGTGGGGGTCCTGGTCAATTCCAACAGGCACAAGAACTGGAATTTTGCCATTAAATTCAGGAAGCTGTGCATGAAACATGTCAGATGCCTGCAAAAGTGAAGCATTCATTTTGCCTGGAGAAAGTGAACCATATATTGCTTTGAATTCATTGAATGTTGCATGTCTTGAAAAGTTTGAAGCTAATCTGTAGTATGCATTTGACTTTTTGGGATCAGTAGAACGGTCGCTTTGGAAGTAGAAATCACATTTTTTTGGATCTAGCCCAAGGGCAATATAATTCAGCAAGTACTGGTCAATTGCAACTTCCCTAAGTTCTTCTAAGCTTTTGTTTCTAGCATTGTAAGCTTCAAGATCAGCAACTGCAACATACAATTTTGCACCAAGTTTCTGATAGAAAATCATTTGCTGAGCTAACAGCATGTGACCAAGATGAAATTTTCCAGATGGCATTAAACCAGTCATCATCACAAACTTCTGTTTGTTCTTGATAGCACTCATTATTCTGCCAAAATCGCGATGAGCAAATACAATACCTCGTCTAAATAAAACATTTTTCTGGAACTCTGCAGGAAGATCTTTCAGTGGCTGGATTCCGAATTCCTTAATCAATTTAGCATAATCAATATCTCCAGAAACTTCCCACGGTGTTACAGTAAATTCTTCTGCCATATTGCTGTATAGAAATTAGTGGTTTTTAAGGTTATTGACTACTGTTTAACCCACCAACCAACTAAGCTCAAGTTCCTCCCATCAGGTTTTAAGAATTTCAATTGAATTAAGTCAAGTGCCATGTGAACTGAAAAGCCAAGTAGCGCATACCAGAAAATTTCAAAATATAATGCACCAATCATCAAAGGAATAAACCACTCAACCCAGTGGAGCGGAAGCACAATGTGGTGAGCTGTTTCTGCATTTAAGAAAT
The DNA here is from genome assembly GCA_964636545.1 of Candidatus Undinarchaeota archaeon. Classification (GTDB taxonomy): domain Archaea; phylum Undinarchaeota; class Undinarchaeia; order Undinarchaeales; family UBA543; genus UBA543. The sequence goes on from CAZWSR010000005.1 coordinate 15,543, forward strand.
ACTTGAATGCCTTGGTAATGCTGAATGTTCTGAATTTCATAATGTGCCATAAATAATGGTCAGCATCAACTAAAACACCAAAAGCAAGAACAGTTAAAATATTAAGCCAGCCAGCACTCTGGTAAAGCATAACGCAGATTGCTGATGTTATTATGAAGTGATGTTGGATTTTCATAAATGTAGTTCACACCCCTCTATTTTAGTATCTAAACGATTAAGAACATCTGTGTCAAACTTTGCACCTCTATTTTTTTCATTCTGCTTTGCGTCATCAAAAAACTTTTTTGCATTTTCCCATGCTTTTATTTTCATTAAACAGTCACCTGTTTTTTCACACCAATCAGACAAAGATACATAATTACGGTCCTCGTTTTTATGATGCCCTGCTTCATTAGATATTGCCCATTGAAACGCTTCAGCTGCTTGTTTAGGCTGACCTGTAATACTAATATACAATTCTCCTTGCTCAGCGCAATATACTGCAATAGCGTGATAGTTTGGATCTCTTGACCTTTGTTCTAGCTTGCTTGCTTCTTGATATGCCTTTAAAGCAATTCGAATACTTTTCGTACTCTTAATACGACGATGTGCAAGTTCACATTTTGCATACCAAGCAGAACAAAGAGCACGAGTGTGAGGATCAAGTTTGCTTCTCCTAGACAATCCCTTAAATCGTCCCTTAGCTGCCTGGATTCTTCCTTGTTCAAATAAAACCTTGGCCTGATCAAAATCAGAAGTTCCAAAAATTTTACATAGACCAGATAAACTAAGTTTTTCACCTTTCATTTTACTTCAATCTTTCTTTCAACGCAGAGGTTATTAAAGGTAACGCTATTGTTGCATCTGCAATTACATCAACCATTTCAGAGGCCTCACCAAATTTGCCCCAGGAAACGCCTTCATGCAAGCTTGCTCCTGATAATCCACCTGGTTCGGGCCTGTCTGTTGTAATCTGAACTCCGTAAGAATGTCCTTTGTCAATAAACTGAGCTGCCTGAATTATGTGGTTTTTAGGAACACCACCACCAATTAGGAAAGCAGCGCTCTTTTTTGAATCCTGAACCAATTTGATTGGTTCACCAATGTCTTTGAGTGCGCTGATGTTCAAATGATTGCTAGGTCCTTCTTGATTATAGAAATAAGTCATTACACCAAGACCAGAATCAAAAAATCCAGGTGAAAATACTGGAATATTCTTGTTAACTGCTGTTTTGAGCCATGAATTTTCCCCAGGAATATTTTTTCCAAGAACTTCAAGGAATTCGCGAATACTGATTTCTTCGCGAGGCACTTTCTCAAGAACTGGTCTAAGCCAGTCTTCCAAACCAATATATGCACCTTGCGGAAGTGAGCTATCAAATAAGCGGTTTACGCCTTTCTTGTGCAGTTCAGCATCATCAAAACTGTCGCAGATTTCATGTTTTGTGCCAAGTGCTTCAACAATATCATGCACAACCATTGCACCAGTTGTTACAATTGCATTCAACCAGCCATCATTAATCATGTCAATTAGGATTTGTTGCATTCCACCAGGAACCATACATCCAGCTAATCCAAAGAGAATATTACATTCAGGATCAGAAATTGCTTTTTCCAGAACATCGACTGCTTTTCCAACGCGTCCAGCACCCATTACACCTGCTTTTGACAATTCCTTGCAAAGCTCATCAGTTGTCATTCCTGGCTTTGTTTTTACTTGATGTACGGGTTTCATTACAGATTATCATTTCCAAAACTTGTTATATAGTTTTCCGTAACAAAAAATAATCTAAAGTCCAAATGCTTCTTGGAACTCGCACATTTTCCTATACTGCGCAAGATACTCATTTCCTTTATCAGTTAAAACATAGACTTTCTTTTTCTCATCAATTCCCTCGGCCATAAGATCTTTTTCCATAAGCTCGTCAACATATTCCTTCATTAACTGATGAGATAAATTAGCTTTATACATTAAGTGAGTAGGCTTTATCAGTCCGCCTTTTCTCTGTATTGCAGCAAGCATGTCATGGATGATATCCATGCGGCTGCGTCTTGGTTTAGCCATTTTATTTCTTTTTCTTTACCACTAGCTTATAATACACATACAAGAGCATTAGGAAACCAATAAGCTGTAATGCTTCTGCAAGCACGTAGAAGTACAAGTGGATTATGACAAGTGTGAATGCAAGCTGTGCCGCCATCAACACAATGAATGCGTTAAGCAAGGATTTGACATTTTTGTTCTTTTTGTGACCGCGTTTTCCAAGAAATGCGTCATAGTAGAACTGTGCAATAAACAAGAGTAATATTGCGGTTGTGACATAAAAAATTGGATACGCCCACATACTGAAAGTGGTTGCCACAATAAGCATGGTTATGAGATATGCACTGAAGAGTATGAGTTTTTTCGCTTGGTACTTGTGAATAACAAAGTATACTCCAAGCAAACCAAGTAGCATTAGCAAGCGGTATCCAAGGAATCCGCCAACATAGAGCAAGTGCTCAACAGCAAGGGTGTGATGACCGTACATGAAAAAACCAATATGTTTAACAGCACCGACAGTGCTAGATGCAAACGATAGATTAGTTATTATTTTGGCAATAAAACCAAGAGCAATGGCCAAAAAGGATAATGAAAAGTATTTGTGGTTGCCTTGTTTAGATAATCTGTACATTTTGAAGCTGTAAAACGCTATCAAGAGAGCAACTAGTACAGCTACTCCTTCAAAAATACAATCTATTCCATAAAACCACCGTGGGGTGAATACAACACTAACCATATTGAAGGGTAATTAGACTTAATTTATAAAGGTTGTTATGTGGAATTTAGAATTTGGAGTTTCGAGTTTGGAGTGGAATTCTAAACTCTAAATTCCAAAATCCAAACTCTGCATATAGAACCATCTTCTGTATAACCTATTCATAGCCCCTTTATATACCCCAAAACAAGCTTTCTTGTCGAAAGTGCAATTTAAAAATGCGGATCCCCAATTCTGCATAATACTCCACAAGGATTTACCTCCGTTGGTTTATTTTCTTTTGCGCAATTGACAGGTGTCGCGTAACCCCACAAGACACGATCTTTGGGCCCTGGATTTTCCGGGGCTCTTTTTTTTATTTTACAAAAACTACTCTGTAAACTATTAAATAAAGTAAAAAACAGTGTATAAACATGGGTTTTTTAAGAAAAATAGGAATAGGAATTGTAGATGCAAATAAAGATGATTTGACTAGTTTAGAGTCACTTCTGAATATTTATAACAAAATACAAATATTAAAATTTGAAAATTATGCATTAGAGGAATTTTTAAACCCAAGTACAAAAAAAATAATGAAGAAAAAAGCAAATAGAATAGAGAAAAAATATTTAGACATAAAATATTGTTTTACAAATCCTGGGGAAAAAGAAAAAAAAGCAAAAGTGTACTTGACTGTGAGATATGTTGATGAAGTCCGTCAAAGATCAATTGGAAGCAAGGAAATAAAAAAAACAATAGAGAGATATATAGAAATTGAAGAATTTGAAGTTGGAACAAAAAATGGCTCACAAAAAATAGTTGAAATTCTATTAAAGGATCTTAAGAAAAAAATTAAAGCAAAACAAAATGATAAAGAATTATGGGATGCATACAGATTAAAGCTGAAAGATAAGAACGCTACAGATATCCTGAAATTTCTTACATCCTAAAACGGATTTACCCCATATCTAAGTTCTAAGTAATCGCCTTGTGTTGGAGTATAATAATCTGGACTATCTAAATTAAGTTTTCCATTTACATAAAACAACCAAGTGTAATTGCCTGCATTCTCTGCACTGTATTCACCTGCATCTATTTTGGTCACAACAAAACCATTATTGAGAAAATCCTGAGTCACTGTTCCAACTTTATTAAACAATTGATATGCATTATCACCAGTTCCAATTTCAACAACTTCAGTTACACGAGAATAATTTCCAAAATCAATAATAACCTGTGCCATGCTTACTTGCTCAATATCTGAATCATCATCTTCAATTAAAGAACTAGCAATTCCAGCACCCATACTAACAACCATCACAAGTGCCATTGCAAGGATTATTGCTTTGTTCTTTTCCATACCAAGATAGAGCTTTTTAGTGGACTGGCCTTTTTTTGCCATTTCAAAAGGTTGGAGGTTGGAGGTTTGAGGTTTGAGGAGCGTGAGAATACTACCTACTACACACTGCCAACTGCCAACTGCCTGAACCAATATATCCAAAATCATGGCGTTATTCTCCCAGTTTTGTAGTAAGTAACATCATCTTCATTATCAACAACAGCAAGCCACATACTCTTTTTTACAGAGTGGCCAAGACGAATTATTCTTGAAAGCTCAGTCATTGTAAGATTGTAATACTCAGTAACTGCATGAACCATTGCGTCACTGTGCGCTTGTCCAGGGATTTCTCCGCGATTATAGATACGGAAGTGAGCACCGAACTTGAAGCCGGTTTTAACAAGATATCCTTTATCACGCAAGTCATTGTAAACAACAGATTGTGGATAAATTTGAGCATCGTTTTTCTCACCAAGTTTCAAAAGTTCCTCGGTACTGAGCTCTTTTTTAGCTGTTTTGCCTTTTTTAACAACCAGCTTGTTTTTGTCAACTAGATAAATTGCCTCAAGCAGGGCTAAGGTAAGCTTCCCGCCAGATTTCATTTCGCCGTAGAAGCCCTTCTGGTATAGGGAATTTGCCTCTTTTTCATTAGAGACAAGAACATTCCCCCCAACAAGCACTCCTTTAGCAGTCATCTTTTGTTTCATAGTAGAGTTATTAGAAATTAGGCACTATATAAATGGTTCAGTTCTACTTTGATATTCTTCTCGGCTTTTTTCTTTTTTTAAGAATAGTGTAAAATTCAGATGTCCAATATTTTTTGCGTTTTCTCCATTCAGTTTTATCCAGCCTTTCTCTGTGTCCTTTTGTGGTGTCAATTGCAAGAGCAGCAGCAGTGGCAATGTCAGGAGAAAACATTGAATATGATTCAAGAAGTTCTCTTAATTTTCCAGTGGTTCCAAAGCCACGAACACCAACTTTTCTTACAAAAGTAGGACAAGTTTTTGAAAGACGATGTTCTATTGCAGAACCAAGACCATTCACAACTGAGTGATCTTCAGCAGTTACAACAGCGCCTGTTTTCTTGGCAGATTTCCACAAAGTTTTATCCATTGGATCAAGTTTTGGAACATTAACAACTTCAGCAGAAATTCCTTTCTTATTTAAGAGATATGCTGCTTCCAATGAAAGATTTACCATTGGACCGCAGGAATAAATTGTAACATCACTGCCTTTTCTCAAAATTTCTGCTTCGCCTGTAAATTTATAATCATTTTTATAGATAGGATAAAGTGAAATTCTAGGAAGTCGCATAAACATTGGGCCTTTATTTTCAACCATATACTCAAGCATTTTCTCCATTTGAGTAACATCAGCTGGCACAAGAACTTCAATATTTGGAAGTCCGCGCATCATTCCAATATCTTCAAGCATTTGATGAGTTGCTCCATCTGGACCAACAGTGATTCCTGCGTGCGTTGCAACAAGTTTTGTATTTGTTTTTGCATATGCAACAACTTGTCGAATTTGATCATAAACCCTGCCTGGTAAAAACACTGCAAAAGTTGAAACAAAAGGGATTTTATCACTTACAGCCATTCCACCAGCAATTCCAACCATGTTTTGCTCTGCAATTCCAATTTGGAAAAATCGATTTTCAAATCTTTTAGCAAATTCCTTGAATCCAACAGAACCTTTTACATCAGAAGTTAGCGCAACAATGTTTTTGTTTTTAGCAGCAAGTTTTACTAATTTTTCACCATACTTTGATCTAATGGAAACTGCTTTTACTTTCTTGGCAAGATTAACTGTCTTGACTTCTCTCATAAAAAACAATTGGATTATCTACTATTTAACTATTACCCGCTGAACAAACGTTCCTTTGCTCTGTACAAAAAACTGTCCTTGTATGGAACTCCAATAAATTTAGATGCTAATTTTTTGTATGCCCTTGATGCAGGACTGTGTGGTTTGAGCATAACAACTGGCTTTCGCATTGAAATGCTTCTTGGAACATTAGTGTCAAATGGAACTTTAACAAGAATAGGATAGCCTTTAAGAATTCCGCGGATTGTCTCATCCTTAAGCTCGTACCTAGCCCCTGTGAATTTTGTAACTACAATACCTTTGACTGGAACACCGAGTTTTTCAGAAATTTTAATTGCCTTAAGAGCATCAACAAGTGCTGGAAGCTCTGGGTTTGTAACAATAATTGCCTCGTCAGCAATCTTTATGCTTTTCAGAACTTCTCCCCACAATCCAGCTCCACAATCAAGCAAAACATGGTCGTAAGTTCCCTTTAATGGGTCAAGTGCTTCTCGGAAATTTCCCAAATATCGTGAACTACCATTTGAAAGTGTGAGTCCTGCAGGAATTATATTTAATCCAGAAGAATGTGTCTGAACAGTGTCAAGAACCTTAGCTTCTCCCCTTAAAACATTGTGCAAAGTAACTGGTGTTGGTGGCAAACCAAGCTGTAGTGCTAGGTTTGGAGTAACAAGATTAGTGTCAACAGCAACAACTCTTTGATTAAATTGATGAATAGAAGAGCCGAGATTTACAGTTGTAGTGGTCTTTCCAACACCACCTTTACCTGAAATAATAACAGTATATTTTGTAATTTTAGTTCCCCTGCTAGCGTATTTTGCTAGAAAATCATCCAGAGACGATTGTAGATTTCTCTATACCAAGTTGCTTGTATTTAAACCTTGCGAATAATTTTGTTAAATTTCGTCAACAACAGACTGGATATATCCGTTGCCTGTTTCGGATTTTGGAGTTGTTTTTTCTTCACTTGAAACTTGAGACTGGACATTTGAAGCTTCTGGAACCGGACTTTTGGATTCTAGCTCTTTCCTTGGCTCAATTCTTGCTCCAACATCGCTGTTCTTTTGTTCCATTCGTGATGCAATTCCTTGTAATCTGCTTTTCAAACTGTGGGCACTGTTATAAGTTTCCTTAAATTCAGATTTAATGCCTTCAAGGTTTGAGAGAATGTGTTCAGCATCCTTTGGGTGCCATTCATTCAATTCTTTTTGTTCAGGTTTTTGTTCAGAATTTTGTTCAGAAGTTCCTAGTGCCTGTTCAAGGCGGCTTAGATTTATTCCTTCAGTATTTCTCTTCATTAAGTTTTCACTTCCATTTGCTTTGCCCATAGTAGAAGCTCCTGCTTTAAATGTTTTTTTGAACCGACTTAGAAGGCTTCCTGCACTGCCAGAGGTTGGTGCAGATGGTTTATCTCCGCCAGAACCGAAACTAACTGTTTCATTTCCTTGATCATCAATACCTTCAATTACATCTTCATCCTGTCTTGAGTAGTAGTAGTAACCAACAACAGCAACGAGAAGTAAGAGTGCAACAATAACTGCTGTTATTCCACCTGCAGTTGTTAGAATGTATCCTGTAACACCGCCACTCTGAACACCATCATTTATGATTTTGTCAGCTTCAAGAACAGTTACAGTGACACTGCCATATTGCTCACCATTTGCATTTGAAATATAAATGTCAACTGCTTCTATACCAGATGGTGCATTTGACAAAGTTCCAGTAATAGCAACTGCTTGTGTCTCATCTGGGAGAACTGTAATGCTGCTTGGACTAAAACTTAGGTCAAGTCCTTTTGCATAAATCAAATAGGTTTGTGAATCTCTGAGTGGATTGTGCACACGCATTGTAAATGCAATTGTTCCATTTGGACCAGTTTCAAATATTTCTGGGTCAAGTGTAAGTGATGGTTCTGCCATTCCACGAATTTCAAGATCAACTGTTTTACTGCGCTCATATTCTCCTGAAATGCTTGCAGTGTAATAAATTGAATAATCGCCAGATTCCCCATTTATTGGAGATTCCTCAGCATCAATTGTGAATTTAACTTCTTCCTCTTCACCTGAAGAAATGTAAACATCCTGAGTTTCCATAAAACGGTTGTCAACATAAAGCTTGACTGTTACGCGTCTTCCGCCAATTGATTTCAGATTGCTTAGTGTGATTGCTGCAGTTACATCAACATCTGAAACAGAGCCAAGATCAAAACCAGTTGGTGATAGCACAGGTTTGTCTAAACTAAGATCAAAGTAATTGTCTTTCTGTGTAACAACTAAGTTTGATTTCTCAATATCAGTTGAGTGAGCACTTTCAACAACAACTTTTACTTCGTAAGTATCAATAATAGCATCAAGAGGAACATCAACAAACAATGAAACATATTTGCTCTTTCCTGGACCAAGCGTTATTTTTTCATCTTCGAGTTCAAACCAGTGTTCAATATTGTAAGAAGTCCGGTATGAAATATCAAAAGTGTCAGCTTTGTCTCCTTTGTTGTGGATGTAGATATCGAATTCTCTGTAATGACCAGATTTAATTTCAAGGTTCTGTGGTTCAAGATTTACTTCAACATCATAGTCAGTTCCGCTTGGAGTGCCATCGCCTTGGCCAACATCAAGAATTTCCATCTGAACTGTTTCAAGATCAATTAAGCGACCATTTAGATCTTCTAGTTTGATTGTGATTGGATAGTTCTTTGCTTCTGCATCATTTGGAACATTAACAAATAATGAAATATCCTCACGCTCACCTGAGCGAAGTGCAACTAGATTTGATTCTGGTGAAAGTGAATATTCAAACTCATGATGAGTGTTGATCACAAGACGGTATGTGCCTTGTGCATCATTTACACTTGTTATTGCAATTAAGTAATCAAAAACATCACCTGGCTCAAGTGATAGTTTGGTTGGACTAATAGTCATGTCAACAAGACCGTCACCGCTTGGGTTACTTGCAACAACTTGCATTGTATCAGTTTCTGTAAATTCCTGGTTGTTGTCATAGAAACGAGCTGTTACAGTTTTAGTACCAGTTGACTGGAACTGTAGTCCGCTTGAGAAAGTGTAAGTGAATTCTCCATTTGCAGCTGAATTTACTGAACCAATAATTCCAACACCTTCAATATCAAAAGTGACGGTGGTTGCAAGTCCTGCTTGATTTTTCTTAACAGTTCCGGTGAATGTAATTGGTTGGGTTGTGTAAAGAAGTGAATCAGTTGTTACAACATCAGTTGCATCAAATGTTTCAATTAAAATTGTGTCAACAACATCAACATTGGTTGTTCCAGTGTTTGAAGTTGGATCAGTTTCTGTTAGCTCTGTGATTGTTGCAGTTGCTGTGTAAGTTCCGCTTACTGTAGGAGTCCATGTAAATGCAAGATCCTGTACTTCAGCATTTGCAAGAGAAATTGTTTGTGTTCCAGTTGAAACCACTTGAGTTGCAGAATCTGTGATATCATAAGAAACAACAGCGTCTGTAGCTGAATCTGGACCAAGATTGTCCACACGAATAGTCAATTCTGACTGAAGTCCAGTACCAATTGGGTTTGGATCAAAAGTCAAACTAACAACGCGAGCGTCGGCTGCAGCATATGCAGGGACTGCGATCATGGCAAGAACTACCATGAATGTTATCAATAGTTTACTAATACTGACATTTGTCATTTTACTACACCACAGTAGTGACATATGCACTATTTAAGCTTTATTATTACCCATTAGTGACAAAAGCAGTTGTTACTGTGTTGGACGTTACTGCTTACTAAGATGGTGGTTATTATATTATTTATAGGTTTGTTAGAAGATTCGAAATTGAATTGATTACTGGTTAGAACAGCACGCCAATTCTTGACAATGCATACCCACTCCAAGCAACTAAAACAGTATAATAAACTGCAAGAGCCCAATGCAAAGGAATACCTTTCCAAAAGTGGTGCGCCTTTTTGTTATGGTATCGCGCAGATACTGTCAGTCCTGCGTAAATAAAACAGTCAAGTGCAACCAGGTACCAGATGATTTTTTCAATCATAAAAATAGGTAGGAAGTATTGGTTTAGAATAGTTTCTTCGCAAGAAAAACAAATCTAAAATTCCTTCCCAGCTTCTTCAAAAAAAGTAATGATCATTACGCAAAACATATGGAGTCGATAAGCAAGTTCATTCTCCGCGGCGGCAGCAAAATTATCCTTGCGCCGATTTTGACTTATTTTAGAAGATATAGTTAACCGCTTCTGATCAGAATCAAGTTCAACATAAAGCGCCCTCAACTTCTTAAACTTCCGCTTATAAAATAATTCAGCCAAAAGTTTTACTAGGCCTTCATACTCATGCGGTTCACAATAATCTACCATAATTTATAGTTCGTTAAAGCCGTATTTATTTCTTTCTTTTACTCAAAACAGTTATAAACTCAATTTCACTACCATAATTTGAGTAATATGGTTAACTTAACTTTCAAAAATGCATTCAAATACCCATTTAATAGAGCAAAGGGCATGCTCAATATCTTTTTAATATTTTTACCAATTGTTGGTTGGTTTGCATTAGGTGGATACGGTGTTAGAATTATTCAAGAATTTAGTAAAGGTAAATTCAAACAACTGCCAACATTAAGTTTTGGAAGTGATTTCACATTAGGATTTTTCATGTTCATTAAAGCTATTCCATTTGTTGTGGTGTATGGAGTACTTATGGGAATTCTTACTGTAATAAATCCAGTAGTAAGGGGCTTGGCTCAATTTTTCTTAATAGTGTTTGTAATTCCAATATTGAGCATAAATTTTATGAACAAACAAACAGTTGGCTCTTATTTTGAATTTAATATACTAAAATATGTTTTTGATAATTTAGGAGAATATACAATTGCTTGGTTGAAAAGTCTTTTACTAGGGATAATATTTGCATTTATGAGTATAATTTTAATAGGTATACCCGCAAGTGTTTTTTGTAAAAACATCTTTTTCGCAGACTTTTATTGGAGAAAGGTTAAGACAAAGAAATAGATAAGTTAGTAGTTTAAACCAAAACCGAATACACTAATAATGCTGCTGAGATTATAAAACAGATAATAGCAAACATGAAATTTAGTTTCATTGAAGTTTTTTTCCCAAGTTCAACATATGTAATCCGGTATTTTTTGCGAATAACCCATTTGAAATAACGCTTCTCAAATCGGATTTGCCAATTAACTATTTGTTCTGGGAAAAGAATTACAAGTAATCCAACTGTTAGGAGAATACCTGCTCTGATTAGGTTTGGAATGTCCATGTTAAGAACATAGGGAAAAACAACTTTAAAAACATTTATTAACCTCAACTTTGATTACTTTAAACCTAAAACGGGGCTATGGTGTAACCTGGGAGCATAAGTGGCTCCAAACATCTGGAGCGTTGATCCTTCGGGAAATGATAAATATCAAAGCTTGCAGTGGTAGAAACCACTAGGCCAGGGTTCAAATCCCTGTGGCCCCACCTCTTATCCCAATATTTTTATACTGTATATTCTAACACAGGAATAGCATGACCGATTATAACCATAAAAAAATAGAGCAGAAATGGCAAACTGCTTGGCAAGAAAAGAAAATATTCAAAGTTAAAGAGGATTCTAAGAAAAAGAAGTATTATGTTCTTGAAATGTTTCCATACCCTTCAGGCAAACTGCATATGGGACATGTTAGAAATTATTCAATAGGTGATGCTTGCTCACGATTTAAGCGAATGAATGGTTTTAATGTTCTTTATCCAATGGGCTATGATGCTCTTGGACTTCCTGCTGAAAACGCTGCTATCAAAAATAAAACCAGTCCAGACAAATGGACTAAAGCAAGTATGAAGCAGATGACTGAACAGCTTAAAGAACTTGGTTTATCTTATGACTGGGACCGCACAATTGCTACTTGCGATCCTGGCTATTATAAATGGAATCAATATGTTTTCACAAAGTTATTTGAAAAGGGATTAGTTGAGAAACGACCAGCGCCTGTAAACTGGTGTCCAAAATGCGGAACAGTTCTTGCAAATGAACAAGTTGAAGGTGGAAAATGCTGGAGATGTAAATCAGAAGTTGAAATCAAGAATCTGGAACAGTGGTTCTTTAAAATCACAAATTATGCAGAGGAATTATTAAGTGATATTGATGACAAGCTAACTGAGTGGCCTGAGCGTGTTAAAACCATGCAAAAGAACTGGATTGGCAAAAGCAAAGGTGTTGTATTGAAATTCCCAATTGTTGATTCAGATACTATTCTTGAAATGTTTACAACTCGTGTTGACACTCTTTGGGGAGTAACTTTTGTAGTGCTTGCTCCTGAAAATCCACTTGTTGAAGAACTTACAAAAGGCACAAAATATGAAAAAGATGTGAAGGCCTTTGTTAAGAAAGTTGTTTTGCAGGACAAATTTGAAAGAACAGCTGAGAACAAGGAAAAAGATGGAATGTTTATTGGTAAGTATGTGAAAAACCCTGCAACTAATGAGGAAATTCCAATTTATATTGGCAATTTTGTGCTTATGGAATATGGCACAGGCGCGATAATCGCTGTTCCAACACATGATCAGCGCGATTTTGAATTTGCAAAGAAGTACAAAATCCCAATGCGTGTTGTAATTAGCCCAGAAGGTCACGAACTCAACCCTGAAAAAATGGTTCGCGCATATATGGATGAGGGAGTTATGTGCAATTCAGGTGAATTTAATGGCTGGAACAACAAAGAAGCAATTGATGCAATTGGAGAATACTGTGAAAAGAAAAAATGGGGTGAAAGAACTACCCAGTACAAGCTGAGAGATTGGTTAATTTCAAGACAGCGATACTGGGGAACACCAATTCCAATTGTTTATTGTGAAAAATGTGGAGCAGTCCCTGTTCCAGAAAAGGATTTGCCAGTAAAACTACCAACAGATGTTAAATTTGAAGGAAAAGGCAATCCAATTCTTACTTCAAAAACTTTCATTAATGTAAAATGTCCAAAATGCAAAGGAAAAGCAAAGCGTGAAACAGATACAATGGACACTTTTGTTGACAGTTCTTGGTATTGGTTCCGATATTGTGACCCGAATAATATCAAAAAACCTTATGACAAAAGCACAGTAAAGTACTGGAATCCAGTTGACCAGTATATTGGCGGTATTGAACACGCAATTCTTCACTTACTTTATTCAAGGTTTTACACTAAAGCAACCCGCGATCTTGGATTACATGATATTGATGAGCCATTTAAGCGCCTACTTTGCCAGGGAATGGTGATTAAAGATGGAGCAAAGATGTCAAAGAGCTTAGGAAACACAGTTGACCCAGGAGAAATTATCAATAAATACGGTGCAGACACTGCTAGAATGTTTATGTTGTTTACTGCATTGCCTGAAAAAGAATTAGAATGGAATGATCAAGGTGTTGATGCAGTTTACAGATTTATTTGTAGAATGTATACGCTTTTTGAAGAATCGAAATATACTGACAGAGCAATTAAAGGTGGTTTGAAGAGCCGAGATAAGTACATTTTAGCAAAAACACACAGCACAATTAAGAAAGTTACTGGATACATGGAAAAATTCCAATTAAATGTTGCAATTTCCGCAATGATGGAACTTGTTACTGAACTTAATAAATATTCAAAAGAATCAAAACCAGAAGTAATGCAAGAAGGTTTGGAGAAACTTGCTTTAATGATTTCACCATTTGCACCACATCTTGCTGAGCATTTCTGGGAGAAACTGAAAAAGAAAGGATTTGTTTCACTTGAGAAATGGCCAGAACCAGCAAAGAAGTATTTAGATGAAAGTTTTGAGCAAGGTGAGAATTTAGTAAGAAGTACTTTAACTGATATTAGACAAGTTATTGAAATTGTTGGTAAACAACCAAAGAAGATTATGCTATTTGTTGCACCTGAATGGAAGCGAGAAGTTTATGCTGGAGTAAAAGCTGGAAAGCAGATTGGCGATTTCATGAAAGATGAGAAGTTTAGGAAATTTGGAAAGGATATTGCAAAAATGGTTCCTGCTTTAATGAAAAAGAAAGAACAATTGAAAGAGAAAGTAATGAGCCAGAAAGAAGAATTAAAGATTTTTGAGGAGAGTAAAGCGCAAATGGAAGAGGCATTGGAGTGTAAAGTTGAGATTATTAAAGCTCAAGAGTCAAAAGAGGATAAAGCAAGAGTTGCAGATGCTGAAAAGCCTGGAATATTAGTAGAATAAATAGATCGAACCAATTTCTACAGAATTGTTTAACCCCTTCTGAGCGAAGCGAAGAATGGGGTTCATGCAGTACGAACTGTACTCTGCAGTTCCACTCAAGAACCAATTAACAAATTTCACCAATTCAAATATCGACAGAGGGCCTGAGAAACCTGGTGTTTTGGTAGAATAAATTATTCTAATCCCCTCAAATATTTCCTAATTGTATTTGCATTCCACAAATGTACTATTGCAAGGATTCGTGGCTCCCTTTTCAGCTTTTTCTTTAATCTGCGGTACTCTCCAGAAATTCTGCGAGCCATGTACCGTTCCCGATACCTATCCATGCTGTGGATTACTAATGAAAGCTTCATATCATTTCTCAAACCTTTACTAATTGGTAAGAAAAAGAACATTGGCAAAATCAATTTATGCATCATTCTGTCCCACATCACACCAAGTTTCGCAACTTTGTCATCAGAAACATTATTTTTGTACGGATTTGTTGTAACAAGTGCATTATGCCGCATTATTCTTTCAAGAATATAGAATGGATAGTGCAATATATTTGAAATTTTCCAGAGAATATCAGGCAATTGCTGGGTTTGAATTATTGCTTTTGTCTGCACAACATGCTCCTTGTCAAATTGCTTCAGCATAACCTTCTCTAATTCCTGCAAAGGCACATCCATTGCATGCAACCTTGCTCCTGCTTTCTTTGCTTCCTGCATTACGTGGATTTCACGGCCTTCGGTTTCAATTGAAGCTAATTCATCTTCTTCAAGTTGGCCAAGCAAGAACTTTTTCAATAAATCATGATCAATATTCTTTTTGCTAGCTTTGATTTCCTTAAGCAGTTTTTTCTTTAGAGCAGAAACACTGAGTTTTCCTTTGGAATAACTATCTAAAATTTTCTGGAATGGATCAGAAGGAAGTTCTAAAAAGACTGCATCTGGCTTCTGCTTTTTGATTTCATGTGCTTCATAAACTGCATGAGCAGTGTCATACACACCTTCTGAAATTATTCTAATACTCATTGCTGGAACCTCTTGTTATAGTAACTCTGCTTCTTTTTGGCACCAGGTGGTAATTGTGGCTGAATAGGTGCTTGTTTAGGAGCGCCCGGGAACTGTCTTTGTGCTGGTGACCTTGCTGGAACACCTGGACGAGCTGTTACAGGACGTGTGCCGGGCCTTCTGCCAGGCATTGGCTTGGTAAGCGGCGTTCTAGCTGGTTTTGAGGAAGCAGTTGGAGTAAAATGGAAATCTGGTTCCATACTACTAGAGCTTTCAACAAGTGAACCGATTCCGATTTTGTCAAAAGCATCCTTTAACCAAGGAACTTTATCTGCAGGTAACCACCCTTCCCTCAGGGCAAGTATTACTAATCCAACTATTACAAGTATGATAATGATTATGATGATAATTATAAACACAAATCCAAATCCACCGCCACCATCAGATACTGCTTGCACATTTGCCTGTGCAGTTGCAGACAGCATTGAATCCATTTCAAATATTGTGTCCTCTGCACTACCTAGCGCTACATTTGCACTCATTGCATAATCTTCAGCACGCAAGGAATCTCCAGAATTCATTGCATTTTCAGCATCAGAAAGTGCGCGTTCTGCTTCACGTATCTTCTGTTCTGCACCAGAAACAAGACCTTGTATTTCAAGTGATGCAGATGTACCAGCGCCTGCTTTAGCTTGTGCAGTTCCAAGAGAACCTTTTGCACGATTTAATCTAGATTTTGCATCATCAATAAGATCATTGCTACCAGATTCTGAAACTTCAAATGTAACTGGAACTTTTATTTTATCAAGAACAGACCCATCTTTCTTGTTTTTGAATTCAAAGTCAAGGTTGAGAACATACTTACCAACATCCATTGGTGCACCGAACTCCAGCTTAAATGACGCACCTGACTTAGAAAGGTCAATTGTTTTTGTTGGAATGAAGATGTACTCTGAAGTGTTTTCACCTATTAAGACATCAACTGTGTAATCGCTTGCTTGACCATTTTTGATTGTAGGAATTATTGTCTTGTCAACTGAAGCACCAGGAGAAATTGTTCCAAGAGACCAAGTGTTTATGTTAAGTGTAGCAGAAAGTTTTCCAACTACTATTTTATCTTTTGTTTTGTTATCACGGATAGTTGTATTGTTCTTGACAATAGGAACGCGATTATATGCAATATATTTGACATTAATTTCCTTGGTTTCAACACCAGAAGCAGTTAAATTGAGTACCCCAGTGTAATTGCCATTTTCAATATCAAAAGGTAATGTTAAATTCAAGTTGAGAATTGTCCTGTTACTTGGACCAAGGGTTGTGTTTTCAAATTCAAATATTAATCCATGTGAAATTAATGATTCATCCAATGTTGCATTTAGGCCTTCGATTGTAAGATTGTTATTATTTGTAACTGTAACTGTCTTTCTAAGTGTCCTATTGCTACTGGAATTTATAAAAGAAACATTTTGTGGGAAAACAGTAAGTTCAGCTGGAGGCACAACGTCAAATGAAAGTGCTTTGTATAGTTTCTTAGTTGGCTCATTAATCAAGCGAGCAGTTATATCAATAACATATGATCCAGCCTCACCAAGAGGAACATACGCACGGTATTCCTTTTTTACACCACTATAAGACATTCTTCCAGAAGTTCCGCGCATTGATTCAGGATAATCAAAAGTATATGTAACTGAAAGCATTTCATCAGTTGTTGCTATTGCACGAATAAGTGCAACTTCATTTGGAAGATATTGAGCTTTTCCAGAAACAGCATTTAATGATTCACCTTCAATTGTTGGAATAAATGTGAAAGTTTCAACAGTTCCCCCAACATCACCTTTTGAATGTGCCATAATTTCTACAACATACTCGCACTCGTCTTGACTGCATGCTGGTTTAGCAATAACATCATTGAATTTCTTGTAAACATCTGGTAAAGAAGGTTCTAATGAAACCAAACCACCAATTGGAGTTAATTCGCAGTTGTTTTTCAAGTAAACCTGATATTTTGCACCACTACCATCACCAATTATATCTTCAGTTGTTGTAAAAGAAAGAACACGGTTCTCGTTAATTGATGCATTAATTTCTATTGTACCTGCTGTTGCGCCTTGCTGTGCAATACCTGCTGTTGGACATGGAGCTTGATTATAAGTGTAAATAGATTCAGAAACAGTGCTCAAGCGAGGTAGAATTGGTGGATTAGCAAGCTGAGGAACTCCATCAAAACCAGGATAAATTTCAACTGCAGCTTCAAGTGTTTTGCTGGAACATCCTCCAGAAAGGTCGCAAACTTCAAAAGTTATGTCGTGAACTCCAACTGAGAGCCCCTGATATTCAGAATCAAGATCAGAGAGGCTAAGATCTTTGTCAATACTTGAACTCCAGGAAACAGTAGTCAGATCAAGATTGTCTTCAACATCAGAAACTTCAGCCATAAATGAAACAGCAAAGTTAGTTGATGTTAAACTTGGAGTTACTGCCATCTCTAATATTTCAGGTGGATTGTTTTCCTGAAGAAATGCATGAATCAAATTGCCAGTAACAGTAACTGCAGAAATATCTGTTAAGTGATCTCCATCAAGATCGCCAATACCAATTCCAAATACTTGGTTTTTGTCAGTGGTTAAGGAATATGATGGATTGGATGGTAACCGGTTTTGTTCATTTTGAAGAAAAATATTGATTTTGGTGCCTTGTCCATTAACAACTACAACATCATTCAAACCATCTTGATCAATATCACCGATTTCTAAATCAATTGGGTATCCTGCACCAGCGAGGTCCATTACAGATAGTGAATCAAAGCCGAAACCAATGCCAGGGACATGGAAATATGCAACAACGTTGTCAGGATTATTACCACCATCACTATTTTTACCAGCATCACTATTTCCAACAACAATATCATTTAAATCATCACCATTTATGTCCCCAATCTCAACACTTTTAGTATTAGAATACCCAAACCCTGCTTGAACTAGTTGTTTTGAATTGAAAGTTTTAGGAACAATAGAATTTTGGTATTGTATTACCACACGACCAGTTCTTGTAACTAAAACAATATCATCGCGAGTGTCAGGAGGAGCGTAATTTCCATTTTGAAGTTCGCCAATATCGCCAACAGCAATATCATAAATCGGATCAGAAACATCATCTTGAGTTATGTCAATAGTTGTATCACAATTGAATGTTCCATCCTGATTTTCACATACTAAAAATTTTGGAGATTTTAGATTATCACCATCAACAGTTGCAACACCAATTACAATATCATCAAGACCGTCACCAACAAAATCTCCAGCAGCAATTGCAGTTGGTCTACCTGCATTAAAATTACCAACCCCTGCTGCAATATTCCAATTAGGAGCAGATAAACGTGTTATTGTGTGACCGCCTTGCGGATTTACAGTTATTGTTACAATATCAAGGCCACCTTCTCCATCAAAATTTCCATATGCAATTCCAAATGGCGTGTTTGCAGATATGCTTGATTTTTGTTTTAGAGAACCACCAGATAGTTGATAAATATTGAGAATACCATTTGCAAAATTGAATCTGCTTAAATCAGTGTATTCACCCCAGTCTAGATTATTCAAAATAATTTCAGCTTTTCCATCATTATCTAAATCAACTGAGTCAAGGAAAGTGGACTTGAAAAAACGGATATTTCCAGAGTCTCCTGTTGTATCAATATCTGCTGTTGTGTCCTGCGGAAATGCATGAACTGCAGAGAAAACAAGAATTAGGGAAAGTAAGATAGCAATTATGAGAGCTGCTTTTTGCACGAATTTCATTTAACCAACCTTTTTAATTTATCTAATAATCCAGCACCCTTCACTGGTTTTGAGGACACTGCTCTACCTTGGTCGCCACTGATTTGCGAATTCGGGATTAAGGTATTTAAAGTTTCCTTAGCGTCGATTTTCGCTTTTTTACCAGCAACAAGAGCAGTTCTTTCATTTGTTTTAATTAAGATAATTGCATTTAGAGTCTTAGAACACACAATATTTGCAACTTGCATTGCAGTGCCAAGGTTTCCAGTTTCGAAAATAGCGATTTTCCGTCTGTCATGTGTGACAAAACTCTTTTCAATTTTAATTGTCAGGTTGCCTACAGTGTTCACTGACTGCTTTTTCTCTTCTTTCTTCAGCAATTTCCAATGTCCAAACAACATTCTACATACTTCTGAGAAAGATTTTGCTTTTTCAAGTTTCAATTCTGCTTCTGATGCAATTGCTTTTTCAATATCAGAAATTTCAGTTAAGAATCTCTGCAAAGTGCTTGGTAATTGTCTTGAATTGACTTTCAGTATTGATGCACCAAGCAAAATATCTTCAACTGCTGCTTGAACAGCAAGATTTGGATATGCTTGTTTGAGAATTTCAAGACTTTCATCAATAAGTTCGTTCTCAGATGACTGTTTTTGATCTAGCAAGCTCTTTCCTGCAATGAAAACAATTCGCACAACTCCATCCTGTATTTTTTCAGTTTTGACAATGCGAATTCCTTCAACTTTAGATACATTATCTAAGTGAGTTCCTGCGCAAGCCTGAACATCCCAGTCACAAACATCAATTACGCGAATTTCTTTTCCAGGAATTGCTCCGCCTTGGTAAAGTGTAAAACCATATTGCGATTCTGCTTCTTTTTTATTTTTGACTTTCTTTGTAATTGCAGTGCCTTTCTGAATTAATTCATTTGCAAGTTTTTCAATTTTCGCACGCTCATCAGATGTAATTGCACTATAATGAGTTATGTCAAGTCTGCCTTTGTTAGGATCAATTTGCGAACCTGCTTGCCAAACATTATTTCCAAGAACTTTGCGAGCTGCTCCGCCAACAATATGGGCTGCTGTGTGAAGTTTAGAAAGCGCAAGCCTGCGGTCTTTGTCAATGCTTCCTTTAATTTTATCGCCTTTTTTGATTCCAGATTTTTCTAGTGTGTGAACAATTACTGTCCCGCCTGCTTTCTGAACATCAGTAACTGCAATTCCATTTATTGTTCCAGTATCGTGTTCCTGTCCCCCACCTGTTGGGAAGAACTGAGTTTTGTCAAGAACCACTTGCTTTTTGTCAATTACTTTAAGCACTTTTGCTTCAAAATCCAGTTTCTTGCTTGTGTAATAAAGAATTTCAGTTGCAGGTAGTCCTTCAACATTAAATTTCTGTTTTTTGTGTATTCTTTCAACTTCAGGATGTCGTGCAGCAACTTTTGCATAAAAGTCAGCAGGCACCTCAATTTCTTTTCCAATTTTTTGCGCTGCTTCCTTAAGAATTTGAGGAGAAACTCCATTTGAATCATATAATTCAACAAGTTCACTATCTGAAAAGCCTTTTTCAAGTAACCTTGACACAATTCTAGCTGATTTTTTCTTGTTGGTCTTGTACCGCGCATCTTCAACTTCCAAAATTTTTCCAATATTATCAATTGTTTCAGTAAGTTCTGGGTACTGTGGCTTGAGATAAGCAGCATGTTCGCGACAAACATCTTGCAAAGAAACATCCCAACCAAATTCATCAATAAAACCAAGTGCTCTGCGCAAAATTATTCGCAAATTGTAAGCTCCGCCAACATTTGATGGAAGTGCACCATCAGTTATTGCAAATAAAAGTGTTCTTGCATGATCCCCAATTGAATATAATCCAGCAAGCGGAAGTGTCTCTTCTTTCAGGTTTTTAACATCCATGCTCAGTTTTTCAGCAATTTCTTCCCAGGTTTTGTCAATTGACTTGTCTTCTTCCATGTCAAGCAAACCAGAATATGGTAAGAATCGTTTGATAACATCTTGATTTGGCTTAACACCAGTTTCTTTGTATAATTTCTTAACAACAGTTGGGAAATTGCACTCATAACTTGTTGCAGTTCCCATAGACATCCACGGACAGCGCTCCTGACCCATTCCCATATCCAAAACCTTGAGATTAAGGTCTTTGTAAGTGCCATCATCTTTAACATCATAGAGCATATAAACCTGATTACCAATTTCTAGGCCGCGTGCAAAGAATTCCATGCACACACCAAGGTTTCCGCCACCACCCCACTGGTCTTCGTGGAACTTGACTTCATGAAGTGGAAGACCCATTCCGATTTCAAGCCA
>CAZWSR010000005.1:36714-57986 GCA_964636545.1 Candidatus Undinarchaeota archaeon
ATGTC
Source organism: Candidatus Undinarchaeota archaeon (assembly GCA_964636545.1). Classification (GTDB taxonomy): domain Archaea; phylum Undinarchaeota; class Undinarchaeia; order Undinarchaeales; family UBA543; genus UBA543. The sequence goes on from CAZWSR010000005.1 coordinate 36,720, forward strand.
GCTGATATACTGATTTTTGTCAAATTTCTGGTCTGGGGGCACAAATGCATGCTGACCAATCATTACAAAAGAAGTATAGTGGCGACCAGTGATTCCAACATTGTCAATATCATTAAAACGCATACAAACTTGCGGAACCACGAGTGGATTTGCAGGCGGTTCAACAAGACCGGAGACCACGTGCGGTTGGAAATCATAAATTGATGCATTTGTCCAGTAAGTATCGTCTCGCCATCTGGCGACAACTGGATATCTTTTGATTGGAGTATAACCTAGTTTTTCAAAAAGTTTGGAAAATTCCTGCCATGCTTTAATGAAATCCATTTTTTTACTGCACGGACTGTCACCAATAAAGGTGTACTGACCACTGCATTCTGGATCTCCACACAATTCGGATTCTCCTTGAACCCAAAAATATTTGCCACAATTCTTACATCTGCTACGCTGAAATCCTTTTTCTTTCAGCTTTTCAACTGGATAATACTTTTCAGGCGCCTTGTCTGTTTTTTGCTTGAGCTGACCCTTAAGTTCCTTGATTGTAGGCATAGAATGAGTTATGAATCAGAGGTTAAAAAGCATTACTATTCCTCGTCTTCCTTCTCTTTACCAAGGTATTCATATTTTAAAGCTCCAATAGAGAGTAGATTAGATATAAAAAAAACAAGATTCTCCCAATCCAGTTTCTTAGTCTTTCCCAGAAGACCAGAATTATATTCTTTCTTTAATTTTTGGAACTTCTTTGGAAGAATCAACTTGTCTTTATTTGCTTTTTCCAACAAGAACACTTCAATTGGATGAGAACCAAGTATTTGTTTGTCAGGAAGATATTTCATTGGCAGATCCTCGATTAATGGGATAGTGGAGGGGGTGGAGTTTAGATAAAAATACTTGGATTCTGAAAAAAATGAATCCATTTTTAAAGAAAAATGAAAAAAGTTTGCTTACACGAGTTGATGCGGTTCTTGAAGAAAATTCCCGTAATGAAGATAACCGTGTTCGTATGGTTCTTTGATCTACCTTAAAATGATCAGCAAGCATGCTGACAAACTTAGGAAAATCGCTCTTTTCCATATAGCTTTTCTCAAACTGTTTAAGATTTTCATTGATATAAAGAAGAACAGGGGCAGTTGTTACTGACTTGTTTGATTTAGATATTTTTTTAACTTTAGAAATAATCTTAAAATCAAGAAACTTGTTAATGAGCAGAGAGTTAAGAGCAGATAAATAATCTTCTTGTACACTTGATTTATCAGTAAGTACTGCCAGATAATCTGGAAGAACAATAGAACCTTCAGAAGACATTAGATAGTAAAGAATTTTTGCTTTGCTTGGAAGGTCTTCAATATCTTTTTTATTATTTTGAAGAGTATATTTAATCTTTAAAAGATTAGTAGTAGGAATAGCAATTCTCCTTTGTCCATTTATTAAAACAATCCAGGAAATGTACACTTGCATTTCAAATATTTTCTTAAGATTTGCAACAGATTTGTTAGAATATCTTTTAAGAAACGGGAGGAGATAAGGGAAACGTCCTTTCGGCTCTGGAAAATAGGAAATAGTGCTAATTAAATTCTTAAATCTGGTAGACACACCTAGATGAAGTTCATCTACTTTGTTATCACAAGCAAGCTCATAAACAAAATCACACGCTTTCTGTTTCTCCTTGGAATCCTTGCGTTCAAGTATATACCCACATAACAATTCAACATCACGAGTAAAATCTTTCTGTGTATAATCCCCATTCATACCTATGTATTAGTAATTCATATTAAAAAAGGTTCCTATTAAAGGAATTCGTAATCAATAAAACCATTAAGAAGCAATCGAGATAAAGCAGTAACTATATCATATTTTGTTATTGTTTTATCAAGATAGAGAGAGGGTGATGCTTTAAACAAGTCATCCATATCCTTTGGCATATTGAGCACCTCATGTTCCTTGATAAAATTATATACATTTTGTTGAGTCTCAAAAATGTCATCAGGTAACGTTTTGGTTGTTACAGTGTAACGAACGGGGATGAACTGAATAGCAAAGATTGTTCTCGCTTCCCCGCGCCGGGTTGCTTGTAATATAAGACGCTGAAGGCGAAATAGTTCCGTTGGATTGGTTTTTGGAAGTTCCCGTACATATTTACGCGAAGAACGAGGAGTGGAAGATTTAATAGTGATAACATCATTTAGAACACCTCTAAGAATATGTATGCTCGCATCTTGTTTGTCCTCTTTTAGAAGATCAAGTAAAACCTCTTCGAATTGTTTCCTTTCAAAATTATCATCAATAATACTTTCAAGTTTATCAAGAGAAGAAATAATAAAATTAAGAACATTCAATGCTTTGTTTTCTTTTTTCTTAGCCATAAGTTATCAGAACAGTTCTTTTCTCCAGAATATAAGCGTTCCGACTAAAGAAATTAGCACAGAAATACCCATTGTAATTGCAAATGCATTTGGAGAATTCTGGAATGGTAAATTAACATTCATTCCATAAATACTTGCAACCAGGGTCGGAAGCATGAGAATAAGTGTGATGCTAGTGAGTGTTTTCATCACCCTATTAAGGTTATTACTGATAACTGTTTCAAAACCAGTTCGCATTGTCGCTAGAATATTTGAATATGTGCTTGTCATCTCAAGTGCCTGTTTAAATTCAATCTGAACATCCTCTAGAAGCTCTTTGTTTTCCTCAAACTTTGTGAAAATGCGCATGAGATTGAGGCGGTTGATAACATAATTGTTTGTCCGAAGTGATGTGTCAAAATAAACAAGTGATTTTTCAAGTGTAAGTAGTTTAAGCAAGTCCTCGTTTCGAGTTGAATCTTCAAGTTCACCCTGCAAAATGAATGTTTGGCGATTTATTTGTCGCAATTGGAATAAATACTTGCGAGCAGTTATTAGGAAAATATTAAGAATGGTTTCAATCTTGTGCTGAGTCTCAATTTTTTGTTTTGCTAACCTGTCTAGCACTTCAGTTTCAAAATAAGAAATTGTAATTAAGTAATCTTTCATGCGAATTATTCCAAGTGGCCTTGTGGTGTGTATTGTTTCATCACCTTTCTTGGTTGTGTACGGAATTCGCAAAACAATGAACAGCGCCCCGTTTTCTGTTTCAACACGAGCCTGTTCCTCTGGATCCTTTAGTGATGTTATGAACCCTTCAAACTCATCAAGTTTGCCAGTGAGCTTTTTTAGTTTTTCAAGATCCAAATCAGTTGGAGACTTTGCATTAATCCAAGTTCCCTTATTGAACTGCTTCTGCTCAGCCAATCCCCCATTTATTGTCTTGAAAATTTCAATCATAACTATGAATCTTAAAGTTAAGTTATTTATAAAGGTAATTGAAAACAAAAATTATCTATACTAAAAGAATGTAGGAAAATACAATGGATTTAGTAAGTATTTCAGTGCAAATTGTAGGATTAGCAAGTAGGCTAAGAAAACCAGACATAATTCTGATGATCGGAGTTGCGGTTCTGATCCTATTCACTGAATTGTTGTTTTTCTTTGTTCCGGGCTTGTCATTATCAACACTTTTCATTGCACTTTCCTGTGCAAAGTTTGGATTTGTGCCAAGTTTGATAATTGTGCTTCCGCCAATCATAATTGCACACTTTTTGATATTGAAAAACCCTTCAATTGTGATTGGAGACACTGTTGCACTGATAGTAATGCTTTTGTTTGGAGTAAATGCAGGTCCGTGGATTATTGACACTTTTGGGTGGGGGGTTTATGGTACTCTTTTTGGAATTGTTAAGTGGGGTTCGCTTGTTGCAATGACATTCCTTTATGGTGGAAACATGACAAAGCGTGTGCAAAACCTTGCGCTTGAACCGATTTTTAATTTCTTTATTTTCTGGAAACTAAGGATGTTTTTTGGATTTTTATTATAGCTCAAGCGAACGCACACATGAAAAGCTTAGGAAAGATGTGCGTGAGCAGCCCTGCTTCAGCTTCACAAACCTTTTCGCAGCTGAACGCAGTGCAATTATCCTCCGCAATTTGGCGGAGTTTTGATGTAATACAAAAAGTATTAAGCTGAATTAAAACAAAATAGTATTATGAGATTCTGGAAGAAAAAACGCGTGAAAAAGATAAAGATTAGAAAACACAAGAAACGAGCCAAAGAAAGAATAAACATACTTTTAATTGGAGAAGAGCACCTATGGGTTAATACAAATTTTAGAAGACCAACGCATATCAAAGAAATAAAGAAATTCAATGCAACTAGAATACTCATAGAAGAGTGCAATACAAAATCAGCTGACCCGTTGTGTAAAGCTATGAATCTAGGTCTTGATAACAAGCGAATTCTGAGAAAATTAGTAGAAAATTATTATGAAGAAATAGTTAAAACTGCAATCGAACATTTTGAAAAGAACAAGCAAGAATTCCTAGAACGGTACTTTTCAAAAAATGAACGAGCGTGTTTTGAGGACTATATGCAATATTTTAAAAAACACAAGAAATCTGCAATAAAAGAACATGTAAAATACATGTCAGGATTTTTAGAAAATCTCGCAAAAGAACAGGAAGAACTTGACTTACATTTTATTGATATGAAAAGAAGACATGTTTGGTTTCTCAAAATGTTGTTAGATTATTGCAAAACACAAAAGGTGGGTAATAAAAACGCTACAAAAAAACTAAGGAGAAAAGTAGATGAACTTGATGATAAACTTAACAAAAGTATTTCAAATAGAGCTAAAGATTATAAGATATTCAAAAACACAGCTGAATTACTTCAAGACAGAACAGTTGTGATACTTGGCCGAGCTCACACTAAGTATTTTTATGAAAAATTAAAAAAGCTTGATAAATATAAGTACGTTATAGAGCACATATACATTAATGAAAATGGACGAAAAGGTGTAAAACATCCAAATGAAGAAAATATGATACAGTGGATTATTAGAAAAGTTAAAAGAAAGAAAACAAATAAAAAAATTATTAAAAAGATAGTGAGAAAGGGTGTTTAAGCCCTGACTCTAGATTATTTTTTGTGTTTGAGTTTCTTCAATATAGTTTTACGTTTTTTCTCCCATTTTCGTTTTCTCTTAGTTTGAAGTTTACTCATTTGCTGGTTCAGCTGGCTTTTCTTCAGCTGGAGCTTCTGCTACAGGAGCTTCTTCTACTGGGGTTTGAGGTTTGGGGTTGGGGGTTTGAGACTCGGGTTTCTTTCCTTCTGCAGATTTTTCTTCTGCCTCCTGCCCACTGCCCTCTGCCTTTTCTTCAACCTTAACCAACTTCTTCAACTCACCCATTCCAGCTTCTGCTTTTGCCAAAACATCGCCTGCAGTTGCCTTGCACAAATAATTGATTTCTTTTGCAAGTGCTTTTGCACCATTCCAGCTCTTCTGAACCAAGAATGTAATGTTCTGTGCTGTTGGGAAACCAATTCCAATTGACAATTTAAAGCAATCTGAAGCTGCATTTGTCATATCAGCAACAAGCTGTTCTGTATTAATTCCAAGAACATCTGATTTGTAAATAAGACCATCTTCAAAAGCTGCCTCAATATCAAGACCAATGTCCATTGGCTCAATGCCCATTCTTGCCATAAGATCTGCTTTTTTCTTGTCAATTTTCTCGCCTTCTTTTGCAAGAGTTGAATCCACCTTGATAATAACTTTTCCAGATTCAATAGCTGCTTTCACGCCCATGCTTCCAAGTTCTCCAACAATTGGACCTGGGGCGAAACTTGTTTCTCCAGCAGGAACAATAATGTCTTTTGGCATTGTTGCACCTGGTTTTGCAGCCGCAGTTGTTCGAGATTCTCGAAGCTTCTTTGCAATAATAAACGGATTCTTCTTTGTTAGAATAAGCGCTGGCTCACCTTTAAGAACATCGTCAAGGCCAGTTATTCCGGCTTGTTTAAGCGCTAGCTTGATAAGGCGTTTCCGTGTCATTCTAAGAATAGCCTCGCCTCGGAGCTTGTGCTTAACCTGAAGCAACTGTTTTGATGGAAGTGATTCAAAATTCACAATACCAACAATTGGGTTTTCCTTGATTTCAGCAACAAGATTTTTTACAGTATCTTGTTTCCATTGTGATACTTCTCCGTGTTTCATTTTTCTTTACCCCCGTCAGCAGTTTTCTCATCTGGTTCAGCTTTTGGCTCTTGGCTTGTGGCTTTTGGTTTTTCTTCTACTGCCTTCTGCCCACTACCACCTGCCTTCGTTTCAATTCCACCGACTTTAACACTCTGACCCATTGTGGTTTTAATAAAAATTGACCTGATATTAGTTTCATGTCTTGGAGCTTTTCTTGTAATTGAAGTTACAATTGCATTGATATTTTCTGTAAGCTGTTCATCGGTCATTTCTTCTGTTCCAACTCTGCAGTGGATAACAGGCTGATTTACAATTCTAACATTAACCAGTTTTTCAAATCTCTTAACTAGTGGTTCAACGGGCATATTTGGTGGAACTGGCTGCGGCATCTTGTTCCTTGGACCAAGAACAGCACCAAGTGATTTACCAATGTCTACCATGTAATCTGTTTGTGCTAGGAAAAAATCATAAGTGTTTGCAAGTTTGCGAACTTCTTTCTTTTTTGAAACAATAAGTTTGAGTGTTGGCCTGTCAATAATCTTTTCAATCCCTGCTTTTTTTGCATTTTCAGCAATAACACCATCTGCAAATGCAGCAACTTGAATAGGTTTTCCACGGCCGTGTGGAAGAACAACACTGTCTTTTAATTTGTGTGCCGGATTCTTAAGATCAAGATCTCGGAAATTAATAACTAGGTCAAAAGTCTGCTTGAACTTTCGTTCTTTAGACCCTTCTCTAGCCTGTTTTACAGCATTCAGTATATCTTTTTGATTCATTGTAAATTATCCTCCTAATCCGAAAAGTTGGATTAGTATTTGGATATCAAAATGATGAGGTTTAGAGTATATAAGTTTAACTAAGCCAACGAAATTGGTTCAGGCACTGGGTAGTGGGCACTAGGCAGTGGAACAGACCTACTACCCAGTGCCTACTCCCTACTGCCTTAATAAATAAAATAAATTACACACTCTCAATAACCCTATCTCCCAATGCCTCTTTTGCTTTTGCAAAATCTTCCCTTTTCACAGTCATTGCAAACAACCCCTTGTCTAAAAGATAAAATGATTTGATATTGATTTTTGCTTCTGAAATTGTATTGGTGAGTTGCGCTATATTTTCAGGGGAATCAATTACATCAAGCACAAGAACAGCAGATTCAGTATAAGTAAAACCAGCAGCATCCAAAGCAAGTTTTGCTTCAACATCATTTCCAGTTATTAATTTAATAAAACCATCTGTTGAACTAATTGCTTCAGTAGAAATTGCTCTAATCCGAACATTTTTCTCAGCCAATGCCTCGCAAACACTTGAAAGAGCACCAGATTCATTAGTAACTTTTACTTTGAATTGTTTCATTTCTCTCCCCTAATTGGTTTTGGTTAAATGAGTTAATAAAGGTTTTGAAAAGGACTTCAAGACCTCAAAAAAACTTGAAAACAACTCAAACAGAACAGCAACTCAAGAAGTCTTGAAAGCTTGAAGTCCTAACAAATTTAACCAGAATTAGTGCTCCACACCAAATGGCGGTGTGTGAAGACGGTGGGAAAACCATCTAAAACCATGAGATATGGAGCAAATACATTAGCTTGTAAAAACTGTAATAATATTTCCTCCCCCTTAGTCTTCACAAACACAAGTAAATCATTAGAAACTGTGGTATATATACGTTTCGTATTTGATATAAAATGTTAAATGCCTTATGATAATATGTTAAATAAGTATAAGATATTCAGAAATAAGGCATATTTATTAAATACTTTATTTCACATAAAAATCAAAGCTTATCCAAATAATCTTCTACAATTTTTTCCTCAACATTACCAAGAAGATACACACCCAAGATGTGTTTCTTATCTATACCATTGGGTGCATAAACAGCCATTTCACTAACATCTTCAATGTCTGTCTTTAGTCCCTTTTTGAATATAATAAAAGCACCTTTTCTTTTGTCTGCATATTGGATTTCTCTTATAAAATCAGATTTAGATAAACCACTTTTTTTAAAATAAGCAAGAATAGTGGCGTGGTTTTCTTTAATAAAATAAGGATCCATTTTATCAATAAAACCAAATTTCAATACAAGATATTGAACAAATGAATTTGACTTAGCATATCTTGCTGCAATTAGACATTCATCCATGTGTTTGTGATCAGGCCAATGTTCTTTAAATGGAGCTAGGAAACAATGATCCTTTTCAACATCATCTTTAGCACAGTAATACGCCCACCCGTTTTTCGTTAAAATTTTTTCTCCACTACCACGAAACTTTTCATTCTCAAAAAAATCAATAACAGATTCTATGCTATCTCCCCTGACACCAAGAACCTCAGAATCTTTGAATAATTTAGAATTAAGTTCTTTTCCTTTTTTAAGAAGATCCTCAATTTCGTTTTTTGATAAGACCATGGAAGAATAGTATCTTAGAAGTATAAATAATCTACATAAACGCTTCAGCATCCTTGCTCTTCAGTTCTTTCCCGCACTTTGCACACAAACCAGACCCATCCATTACTAATTCTTTCTTGCACTTCTCACATTTTACTGCATTTGCTTCAATCCACTCACTAATTCGCGGGAATTTTACAGGCAAAGCAAAATTAAATGAGCCAGTGCTTACAAAAACACCTTCCCCAGTTTCATAATATGGAATTTTTTTCTCAAGTTCGCCAATATACGGAGTTGTGTCGCAAAGTGCGCGTGCATCTTTTGGAATTAACTGCAAAGTTATTTTATTATGAATCTGTTTTAGCACCCGCTGGTCAATTCCACTGGGATCTTGCTCAACAACTATTGTGAAAACCTTGAACTTGCGACCCTCTTTTGCAATTTTGGCAATAATGTTTCCCTTGCTAGCTTCTTCAGGAGAAAGATAATTATGTGCTTCTTCAATTAAGAGTCCAGCTGGTTTGTACTTCTTCCACTCGTCTTTATTGTTAATGCACATGCCTTTGTAGTCCTTGAATAGCTCATTTGCAATCAAAGATGTCATTAATTTGGCTGTGCTGTTGCTTACACTGCTTACATCAACAACATACCATAATCCGCGCGACACATCTTCTTTAATTTCTTTGAGAATTGGTGTGTATTCGCGTCCCCAAATAAGATTGTCGTCCTTGATAATGCTTTTCAATCTGCGTTTAACAGCATCCATTACTTTTCTGCCAGCAGAATCACCATAATCACTTCCTAATTTTGGCAAAAATTTCTCTGGATCTTCATTGATTATCATTTCAACCCAGTTTTTGGAGCGAGTTAGGATTTGAGTATCGTCCTGAACATCACCTTTGTGCAATTTCCAATAATAATCTCGGCATCGCCACATAAATGGTGTCTGAGTTTCAGGATTAAAGTTACGGACCTCGCAAAAATCGCCTGGAGTTAATAATCCAAGAGGAATACTGAGAGATTTTGCATTTTTATCAGACCTATCTGGAGAAATTGTTAGGTGCATGATCTTGGTTTGTGTTCCAGAGTTCAAAACTTTCAAATCATCATAATATTCTCCATGAGGATCAATAATTACACCGCCAGCAAAGCTTCCATCCTTGTCGCCTTTGATTGTAACACCAAGAAGCACTTTTGCAGCATTGGTTTTACCAGAACTTGTCCATCCAGACAAGAGCCAGTGAGTGATATATGAATTTTTCTTGAATCCAACCTTTGTTTCCAACTTTTTACTACCACTTCTGACATGCGCAAAGTCTAATCTAGGAAGTCCAAGCCGCCCTTCTTCAAAATCCAGGTCTTCAAGTTCGTAAATTGGATTTCCATGGCGCGGAATTGTCTTGTAACCAACAACTTTTGTTGATGTTTGCTTTCTAAACTCCAAAAGTATGCTGGCTTGAGCATAAAGAAGGTAGCGTTCACCAATATCATAAGCAAAATCCTCGCGATTTATTCTTGCGCCAATATCGGAATCAAGCGGCCGTTCTTCAAGGGTTGTAACAAAGATGTAGAAGATTTTTGAATCAGTTTCAACTTTATAGAAGCCTTCTTCTTCAACAATGTCTTGATTTTCCACAAAAAAATAGAGCTTTCTTTTGCTACCGTCAAAATAATCAACACTTCCTACTTTGTTCATCACTACACCTACCGTGGAATGTGTAAGAAGTGGTGGTATATATTACTTTCTTGGGTCTTCTATTATTTCACTATCTTGTTTAAGTTTTTTTATTTTAGATTGCCCAAGAAAACGAATATCCAAACACGGACCGTCTTTTTTTCCATTAATTTCTAGATAATTTTCATTACCACAAGTTTCAATACCATACCAATCAGGTGCACGCGTTCTGACAACATGATTTCCAAGACGCCTGTAAAGAGTTGGATCAACAAAGATCCAATCACCATTGATTTTAACCTCATTCCAAAGATGAGAAGCAAAACCAAGTCCAGAATCAACTAAAAACCAATGTGTTTGACCAGATACTTGTTCATCACCTTTTAATTTAACATTAATAACTTCACTTCTATGACGCCGAGAATCAATTCCTAATCTATGCATGATTGCATAAAATACGATAGAGTATTCTTTGCAAGTTCCAACGTGTTTTCCAGTTGAATTTTTTATTTCAAAAAATTTCTTTAATCGATTCTTCTCAAGATTCTGAATATTTTTACGATAGAATATTCTGTCAGGATTTTTTGGATCTTTTGGAGGATAAACTATGTGTTTTTTCATCCAATCCAATACATAAAAAATCTGATGCAATTTATCATTTGTAGTTTCTTTTATTTTATTAACAAGTTCAGTTAATTCCTCAAAAACACCATCAAGCACCTGTGTTTTAGAAAAATTATCAAATTGGAATTCAGTAAAAGTTCGTTCCAATGGTAATTCATTTCGTCTAGTTAATTTCAAAATAATTTGAAGTGGTTGTTCTAAAGTAGATTCAACAATACCTCTTAACACAAAAAAATTCTTATTATCTAATTTTCGAAGAGAATCTGGAAATTGATCAAGTTCAATTTCAAATCTACCAGCATTTTTTGGTATTTCCAATTCAAGAGGACCAGAATAGGAAATATCAACAGGAAAATGTTCACCGCCATCTTTTATTTTGGATTCGCATAATTCAAAAGTTATAAACATCGACTTAATTCCTTCAGTTTCAAAATTAATTTTAGTCCAATTTAAGGGAAACAAAGATTTATTAACAAGTTTTCCTAATTCAGGTTGAGAACCCATGCATATTCTTTGATTTTAAAAATATATAAATGTTAAGCAACATGTTTTTCACATGGAAAATCAAAATTCTGATACTGAAAACCGATTTAATGCAATTGAACAGAGAAATAAGAGAGTAGAATTAGATAAATCCTGGGAAACCAGCTTAACTAGAAAAATAATTATTACATTTTTAACATATATTACAATTGTATTGTTTTTCCTAGTTGCAAAATTACCAAAACCATTTATTAATCCAATTATTCCAACAGCAGCATTTGTAATTTCAACATTATCCTTGCCATTTTTCAAAAAAATGTGGATTAAAATGAAAAAATAGAAAAGTAAAAACAATATCCTAACCAAAAGCTATTTTACTACCTCCTACACACTGTAACGTCATGGAAATTCCTGAAAATAAAATTGAGGCACTTGCAAATCTCTATTACCAGCCGACTCGTTACTGTTTTGAGCTTAGAAAACTTGGTGAAAAGATGGTTACAGAAGAAGAACGCAAGCAAATTTTGGTTTTTATCCCAACAAATTTGAAATTTCTTGGAATGAAAATGCCAGATCTAAAGAAAATTGCTAACAAAACAACTAAATTGTGCATTGATAGACCAGAAATACTATTTAAATTACTTGAAATCTTGTGGAATGATGCTACAAGAGAGGGAAGACAGATTTCAGCAGAGATTTTAGTGAAAACTTCTTCGAAATACCCTGAAAAAACCTTTGAATTCATTGAAAAGCGACTAACACACATTGGTGACTGGGAATTATGCGATAGATTGGCTTGCATGAGCATAAAAAAGTTGCTGAAAAACGATTTTGCGAAGTTCAATAAGCTAATATCAATGTGGATAGAGGATGAAAACCTATGGGTAAGGCGCTTCGGCACGGTTTGTTTAGTTACTTTAGCACATTTAGGACACCCAGATACTAGTTATATCACTAAAAACCTTGAAAAGGTCATGGAAGATCGCGAATATTATGTGAAAAAGTCAGTTGGTTGGGTTTTGAGGGAATTGACAAAGTATTATGACCCTGAAATTGCTTATAAATTCATGCTAAAACATACAAGGACAGAAAATAAGGACACAAAATGGATTTTGAGAGATGGTAGTGAGAAATTGAGTGATGAGAAAAGGCAGAAAATCTTGAAAAGATTGAAATAATCATCACCAACTACCCACTACCAACCACCAACTACTCATGACATATGTCATTGAATTTAATTTTTGTTTGACTTAGAATTTATATTCTCTAGAATATACTTTTTCTGAAAATAGTAGAAACTACAAAATATACATTAGACCCACTAATGACCATTGTCATTAGAAAATGTATATAAACTATGCAAACCATAGAGAAAATATTGAAAAAAGTTTTTGCCCTACAAGGCAAAACCGGGGTTACGCGTGGTATATAAGAAATATAGGTACTATAAGGGCAAAAAGTTGGGCCCGTACTACTACGAAAGTGTGAGACAACCTGACGGCACAGTAAAATCAGTTTATCTTGGCAAAAAAGCTCCAAAAGGAGCAAAAATAGCAAGAGAAAATATTTTCAAATTTCAAAAACCAGAGTTTTTCAACAGAATTCAACCACGATATTTTATAGTACTTTTAATTGCATTTGTATTAATAGGTGGATTTTTATTCTTAACAGGTTCTGGAGGACCACTAGCCACAGGATACGCAACATTACCAGATGGCCCAGGTGGTTGTTCAAACTTGACTGTTTTGAATGAAACCAACATTAGTACAAGCATAACACTTTGTGCAGGCACATATTACATGAATGATACATATAATGACGGTGTAGTAGTTGAAAACAATGGAACTCTTGTAATAGATACAGATTCTATTGAATTAGACTGTAATGGAGCCATAATTAGAGGAGATGGCCAAGGTTATGGAATTTTCATGGAAAACAGGACAGGCGTCACTATTAGGAATTGCGTACTGCAAGGTTACAATAAAGCGATTAATGTTTATAATACAAATGACAGCCACATTGTTGACAATGAAGTAGATGGTAGCGCTGTTGCTGGATTACTCAATGGAATTTATGTCAGGACTTCAACAGACCTGAACATATCAAACAACAGCGTGCACGATACAATAGACGCCGGGATAACAATGGTGGGACTATTGGGGGGGATGAAACCAAACAGCGATAACATATTTTATAATAATTCATTATACGATTCAATTGTCGGAGACGGACTAGACCTGACTGTAAATGAAAACAGCACGATTTATGAGAATTTGATTTACTCAAATGGAGGGACTGGTATAGATGTGACTAGCGGAGGATACAACCATAGTATATACAACAATACAATTTATGAAAACGTAGTATATGGAATAGAAGTAGCAGGATCAAACACAACTGTATTTTGGAATAATATTTCAGACAATATAGACAGTGGGATAGTGGTTATAGATGATAATAACACAATTCATAATAATACAATTACAGGAAATGATGAAGGAATATATGTGTCAAGTGCAAACTTCCTAGAAATTTACAATAACACAGTTAACCTTAGCACAGCAGAGAACATTTACTTGTCATCAGCACTGAATTCTAATGTTTCAAATAACACAGCTCTAAATGGAACATATGGCATTCGTGTAGATGGTACAAGCTTGAACAATAACATTATGTCAAATAATGCAAGTGGAAACTCAATTAAAGGAATTAGTATTGAAGCAGGCCTAACATTAATCTATGATAATTACATGTCTGAAAACTTAGTAAATGTATATGATGGTGCTGCTGGAAATAATTGGACAAAAGAAAACACAACAGGGACAAACATAATTGGAGGAAGCATTATTGCAGGAAACTACTATGATAATTATTCTGGAAAAGACACAGATGGCGACTATATTGGAGACAGTGCTTATGTGGTAGAAGGACAAGGTGGAACAGATACCTACCCACTTTGGTATCCATCACCAGTAATAACAACAACATTGGTTTATCCATCAGCGGAAATGAATGTGACGTATTACACCTGGTTCAATGTAACTGTGAATGTTTCATGTACTCAAAATAATTGTGGCAATATTGATGTTACATTAGATCCAATTGGAGACACATCAAATTCTGATGTAGATGAGTGGACCATGCGAGGAAGATTCCTAAATCGCACAAGTTATACAATATCTGATGCACCATCTAATATTTCGAAGATTGTTAAAAGCTACACAACAGGAGATGATGTTTACTCTTCACCAGTAATCTATGACGGATTTGTATACTTTGGAAGTGATGACTTCAAAGTGTATAAGGTAAATATTACAGACATGAGCTTGAATGACAGTTATACCACAGGAAATTATGCTAGATCCACTCCAGCCATTGCAGAGGGATATTTGTATGTAGGAAGTAATGACCAGAAGATCTACAAATTAAATGCAACAGACATGAACTTGAATAGCAGTTATAACACAACAGCCAAGATATGGGCTTCTGCCCCAGCTGTTGTCAATGGATCGGTATATGTTGCAAGTAATAACAAGAAAATATACCAGATAAATGCAACAGACATGACATATATGGCTAAGTTCACTTTAGATGGCCCATTCCTTGGCAGACCAACTGATCCAGCTCTAGAAAATGGCTATTTGTATGTAGGAAGTGCAAACTACAAAATGTATCAATTAAATGCAACAGATATGCTAGAAGTTAATAACTTCTCAACAAACAATAGTAGTCGTTTTACTTCAGATGTTGTACTTGCAAATGGATTCATATACTTCGGAAGTCATGATGGCCATGTTTTCCAATTAAATGCAACAGACATGATTGAGGAAAATAATTATACTGTAGCAGGAGGAGACTTCTCAGATTCTATAGCATATGCTAACGGATACATATATGCAATAGGAGGGGTTTCAGCAAGCGAACAGATATATCAATTAAATTCCACAGACATGACACTGGTTAACAACTACTCACTTTCAAGTGTAAGTACATTATCTGTTGGTGGTGGATATCTGTATATAGGAATAGATGGAGTAACAGCAATTGTTCAATTAAATGCCACAGACCTGACTTATATCACAAACTATACAACAAACGGTGGAACTGAAACTTCTCCTGCAATTGCAGATGGTAATGTATATATCGGAACTCAAGCAGATGCTGCTGGGAAAATGTATCAATTTGGTTCAGTAAAAGGAACTGTGTCAACGACTCCTGGAGCGATTCCGTTCTGGACAAATAAATCAACCAACCCAGTTACAGTAAATCTGGCTGAAGGAGCAAGTGAGAATGTCACTTTCTGGGTAAATGCAACTGGAGAATATTATGCAATGCATGAGTTCTTTGTATATACAAATCAAACAGCTGATTCAACAATAGGTAGTGAAAGTGCTAAGGTAAATGTAACAACCAAATCACCAGTTGTAGTTACACTCTCATTGCCAGGAGATGGGCAGTCAGCAAGTGCAGAAGCATCACAAAATTTCATATGTGATATAGCAGACACACAAGCAGCAACAAACTTGACACTTTACATTTGGAAGGAAGATGGTTCACTACTATACTCAGACCTAAACGACGGATTGTCTGGACCAGATGCAGAAACAAACTGGGATTACACACTGCCATCTTCAGAAACAACACTTACTTGGAACTGTAAAGGATGGGCAGGATCAGAGTATATGACAGATTATGTTTGGGCAGCTGCAGGAAATAGAACATTATATGTTTATGAAGACGCAGGAACAACAGATGACAGTGCTGCAGACAGTGCTTGGGGAGGATATTGGGGAGGCGGAACTGTTGCAACTTATACTTATGAAGATATTGAGACAATGTGGGATGAGTATTCAACATTGTATGGAGATGAAGAAACAGCAGGACTTGCAGGAACAGAGGGCCTTCAATATTCACCACCAATTTCATTCTATGGTCGTTCAAATACAAAAATTGAAGTTACAATAGATGTTCCAGTTGGTATAGAACTGCCACCAGGATATGTTCCACCACCAGGAGCACCACCTGGATATATTCCACCAGAATATCAAGCAGGATATGGAATTGAAACATATTGGGAACTTCCAGATGAATATGCAATACCAGAGGAATATGGATTACCAGAAACTTGGGTACCTGGAGAGAACTTGCCAGATGGATTTGTAATGCCAACTGACTTCGTATTGCCACCAGGATATATGCTTCCACCAGATTGGACAATGGGAACTCCATTGCCAGAAGGATATGCATTACCAACAGAGGTTGTAGACGTGAAAACAGGTAGTGTTGGAGATTCATTAAGACAAGAGAAACACACAATAACAATAATGAAAGTCTCAGAACAAAATATACGCCTTGGAATTAGAAGTGACTATTGGGAACTGATAATTGAGAAAGACGAGACAGTAGATGCTGATTTGAACCAAGATGGAGATCCTGATTTAGCAATTACTTATGATGGAATGAAAGCAGATATGGCAAAACTTACTTTCAAGAAGATTCTCAAAGGAGGAAAAGAGGAAGAAGCTGCAGAAGATGAAGAATTTGTTAAGCCATTGTTTGAAGCATATGGAGAAAACGAGATTGCACAAATGCTGAAAGAAGGCGAAGATCAAATGGAGAAGAAAGAGAAAAAGAGCTTTGTGAAAACTAAGAAATTCAAGATTGTAATAAGTGTGTTTGTGCTAGGATTTATTGCAGTGGTTCAAGTAATAATATTCGTGAATAGAAGAAAGAGAGGTGGTGGCGGGGGCGGTGGTCCTCCAGCAGGAGTATAAAAATGAAAAAAACTGAAAAACTTTTGAAACTAGGCGCAGAAGCCAAGCTGACTGTTAATGGGAAAGTTCTCACAAAACACAGGATTAAAAAAAATTATCGACTAGATGAGATTGATGAGCCTTTGAGAAAGCAAAGAACAGTTCGTGAAGCGAATTTGATGGATCGTGCAAAGCGCGCTAAAGTAAATGTTCCACGTATTTTGAAACTTGACAAAAAAGAATCACTTATTGAAATGGATTTGATTGATGGAAAACGAATTGATTTGTGTTTAACTGAGGGCAATGTTGAAAAAACTGGTGAAGGAATTGGTAGGTTGCATGAAGCTAGTATTATTCATGGAGATTTAACAACGTCTAATATCTTGATTAAACAAAATAAGCCATATTTTATTGATTTTGGGCTTGGCGAAGTTTCTGACTCAGTTGAGAAGCGTGGAGTGGATATTCGCGTGTTCAAAGAGAGCATAAATGCCACAAAACCAGAGCAACTGAGTGTGCTGATGAAAGCATTTTGGAAAGGATACAAACGCGAATGTAGAGACTCGGAAAAGGTTATTAATAGGTTAAAAGACATAGAAAAGAGAGGCCGGTATAAGAAAAGGTGAAAAACAGAAAAGCCACAATTAATTGGATACCAATTGTTGTAATCATAGTTATAATTGCTGCTATTGTTTTTGGAATTAACTGGGCGTGCGATAGCTGTATAATAGGAGCTGTGAGTGCTGGGGGTGGCGGAGGTAGTTCTGCTGCAAGCTCAAGTGGTGGTGATTCTTCAGGAAGTGGTGGAATAATGGGTATCGGAATTGGTGGAATACTGCTGATTGGAGTTGGAATTTGGTTCTTTAAGTTTAGGAAGAAAAAGTTGAAAACAGATAAAGAACCTGAAAAAGAGCCAGAAGTAATTAAAGCACCGAAGAAGGAAAGAGCAAAAAAGAAAGGAAGACGACCTGCTACTTCAAGAAGATCTACAGCCCCTAGAAAGTCATCAAAATCTCTAGAATCATTATTTAGAGCAAAACCTGAAGAACTAACATACCTTGACCAAAACCCCAAACCTCCACGATCACTATCAACATCTGAACCTCCACAAAGATATAGGAGGTCGCAACCACCATATGTAAGTGATGAAGTTTGGGAATTAACAGAAAGCATAGAGGACGATATAGATAGAGCAAATAGATTATATCTTGATGACAAACTAGACGAGGCAAAAAAAATCCACGAAAAAATCACTAAGAAAGAAGAAGAACTAGACAAGATGGATATAAACGACAGTAATTCTTTGCATATTACAGGAGTGAAAATGGAAATACGAAGTCTTGAAGTTTTATTAGAAATAATTAGTCTAGAAGAGTATGAAAAAATCCTATTAGAAATGAAAGAGAATTCTGAAATATTAGATGAAGCAACTGGAATAGGTTTTGAAATTGCAACAGATTCTCCAAAAAAAGGTGGAAAAGTAGAAGAAATTGATAATGAAACTGCTGGAAAAATTAAAATAATCTGTGAGGAAATGGAAAAAGCACAGGAAACTGCAGTGGACTATAGGAAAGATGGAAAATACAAAAAAGAACGAAAGTGTTTGAAAAAATATCTAGAAAATATAAAGAAATTAAAAAAAGCATATAATTCACTCGGTGATGATCAGAGAAGGAGTGAACTAGCAAGAGGGATAAGAAAGCTAGTTGGTTCAAAAGGAGATATGCAAGAACAAGCTAATATAGCAAAATTCAAGATATATGCTCTTAGATTGGCAAATGCAATGAGGAATAAAATACTGAAAGGCCATGATAACGATGACAAACAACTACAGGAAAGTGGAATAACAGAATTTAGAGGATGCATAGAAAAGATGAAGGAAGCTGGAAAGAAGAATAAATTCAAAACAGAAAAGGGAAAAGAATACATAGAAATTATGGTGTTGAAAGCAGAAGATGATCTTAGTGAAGCAATACAATATTTAAATGAAAATAAAAAAAATGAAGGAGATGAAAAGGAAAAACTAATAGAACAAATAAAAAATTTGAAACCAGG
Source organism: Candidatus Undinarchaeota archaeon (assembly GCA_964636545.1). GTDB lineage: Archaea > Undinarchaeota > Undinarchaeia > Undinarchaeales > UBA543 > UBA543. The sequence goes on from CAZWSR010000005.1 coordinate 55,745, forward strand.
AGATGTTATTGTAACAAAAAGTGGGACAAGAAGAACTGTTTTAAAAATTGATGAAAATGACCCAAATCTTTTACATGTAAAAACAAGATTGAAAAATGGAAAGAAAAAAGAAAAAGATGAAATAACAACAACCAAACAATGGTTAATTGATGGAGTAAATGCTTTAGAAAAGGTAATAGAAAAAAAAAATTCTAAGTACAAACCAGTAAATACTCCAGACAAATTCCACAAAGTAGAAAGTTATGGAAACAAATTGCCGGGCATGATATCAATGCAGATGATTAATAAAGACCCAGATAAAATATTTAACCTAAGTCAAAATTTTAAGTTAACAAAAAGCTTACTAGAACTTGCAGAAAAAGTATTAGAAAAAGAAGATGCACTAATAGAACTTAGAGATAAGGGAAAGGCAGTTTTCATTGGAGACACTCATGGAGACTTTCAAGCATCAAAACGAGTTTATGAAAAATATTTAAAGAATCCAACGAACAGCTATGATTATCTTGTTTTCATGGGAGATTACATAGACAGAGGGAAACACTCAGTTGAAAACATAAACTTCCTGCTTTACTTGAAATGTATGTATCCAAAAAAAGTTATTCTTTTAAGAGGAAATCATGAGCTGCGTGATGGAAGATATGATTGTATACCATATGATTTCTTGAAAGATTTAAAGAGCAGATATGGGGAAGAAGAAGGACATTCAAAAATGCTTGAAAATAGATATTTCAAAGTTTTCCAGCAGCTCCCAACAATGCTTACAACTGAAAAAGGAATAATTGCAGTGCATGGAGCAATCCCCTCAATAGACAGGAAACCAAAAATAAACAAGAGGGCAGATCTTAGAAAAATAACAAAGAAGAGTGCAAGAGTAATAACAATGTTGGCTGGAGTACAAAAAGCAAGTGAAGCTGATAAAGGAACATATCCAGCAGGAAAAGAAGATGAAGGTTTTGAAACAGACAAAAAAGGTAAAAAAACAGGAAGAACAGTAGGATTTACTCTAGGAACATTGAACGCTTTCTTTAATGCCACAGGATTGAAAATGTTACTGAGGGGGCACGAGGCAGATAACAAAGACGAATTATATAATGATAAAGTTAAGACAATATTTACTTCAGAATATTATGAAAGAAATTATAACATGAGACGTGAAGTTGCACTAGTTAACCTTGTAAATAAACCAGAGGACGTACACATACTTCCTCTAACGAAATTAAAAAAAAAAGTAAAACAGGATAAAACACCTGAGAATTCTCCAGAAGAAACAGCAAAACAAAAATTATTATTTGAAGAATCAGCAAAAAAAATCGCAGGGGACTTATACCAACCAGATCACCCTCAAAGATATCCTAAACATTGGTTTTATTCAAAAGACACTCCAAAAGAACAAATATCAACTTGCTGGAAATTCCACATCTACATGGACCCAGATACAATGACAGATTATGCCTATTTTAAAGCTTCCAGAAAGATACTGGAATACATTAGTAATAGTGATGAATTACACTCAAAACATGCCTATGATTTAGAAAACGTTAAAAAACTTGAAACAACTTATATTGCGCGGGGCAAAGAACCAATTCAAAAAGGAAAAGCTATTGTTATTTACTTAAGACAGAAGTATCTAGATAATTCAGATTATCATAAAGTTCGCAAACTGGCCATTGAAACTGCAAAAGATATAGACAAAATACTTTACAATATTTTTAAAACAGTAAAAGGCGCAAAAATAAGCGGGGATGCAAAAGCTCCATACGAATGGAACAAATCAGGATTAATATTCTACAGATTTGAAGGAAATAAACCAGGACCTGGAACATATGAGCAATGTGGTGGAATACGAGATAATGTGAAAGGAGGAAAGCATAATGTACTAGGAAATCCAGATATCTTCACAAGTGATGCAGAATACAACAAGATGAAGTTTAGGGAAGAAGAATGCACATCAAGAGAGGGAAAATACTCAGTATGGGAAGGAAACAATAAAGAAAAAGAAGGAGGTTTCTGGTGTCCAATAGGCGGACATCCGAGTGGGGTACATGACATACTAAGAAAAAAACCTAAATGAAACTCACAAACCAATCACAAAACGATTTCTTCGGCAGATTTGAGGAAAATGAAGAACTAATTGAAGCATTAACTAAATTTTTAGAAGAAAATAAGATTCAATCAGGAGTTTTCAATATAATTGGAAGTGTGAAAGCTAGTAAAATTGCATTTTATGACAGACAGCAGAAAA
>CAZWSR010000006.1:0-46028 GCA_964636545.1 Candidatus Undinarchaeota archaeon
AAAGAGTAAGTAGAGCATCTTGTAAAATCTGTTCAAAAACTTTTGGCTGCATTGGAATGCAATATGGAGAAGTCCAGTCAATTGTTTTCTCAGATTCCGGGTTTTTCACAATGTATGTGTCCTTTGGACTCCGGCCAGTGGATTCAGGTGGAGTGAAAGTTGCAAGTGCTCCGCATTTTGAGATTTTTGCTTCCTTGCGGTTTACAGAGTCCTGGATAAGCGATTTTCTAGAAGGATTGAGCCTGATGTTTGAGTGAGTTTGCAGGAGCTCACTGATTTTCATACTAGTAAATAGTTGCAGAGCATATTTAAAACCTTACAAACTATTAAAATCCATGATTTGCGCAAATCCGCGCTGTGAGCATATAAAATACGCTATCCGCGACATTATTGCTCCAGCTGAGGAACTTGAAAAACAGGGTAAGAAAATCTTGAAACTGAATATTGGCGACCCTGACCAGTTTGATTTTGATACTCCAGATTTTATTAAAGATGCATTAATTGAAGCAGTTAAAGATCACACAAATAATGGTTATACTGCAAGTGCTGGGTCTAAAATGCTTAGAAACGCAATTGCGGCTCGAGAGAAAAGATTCAAGGGAGTTGACCTTGATCCTGACAAGATTATTGTTACAAATGGTGTTTCTGAGGGGCTAATGTTCCTATTCTGCGCACTTGTTGGCAAAGGCGATGAAGTGCTGATTCCAGGACCAAGTTACCCACCTTATACTTCTTATGTGAAAATGCTAGGTGCAAAACCAGTTGAGTACAAATGTGATGAGGAGAATGGATGGCAGCCAGATGTTGATGATATTGCAAGTAAAATTACTGACAAGACCCGTGGTTTTGTGAGTATTAATCCAAATAATCCAACTGGAGCACTTGCTGATGAGAAAACATTGAAGAAAATGGTTGATGTGCTTGCACCAACTGGTATTCCAATAATTTCTGATGAGATTTATGATTTAATGACTTTCAAGGAGCCAGCGCATATGAGCTCAGTTGCAAAAGATGTTCCACTGATTTTGCTTAATGGAATGTCAAAAGTTTATTTGTCACCAGGCTGGAGAATTGGTTCAATGGCTTTCAGAGGCGGTTGTGATGAGATTTTTGAAGCTTGTATGAAGCAGGCACGGATTCGGTTGTGTGCTAATGGACCTGCTCAGTTTGCTTATGCAAAAGCATTGGAAAGTGATCATAGTCATATTAAACCAACAATTGAGAAATTGCGGGAGCGGAGAGATTTTGCTTACAAAAGATTAAATGAGATTGATGGATTGTCAGCTGCAAAACCAGAAGGAGCATTTTATATTTTCCCAAAAATTGAGAATAACAAATATAAAGATGATAAAGAATGGGTTTTGGAATTATTGAAACAGAAACAAGTGCTGACTGTATTCGGTTCTGGATTTGGACAAGAATATGGAACAGGGCATTTTAGAATTGTTTATTTGCCTAAGATGAAAGTTTTGGAAGAGGCGTTTGGAAAGATTGAGGAGTTTATGAAATAATTTATTTCAACAACGGAATTTTAGTTCTATCAAGAATCTTCTTCTGAATTCCCTTCAATTCCTCATCTGTTAAATGCTTAAACCTCTTCTGCGGTTTCAAATATAATTCAACTGGCTTTAATTGCCCTGGCTTGAATGTGTCTTTCCGCACTCCGTTTTCAATTTCAAATAAACCCCACAGTCCAGTTTCAACAGCTAATCTAGAAAGTTCAATTGATAATGCAGGATCATAGCCCCATCCAGGAACGCATGGTGAAATAACATCAATAAATCTGAAACCTTTCATTGACTTTGCTTTTTCTACTTTAGCTTTGAAATCAGGCAGATAAGCAATACTTGCAGAAGCTGAATAAGGAATTCCATGAGCTGCGCAAATTTCAACAATTGGTTTCTTTGGCATCATTTTTCCGTGGATCTTGCATCCAACTGGTGAAGTTGTTGTTTTTGCTAATGGCGGAGTTGCACTTGAGCGCTGAACACCAGTATTCATGTAAGCTTCATTATCATAGCAAATGTAAATTATGTCTTCATTTCTCTCCATTGCACCAGACATTGCACCAAAACCAATATCGTAAGTTGAGCCGTCTCCTGCAATTATTACAACTTGAGTATGATCATTTCCCATTGCTCTCAAAGCTCGGACAACACCTGTTGCAACAGCTGGAGTATTTTCAAAAAGCGAGTGGATGTATGGGGTTTTGAACGCACTTCTTGGGTACTGAGATGAAATAATTTCAGAACAGCTAGTTGCATTTACAACAATTGTATCTGGACCAAGCACATCAAGAACATGTCGAATTATAATTGGCATTGGACATCCAGCGCATGCTGTGTGGCCAGAGCAGAATAGGTTTGGGGTTTGAGGTTTGGGGTTTGAGGTTTGGGGTTTGAGGTTTGGGGTTTGAGGTTTGGGGTTTGAGGTTGGAGGTTGGAGGTTTTTGGGTTCGCCTCCACGCCGCCCCGGTGCCCAGGTGCCCCCGTGTTTATACCCATTCCTTACTCACCCCCTTCTTTAATTTTCCAAACAAGTCTTTCAAATTATCAACTGTAACATCTTTTCCACCAAGTCCGCCAACAAAAGATGACAACTGCGGCTTGGTTTTGCAATTTGTTATTGCTTCTGAAACATCACCATAAACTGGCGGAATTGCCCCCATACTGTATGCTTTTTCAAAAACACCAACGCCCTTTTTGCCATCTAGTGCTTTGGCAATATCTTCAGCAGGGAAAGGTCTGTAACAACGAATCCGAAGTACACCAACTTTCTCGCCAGCTTCTCGCAATTCATCAGCTGCATCCTTTGCATTTCCAGCAGCACTGCCCATTGAAATTAAAACATAATCAGCATCTTTAGTATTGTATTCTTCAATTAAACCATTTCCATATTTCCGACCAAATTGTTTTGAAAATTCATCATGAATTTGCTTGATAGTGGTTTGAGAAGCAATTAAATCATCATGAACATCCTTTCGGAAGTCCTGATAATATTTTGGAAATGCATACGCACCCATTGTAAGTGGATTTTTAGTATCTAGCTTAACTGCTGAAACTCTTTTAGGCAAGAATTTCTGCACTTCATTCATTTCAGGAATATCTAATGGCTCAACAGAGTGAGTCAAGTAGAATCCATCCATTCCAACAATTGCAGGCAGATTAACTGCTTCTGAAATTTTGAAAGCCTGAATTGACAAATCAACTGCTTCTTGATTATTCTCAGCATAAAACTGCAAACATCCAGAATCTCGCTCTGCAATGCTGTCCTGCCAATCATTCCAAATACTCAACGGTGCTGACAAAGATCGGTTTCCAACCATAATTAGCATAGGTAATCGCATACCAGCTGCGCAAAATAATGATTCATGCATGTAAGCTAATCCCTGGGAAGCAGTAATTGTAACAGCACGTCCGCCAGCTGCACTTGCCCCAATTAATGCTGCAATTGAAGAAATTTCAGCTTCTGTATTAACATAAGATTTGAGTTCGCCATTTGCAAAAAATTCTGAAAGGTGTTCGCCAATGTGCGTACTTGGAGTAATTGGATAACAAGCTGCAACATCTGGTTCGCAGTTTTTAATTGCTTCTGCAACTGCTATTGAACCTTCTAGTGTTTTTTTCATTTCTTGACCTCCAAAGACATTGTAATTGCTTTTGATGGACATTCTCTTGCGCAAATTCCACATCCTTTGCAGTAATTATAATCAATAATTGCTCCAGTTTTTGGATCAATATTAATGCAACCTTCTGGACAAAAATTTGCACAAATCCCACATTTTGTACATTTTGAATAATCAATAGTTGGTTTGTAAGTTCGCCAGCTACCGGTTTTATTTGCCACACTTGTTCCTGGTTTTGCATTTGGCGGATTCATTTTTTCACCCCAGCATAACACTCTTCAAGAGCTTTCACATTTGATTCTCCAAATTTCTCAAGAACTGCTTGCTTTAAGGAATCTAATTTAACAACATTTGTAACTTTTGCAAAAGCACCAAGCATTGCAGTATTTACAATTGGTTTTTTAAGATGTTTAATTGCGATTTCAGTTGCATCAACATAATGAACACTGTCTGATTTCAAATTAGGACAAGTATTACAATTCACAACAGCGTGGCCACCTTGCTTCAAACCAGAAACAACATCAACATCTTTAATCAAACTTGAATCCAAAACAACAACTGTGTCTGGCTCATAAACATTCTGGTAAGATCGGAATGGTTTATCAGAAATTCTGCAAAATGCTTGTACTGGCGCACCTCGCCTTTCAACACCAAAGAATGGAAAAGCTCGAGAATATTTTCCTTCATGGCCTGCAGCAACAGCTAGCAAATTAGCAGCAGTAACAGCCCCTTGCCCACCTCGGCCGTGAAAACGGACTTCGTAAATCATAATAGCAAGATACAAGAATTTAGTATTTAAGTATTGTTAATAGAAAATCTGAACAGTAGTGGCACTGGGCAGTGGAAATTTACTGCTGCCCACTACCCACTACCAACTGCCTGAACCAATTGGATTAACTTTAAATACAGATACTTCCTACCGCAGATTATGAAAACCAAAATAATTCTTTTAACATTAATACTACTAACAGCTGTTTTAGTTGCTGGTTGCACGCAAGTTCCAGCAAAAGAACAGGAACTTCCAGAAACTACAGAACCAGTGGATGAACCAATTGATGAAGTACAAGTAGAACCAGAACCAATTATGGGAACAGACTGTGTAGTTGATACAGACTGTGACGATGATGATTATTGTACAACAGAAGCTTGTCTTAGTGGAGAATGTGTTAACACTTTGATAACTGGATGTATTTCAAAAAAGAATTTAGAACCGTACTTAGTTGCAGTAAATCTTGGAGATGATGAATGGATAGAACTCTACTCTGAGCAATACCGAGTTGACTTTTGGACAATCCAGAACCAGAATGGTACAGTATTTTACGAATTCCCAGACACTTTCACAATTAATAATAAATTAAGAATATACACTGAAAATGGATTTGCAACAACAACAGAGTGGTATTTGTTTGAGAAAGATTTCTGGAATGAGGGCGACACAGTTTACCTGAAGAATGTTGATGGCGAAGTAATTAGTGAAATGAAAGGGTAGTTGGTGAAATTGGTTCGGAATTTAGAGTTTGGAGTGTGGAATTTAGAATAGATTCTAAACTCTAAATACTAAACTCCAAATTCCACATAAAAAATAGCGCCGAGACCAGGATTTGAACCTGGAATCCCAAGGGGACTGGTTTTCGAGACCAGCGCAATACCAGATTATGCAATCTCGGCATATTTTAATACACGGAGCCCCTGCGCCCCGGATACATGATATTAAACACCTCAATAAAACAATAAACAACTCAAATAAAATAATAAAATAACCAATACTATTTCTTCTTCTTCGAACGCAGACGAGTATAATGGCACTCTCTGCATTTGGCCTTTCCCAATCTAATGCGTCTCTTATCCACGCGGTTTAATGCATTACATTTTAAACAGACATACACATTTTCAAACAAACGTGCTTCTGCTTCTGGAAATTTTGCCATTGTAGTACTCCGTTAGATAATATACTGTATTTATAAAGTTTGTCCTATCGATTAAGGCAGTGGGTGGTGGGCACTAGGCAGTGGGCCAGACCTACTACCCACTACCTACTACCTAGTGCCTTATTAAATAAAATAACGAAATTAAACTGTAAATTTCTTAGCAGGCGAATTCTGCTCAACAATCCTATGTGAAGCATGAATAACTGCCTCATTAACTTGTTCAGAACCCCAGCCCCAATGCAGTAAAGCGTTTTTCAATTGAGTTGCTTGGTGCCCTTTTTTCATATTATGATAAACATAATGATATAATTCAAGTGATGAAACAACTTCTTTTACAAGCTTCTCATTGTGGTTAGCATTAATCAGATTTTTCTTAATTGTTTTCAAGTTGCGACCTAAACGCAATTCGTGTTTAACATGCTGTTTTATTGTTTCTTTAGATTCCAGCATAAGACCATAACGATGATTTCTGCGCCAATTATAAACTGAATAACCGCCAGCAGCAGCTAAAGAAGCAGCAGATCCACCTAGAATAAGTTTTGCACTTGTATCTAATACAAACGGTAGCGCCATAATAAAATAGTGGTGCATCTGCTATTTATACTTATTTTTTAATGCATGCTTTAACAAAATGCACAAACAGCGGAGCTGGTGATTCAACTCTGGACTTGAATTCTGGATGCCCTTGTGTTGCAATAAAGAATGGATGATTTGGCAGTTCCAAGATTTCCATTATTGGAGAACCAGGAGCTTTTCCTGAAAACTTTAATCCATTTTTCTCAAGAACTTCAATATATTCTGGATTCAGCTCATAACGATGTCTATGCCTTTCATGAACTAGAGTTTTACCATAAATCTTGTACGCAAGTGTGCCTTTTTCAATTTTGCATGGCCAGGAGCCAAGCCGCATTGTAGCACCCATATTGATTCCATCATATTGATCAGGTAGAATACAAATTATTGGATGTTTTGGATTTTTCTTAATTTCAACAGAATTTGCACCTTTTAGATTGCAAGCTTTTCTAGCAAAACCAACAGCTGCCATTTGGAAACCATAACATAATCCAAGAAACGGAATCTTGTTTTTCCTAGCATAATTTATTGCAGTGATTTTTCCTTCAGCTCCACGAGAACCAAAGCCACCAGGAACAAGCAAACCATCAACCTTGTCTAAAATGCGAACTTTGTTTTTGTCTTTTTCAAAATCAGTTGTTTCAATCCATTCAACCTCAACTTCACAATTATTCTCAGCACCAGCATGTTTGAGTGATTCTAAAATACTAACATAGGAATCAGAAAGAACAGTATACTTTCCAGCCATTGCAATTTTCACTTTCTTTTTTGGCTTAAGCATTCGGTTGACAATTTTCCGCCAGTCATTCATGTTCTTGTTGCCTTTCTTTTTCAAGCCAAATTTTTTCATTAACTTGCGGTCAAGACCTTCTTTTTTCAAAAGAAGTGGAACTTCATACAAGCTTTTGCAATCGGGATCTGAAATAACATGATCAGCATGAACATTGCAGAAATTTGCAATTTTTTCCTGAGTTTTCTTGTGCAATCGTTTTTCAGCTCTTGCAACAATGAAATCTGGCTGTATTCCTGCTTCTTGCAATCTCTGAACACTGTGCTGAGTTGGTTTTGTTTTCTGCTCACCAACAACACTTAGAGACGGAACTAAAGTAACATGAATAAATGCAACATTTTCATCACCATCTTTCAAGTGCATTTGTCGAACTGTTTCCAAGAAAGGCATGCTTTCAATATCTCCAACTGTTCCACCAAGCTCAATAATACAAATTTCAAAACCCTTTGCAGCCTTATGAATTTGATCGCGGATTTCGTGTGTAACATGCGGAATTATTTGAACAGTTTTTCCAAGATAGTCACCTTTTCTCTCTTTGTCAATAACTGCTTTGTATGCCTTGCCAGTGGTGATGTTATTATTTCTTTTAAGATTGATACTCAAAAAGCGCTCGTAATTTCCCAAATCCATATCACATTCGCCACCATCATCAAGAACAAAAACCTCACCATGTTCAAATGGATTCATTGTACCAGCATCAACATTAATGTATGGATCAATTTTTACAATAGTAACTTTGTAGCCAGCTGCTTTTAGAAGACGCCCGATAGAAGAAGAGACAATACCCTTACCAAGCCCGGAAATCACTCCGCCGGTAGTGATAATGTATTTTGTTTGCATACTGATGGGAGGTTAAGGTGGTATAAAAGCTTTACTCAAACCAAAACACTTATTTATACAAAATCTTTATCCCGATGATGAGAGAAGAACAAATTCACAAAATTGAGACACATATTGCTGGCATTTGTATTAATGCAGATGGTAAAATTCTGATTGCAAAGCGCAATGCTGAGAGGAAGATTTATCCAAATATGTGGGAATGTGGTGGCGGCCAAGTGCATGCTGGCGAATGTTTTGAAGATGCTGTAAAACGACAATTAAAAGAAGAATTGGGCGTTATAATTGAACCAGAGAAAGTTTTAGGAATTTACAAAATACAAGTTCCAGATGAAGAGCAGAAAGTTATTCCAGGTGTAAAATTCAAATGCAAAATAACAGGATTTGAAAATGGAAATGAACCAACCGCTTGCTCAGAATTTAGTGAATGGAAATTCATTGGAAAAGAAGAATTGGATAATTACGAATTTATTCCAGGGATAAAGGAAGATTTGTTGGGACTATAATGGAACATTCAACAAAAACAGGATTCAGTTTCGGAATCACAACAGCAGTAATTACAACACTCGGGCTAATGGTTGGACTAAGTTCTGGAACAAATTCACAGCTCGCAGTTATTGGAGGAATTCTCACAATTGCAATTGCAGATGCGTTTTCAGATGCATTGGGTATTCATATTTCAGAGGAATCAGAAGGTAAGCACACCCCAAAAGAGATCTGGACTAGTACTGGTGCAACTTTTCTGACGAAGATAATTTTCGGGTTGTCATTCCTTGTGCCAGTTCTGATTTTCCAGCTCTCAACAGCAATTATTGTAAGCATTGTGTGGGGACTGTTGATTATGGGAGTTTTCAGTTTCTATCTTGCAAAACAAGAGAAAATAAAAGCATGGAGAGTAATTCTGGAACATCTATTAATTATGGCAGCAGTTATTGCAATAACCCATTATCTTGGAATTGGAATTAAGATAATGTTTGGTTAAAGTTTTAGTTTTTTCAAAAGCAAAGAATTTGTTACAACACTCACAGAACTGAATGCCATTGCTGCCCCCGCCAATATTGGTGAAAGAAGCCATCCAGTAAATGGATAAAGCACTCCAGCAGCTACTGGTATTCCAAGAGTATTGTAGAATAAAGCCCAGAACATGTTTTGCTTGATTTTTCTCATTGTTGATTGGCTTAATTTAATGGATTTGGCAACATCAAGTAAGTCATCCTGCATTAAAACAATGTTTCCTGTCTCCATTGCAACATCAGTGCCTGATCCAAGTGCAATTCCAATATCTGCTTGCGCAATAGCTGGAGCGTCATTAATTCCATCACCAACCATGGCAACTTTTCCTTTTTCCTGTAGTTGTTTAACATAACCAAGCTTGTCTTTTGGTAGAACATCAGCAAAAACATTAGTGATTCCAACACTGGTTGCTATTGCTTTTGCAGTTCTCTCATTATCACCAGTTATCAAATAAACTTCTGAACCAAGATCTTGTAATTCTTTTACTGCTTGTTTTGAAGTTTCTCTAAGAGTATCAGCAACACCAATTAATCCAAGAACTGTTTTAGTATCTGAAAGAACCATTACTGTTTTTCCTTGTGATTCTAATTCAGTAATTTGAGTAACATGCGCTGAAACATCAACCTTATTGACTTGCATTAGCTTCTTGTTTCCAAGCAAATATTTCTGAGAATTAATTGTTCCAGAAACACCATGGCCAGGAACTGCAGTAAATCCAGAAACTTTATCCAAAGCCAGACTGCCAGCTTTCTTGACAATTGCATCTGCAAGAGGGTGCTCTGAAGCTTTTTCAAGGGAAGCAGCTATTTTCAAAACTTCGCCACTAAATTTAACAAGATCAGTAACTTCTGGCTTTCCTTTTGTTATGGTGCCTGTTTTGTCAAGGATAATGTAGTCAAGCTTGTGCGCGGTTTCAAGTGCTTCACCACCTTTGATGAGAATGCCATTCTGTGCCCCTTTCCCAGATCCAACCATTATTGCAGTTGGTGTTGCAAGACCAAGAGAACATGGACATGCAATTACTAAAACTGCAACTGAGGCAATTAATGCAAATGATAATTCAACTGAAAAGATGAAGAACCATGTAATAAATGTTAATATTGAAATTACAATCACAATAGGTACAAAATATTTTGAAACAGTGTCTGCAAATCTCTGAATAGGTGCTTTCTGAGCTTGCGCATCGTCAATAAGCTTAATTATTCTTGAAAGAGTTGTGTTTGCTCCAACTTTTGTTGCTTTAAAAGTGAAAGAACCATTTTTGTTAATTGTTGCTGACAAAACGTCAGATCCTTTTTTCTTTTCAATTGGAATACTTTCCCCAGTAACCATGCTCTCATCAACAGAAGATGTCCCTTCTAAAATAACGCCGTCAACAGGAACTCGCTCACCTGGCTTAACCATAATAATATCGCCAACTTGCACACCATCAATTGAAATACTCACAAACTCGCCATTACGCTTGACCATAGCGGTTTTCGGACTTAATTGCATGAGTTTTTTAATTGCTTCAGAAGTCCTACCTTTTGCAATTGATTCAAAATACTTGCCCATAATAACAAGTGTTATCAAAATTGCGGAAGTTTCAAAATACTGGCCACTGCCAGGATTGAAAAGTACAAGATAAACACTGAAAAAGTATGCAGCACTTGTACCAAGAGCAATTAGCGAATCCATATTTGCTGATTTGTTTTTGAGTGCAGACCATGTCCCTTTGTAAAATTGCCAACCAACAATGAACTGAACAGGAGTTGCAAGGAACCATAATATATAATCATTATACGGAATCATAATTCCAGCCCACATGAAAACCATTCCGAAAATAAATGCAGGAATTGCGAAAATCATACTAAACAAAAATCTTTTCTTAAAATAATCAACTTCTTTTTTCTGAAAATTAGAATCCTTGAGAACATCTTCTTCTTTTAAAACTTCAGCTGTAAAACCAATGCCTTTTATTAATTCCATAAGCTTAGCTTCATTAATTACAGTGGGATCGTGCTCAACGATTGCTTTTGCTGTTCCAAAATTAACAGCTGTTTTTGAAACCCCATTCTCCTTGTTTAAGGTTGTTTCAATATTGGCAGCACAGCTTGCACAGTGCATTCCAGTTACTTGAAATGTTGTTTTAGTCAAGATTAACCACCACAGCCGCAGCTTGGTTTTCCGCAACTTCCTGTTCCGCCACAGCTTCCATCACAAGAGCTGCTAGGAGCTGGCTGGTTATTAAGGCTTTCTGCTTCAATTGAACTTATAACAGTTGGCTTGTACTCTTCAAAAACTTCCAGTGCCAGCATTTCTGTTTTTGGTGTGATAGTAGGATCGTATTTCACTTCAAAATTATTGGGGAAACTGAAAGTAACTAAAGCAATTCCAGCTAGTGTTTTCAATTCACTTGTGATAAGAGGTGCGTGTCCAGGACATGGAATATCAACTTTCATGTTTAGTGTTGACAAATCAGAATCTGCAACTCCGACTAAAGCTCCAGTTGGGCTTAAATTAGCAAGCATTGGAAATACGAAAAAGAACAGCAACACATTGATTCCAACAGTGATTCCGTACATTGTTGCCAAATACCCTTTCTTTCTTTTGATTCCAGCAAATGAAAGTAGTTTGTTTTTTCTTAAGTATATTACAGAAGAAACTGTTGCAAACCCAATTGAGATCAAAATCAGGATATGGAAAATATACCTGTTCATAAGCAATGGTCTGAAAATACTCATAGCAACTGTTGCGCCAATTACAGAAGCTACAATAAATCCAATACAACCAATATGCGGAATTAATCCATATGCTAGTGCCTGTTTCCAAGTTTTCGGTTTCTTTGCTTCTCCTTCAGAAGAAAAACCAATTTCACTAAGTTTTGAAAGAATAGTTTCCTGATTTGTTTTGTCAGGATAATATTCTATAGTGACGTCATTCTCAAGCAAATTTGCATTAACACTTGTAACACCTTCCATAGAGCCGACTCCCTGCTCTATTTTATTTACACAGCTTTCGCAGTGCATTCCTTTTACTGGTAAGTTTATTTTTTTCATTTTGAACCTAAATTACAGTCACTAAGCTCTACAAGCTCTCTAAGTGATTGTGTGCCAGAATATTGCTCTCCATCAATAATCCAAGTTGGATAACTATTTACTCCAGCATCTTTGCATTCGCTCCTTCTAGCATCGCAGTCAATGTAATCAACTTTCTTAAAAGATTTCCCAAATAATTCTTTCTGATCTTTGCAATGAGAACACCATTCTGTTCCATACATCTTAATGCCCTTGTTTGTTAGACAATCTGCAAAATCATCATAATCGCCAGGCGAAGTTGCGGACTTAAACATTCCATAGCCAGCCAATACAACTATGATTCCAATGATTGCAAGATATGCTGTGGTTTTTGTTTTCATTTTATTTAATTGAATTTTGAAGCTCCTGTGTTTAAATCAGCTTCAGTTATTATAATATTATCACCTTCAATTTTATGAGGGAGATAGCCGGGCCAGCAACCGCCGCCTTTTGTGTTCTTTGTTCCAAGACCGTCAATTGCATACTTGTTTCCGCAATTATTGCAAATCATGTAATCGCCTTCTTGTCTGTAACCTTTTCCTGACCTGTAACAAACATCGCAGGCATCAAATGCAGTTCTTGGTGTTCCGTCAGAACCAAGGATAGTAAAATAGCGAATACCTTCAAATGTGTAAAAAGTTGCTTGGTCAGATACTTCTGACAAAGAGAGTTCAATAGATTTGCCATTATCTACAGATTTGTCTGCGTTTCCAGTACAACCAGATACAGCTACAATAGATATTAACAAGATTCCGATGAATATCTGAATTTTCATGAAATACATGTGTTTGAAACAGCATATAACTTATAGCATGAAACTAGTTTCACTTCTTTAATCCAAGAATTTTAATAAGCTCACAGCGTTTACATAATTCATTTTTAGTAGGTTCTTTGCAAACTGCGCAAGAATTGTTTGAGTTGGTTTGTGGTTTTGGAGCTTGTTTTTTCAGAAGTGGAAATATTTTCAAAAAGTTCCTCACTAGTTTCTCTTTTGCACCTGGCTCTTGCTTTTCAATTTCCGCAATGAAAGCTCTTGCATCACTTCGGAAAGCACCATGAGAACAAGGACAAGGATCATAAAGCACTTGGAATTTTTTTGTTTTGGAATATTTTCGTATTTCGTCGTTGGTGCAGAAGAATAATGGTTTAATTCTGTGTACAAACTTCTTATTTGGACAGTTCCTTTTTGGACCAAAACCAAGTAGAAGTTCCTGATTTCCATTAAAAAGATTCATCAATAATGTTTCTGCTTCATCATCAAGATTATGACCAGTTACAAGTTTTGTTCCGCCAAGTTCTCTGGCTTTTTTATTAATTAACCAGCGTTTTATTACTCCGCAAATCATACAATTGTTTAATTTTTTTCTAGCTTGAATTCCCATCCGGATATGGCAAATTGAGCAACCAAGTTCTTTTCGAATATCCACAACATTCAGCTTGATGTTTTGTTCTTTGCAGAATTTTTTAGCGTTATCAAGATTATCATCAGACCATTTTCCAATAAGCAAATCAATCATCAGACCCTCAACATCATATCCGAATTTTTTAAGAAGATATAGAATTACAATTGAATCCTTGCCACCAGAACAAGCAACAACAATTTTGTCTTTTTTTGTAGCAAGCTTGTACTCCTTGACAGTGTTTCTCACTTTGTTTTCAAAATCTTTCATAAAATCCATTTTAGTGTTTTAAAATAACAATATTAGACATTCCCCTGCGTTTTCTTTCAATTAAGTTTCGGCCTTCAAGTTTATCAAGAAGCCTAGTTACTTTTACTTTATTGAATCCAGTTTTTTTAACAAGCTCTGTTTGGAAAATTGATCCCTGATCAACAATTAGTTTTCCAAAAACATGTCTTTCATCAGCAGGAAGTGTTCCAAGAACCTTTGTATAATCATTTTTTGAAATTTGTTTTTCTTTTGGTTTCTGTTTTGGCTTGAAAAATCTTTTGTCAATTTGCTCTGAAAACACTAAGTAGAGACCAATAAGCAGAATAACTCCCATTAAAACCAAACTAATGTTTGTATGCAAATTTATTGACTGCCACATAGGACAGGATTCTCCATGAGAGCAAGTAGCATTTACAATATTTGTTAAAGCTCTGTTGAAAAGCAGAGTAACTAGACCAATAACTCCTGCAGTTCCAATTATAATAAAGCCAACAAAGCGATTTTCCATAAAATTAAATTGAAAAGTTCTTATTTAAAGGTAGTGGATTAGGAAGATAGCCCAGCTTTCTTCAAAATCTCTTCAGCGCGCTTAACAGTTGCTTCAGATTCCAGGCCATTCTTATGTTCTTTCTTGTACTCACCACATCTTCGCAGAATCTCTTTTTCAGCTGCTTTGCGAACTACAGAGTCATTAACCAGCCCTTCTTTAATCATATTCACACCCATTTCAGTTGGAGAACTAAGCCAATTGGTCTGTCCAGGTGCGGTTTTTTCTAAAAGTTCTTTCATTAAAGCATAATTTTCAATATCGCGATTATAATTTACTGAATCAACACCTGTTTTTTTCTTGTAATAAATATCAATTTGATTTTCATCAGCAAGGTCAGCTGTTGCAGATTCGTAAGCCAGATTTACTGGATGCTCTATTGGTAAATTCCAAACAGGAAATGTTTCATATTTTGCATAATGAGAATAATGTTTTTGCTTGTAATCATGGTAAAGTTGAATTAAACAGGTGCTGAATTTGCCAGAACCTCCGCCAGGACCAGTTATTCCAACTAATCGTTCTTTGAATTTGATTTGATGCTCTTGTCCAAAACCACTTTCACTAATAATTAATTCTAGATTAGTAGGATAATTTTCAATTCTATTAAAAACATAATTTTTTACACCAAGTTTGTCAAGCTTTTTCTTTAATTCATCTGCTTTCTTTTCACCATTGTAGATTGTAATTGCAACACAAGAAACATTTAGATTGTTCTTTTTCAGAATTTCAAGATCTTTGAAAACCTGCTTGGGATATGGTAGACCAGTATCCTCGTAAATTTTTCCTCGCTCAAGATCAGGAGCACTTACACAATAAACTAATTCAAGGTTTTCAGCAATTTGGCTAAGCACTTGTAATTTAGCATCTGGTTCATAGCCAGGAAGAACTCTGGATGCATGCATATCTGCGTAGAGCTTGCCACCTATTTCAAAATAAAATCGCTTATTGAAAGTTTTTAGTCGTTTTAGGATTTCCTCAGATTGAGCTTGCACATATTTTTTTGTGTTGAATGCAGTAGGCATGTAAAAAGAATATGAAAAGTTTGTATAAAAAGTGTGCGGTAGATTAAAATAAGGAAAGAAACAAGAAGAGGATATGGGTGACAAAGAAGATCTTGAGAAAATAGTGAACAAGCCAGGAACATTTTCTAAATTAGTTGATATGCCACTGAAAACACACCTCAAGGAAAGTTTACTTAGAGAAAAAAGGAAATATCAAAAAAAAGAATATACACTAAAAATGCACTTAACGCAAAAGAATAATGAATTAGAATTATTTGGAGAAGGATTCTTTTCAATTAAAATACGGACATCTTGGACTGGAATAATTTTTAATAAAAAATTAACTGAATTAGTTCGGGGAAAATATAAAAAAATATTAAAAAAGGATATAGAGAAATTAATAAATGAAAAAGATATCATCCCGCCGATACCAAGCAGATGGATAAATATGGATGTGATTAAATGGAAAAATTGGAAAAATGTAGAAGTGTTTTTAAAAGAGGAGGAAATAAAAATAGTAAAAGTAAGAGAAGAAAATGAGAATATTTTAGAAAGATTTTTAAGAAGATATATATGGAAATTCGCCGATAAAGTTCAAAGAGAAAGAATATTTGGCGAATATATCTTCACTTTAGCAGCGTTAGAAAATCTTGTTGAAGCCCATTGGGATAAAGGAGTAAGCACATATTTTCTAGGAAAAGATAATGTAATCAGACCAATTAACAATATACATTGGAAATACATAAATGCAATTGTCAAAAAAGACTATACAGCAGAGGACTTGGAATGCGTTAAAAAATTCAAAAACAAAATTAAATTCTATACATATAATCCAGAAACAGGATATACTAAATTACTAAATTAATTTCTCAACAATCCTTTCCGCAGTTTTACCATCCCACAATTCAGGAACTTGAGTAATTACTGATTCAGAAACTTGATTTACAGCATTTAATATTTTTTCTTTATCTTGACCTGCAATTACATTTGCACCAACTTCAACAGTCACAGGCCTTTCTGTTTCACTTCTCAAAGTTACACAAGGCACTTTCAAAATAGTTGCTTCCTCCTGAATCCCACCAGAATCAGTTAAAATCAGTTTTGCATTTGAGATCAGATTCAAAAAGTCCAGATAACCAAGTGGTTCAATAATTTGCAAAGAGTTCAATTTGTCTGTTAATCCAAATTCGTCAATCATTTTCTTTGTTCTTGGATGAATTGGAAATACAATTTTTGTTTTTTCAGAAATTTCTGCTAAAGTATCCAGCAAACCAATTAAAACTTCTTTTTTATCAACATTTCCAGGCCTGTGAAGAGTCAAAACAGCATAATTCTTTGTTTCTAAATTCAGAAGTTCAAGTACTTTGGATGTTTTTGCTTTTTCCAATGACTTGAGAAGAGTGTCAATCATTACATTTCCAACAAAATGAACACCTTCAGTAATTCCTTCTTTCTTTAAATTCTCATTTGCACTATTTTCAGTTGTGAAAAGTAAATTTGAAACCTTGTCAACAACAATTCTATTAATTTCTTCAGGCATTTCCCAATTAAAACTGCGCAAACCTGCTTCAATATGAGCGATTTTGATTTTCAATTTAGCTGCAACAATTGCTCCAGCAAGTGCTGAATTGCAATCGCCAACCACAATTACCAAGTCTGGATTCTGCTCAAGCATTACTTTCTCAAGTTTAACCATCATTTCAGCTGTTTGCTGAGCTTGTGAGCCTGGCCCAACTCCTAAATTCATATTTGGTTCTGGAATTCCAAGTTCATCAAAAAAGAGTTTGGACATATTCTCGTCATAATGCTGGCCAGTGTGAACTAGGAAATGCTCTACAGATTCGTGCTGTTTCAGTGCATCTACAATAGGCGCGATTTTCATAAAATTCGGTCTTGCACCTACTATTGACAAAATTTTCATTACCTAGAATGAGTTGGTTGGAGTATAAAAAAGTTGGGGAGGACATACCCAACAAACCCACCAGAGTTGGCTAATACTTAAATATGCTCCAACGCGCACCACCAACTTGAAGACAATTTGTCTTCAGCTCACGAAAACCTTTGTCTGCAAGCCAAAATCAAAAGATTAGGCTTGCTGGCATTCTTCAAAAGGAGGTAAAAAATGAAAAAACTATTGATAGCAATATTGGTTTTCACTTGTCTTGTAGTGGTTCCTCAGCTTGTAATTGGGCTGGAATCAGACAACTTAACAGAAAATCAAACAAATGCAATGAATGAAATCAAAACAACTGTTGGAAGCATAACTTTATTCATCCGACTGATTGGCGGAGCAGTTGGAACTCTTGTTTTAACTGCTGGCGGAGTAATGTTCATGACTGCTGGAGAAAAACCAGAGCGAAAAGAGCAAGCAAAGCAGATTCTGACAATGGGCGTTATTGGTTTAGTGATAATTCTAATTGCACCAGCTGTTGTGACATTTATTATTGGATGAAACTGAAAATATTGATTGCGTCAGTGCTAATTGGAATGCTTTTACAAGTTTCATTAGCAAGTGCAGTTGGAACTAGTGGAGGAACAACTGGAGGATTTGTTGGCGGACCGCCAATGAGTGGAGGAGGTAGCAGTTGCGATTGTCCAGATGCTGGAGAAATTGCAGATACAGTTATTGGTAAAATAAAAGAAGAAACAAAAACAGAAATCCCCCAAACAATTGATTACTCAGAATTAGAAAAACCAATAGAAAAAATTAAGGAAAAAATCAATATAACAACTTTTTCTGGAAAAGCTGAAGAAATAATAGGCCAGGGCCAAGAATTATTAGATACACCACTTACAGAAGCTCCAGCTGGAATAGGCTGGCTTCTTGACAAACTCAAATATGTTGGAATAGATATGTCAATTTTGACTTACAGAGAAGCAAGGCAAGTTGGTTCTTGTGCTGTGATTTCAGCTGGTGGATTATGGGATTATCTTTCAACACTTCAAGATTGTGTGTCAAATGTTATTGATGCAAAACTTGCAAAAGAAGCTCCAGAGAGACTTGCGCGAGAACAACAAGAAAAAAATATTGAATCAGCATATGAAGCAACTGTAATAATTTCTAAAGAACTTGTATCAAATAACACAGCTTCATTATTTGGGTGGTAAAATGAGAACTGTTTTTTCCTTATACAAAATGTGTTTGGCGGTTGTGTTAGTAACACTAATTCCGTTTCTAAGCTTTTTTGCACTTCGCTTGCTAATGTCTGGTTTCAGCACTCCTGAAAAACGAGCACAAATAAAAGAATCATTAACAGGTTTTGTAACTTTCCTAATCGCAGTTCCAGTTGCTTATTTAGCATATGGAATTCTTGTTAAATTTTCTGGATTAATTTCACTTTATTTGCTTGGTTCATCATTTTCAATTACAGGACTTACGAATTTTTCAGGCACGTTGATAAGCTTGCTATCTAGTGAAACACTTGTTGGAGTTTACAATACAGCAACGTTGTTTGCAATGATAACAATTTCAATGCAGAGAATCTTACTGGTTTTGGGCGCTGTCCTTTTGCCAGTTTCATTAGCATTTGTTTTTCTTTCATCTGGTTCACTAAAAAATCTGGGAAATTCATTATTGATGTTTTTCAGTATGATAATTTTTCTTCCAGTAATTGATTCATTAATTTTCCAATGTGCTGAACTCGCTATTCCAGTTGCTGAAAGTGCAGAATTCTTGGTTTTATCATCTTACTGGCTTGTTGCACTTGTAAATGTGCTTGTATTTTTCGCTGCATTCAGTATTTCAAAATCTGGATCTGGGGTTAAAGTTGTTAGAGGAGTTATTGAACTTGTGAAAAAGGAGGTACAATGTCTTACGAAATCCCACAAGCTTTGAAATATGAAGAAAAGGTGATTTTCGGGCTTACAATGAAACAGCTTGCTTATCTTGGAACAGCTGGACTATTGAGTGCAATTATTTTCAAAACACAATTTTCAATTTTTCTGAAAATTCCAGTTTGCTTATTACTGGTTTCGCTTGCAGGAACAATGGCATTTCTTAAATTAGACTCACGAATAGCAGATATGTTTAATTTTTACAAGAAAAAACAAAAACTTGGTTATTTTGATAAAGAACTTGGAAAACTAATACAAGTAAAAAGTGTTTCAGAAAATTGTATTTTACTTAAGGACAAATCACTAGTTGGAATTTTACAAGTTAGACCAACAAATTTTTCAATAAAATCAAAAAACGACAAAAACGCAATAATAAAAAATTTCCAGCAGTTTCTGAACTCTCTTGATTTTCCAATACAAATTCTTGTGCGAACTGTAAACGCCAATATTGATTTTTACATTGAACATTTAAGAACTTCAGTAAAAAAACAAGTGGAAAAGCGTAAGAATACTGGGCTTGAGCGGCTTTTCAATAATTATGTTGAGTTTTTGGAAGAATATTTGAAAGAAAATGCAGTGAAAAATAAATTGTTTTATGTTATTCTGAGGAGCAAAGAGCAGTCAGAAATTGAAACTCGACTAGATTTGTGCAGAGATGGTCTTGAAAAATGCGGATTAGCTTCAAAACAATTGAAAACTGGAGAGTTGATTAACCTGCTTTCAAGTTTTTTTGGATGCAATGTCAGAGTTGGCGATAATTATCTTTCTCCAATAACAATTTTCAAACATCCCGCTCAACAAAAAAATCAGCAATCTTAAGAATTTCTGTTTTAGCTTCAGAAGCTGGCAAGACACCAAGTTTTTCTTTTGCTTCATTAACAAGCTTTACTGCATAGTCCTTTGCATATTGAATTGATCCAGATTTTTCAAGAATTTCAACAGCGCGATTAATCATTTCATCAGTTGTTGCTTCAATACTTGTTTTCAAAATTTCTAGAAGCTCTTTTTTATCTGCTTCTTCCAAATTTTCAAGAGCATGACACACAATAACGGTTTTCTTGCCTTTTTTAATATCTGAACCCTTTGTTTTTCCAGTATTATCTGAAGCAAAATCAATATAATCATCCCAAATCTGGTAAGCAAGACCAAGTTTTCTTCCTGCATCATAAATTTCATCCTGAACTTTCTCATCTTCACCTGCAATAACTGCACCAAGTTTGAGTGAAGTTGCAATATAACAACCAGTTTTCAGCACACTCATCCTGTAATAATCATCAAGTGTAATTGAATCGCGGTTTTCATACATCATATCAAGTGCCTGACCTTCACACATGTCCATAACACCTTTTGAGAAAGTTTTTAGAATTTCAGCTAAGTTTTCTCCAGTGTAATTTCCCATTGCTTCAATGCTTTTTGTGAAAATACCATCACCCATGTTCATTGCTTGCCAATCACCAACTTGTTTCCACAAAGTAGGCAGACCTCTGCGAAAATCATCGCGGTCAGCAATATCATCATGAACTAAACTAAATGCTTGAACAAGTTCAATTGCAGCTGCAACAGGAACTGCTTTTTGAATTTCTGTTCCAAGTGCCTCGCAAGTTAGCATGCAAAAAACAGGGCGAACTCGCTTTCCTCCTGCAAAAATATGTTCCCTAATTGGATTGTAAAAATCCTCAAACTGGTTGGTTTCAAGGAGCTTTTTGAGCTCTTCATCTACTAATTTTTTGCATTTGTCTGTTGTTGTCATTTTAATAATCGGAAGAGGCTTTTAAAAAACTCTAAATCTGTATCTATATCAGATTGTTCAGTTATTTTTCTACAATAACCAAGATCAATTATATATGGTCGTTTATTTTTAATTCTAATATTCTGTGTTGCTATGTCTTTAATTGCGTAACCTAACTGGTGAATCTGGTTAATAGTTTCTAAAAGCATTTCTTTGCTTTCTTGGTTATTTTGTATGTCTTTAAATGAATGTGTTTTTTCAATATATTCTTTTTCAAGAAAAATCCCAATATTAGGGATTTCAAAATATTTTATGATGTGAGATACCCCAATTATGTTCGCTTCTTTGCACTTTTCTAAAACTTCTATTTCTTGTTTAATATGATTTACATATTTTTTAACACTTTTTGCTGAAAATTTAAGAATGAATTTTTCATTATCTCTGCGCATTAAACATACTTTTGAACGCACGCCTTTTTTTGCCTTTCCACCAACTTGAACATCACGATTCTCGTTAAGATACGCTTGCAATACAGGATCTTTGACTTTTCTTCCCCATTTCATACAAAAATATAAGTGATTGGTGTTAAATAAGTTAGTATTGGGGGGAAGAATTTCCTAATCAACAGTCAATGTCTTACTCAAGTTCCGTGGAAAATCAGGATTTAAATCAAGGTTCTTGCTTGCGTAATAAGAAATCAATTGAGCTGAAACTGTTGCTAAAATTGGGAACAAAATTTGTGAGCTTTTTGGGATTTTCACAAAAGATGTTGCATATTTCTGCAAAACTTCATTATCCTCAGCAATTATCAATGCTTTTCCATCTCTGCAAGCAACTTCATTAATATGGCTAATCATTATGTCAATATTGTCAGGAGCAGTAATGAAAGCAACGGGATAATCTGCGACAACTGCACTAAGTGGGCCATGTTTGAATTCTGAACTGAAAATACCCTCACAGTGCATGTAAGTTATCTCTTTTAGCTTGAGAGCACCTTCTTTTGCAACTGGATGCGTTATTCCATATCCAAGATAATACAATTCTTTCCAACCACGCAGGTGTTCGGCCATTTCTTTGCTTGTTGATTCTGTCTCTTCAATGGTTTTTTGAATAAGTTCAGGAAGTTTTGAAAGCTCAGCAATATCTTCTCCACCTTCGCGCATTGCAAGATACAAGAACATTATTGCCTGATTCAGGAAAGTTTTAGTTGCAGGAACTGAAATTTCATAACCGCAAGCAATTGGCAAATAAACATCTGAAATATTCATTAAAGTTGAGCCAAGAACATTCAGCATTCCAAGAACTTTGCATCCTTTTTCTTTTGCAAATTTCAGTGCATCAAGCACATCTTTGGTTTCTCCGCTCTGGCTCACAAAAACCACAACATCTTCTGATGACAAGGAGTTTCCATATTCTTCAGTAAATTGCTGAGGAAGTGATGGAATTGCCCTGCGTTTTGCGATTTTATTAAAATAATAAGAACCCAGCATGCAAGCATGATAGCTTGTTCCGCAACCAACAAAATAAAGCCCTCTTGCATTCTTGATTGCATCAACAAATGGTTCAACAAATTTTGAGCTGTTTAGCAAATCAATCAAGTCCCTTGCCCTGTCTGGTTGCTCGTGAATTTCTTTTAGCATGAAATGGTCGTAACCGCCTTTTTGAGCAGAATCCATTGTTTCAGTGTGGGTAAATGGTTCTCTTTCAACTTTCTCACCAGTATCTGCTCTACAAAACTCAACTTTTCCTGGCTCAATAACGGCAATATCGCCATCCTGCATACTAATTATTTCATTTGTAAGTGGAAGAATTGAAGGAACATCTGAAGAGCAGTATGATTCATTTTCAGTAACTGCAACAACTAATCCAGATCCTTTTTTAATTGCATAAAGTTTGTTTTCAATTTTATTAAAGAAAATAAGTGCATAATCGCCTTTCAGTTCTTTGTAAGCTAACTGGATACTTTCCAGCATTGTTTTGCCTTTTCGCATGTGTTCTGCAACAATATGAACACAAACTTCACCATCATTAGTACTTTCTATATTGTGCCCTTCTTTCAAAAGCATTTCACGCAATTGAAGAGTATTTACAACATTACCGTTTTCAGCGCCAACAATTTCCTTTTTGCAATCCATAAATGGCTGTGCATTAACTTGTGCAGGAGCTCCAAAAGTAGCCCATCTAAGCTGAGTTATCCCGCGCTTGCCTTTCATTTCAGCAAAATTAAGTGATTCACTAACTTCCTCTACTTTGCCAATATCTTTTCTAAGATCAATATCATTACTTGAAAAAGTAGCTGCGCCAACTGAATCATAACCGCGATAAGCTAATCGTTTTCCAGCCTCAGTCAGTATAGGACCAAGTATTTTCTCCTCTTTTGAAACAATTCCAAATATGCCACACATGATATTTCCGTTCCTGAAGTGAATATATAACCTTTACTAAAATATTTATACTAGTATTTTAAACAAATTTGTAGTGGTTTAAGATGCAAGTTGTAAAAAGAACAGGAAAAAACGTACTTTCGGTCTCTGCAAAAGAGATAAGCGGCACCCAACTTAAGAGCTTAAGCTCGGACCTGGCGCAGAAGGTATTAAAAATTCTTTCAAAGCAAGAGAATTATCCCAAAGAGGTTGCAAAACAACTCAAAATGCACGAGCAAAAAGTGTATTATCATATCCGTAATCTTGAGAAAGCTGGAATTATCAAGGTTATTCGCGAGGAAACTCGACAAGGTGCAACTGCAAAATACTATGCTCTTTGTGATTCTGCATTTGTTATGCGATACAAGGAATTTAAGGATGCTAAAAAAATTGCTGAAGACACTGTTGACTTACAGCCATTTGTATCAAATGGAGAATTGCATTCAACAATTGTTATTGGAAGTCCGTTTTCACATGGTCCAGAACGCTCACAATCAAGAGATGGCTATTATGGTGTAGATCTTGCACTCTTTTTAGGTACTTTCCTGACGCATTTGCCTGACTCAAAAGTTAAAATGGATACTGAGATGAAGCCAGAGGACTTGAAAGAAAACTTGATTCTACTCGGCGGACCTGCTGTTAACAAGATTTTGGAAAGAGTGAACAGCAAACTTCCAATACGCTTTGTAAAAGACAAAAAATGGTATATTTATTCAAGATTTTCAAAAAAGAAATATGATGCTGATGAATGTGGAATGGTGATTGAAGCTGAAAATCCATTTGCAAAAGGAAAACGACTTTTGATTATTGCAGGAATTCGATATTCTGGAACAAAATCTGCTGTTCTTGCCTTGATAAAAGGCTTTAACAAATTTGTTAAAGGAAATAAATTCAATAAAAAAGCAAAAGCCAGTGTAATTGAGGGAGTTGATGCAGATTCAGATGGAATCCTTGACACTGTGGAGTTTTTGGAGTAATGGAATTAATAGATGCTCACTGTCATTTGAATGCAATGCAATTTGATAGGGACAGAGATGTTGTAGTGCAACACTCGCTTGATGCTGGTTTAGTAGCAATTCTAGATTCAGGAGAATCGCTTCAGGAAAATGAAAAATCGTGTGAACTTTCTGTGAAATATCCAGTAATAAAACCTTGTGCAGGTTTTAGTCCAAAGAATTTGAAGCAAACAGAAGCAAAATTAGTTCAAGATTATATTCGTGCAACAGCTGAAAAGTTTACTGCAATTAGTGAAGTTGGTTTAGATTACTGGTGCGTTAAGGAAGAAGCAGGTAGAAAAAAGCAAAGAGACATTTTTGAAGGTTTTGTAAAACTCGCAGTTGAACTTGACAAACCAATTGTTGTGCATTCCCGTTCTGCTGGAAAATATGCAATTGATATTTTGAAAAAATGTAACGCAACTAAAGTTTGTATGCATGCTTTTGATGGTTCTGCACAAAATGCAATGCTTGGCGTAGAAGCTGGTTATTATTTTTCAATACCACCGTCAATTGTACGGTCTGATCAAAAAAAGAAACTTGTTGAAAAAGTTCCTATTGAAAATATTTTACTTGAAAGTGATGCACCGTCACTTGGTCCTGAGCAAGGAAAGAAAAATGAGCCAAAAAATATTTTAGTTTCACTAAGAGAAGTTGCAAAAATCAAGGGTTTGAGTAAAGAAGAGGTTGCAAGGATTACAACTGAGAATGCTAGAAAGTTGTTTAAGTTTTGAGAAGGTAGTGGGCAGGAGGCACTAGGCAGTGGGAACCAAACTACTACCTACAACCCACCACCTACCACCTGAACCAATTTAACAAATATGACATATGTCAGTAACACTTATATACCAAAAACTTCACGGGAAATAGTCTGAATGAACCAGAAAAATTTCCTATTATTGGCGTTATTGATAGCAGTGCCAATGCTAATTTACTTAACTGCAGATATGGTAGTTGCTCGTGGTTTTGGCGGAGATGTAGGACCTACTGCTTTCATGACTTTTGATTATGTTTCAGATAACTGGAATTCTTATGAATATGGCTTTTTTGAAGCAAGAACAGGAAATTGCGAACCAGAAAAATATACTTCTTCTCCAAGAATGCGATCATTTGAAACAAGTTTAGAAATTAATGAACTTGCACAAAGGATTGTTGGAGATTCAATAAATGAGCGCGAGAAAACATACAAAGTATTTGAATATGTTTCTGAAAATGTTCTGTATACCATTTACACTGATTTGTGGAGAAACCCAACTGAAGTTCTTGAAACAATGGATGGCGACTGCACAGACAAATCAATTTTGATGGTTACTTTACTTGATGAAATTGGAGTTGAATCATATGTTGTTTATGGTGGAGAATCTGAACTTGATACTCAGCATGCTTGGGTTGTTGCAAGTATTGACGGAACCTGGTTTGAAGTTGACGCAACTTCAGATGATTTTTATTCAGTTTACAAATGCAAAAAGGATATTGAGTGCGCAAATGAGAAATATTATAATTCTGTATTAGGATTGTTTGGGTCTGAAGTAGCTCTTGAGTGTAAGTAATTCACTTCAAAACTTCTTTCCGCAACAGCTCCATAACCTGCTTTCCATCAGCTTTTCCACGAACTTCTTTCATAACAAGTCCCATTAATGGCTGAATTGCTCGTTCTCCTTTCTCATCAATCATTTTCTTGTGCTTTTTAACAATATCCCGAACTATTTTATCCAACGCACCTGTTTTAATGCTTCCAGCACCTGCTTTCTTTGTAATTTCATCAATTTTCAGCTCTGGTTTTTTGTACCAGGCTTCCAGAATCTGCGGAATTGCACCTTTGCTGAACTTTCCTGCAACAAGTGATTTGAACAACGCCCGCAAATGACCTTCTGACAAATCAGCTTCGGAATCAGCATCTTTTTGAGAATTTTTCAAAGTTGCAGTAAGTGTTGTTGCAATTAAAGTTGGATCAGCTTTTGTTTTAATAAGTTCATTGAAAAGATCAAAGAATTTTGAACGATAAATTGTTTCAGCTAATCCATGCGACATTTTGTGCTTCTTGCTCAAGTTTTCAATTTGTTTCCAAGGTAATTCAGGAAGTTTCTTTTGCAATTCATCTAAATATTTTTTAGTAACACGAATTGCTGGCAAATCAGTTTCAGGATACATTCTAGATTTGCCAGGAAGTGGTCGCAAATAAGTTGAAGTTCCATCCATTTGCGCTTTTCTAGTTTCTTCAGGAACACCATCAAATGCCATATTCACTCGAGTTATTGCTGCATTAACGCATTTTTCACATCTTTCAGGTGATTCAGCAATTAAAATAAATCCATCTTCTTTTTTACAAGCCAGTTTTTTCCGCAAATCCGTAACTTCAGTTTCAGTAATACCGTAATTTGGCAGTTCATCACTGTGGAAAAGTCCTTTTGCACCTAGTGCTTTTGCGTAGTCAGATAATTCAGAACCAAGCCGACGCCCTGGCTGGACTTCTTTTCCAAGTAATCCATTGAATTTTGGAAGTTTAACAGCAAAAACAACTCCTTTTTTCTCAAGTGAATGTTTGATTACTTTTGCTTTTGTTTTTCGGAATAATTCAGTAACATTCTGAGCCCCTGTGCCCCTGTGCCCCTGTGCCCCCCGCTTCTTCAATTCATCTCGAATTTCCAGCAACCTAACTTGCCTCAAAACCTCATGTTCAACCTGCTTGCTCAGCATATTCAAATCTTGAACCCCTTTTAATTCAACTCGAGCTCCGTCCCTAATTGAAATATTCAAATCCTGTCGAATTGTTCCAATCCCGCGCTTTACTTTCTTTGTTGCACGCAAAATATCTCCAAGTCCGCGAGCAACTTTACGAGCTTCTTCAGGAGTGTGAATACATGGATCAGTTGCCATTTCAATTAGTGGAATTCCCAAACGATCCAAATTGTAGATTGTTTTGCCTTCTTCTTCACCGATTTTACGAGCTGCATCTTCTTCAATACAAACACTGAGAATTTTAACATCAATTCCGTCAATGTCAATTTGACCATCTTCGGCAACAAGTGAAGTTCTTTGAAATCCAGAAACATTTGAGCCATCAATAACTGTTTTGCGCATTACAAATGCTTCATCAAAAATATTGCAGTTCAGCATAAGCGAAACCAAGTGAACTGTTTCAAGTGCTTCAGAGTTTATTAGATTTGGTGGCTGTTCATCAATTTCAACAAGACAATTGCAATCAGACCAACCATGATAAGTGTAAGAATGGCCTTTCAAATATGCCTGCAGAGCAGCTGGATCAATTAATCCAGTTTCTCCAGCAACTGGACGCAGGTTTCTGCTTATTTTGAAATTCGGAGTACCTTCTTTGAGAAGTGAAGGACAATTACAGAATAATTTAGCAGTATCTAATTGTTGGTGAATTTCTAGTCCTGCCTTTAGTCCAAGTTTCTTATAATCCATTAGAATTGTGTTAAGTAGATGGGTTTTTAATGTTTTTCTTTCGATCTTTTTTTTGGTAAGAGTTTGAGAACCCAATCGGTTGCATCAAGATCGCGGACGGCATTATACCCACCATTTTCTTTTAAGAATTTTCGATATTTAGTTAAAACTTCTTTTCTTTTTTCCTTATACTCAGCAGGACCTTTTGCTTTGTCCTTTTTGTTATATTCCTCAACTTTTGATTTGTATTCATCAATTGCTTCTCGAACTTCTTTACCAGCTCCTTGCCACAAATCAGCAATCTTTACGATTTCGTCCTCAATATCAGAAAGCGTCTCCCCAGTAAGAGAATTCCGAAACAAGTGTTTTGTTTCATCGAGATTAAGATGGAAAGACCATTTAAAAAATTGACCAAGCAAAACAGTTAAGATATCATCAGTTTTCTCCATTAACCACTTAAGACGATCTTCTATTTTAGTAGTAGGATCAAAAAAAGTTTTAGCTCCATGAAGTACATTATAATTTATTGTTTTTTTGATACTATAGAGTGTGATACTATCCCATAAATCTGCGTCATTAACAATTTTTTCCTCGATCTTTGTTGGAGAAATATTCTTATTATCGTGCATTGCAAGAAAAACAAGCATCCTCTCCATTTCTTTTTGACTAAAAGCAAGATCTAAATCATACATTCTAAGAAGCATAGGAACACCCCAGATGGGAGCAGCGGCTTTGGCCTCGTGTTTATGAGAAAGTTCTGTAACATTTCTACGGAACTCGATGTTTTTTATTAGAAGAGTAAACTCTTTTGCTCGCGCAGGTTCAGAGTCCATAACTTCTTTGATAAGTTCAATTGCTGTTTTTTCAAAAACGATTTTTCTTTCTTCCTCGTTTGAATCACGTGCGTCTTGAAGAGAGTTTAGGGCTTTTTCAAGCTTTTTTTTATTCAACCCACTAGTTTTTTCAAGGGAGTCTGAGAAGGACTTAGAAGCCCATCCACGTATTTATCGAATATCCCCTGGAATGTCTTTGAACTTACAAGTTGCGTCATACATAGATTTGTCTATATCCCAAGCTCTCCAAGCATCGTGAAGTCCAGCCATAGTATATGTAAAATGTGTGTCCACGCCCCCATCACCCAACCTATCGAGAATTAGTTTGCAACGTCGTAAAACATACATCATGTGCCCTGCGCCATGAGTAGAATCAAAATTATAGAAATTTTCATCAGGAAGTTTGTTTTCATGCTTAAAATCTACAGGTATTATATAGCGACGAAGCATTTTTTCTTCTTGAGGACTTAACCGAAATTTGTATTTTTTACCATAACCTTTGAGGTGGTCCCGAACTGCTTTAGGTATATGTTTCTTTTTTAGAGTAGAGTTATCTGCCATATGTAAGAATATCTATAGTTATACAAGTTTTTAAGGTTTTTCAAGTGAGAGAAAAGAATTATTTTCTTTGTGATTTGGTAAATCCAGATTCTATAGCGTCCAGATTTTTCACTTTTCTCATAATTAATTTCCTAATATCACTTGGAACACCATGACCTTTGAAACTTTTCTCAACATCTTTCATATCTCTTGTTTTCTTATAAACGCCAAGTGTTTCCTCAGTAGCTTCCCAAGGATATAAGATCCAGTCAGTTGAGTCCATTTTATCAGCAAAGAATAAGCCGCCTGTCTTTTTCTTAATTCTTTCCACAGCTTTTTCTTTTTGTTCTAGCTTGAATGCTCGCTTTTTTGGATCTGTCTCAAAAGGTTCATTTTTCACACCAATAACAGCTGCATAAAGTTCTTTTGGATTTGCTTTTGCAATATCTTTCAATACTAAACGCAAACTTTCTCCAACATCAAAAACATCATCAACAATTAATGTAACTTTGTTTCGAATACTTCTTTTTGCTTTTCCTTGTATTGGTTGGAACCAATCAACTTTACCAGTTTGTTCAACTTCTCCAACAGTATATCGCCTCATTCCAACATTGAGCAAGTGAGGATGACGAACTTTAACATCATAGGAGATTTTGTTCTTTGGTTTGCCGTCTTTGCCTTCTTTTTTAGTTACTGTTCGAACTTTTTCATACTGAGCAAACAAATCCCCTAAAAATCGAGCTGGAATCCAGCCACCTCTTGCAACTCCAATAATAACATCTGGCCAAATATTGGCCTTAGCCATTTGATCATAAATACTATAACATCTATCCCACACATGTGTGAGATCATAACGGACATAATCTGGTTCTATAGTTTTCTGATTTTTGTCTTTAGTTGTCATAACTATACACTGTTTTTCCTGCTTTTTATAGTTTTAGCTCAGGAAAGCTTTTGGATCTATTCTTTCAGAAATCTCACCTGCAATATTCTCAAGCATTTTCTCTTTAATTTCTTCTTTAGTCTTCCATTCCTTGTGTCCTAAAACCCAACCAAGTTTGACATAAGCTGTTTCAGGTAGCATATCTTTTAGGAAAATTGCTCCAGAATCCAACATCAAGCGCCCTGCTGCATAAACATATGGATCAGTTGTTCCATAAAGAGTTTGAGTAGTAATTCCAACAAAAACACCTTTGCTAGTTGCTTTCTTAATGCTGTCAAGCCAGCTGTTCTTTTTATCAAGTGGTTGAGTTGCAACATGACCAAATCCAGTTCCAGCAATTATTATTCCTTTGTATCCCTTGCTAACAAGTGAATCCAGCAATTCTGGTTTTGCACCAGGATAAGCATGAATTAATGCAACTTTTTCCTCAAATTTATTATCAAGTTCAACTTCTCCACTTTCTCGTGAATTGTGGTCAGTGTTCTCGATTATCAAGTTGCCATCTGGGAAGATTTTTGCAAGTGGAGAATCATTTATTGGCCTGAAAGAATCTCGTCTGGATGAATGCATTTTTCGAACCTTTGCTCCACGAGTTGCAATGCAATAATCATCTTCATTAGTTGCATGCATTACAATTGAAACTTCTGAAATATCTGATAAACAATAATGAGCTGCGCAAAGCAAGTTCTGTGCACCATCAAATGAACCGCGGTCTGTTGAACGCTGTGCACCAACAACAGCCACTGGTTTGTTGAGCTTTCTTAGCATAAATGATAATGCAGCTGCAGTGTAATGCAAAGTGTCTGTGCCATGAGTTACAATAACCCCTTCTGCCCCAGAATTAAGCTCTTTAGCAACGGATTCTGCGATTTTGCCCCAATCAGTTGAACTCATGTCTTCACTCAAAAGTTTAAACGGACTTATTAAATTTTTAATACTAACATAATCAGCAAGCTCAGGCACTTTTCCAAGCAAATCCTCTGCAGATTCTGAAGGAAAAACTCCACCTGTTTTGTAATCAACTTCAGAAGTAATTGTTCCGCCAGTTGAAACAACTGAAATTGGTGGTTTTGTCTTGTCAAACTTTGTGGTTTTCTTTTTTGGCCTTGCTCCTGCTTTTTCAATAACATTAGAAGAAATAATACTGTCCTTAGGCAATCCGATATTATATCCGTTTTCCAGTTTTAGCACTAAGTGAGTATCATCTGCAAGCCCTGGGCGCGGTATTAGAATTCCCTGATATTCGCGCTTTTTTGTCTTTATTTTGACAAGGTCGCCTGTGTTCATGAGAATGAGTAATTAGGACTAGGTTATAAAGTTTCTCAGAACACCACAACTCTGCTGATATTTGAATTGGTGAAATTTGTTAATTGGTTCTTGAGTGGCGCTCCAGAGTGCAGCGCGCACTGCATAAAGCCCATTCACCTTCGGTGAAGGGGCTTAAACAATTCTGTAGAAATTGGTTCGACCTGTTTGGATAAATGTTTCAGAAAACTCCAGTTAGTTTCAATATCAACAAAACAAACCCAATAAAAACCAATACACTAACAATAATTGGAGCAAATGTCATAAACAAAAACAGTTTCTCCCGCTTTTTTGGGTCTTTCAATATTTTCTTGATAAATCTACTAGTCATTACCTAAGACTCTTCTCAACAGGCATTAAAACAACGTATCCAAGAAAATCACCTTTAGAAACTTTCCCATCAACAATAGGAGTAAATCGAGCATAACCAATTGTCCTGTCCATATCCAATGGCTTTGGCTCTGCTTCACTTACACCAGAAACATTTCCGTGCTTGTTCATCCTGTACATAGATGGGAGCACAATATGATTTGCAGGAACAGCAATTCGATTCACACGAATTGAATGGCAACGACCCTTCAGAACATCATGATCTTCTTCTGCAACTAAATGCTCAAGCTTCCAGTTTGCCTGTTTAAGACCGACTGCATGCTTTTTTTGTTTGAAATCCTGCCAGAAATTTTCAACTGTTGTCATTTTTTGTTTGTCCTATTGGTTAGTGTTGTTCGTTATTGGTTGTTCGTTATTCGTTACGAATTACGAAATACAAACAACGAATTACACTATTTAACCAAGTGACGCCTCCTTCTTTTTTGCTAATTTGCCTTTAATTTTCTTTAATCGTGAAAAGTCCTCTCTTTCCATTTCATCCAAACGCATTCTAATGAATGTGCTTGTGTTTTTCATTCTTGGAATAACAATATACTCAAGTGCATTTACACGTCTTTTTGTTTTCTCAACTTCAGTTGCCAACATCTCAATTGTTTTCTCAATCTCAGCCATTTGCACAACAAGCGAAAGTGCACTGTCAAATTGGCCAGCTGCTTCATCCAAACTTGCTGAAGTTGTAATTGGACTGTAACCGCGGTTTCCAAGATTCCTCTCATCTTCTTCCAAAGCAATTTCAGGAACTTTTATCCCAATAATATTCTTGGTTTCAAATTTCGCATTTGCAATCTCGCGAACTGCCATTGACGCACTCTTGACTTCAAGCGGACCCATAATTGCTTTGGCTTTCACCAAATCCATATAGGCCTGTTTGAAATGCTTTTCAACATCATCCCGCAAAGTAGAGCCTTGCTTGATAATTTCCAGGAACTTCATAATCAATGCATCGCGCTTTTCTTTTAGGAGTTTGTATCCTTTGTCAGCTAGCTTGATCTTTTTCCTGAGCTTTATCAGCTCCATGCGGGTCGGGTTTATTCCCGATATTATGTCGGTCATTTGTTTGTCCTATTGGTTAAGGTATGAGCCCTCGGCCTTCAGCTGTCAGGTCCTGACTGCTGAGGGCTGACTGCTGACACCTATTCTTTCAAATATTTCTCAATCTGAGCTGGTTTCAGTCGCTTTAGCTCTTCTTTAGGTAATATCTTGAACATATCCCAGCAAATTCCAAGAGTGGTTTCAATACTGCGGTCTTCATCCTTGCCCTGAGTAACAAAACGCTTCTCAAATTCTTGTGAGAATTTTAGGAACGCCTTATCTCGGTCAGACAAAGCTTCTTCACCAATAACAGCAACCAAGTCCTGCAAGCTTCTTCCTTCAGCATAGCCAGCATATCCCTGGTTTGAAACACCTGAATGGTCTTCTCTGGTCTTACCTTCGCCAATACCCTTGTTCATCAAACGAGACAAGCAAGGAAGCACATCAACTGGAGGGAAAACACCTTTCTTGTGCAAATCCCTTGAAAGAACAATCTGTCCTTCTGTAATGTACCCAGTAAGATCAGGAATTGGGTGTGTTATGTCGTCCTGAGGCATGGAAAGAATTGGAAGCTGTGTAATTGAACCTTTTTTACCTTCAATTTTTCCAGCTCGCTCATACAATGAAGCCAAATCAGTGTACATGTATCCAGGATAACCACGTCTTCCAGGAACTTCTTCTCGAGCAGCTGAAATTTCTCGCAATGCTTCGCAGTAGTTTGTCATGTCGGTCAAGATAACAAGAACATGCATACCTTTCTCAAATGCAAGATATTCTGCAGCTGTAAGTGCAGCTCTTGGTGTAATGATTCTCTCAATTGTTGGATCATTTGCCAAATTAACAAACATCAATACTTTCTCAAGTGCGCCAGATTTCTCAAAGTCCTCTTTGAAAAATGCAGCTTCTTCAAAAGTAATTCCCATTGCAGCAAAAATTACAGCAAAGTCCTCTTTTGAACCAAGCACTTTTGCTTGCCTTGCAATCTGCGCAGCAAGTTCATTGTGCGGAAGTCCAGAACCTGAGAAAATCGGAAGTTTCTGTCCTCGAACAAGTGTATTCATCCCATCAATTGTGGAAATACCTGTCTGAATGAAATCCTCTGGATATTCTCGAGCAGTTGGGTTTATTGGAGCACCATTGATGTCAATGAATTTCTCAGCAACAATCTTTGGACCGCCATCAAGTGGTTCGCCTCGTGAGTTGAAAACACGACCAAGCATGTCTTTTGAAACCGGAAGCATAACACCTTTTCCAGTGAATCTGGTGCTTGTCTTGTCAGTATCAATTCCACGAGTTCCTTCGAAAACCTGCACAATTGCAGTTTCTCCAGCAACCTCAAGAACCTGTCCGTATCTCTTTTCCTTTTCAGGTGTCTTTATTTCCACAAGCTCGTTGTATGTTGCGCCTTCTACGCCGTCAACAACAATCAGCGGACCGCTGACTTCTTTTACTGTTGAATATTCCTTGTTTTTTTCACTCATTTGACTCTACCCCCGTAACTATTTTTTCACGCTGCGCTAATTTCTTCAACCCCTCTTCAAATTTGTGCTTTACATCACGAATCTTTGCATCAACCTTACTTTCTTCTAAATATTTCAGGCCAGCAATATCTGCTGTAACAGGAATTTTTGAAATGTCGTTAGTACTAATTCCTGAATCAATTGACTCATTTGACTTGTGATGTTTCCACAAAATCAAATTCATTAAGTTGAACTGTTTCTTCGGACTGGTATAGGTATCCACAGCATCATACGCATTTTGTTGTAGGAAATCCTCCCTCAAAGACCGTGCAGTTTCCATAAGAAGTTTGTCTTGTTCTGGAAGCGCATCTGGTCCAACCAAACGTACAATTTCCTGAAGCTCAGCTTCTCTTTGAAGAATACCCATTGACTCTTTCTTTAACTCAAGCCAATTTCCAACTTCCTTTGTCCACCAGCTTGAAACATTATCATCATACAGAGAGTATGAAGTTAGCCAGTTAATACTTGGGAAGTGGCGTCTGTTTGCAAGATCAGCATCAAGTGCCCAGAAAACCTTACAGATACGAAGTGTGTTCTGCGTAACTGGTTCAGAAAAGTCACCACCAGGTGGACTGACAGCTCCAATAACTGAAACAGAACCGCGATTTTTCTCGTCAGTTCCAATTGGCTGTACAACACCAGCTCGCTCATAAAACTGAGCAATTCTTGGTGCAAGGTAAGCAGGATATCCTTCCTCACCAGGCATCTCTTCCAAACGGGAACTGATTTCACGCATTGCCTCTGCCCATCTTGACGTTGAGTCAGCCATTAGCGCAACATTGTAACCCATATCACGGTAATACTCTGCAATTGTAATTCCAGTGTATACTGAAGCTTCACGAGCTGCTACAGGCATGTTTGAAGTGTTTGCAATCAGCACAGTTCTCTCAAGAAGTGCTTTTCCAGTTCTTGGATCTTTCAAGTGCGGGAATTCTTTCAGTACTTCAGTCATCTCATTTCCACGCTCTCCGCATCCAATATAAACAACAATATCTGCATCAGACCATTTTGCAAGCTGTTGCTGCATCACAGTTTTTCCAGCACCAAATGGCCCTGGAATTGCACTTGCCCCACCTTTTGCAACTGGGAAAAAAGTATCAACAATTCTTTGTCCAGTAATAAGAGGAGTTGTTGGTCTGAATTTTTCACTATAAGGTCGAGGAATACGAACAGGCCATTTCTGTGCCATTTGCACTGGCTTTCCGTCAATCTCAGCAATTGTGTGATGAACAGTGTATTTGCCATCAGATTCAATCTTGGTTACTTCCCCACTCATTTTTGGAGGAACCATAATCTTGTTCACAACAACTTCAGACTCCTTGACTGTTCCGAGAATATCTCCGCCTTTCACTTTGTCGCCTTTCTTGACCTGGGGTTTGAAATCCCAAGTCTTTTTGGTGTTAAGTGTTGGCTCATCAATTCCACGAGTAATGTAAGAACCGGCCTTTTTCATAATATTTTCTAGAGGTCTGGCTATTCCATCATAAGTGGTGCCGATAAGTCCTGGCCCGAGCTCTACAGATAGTGGCATGCCTGTGTTTTCAACTGGCTGTCCTGGCCCTATACCTGCAGTTTCCTCGTAAACCTGCACTGTCGCCCTGTCTCCATTAAGCTGAATAACTTCGCCAAGAAGCCCTTCTGCTCCAACTTTAACAACATCGTACATCTTGGAACCTTTCATTCCGTCTGCCACGATAACTGGTCCTGCAATCCTAACAATTTTTCCTTTTATCACTGTATTTCACCTTCCTTTTTAGAAGTAATATCAACGCCGACAGCCCTGCGGATCATTTCCTTTATGTTCTTCTTCGCATGGCCTGTACTGCCGGTCTGGTCAGGCACCTCAATAACAACTGGGTGCGGTTTGCTTCTCAGCTTGCTGATTTCCTCACTTACATAGCTGGCATGATTTTCTGAAATTATGATTAGGTCGTACTCTTTCTGAAGTGCCTGATTAAGTACATTAGATGTGTCTGCAACTTTCTCAACAGGATAAGCTGCAGTAACTCCTGCAAGACGGAATCCCATCACCATATCTTTGTCACCAATAACACAGATGTTCATACTGCACCCCCGGTTTCAATATCAATTCCACTATGGTTGAAACTTGAAAACATCCTAATTTTTCGTGCATCTACTTCCTTGCCAGTTATCAAGTAAAGCGCAGGTCCAAGACCAAGGCCGTTCTTGACAGATAGCTGTTTTGCAGTTTGCTCATAATGTGCATCAAGCTTGTTCTCAATTTGATAAAGTGAGCCAGTATCTTTGAAAGTAGTTGAAACCTCTGCAAGAACTTCAGAATAGTTAGTTCCTTCAAGTTGTGAAAGTATTTCATCAATTGTTTCTGCTTTTGCAATTGTCTTCAGTTTGTCTTTTGATAAATTATAGGACGCATTAATTATGAAATCATCAATGTTTTCAACACTGCTTCCAGCAGCGCGCATTCTTAGTAATGTTTTCAAATTAAGAGTATCGATTTTTGTTCCAAGCAAAAGGTTCACTGCAACCATGTTCTTTTCTTTTGAAAGTGCGATTTTTCCATGAGCTTTCTCATAAACATACTTATCAATTGCAAGTTCAAGTGGAAGGAGAGATTTCTGCTCTTCAACCTGTTGCATTGCTTCAGAAACAGTTTTTCCATATTCTGTGCTTTCAAGTTCAGAAACTGCTTCCTCAATTGTTTTTGATTCAATAAGTGCTTTGAGAATGTGTTCTTTTAATGTGCCAATAGGAATTACAAGATCAGCTCTTGCTTCAACAGGGAACTTGTCATCTTTCAAGCACCTGAAAACCATTTTAATGTTTTTAGCATCGTAAATCTTGAGAAGGTCTTTTATTACATTTTTAACTTCACTAGGGACTGTTCTTACAACTTTACTGTAAATATCTGAAGTGTGTTGATTTAATGCTTTCTCAAGTCCATCCTCGCACGCAGGATCTGTCATTTTTGTCAGATAGGCACCATAATCTGTATTTTCAAGAGTACTTACGCAATCAATTTGCGTTTTTGAGTTTTTTAGGTCTTCAAGTTTTTGTTTTTTAAGTAAACCAGCTTCAAGTGCACGTATTTTCGCATTAGTATACATGTAAGGAGCAAGATCAACAACATTCATTATAACTGGAATCATCAATATTACAAATCCTGCAACAGCTACAGCTGCGATAATTGCCACCACTGGTTCGCTCATGACAAGCGCATTTATTGACCAATCCATTTTATTTGAATAGTATTTCTGCTACTTTACCTCGAATTACTTCAGATTCTCGCTCAAGTATTCTTTCAATACTGTTATCGATTCTCAAGTTTCCTGAACTATTTTCAATAACAACACCGCCAAGCAACTCAATTGCGTCGCCGGTTTTAACACTAAGTTCTTTTGCAAGTTCTTTTCCAAGTGCGTGGTTCTCTTTGTTGAACAGAAGGGTGCTTCCTTCCCCAATTGCCTTAATCCCATCTTCTGACAAAAGTTTCACAGCTTTTTTGTATCTGCCAGTTCCATCATTGCTCATTCTCTTTAGATGAGTTTCAGCTTTAGAAAGTGCATTTGAAATAAGCTTATCCTTGCTCTGAAGAGTCAAGTTGTGCGCCTCAAGGTTTGATGAAGAGCGAATTCTCTGCTCCTCTCGTGCAGCTGCTTTCTTTCCACTATCCTGAATTGCTTTTTTCTCAGCATGTGTTTTTTCATCTGCTGATTTCTTGACTGCAGCTGCCTGTTCCTTAGCGTCGCTAATAATTTTATTAGCTTCGTTAATGGCGTCTTTCATTATTTTTTGATTGATTTTTGTTACTCCTTCCATTTTAATCACCCGAAGAATCCTACTCCAAGCATAATCAGTATTGCAATAAGCAATCCGAAAATAGCATATGTTTCAGGGATAACAGAGAGTACAAGACCCTTTCCTGTTGAATCCTTGTTCTTTGCAGTAGCACCAATAGCTCCACCAGATACAATTCCCTGACCAATAGCTGAAAGCCCTGCAAGACCTACAGCACAGCCAGCTGCAATTGAAGCCATTCCAGCAACACTTGAGATTGCGCCAGTTTTAGCAGCACCCACAAGTCCTACTGATGCTAATATGAGAATTCCGATAATGAATCCGTACAATGCCTGAGTTTCTGGAAGCACAGAGAAAACCATGCTCTTTCCAAAGAGTTCACTCTTTTCAGAAACTGCGCCGATTCCAGCACCTGCTGCAATTCCCTGTCCAATAGCTGACAAACCAGCTACACCAACAGCGATTCCAGCACCTACTCCAGCAAGTCCAACTGTTTCAGATATTCCAATTCCACCTTTTGCACCAAGAATTCCTGCACCAAGCAAAATCAAAATTGCAATGAGCATTCCGTAAATTGCCTGAGTTTCTGGGAGTACAGAGAAAACCATTCCCTTACCCATCATCTTGTCATTTTCTGCAACAGTTGCAACAGCTGAACCAGCCGCAATTCCCTGTCCAATAGCTGAAAGACCAGCTACACCAACAGCGATTCCAGCACCAACAGCAGCAATTCCTGCACCCATCTTAAGTGAGCCAACAATTGTACCACCGATTAATCCAGTTGAAACCAATATCAAAATTGCTACAATGAAACCATACAATGCCTGAGTTTCAGGAAGCACAGAGAAAACCATACCTTTTCCAAACATTTCCTCTTTTTCAGTAACTGCACCAATTGCAGCTCCTGCAGCTATACCTTGACCAAGACCTGATAATCCAGCTACTCCAACAGCAATACCTGCGCCAAGTGCTGCAAGACCAATTGGAAGTGGAAGCTGAGTTGTTGCAGTTCCAATAATTCCTGCGCCTAGCAAGATAAGAACTGCAATAAGCATTCCGTAAATAGCCTGAGTTTCTGGGAGTACAGAGAAAACCATTCCCTTACCCATCATCTTGTCATTTTCTGTTACTGCACCAATGGCAGCGCCAGCAGCGATTCCTTGACCAATAGCTGACAAACCTGCGAAACCAACAGCAATTCCTGCACCAACACATGCTAGTGAAACACCAACTGAAATTTCAGCAACAGCTGTGCCAACAATTCCAGTTCCCATAAGAATTAAGATTGCAATAAGGAAACCATAAATTCCCTGTGTTTGCGGAAGCGCCTGGAAAATCAATGCAGTTGAGAATTTATCAGGATCTTCTGCAATAGCACCTGCTCCTGCAGCTCCTGCAATACCTGCACCAATTCCGCTTGCAAGACCGGCTACGCCGACTGCAATACCTGCTCCGACTGCTGCAAGTGCAACTTCTACACCTACCATTTTAATTCACCTCTGCAGTTTTTGTTCATTGTTGAGATTTTTGTAGTTTTCATTGTTTTACCTCAAGGATAGTATAATCGCGTTTGACTGAGAATGGCTCGTATTTTCGGCCACCACCAGAGTAGAATTTACTGAAAAATTCCACATATTGAAGACGAAGTGCGTGCACAAAAGCTCCGAGTGCATTCATTGCAAAACTGAAAATGTGCCCACCA
This sequence comes from Candidatus Undinarchaeota archaeon, assembly GCA_964636545.1. Taxonomy (GTDB): domain Archaea; phylum Undinarchaeota; class Undinarchaeia; order Undinarchaeales; family UBA543; genus UBA543. The sequence continues at coordinate 39,470 of CAZWSR010000006.1, forward strand.
AGGAAAATTATAGCTGCCAAAAGTATTCCGATATACGGCACACCAATAACCATTCCAGCAAGCAAGTTCATTGTCATTGCAATTCCACCTGTTGCAAGGCAGAGCGCAAGCAAACGACTGAAAGACATGACATCTCCGAAGAAACCAGTTATATCAAACAACCCAATTGCCCCATTATATTTGACAAGTATTGCAAGCGAAAGTCCAGCAAGTATGTATGCTGCGTAATTTAGTGAATGTGGAAGCCAAGTTATTCCAAGCATTGGAGCAAGCATTATGAATGCTGCAAACTGAATGAAGAACCAAATTATCTGGCTGTGAACCATTTCAATTTTTTTGCCGAGTTTGAAATTATTAACTGCACCAAGAATCAAACCAAGGTTCAGGTGTGCGATTCCAACAAATAATGACAATTTCAAGATAACAAGTGGGTTTGTAAGTGGATCAACCCAAGGTGCTATTTGTGCTGGCGTCAAACCCCAAATATAGTTTGGAAGATCTCCAAGATAACTGCCAGTTAATACTCCAAAGAACATTGTTGATAAACCAACAGCAGTCACAATTATTCCAAATTCCTTGAAACTTTGTTTGTGTTTTCCGAGTTTTAGAAGTAAGAATAATCCACCAAGGAAAAGCAGGAATCCATAAACAAAATCAGTAAGCATAAGCCCGGCGTAGAGAATAAGTAATGGAGTAAGGATTGTTGTCGGGTCAATTTCGTTGTACTTTGGTACTGAGTACATTTCAGTTAACATTTCAAATGGTTTTGCAATCCATTTGTTTTTGAGAAGAACTGGAACATTATCGTCTTCAGCTGGAGCTTCAATTTTAATATGACAACAACTATGAGAAGATTCTGTAATTGCTTTTACAACATCATCTGCTTTTTTAGTTGGAACCCATCCATCCATAATAAATGTCTTTTTAGTACCTGCAATTTTGCCAAGTGCATCCATTCGCTCTTTTTCAATAACTAATTGTTCCCGAGTAATCTGAAGTTTCTTATGCCATTTTTCATATAATTTACTAAGCTGTTCCTTTTTGGTTTCAGTATCTTTTGCAATTTCTTTGACTTTTGCATCAAGATCCTTTATGTTCTTGTCAATTGCAGGAATTTCAAATTCTTCAAAACCAAATGTTCTAAGAACAAGGTTGATTGGCTCCATTTCCTCTTTCATTACAGTGATTGTAATAATACTTGATTCAGCATCCAGTTTTCCAGAAATAATGTGTGCGTCTGGGCTTTTTTGCTTAACATCTCTTTTTAAATCTGCAAGTTTTTCTGGCTGAATTTTTCCTGCAAAAGTATGAACTCGACTTGAGACACCAACATGAGTATAATCAACATCAATTTTGTCCAACATTTCCTTAACTTTTTTAAGATTTGTTAATTGGTAATCTTGGGTTTGTAGTGTTTCCAAACTTGAACTTAGTGCACCAGCTTTGATATCAAGTTCTTTGATAATCTCACTAGTTTCCTTAAGAAGAGTGTCTGGATTATCATCTGATACCTTTACTTTCTTTTCTTCATCAGAAAGACCTGCAAATAAACCTTCTTTCTTGGTTTGAGTGCTTTTTAAAATATCAGTAATTCTGTCAAGTTTTATTAAAAGTGGTACAACTTCTCGGTTTTCAGGAGTATGAACTGCTCCTTGCAAAAATGTTTTCCATTCTGGTTGTTCAAGAAAAATATTTGCGTCTTCCAGCTGGATGACCCCTGAATTATGAAGTGCTCTAATAACATCGTCCCTGTATTTGCTCAGGGCAATGAACTTGAGCTTCTGCATCCGTGCTGGTCTGAACATTGCTTTTTAGTCCTCTCTAAGTATGTGTTTGACAACTGCTTCAACTGCAGTATCCATGTGTTTTTCGCACTTTTTCTCCTCGTGCTCAATATCTTTCTTTGCTTTCTGAATAACTTGAGATGCTTCTTTTTCAGAACTATCTTTTGATTTTGCAATTAGAGCATTCGCTTCTTCATCAGCTTTTTTAAGAATTGTTTCACGATGCATAGAACTGTCTTTTGCAGCCTTTTCAAGAAGCTTTTCTGCTTCTTTCTGGGCTTTTTCCACAAGTGCGTCTGCCTTGTGTTCTGCTTCTTTTATTTGAACTAGTGCTTGCTTTGGCATTTTTTCACCTATTTAAGATTAGAATCCCCGCTCGTATGATTAAAATGTGCGCTTACTCTCTCCCCTCTTTATTCATGAATAGTACGCGTGTGGTTTTTTCTATGAGCACTAGATATATATAAATGTAGTTGTTCGTGAATCTTTTGAGTGGAAAAGTTGTTTTTTGGGCATATGTAACTCCTAGAAACTGCTATACTCCACTTCCCTAAACTTTTTATATTCGGGATTTGAGTAACTATTGATAAAAATGGCTAGCTATGTAGTTACAGGGGGTGCGGGTTTTATTGGCACTAACATTGTTGAGGAGCTAATAAAACGCGGACAAGAAGTAAAAGTTATAGATGACCTGAGTACAGGAAAGCGCTCAAATCTAAAAGATTTTATGAGTGACATTACTTTTGTAAAGGGCAGTATCATGAATTATTCACTGCTCAAAAAGGAATTTCAAGGATTTGACTATGTTTTGCACCAAGCAGCTGATGTTTCAGTGCAGAGTTCAGTAAAAAATCCATCTGGAACAGCAAAAACAAATGTACTTGGCACAATTAATGTTCTAAAAGCAGCAAAAGATGCTGGAGTCAAGAGAGTTGTTCTTGCATCTTCATGTGCTGTTTATGGCGAATATCCAACTGCAGTTAATGAAAATACACCACTAAAACCACTTTCACCATATGCTGTTACAAAATCATCTGCAGAAAGTTTTGCAAAGTTGTATAATGAATTATATGGGCTTGAAACAGTTTGTTTACGATATTTCAATGTTTTTGGACCAAGACAGGATGACAAAGCAGATTATTCTGCTGTTATTCCAAAATTCATCAAAATCATAAAAGGTAGGAGAAGGCCTACAATTTTTGGTGATGGATTCCAATCACGCGATTTTGTTTATGTGTCAAATGTTGTTGAAGCTTGCTTACTAGCTTGCACAAAACAAGGAGTTTCAGGCAAGATTTACAATATTGGAACTGGAATCAGCACTGACCTGAACAGTTTAGTAAAACACTTGAATAAAATTTTGGAAAAAAGTATGGAACCAAAATATGAAGAACAGCGTGCAGGCGATATAATGAATTCTAAAGCAAATATCGGACTTGCACGAAAAGAACTTGGATATTTCCCAAAAGTTGACATGGTTGGAGGCCTTAGGCGCACTGTTGAATTTAATAAATGAGTAAGGTTTGTGTTGTTGGACTTGGTTATGTTGGATTGCCGTTGGCATGCTTGTGCGCAAAGAAGGGGCACGGAGTTGCTGGATTAGATATTGATTCTGAAAAAATTGAGCAAATTAATAACGGAACTAGCCCAATTAATGATTCTGCACTTGTTACTGCAGTTAAGGAAGTGCAAGGAAAATTAAAAGCAACAACTGATGCAAGTGTTGTAAAAGAAGCTGAAATCATTATAGTGTGTGTTCCAACACCAGTTGATGAGAACAAACACCCAAATCTTGAGCCATTAAAGAAAGCTGTGAAAACAATTTCTGAGAATTTACAAAATGGACAAGTGATTGTGGTTGAGTCAACAATTTTCCCAGGAACAACTGAAGATATTTTGAAACCAATACTTGAAGAAAGTGGTTTGAAAGCTGGAACTGACTTCTTTGTTGCACACTGTCCTGAGAGAATTGATCCAGGAAACAAAAAATGGACTTTGGAAAATATTCCAAGAGTACTTGGTGCAGGTTCTGAACAAGGTGCAGAAAAAGCAAAGCAGTTTTATGAATCAATTCTGACTTCGCCAGTAAATGTTTTATCCACACTCAAATCAGCAGAAGCAGTCAAGGTTGTTGAAAACACTTTCAGGGACATAAATATTGCTTATGTTAATGAGCTTGCAAAATCATTTGATAAAGCAGGAATTGATGTTGTTGAAGTTATTGAAGGTGCTGCAATCAAGCCATTTGCATTTATGGCGCATTATCCAGGATGTGGGGTTGGTGGCCATTGTATTCCAGTTGATCCATATTACTTAATTGACAAAGCAGAGCAGGATGGTTTCAAACATACTTTTTTGAAAATGGCAAGGGAAATTAATAACAGCATGCCTCAGTACACAATTGACTTATTGGAGAACCTTGCTGGTGATTTAAGTGGTGCAAAAGTTGGAGTACTTGGATTAGCTTACAAGCCAGATGTTGATGATGTTAGGGAAAGCCCTTCTTTGGATATTATTAAAATTTTAAAGCAAAAGAATGCTGAAGTTACTGTTTTTGACCCAAATATTCCGGAAAAAAGCGATGCTGGGTCACTTGATGAAGTTTTAGAGAAAGTTGATTATGTTGTTGTTGCAACAGCGCATAAGGAATTTAAGGCAATTAGTGCAGAGCAATTGAAAAATGCAGGAATTAAGGCAATTGTTGATGGGCGAAATTGTTTAGATAAGAAATCAATTGAAAGTGCTGGTGTGAAGTATAAGGGGATTGGGCAGTAAATTTTCAAACCCGCAACACTTATAAACTATTAATGAAATAGAATTCATATGAATTGCAATTCAATTAATGTATTCTTTCAGAACTTTGCAAATAAAGCAAACCTAGATATTATTCTGGCTCTGAGAAATGGGCCTAAAAACGTTAAAACATTGTGCGAGTGTGTCTGCTGTGAGCAGTCAGCTGTTTCGCACAACCTCAAGAATTTGTGCAACTGCAATATAATTTCTGGTGAAACAAAAGGACGAGAACGAATTTATTCGCTGAACAGCGACACAGTTGTCCCATTACTACAGTTAGTTGAAACCCATGTAAAAAAACACTGCTGTAGCGGATGTACAAAAAAATGACAAAAGAAGTTTACCTGGATTCAGGAGCAAGCACACAAGTTGATCCACGAGTTGTTGAGGTTATGTTGCCATACTTTAATGAAAAGTACGGTAATGCAAGTTCAATGCACACTTATGGAAGAGATGCAAAAGAAGCACTTAACAAAGCAAGGCGGCAAATAGCTAGTCTGCTTGGTGCCAAAGAAAAAGAAATAGTTTTCACATCAGGTGGAACAGAATCAAATAATTTCTGTTTGAAAAGCGTTGCTTTCACTAATCGTGAAAAGAACCACATAATCACATCAAATGTTGAGCACAAGTGCGTAATGAACACATGCAAGTGGCTTGAAACACAAGGTTTCAAAGTAACTTACCTTGAAGCAGATAATGAAGGTTTGATTAAAGCAGAAACATTGAGAAACGCTATTACTGACAAGACTTTGATATTTTCAGTAATTCATGGAAATAATGAAATTGGAACAATCCAAAACCTTGAGGAACTTGGAAAAATCTGCAAGGAGAAAGGAGTTCTGTTCCACACAGATGCATGCCAAAGTTTTACAAAAACAGATATTGATGTTGACAAACAGAATCTTGATTTTGTAACATTGAATTCTCATAAAATACATGGGCCAAAAGGAGTTGGAGCATTGTATATTCGAGAAGGTTCTCCAATTGAAACATGGCAACATGGTGGCGGACACGAATTTGGATTGCGATCAGGAACTGAGGACATTCCAGGAATTGTTGGATTTGCAGAAGCAGCAAAACTGGCTACAAATACTGCACATGTTGAGAAAATGACAAAAATGCGGGACAAGCTAATAGAAAGTGCAATGGCTCTTGGAGATGTTAAATTAAATGGAACAAAAGGAACTGCGCGATTATGTAATAATATTAATTTGTCATTCCAAATGATTGAAGGTGAAGCACTTGGCGGATATCTTGACCAAAAAGGAATTGCAACATCAACTGGCTCAGCATGTTCAGCTAAAACACTTGCACCAAGTTATGTTCTGAAAGCAATTGGATTAACTGATGAGGAAGCAAATGGCAGTTTACGATTAACACTAAGCAGATTTACAACTGAAGAAGATATTGATTATGTGCTAGAACACCTTCCAAAGATTGTGAAAAAGCTCCGTGGCTTCTCGCCATTGAAAAAAGTAACTGATTATGTAATGAAGAAGGCGTCAGCGGTCAGCCCTCAGCAGTCAGGACCTGATGGCTGAAGGCCGAGGGCCGATACCTTAACCAAAAGGACAAAAACAAAAATGTACTCAAAAAAACTTCTGGATAGATTCCAGAACCCAAAGCACGTGAAGGAAATGGAGAATCCTTCATCTACTGGACAGGTTGGAAACCCTGCTTGCGGTGATGTAATGAAGATATTTTTGAAGATAGAACCAGGGGCGCCGGGGCGCAGTGGAGCCGGGGCGGCGAAAGCGAAGATTATTGATGCAAGTGTTCAGACATATGGGTGTGTTGCTGCAATTGCGGCTTCAGATGCTTTGTGCGAAATCGCGATTGGGAAAACAATTGAAGAAGCTGAGAAATTGGTTTTTCAGGATGTAATTGATGCACTTGGTGGCGAAGTTCCACAAGTTAAAGTGCATTGTTCGCAATTAGGAATTAGTGCTTTGAAAAAAGCAATTGAGAATTATAAAAAAGGT
>CAZWSR010000007.1:0-10069 GCA_964636545.1 Candidatus Undinarchaeota archaeon
AATGGTCTGTTGACGAGGCTCTCAGTAATTCATCAACTCCAATAACAAACCGAAGACCGGTTCTTGTATGGAACAACTCAACCGACACTGACGGGGATGCACTAACTTACGAGCTTGTGATTGACAATGATGCTGATTTCAGCAGTCCTGAGGTAAATGTCAGTGGTCTTGACAACACAACTCTTGACAACAGTACAAATTACACTTCAGTTCTAGAAGCAGATGTTGATGATGTTCACGTCTGGAAAGTTCGTGCCTGGGACGGCACTGTCTGGGGACAATACAGTTCTCCTTGGTGGTATGAGGTACAGTCTTTAGTTGCGATTTCCATGATTTACAACACTTCTGACTTTGGACAAATGTATGCGCCGCAAACCAATAACTCAATTGACTGGCCTCAGCTTACTGGTAATCCAGTTATTTCAAATAACGGAACTTGCGACCTCAATGTCACAGTTACTGGAACTGATTTATGGGATACTGTCTCAAATCCAACAATAAACTTCCAATACCAGACTGAAGTAAATCAAACAGATGCGTATCTTGAGGGTACTGAAGTCTGGACAAATGTGCCAGCTGTTTCCATTACAGACGATATTGGCTGGTTACAGCACATAAATCTATCAAATGCTGTGAGCCAGGCAAATATCCACTTCAATGTTTCAGTTCCATATGCTGAAGTTGCTGGTGTAAAAACATCAACAGTTACATTAACTGTGGAGAAATCATGAAAAGTAAAACAGGTATCAGGTATCAGGTATCAGGCATCGGTTCCCGATGGTTGAAAATTACATTAATCGTAGCAGTGCTTCTAATAGCTCTTCCAGCTCAAGCTTTTGCTCTTGGCATATCTCCTGGAGAGCGTGTTATTAAAAATCAGCCAGGTAAAACCTTTGAGTATGTTGGTCTTATTGTAAACAATGAATACAAAGATATGACAGTTAATCTTGAAGTTGGCGGCGACCTTAAACAATTTGTTAGTGTTGAACCAAAAGAATTGAATTTTACTCGTGAAGAATCTCAAAAAACATATATTGTTCAGGTTCTTGTTCCATTTACAATTGAGCCAGGACAAAACCTTGGTTATATTCTTGCAAGCGAAGAGCCAGAAGCGCAGGAAGGGGAAATGAAAATAAGCACAACTGTTGCTGTAAAAAGCAGAATTGTCATTGCGTCAAATGAAACAGAAGAAAAACAAAATGTTCTTGAAAAAGTGGATGCTGGTGATGGCGTACTTGAAACAGAATCTGGACCAAGAACAACTGGGCTTGTTGTTGGAAAAGAAAGTAGAGCAGGTCTATTCCAGAACAAAATGGTTGGAATAATCCTCTTAATCTCTGGATTATTAATAATGGGTGGTTTGATGCTTATTGGTGTAAACTATCAAAAACAAGCAAGTCAAGTGGCTGTAAAGAAAAAAGAAGAAAAACGAGTTCAAAAACAAGTTACAGCTCAAGAACAGCTTCTTGCACTTGAAGATTATATTCAAAAATGCAGAAATCGCGGAATAAGCAAGGAAAAAATCAAAGCAAGGCTTATCCAGGAAAAATGGGATGAGAAGGTCATTAATAAGCTATTGAAGCGCGCAAGTTAAGCGTAAGGTATATATAAATAGGAATAAACATACAATAACATATCCTAATGAAACAAAAATTAGAAACTAAAAAAGTAGTACTTGCTCTTGTTGGACTTATTCTATTATCATTCTTAGGCACAGCTGCGTATTTTTCTTCCGTTGGAAAATTACAATTTAGCTTTTCTCCTACTGGTTTTGCTAGTGAAGGTTTTGTATCTGCAGATATTGCAGGAACAACTGCTATTGATGTTGTTGACACCCAAATCAATTTATCAACTACAATTGACACTGCTGGAGATGCTAGTGCTTATGTTGCTACAAATGCAACAAGTGCCACTATCAACAGTTTTGATAATGTTTCTAATGAAAATTGGTTGAACAGAACAGGTGCTGAGGCACGTTTAGTTGAAAAAGACAATCTTACAGTTAATAACACTGGTTCAACAATAGCAAACATAACTCTTTCCTCAAATTCTACTCCTACCACATTTTTCGGTGTTGGCGGCGGCAATTTCTGGGTCAAAATCACTAACGGTACTGACAATGCAGCTGGCGCTGGTTGTACTCAAATCCAAAAAGGTTCTTGGGTAGAATACAGCACTAATACAACTAATCTGTGTGGGATGCTCCCAACATTTGACCTAAACGATACAATCGATCTATGGATTCAGTGGCAAGTTCCTGCTGCTGCAATTGCTCGTGTTTACAATAGCACTTTAACAATAAGTGCAACACAAGCATCTTGATACTAAAATGAAAGAAAAAACATCAATACTAATAATTGCCCTTCTTGCAGTGGCTGTACTAGGGATTGCAATGCATTTCCGAATTTCACCTACTGGTCTTGCTAGTGAGGGGTTTGTAACTGCTAATGTTGCAGGTACTGTTGCTATTGATGTTACTGATACTCAAATCAATTTATCAAAAAATATAGATGCTGACGAAGATGCTAGTGCGTATGTTGCTACAAATGCTACTAGTGCTGAAATTGATAGTTTTGCTAATGTTTCTAACCAGAACTGGTTGAACCGGACTGGTGCTGAAGCACGTATAATTGATCCAGATAATTTATCAATTAACAACACAGGAACTGTCTATGCTAACATAACTTTTGCTGCAAATGCTTCACCTACAACTATTTTCGGTGTTTCTGGTGGAAATTTCTGGTTTAAGATGACTAATGGTTCTGAAATAACTGCGGCTTGTGAAGGTATTCAGGCAGCAGCCTGGACTGAATACAGTACTAACACTAGTGATGTTTGTGAAGAATTACAAACCTTGGACACAACTGATGTTATTGATATTTGGATCAAGTGGCAGGTTCCTGCTGCTGCTATTGCACGCGTTTACAACAGTACTTTGACAGTTAGTGCAGCTCAGTCCAATTGGGAATAAGATATAATGGCGCAATCATCTAAAACCTCAATAATCATAATAGTTTTGCTAGCGATTGCAGTTCTAGGTATTGCAATACAGTTCAATCTTTCTCCTACAGGCCTTGTTGCTAGTGAAGGGTCTGCAACTGTTGAGGTTGCAGGAACAACTGCTATTGATGTTGTTGACACCCAAATCAATTTATCAACTACAATTGACACTGCTGGAGATGCTAGTGCTTATGTTGCTACAAATGCAACAAGTGCCACTATCAACAGTTTTGATAATGTTTCTAATGAAAATTGGTTAAACAGAACTGGTGCAGAAGCACGATTAGTTGAAAAAGATAATCTTACCGTAAACAATACTGGCACAACTATGGCCAATATAACTCTTGCTGCAAATGCTACTTCTGCTGCTGTTTTCGGTGTTGCTGGTGGCGATTTCTGGGTTAAAATAACTAATGGTACAGACAATAATGCAGCTTCTGGTTGTGAACATATTCAAGCAGCGGGCTGGACCCAGTACACTATACAAATTACAAACACTACTGATTTATGTGGAAAACTTCCATTTTATGACGGAAATGACACAATTGACTTGTGGATTCAGTGGCAGGTTCCTGCTGCTGCAATTGCTCGTGTTTACAACAGCACTTTAACAATAAGTGCGGCTCAGTCAGAATAATTAATCTTGACAATCTTTATAAACTGCTAAAGAATATTACGATTATGCGCAAGTTTGTTTTGCTATTGTCAGCACTTCTTTTTCTTCTAGCTATGGCTGGATGCGCACAAGCAATAATGATTGTGCCTGCTAGAACAAATATTGAATATCAACCTGGCGAAATCATTCAATTATCTTTTGGAGTTGGACAGTTTGGCGAAGGCATGGGTTATGAAGTTGATTTTCAAGGAGAATATACAGAAAATGCTCGAATTATTAAAGAAGATTCCAATAGCATACTTGTTGAATTCACAATGCCAGAAAACGCAAGGCCTGGTCAACACGAGCTCAAAGTTGGGGTAGCTCAGGCGCAAAAAGGCGGTTTTAGAACTGATGCAATTTCTGCCCGTGCAGCTGTTTATTCACAAGTAAGATTCTTTGTCCCTTATCCTGCAAGATATGCTGAAATCTCAATAGATGATGTGGATATTGCTATTGGGAAAATGGCATTTTTCACTGTCAATTTACATAATTACGGAAAAGAAATGCTTAATTCAATAAAAGTAAATGTATCTATTTTTGATAATCTCAATCAAACAATTGCGATTGTTCCATTATCTGACCGTAGTAGTTTATATTCACTTCAGGCAACTGAACTCTTTGCACAATGGGGTAGTGAGAATTCCTCTGCTGGAATATACCGAACTGTTGCACAAGTTGATTATGACGGAATTGACGCCACCACAGAAGGACAGCTCAGAGTTGGAACAATGACTATTAACATAAACAGCATACGGGCTATTGGTAATGTGCAAAGCGGGATTGTTAAAATAAATGTTGATCTGTCAAGTTTATGGAATGAAAAACTTACTGGGGTTTATGTAACTGGAGAAATCACAAAAGATGGTGCAGTTATGGCTAATATGAAATCTGCTACAACTGAACTCCAATCCTGGGATAGTACAACTCTTGTAATGTATTGGGATGTTTTGAATCTTGATGTTGGAATTTATGACATTGATGTGAAATTATATTATGCAGATAAAGTAAAAGAAACTGAAACTCAAATTTACTTAATGGAAGAAGAAGCAATTTCTGAAGATACAACCGTAAACACAATGTTGTATGGTGCTGTTCTTCTTCTAATACTCGCTGTTATCTTCCTTGCAGTTGTGGTTCTAAAAACAAAGAAAGGAGATTCAGATGAATAATAAAATTCTTATTATTGCCGGAATCGTTGTTCTTGTTGCAGTTGGTATTTTTTATTTTAGTCCCTATGCTATGGTTGAACATGACATGTATTTGACTGTTGAATATGATAATGTTGGAATAAATGTTGATACTGATGCTGTGTGGTTCGGTGGTGTTGTGCAAGGTGGCGCAAGTATGCGTCCTGTAATCTTGACATCTTCTCGTGATTCCAAAGTAGTAGTCAAAGCTAAAGGAGAATTTGCAGAATGGGTCTCTGTTTCTCAAAATAATTTTAAAATAAAAGCAGATGAGCCATTTGAAGTTCAAGTAAAAGCACATGTCCCACAAGATGCAGAATTAAGAAATTATGAAGGTACTGTTGTGTTCTACTTCTTCAGGGATTAATAAGAATACTATATATAAGTGAAAAATTATAGAAATAATACTTAAACCCATGAAACTGCCAAAGGAAATAGACATCCGAACCGCTATTGTTCTATTTATTCTAGCTGTTGTCCTAACTATTAGTGGAGCTTCAATTCTATTTGGAAGATATTCTAAAGACAGTTCTGCAACTGGGTATGCTTCTGTTGGTTCAGTTGGCCTCAGTTTTGCAAAACCAGCTGATGATGGTGATGATGAAGATGAAGAGGAAGAAGCACCACCAGAAGGTCCACCTGGGCCTGGTAGTGTAGGTGGCGCCGGAGGCGGCGGAGGCGGAGGTGGTGGCGGAGGAAGTGGTGGCCCTGGTGGCCAGCCAGCTCAAATTCTCCGATGGCAGGAACAATACCCTATCTTAACTAAAGGAGATAACAAGAATATTATTCCAGCACCAAATGTCAAGACTCCAATAGAAATAATCACATTTGATCTTCCAATGGATGTAAAAGATGTTGTTGTTAAAGTAAGGAATTATGGTTTTGCTGGAGCTTTTGTAAATAAGCCATTCAGTGTTAATGAAGCACCTGGTGTGATTTACAGTTATTCTGAAATTGAATTTATAAATCTTGAAGAAGGCGTTGCAACTGAAATCTGGCTCAAATTTAAGGTTGAGCGTGAGTGGATAAATGATAATCGTATTGGGGAAGATACTGTAGTTTTGTACAGATTCCATGACAAGAAGTGGGATTCACTTGAAACAATTCAGACTGCAAAATCACCAGAATTCATTCATTACAAAGCAAAAACACCTGGTTTCTCTGTTTTTGCTGTATCTGGTTCTGTTAGTAAAACTGGAATGCACTTAATCTTTGAACCAAATATTTCAATACAACGTGGCGAAACACAGTTGCATACAATAATTGTTGAAAATATTGGGGAAGTTGCACTTTCAAATGTTGCTTTGTCTGTTCAAGAAACACTTTTTGAAACAAAATTCACACCAGAATCAATTGCAGAACTGCCTGTTGCATCAAAAGGGACTTACTTGTTTAATCTTAAAATCCCTGAAGAAGCCAGCCCTGGAACTTATCAATCATCTATTCTTGTAAAAGCTGATGAAGGATCAACTGAGGAATTCTTTGATATAATCATCCCCTCCACTGCAAAACCAACAGCAGAAGCGCTTCTTTCAGATCAAATCAGTAGTTTGAAATCAACAGCAAACAAGCTATGGCTTGAGTCACAATGGGTTGGTCTTCGTGGTGGAAACGTGAGTGCTGTATTTGACTTAATTACTGATTCAAAAGAAAAACTTGCAATTGCACATGATAATTTTGGAATGGTTGGGCTTGAAGAAACTCGTGCTTATACTGAAGGTGCAAGCACTGACCTTGAAAAAGCAGTTATCAAGCTCGCAGAACAACAGCCTTATTTAAGCATTTTCAAAATGTCTCCCGTTCTTATTGGTTTCATTGTTCTTGTCCTACTTGTTGTTGGATTCTTGAGCTACAAAGGTTTGCACAAGTTTGAGAAAACAGTTAAAGAAAGTAAGAAAGTTGCTCGTGGTGATGCGAAAATGGAAGTTGTTGTTAAAGAAACAAAGAAGTCAAATCTTGGCAAACAACTTGCCCTTGTTGAGGAAGCATATCACAAAAAGCATATTTCAAAGAAGATTTATGATGCAGAGAAAGCGCGGCTAAGGAAGAAAATGGGGAAATGATATTCCCAGTTAAACTTATAAAGAGGTAATGCTTACAGACATCATAAGGTGATTTATAATGCCAGAAGCAACAAACACACAACCAGATAGCACTCCTGCACCTAAAACCGAAACTCCAAATATGGTTGTTTCAGGATTAGAGCAAGAGCTAAAGAAGCTCCAGAACAAGATGTCATTTACAAAGGGCAAAATAACAAAATTGGAGAATGAAGAGGGTGGACTACACTCTCAAATAGCAAAACTCCAAGATTCTATTAATAGCACTCAAGACAAAATTGCTAATGACCAGCTCAAAGAAGAAGAGCTTAGTGATGAAATAGCAAAAATGCGTGACCAAATGGTCTCAATTAAGAAGATTCTAGCAGAATACGAGAGTGTTGGAACATCAGATTAATAACTAGCATATTACTTTCTGAAGGTTTTAAATAGACGGCTGAGTATCTTTTTTTATTAATGAATAAGAAAATTCTCAAGGAAATCCTTGATCAAGTAATGATAGAGCGTCCTACTGACAAACGATTCAGATTAATAAAGCGGAGCATAGCGAAAAAATACAAGGTTTCAATACCTAGACATTATGATCTTTTCAAAGCAGCTAATAAAAAACAACAGAAAGCACTACATTATCTGCTTTTCAAGAAGCCAACTCGCTCACTTTCTGGTGTTTCAATTGTTGCTGTAATGTGCAAACCACACAAATGTCCGCACGGAACCTGCATGTACTGCCCAAAAGGCAAAGAAGCTCCTCAAAGTTATACTGGTGATGAGCCAGCAGCTAGAAGAGCAAGAGCAAACAAGTTCAATGCAATTAATCAAGTGAAAAATCGCCTTGATCAAATCAAAAACTCAGGTCATCCAACTGACAAACTTGAATTAATTATAATGGGTGGCACTTTCCCAAGCATGTCCTGGCAATATCAGAAGAATTTTGTGCGAGATTGTTTAAATGCGATAATCGGGGCGACGGGGCGCCGTGGAGACGGGGCGGCGAAATATAGGACTTTAAAATCAGCACAAAAAGCAGCTGAAACCTCGTCAAAACGTCCAGTTGGCCTTACAATTGAGACTCGTCCTGATTATTGCAAAGCAAAGCATGTAAAAAGAATGCTGAGCCTAGGTGCAACTCGCGTTGAGCTTGGTGTTCAGACAACTTATGATTCAATTTTTAAGAAAATTCAGAGAGGTCACACTGTTCAGGATGTTATTGATGCAACTAGAATTGCAAAAGATGCTGGATTGAAAGTTCTTTATCACATGATGCCTGGTTTGCCTGGTTCAACTACTGAAAAAGACCTTGCTTCTTTTAAAAAAATATTTACTGACAGCAAATTCATGCCAGATATGATAAAAATTTATCCAACTTTAGTGATTTCTGGAACTGAACTTTACAAAGAATGGAAAAAAGGCAAATACAAACCACTAGACTCAGCACAAGCAGCTAAACTTCTTTCAAAAATTAAGAAACTTGTCCCTCCTTGGGTTCGCATAATGCGTGTTCAGCGAGATATTCCAACAAATTTAATTGCAGCAGGTGTTCAGCATAGTAATTTGAGGCAATTAGCAAAAGCAAAATGTAAATGTATTCGTTGCAGGGAAGTTGGACATCAACTTAGACAAGGAAACGTGCCAGAAAACATAAAAATCAAAACAAAAAAATATTTTGCATCTGGCGGAACAGAGTATTTCATCTCAGCTGAAGATTTTGAAAAAGGAATATTGATTGGATATTTGCGACTAAGAAAAACTCCAACTAAATGGATTGTGCGCGAACTTCATGTCTATGGAACAGAAGTAAAAATCGGAAAAACAGCTCAAAAAACCGCAATGCAGCATCGCGGTTGGGGTAGGAAATTATTAGAAAAAGCTGAAGAACTTGCTGACAGCAAATTATACATCTTAAGCGGAATTGGTGCTCGGGAATATTACAGGAAATTCAATTACAAATACAAAGAACTGTATATGGTAAAATCTCCACAATCTATAAATAACACTTAATCTTTAAATCCAATTGTAATGGCTATTCCAAAAAATGTGCAATCAGTTCTAACTAAACTTAAAAAAACCTCAACTGATGTTGCGCAAACTTGTATTTCAGAAGTTGAAAAATCCTTTCAAGGTAGTGGGTTTGATGACGCCCGTCTCTGGGCAAAAACTGCACTTCACACCATAATCGGCGAACTTGGTGATGTTGAAGATGATCTTGACCTTGAACAAATGGCAATGCAGCTTGACGGTTTTGAACGCGGAGCAGTAGAAGCATTTTATGAAGTTTTCACTAATATTCAAGATGAATTACATGATGTTAATCCAAGCGATATTCGAGATACTCTAGTTTATTCAATAATGGAAACACTTGATCAGCAAGATAAGAAAAATTATCAAGGTCTTTATGGTTAATTTTATAATCTAATACTTCGTATTCTTTTTAATGAAAGCTCAAACACATGTTGCAGGTGCAGTTCTTTTTGCAATAGCGCTAGCAAAAGCAGGAACGGTGGTAATAACTGGACACGGTTATCTTTTATTTGCATTATTTGGTTCACTTCTTCCAGATATTGACAATCACAACTCCAAAATTGGTCAAAAACTTCCTGGATTCTCTCGTCTTGCAGAATTTCTAATGGGACATAGGGGAATTTACCACAGTTTTTTTGGCTGTGCAATAACTTTATTTGTATTCTTCGGAATTTTCAAAATATTTTCAATATCTGCTTGGCAATGCTACCTTGCAGCAATTGCAATTGGTTTCTTATCTCACCTTGTTTTAGATACAATAACAACAAAAGGAATTCACTGGTTCAAGCCAATTTGGGGATTGTGGATCCGCGGTCCATTTAACACTGGCGGTTGGGTTGACACTGCATTTTCAGTTGCATTTTTGATCTTAGTTGGTTTTGTGATGAAAGGAATGGGAATTGGTGTTTTGCGGTTAATTTAGCTGAATAGTTTGATTTGTTTAATGTTTTTTCTGGGGCTCCGGGGCACAGGGGCTCAGTTCTGATGCCTGAAACCAGATGCCTGTTACCCTAACCTTTTTATACCACTCCTCACACAGATTTTCCAGACATGAAGTTAGAAGACGTCATGAAGCTCTTTTTAAAAAAGGGCAAGGGAGAGGGGGATGAAAAGCAAGGTTCTGAACAACCAGCTCCAGCTCCAGC
>CAZWSR010000007.1:10169-45608 GCA_964636545.1 Candidatus Undinarchaeota archaeon
CCAGCTCCAGCTCCAGCAAAAGAAACAAAGAAAAAGGGGAGTTGGAGACATCATTTAGATGAAGGTCTTCATAATGAGCTTAACAGCCTTGTTCAGCGCACACATAGCCAACGACATGCATACAAACGCACCCTAAAAGTGCGGGATGCGCAGCTTTGGGTTGCTTTAGCGCAGATGAGCAAGAGATTGGCAGATATTGAAGGCAAATTAGGGCTTGTTAGTGAGGTATCTGATGATGCGGCAGAAGGCACTGGGCAGGAGGCAGTAGGTGAGGAAGAATCTAAACTCCAAAATCTAAATTCTGAACTCCAAACTCCAGAACCAATTACACCAGAAATAAAACAACCAACTCACTTCATCACATCTGGCCAACCGGTCGCTTCAACTCAAAAACAAGTTCCTCTTGTGCAAGCCGAATAGGCTCTGGAATCTTTGTCAATAAGACACGTTCTACTATTTTGGCTGCTGATTCTATACTAATTTTATGACCAGGACTTACAAAAACCGCAGGTGAGCCAAGCTCTTTTTTAACAAGTTTTCCAACTTTCTCATCATTTTCATAAACATATTTCCCACTATCTTCCTCCTGCACATTTCCACACATTAGCTGAAGTGAAGCACCAATTGTTGGAACATCAAGTGCAAGACCGACATGCGATGCTATTCCAAGCCGTCTTGGATGATTTATTCCATGCCCGTTTATCAAATAAACATCTGCTTTATCAAAATCCTTAATTGCATCTACAACAACCTTACCTTCTCTAAATCCTTCACATCCAGGAAGTGCTGGAAAACTTACATGTTCGCTGAAAACTCTCTTAGTTATTGCGCTTCTTTTTTCAACATTATATAACGCAAGTCCAACCTTTACATTATTTCCACGAGAATAAATCGCAATCCCACAAATTGTTTTTGGATCAGCAATTAAACTATCATCTAATTGTATGTCTTCAGCTAATTGCATTTGCAATTCAGCTGCCTCTGTTACTGCTATTGATGATGGAAAATATTTGTTCATTTTATCTACTGACCAATACCTTTTGCTGGCGGCTTTGCGTATTTTACTGCAAGGTTCCGTATATTTAGCAACTCAAGTTTTGCATTATGACTTGCCCCCCTTATCTGTGAAACAACTACAGAAAGTGCATCAACAATTGCTCTTGCTTTTCTTGCTTTGTCAGATACATTTTTTGGAGAATAATGTGAAAGCATACTTTTTATCCACAAATCTGCTTTTGTAATTCCTTTCTCAACTCGCGAATACGCAGTTATAACTGAATCAACTTGCTGTATGCACCCGTCACTGTAGCTGACAAGTTTAGAATATGCATCCTTTGGGTTCTTAGTGAAATCGCCAAGGAAACTTGCCATTGTAGTGTCTCTGCTGTAGCTGTTTTGTACAACATAAAATTTCTGCAAAAGTGTCTGAAGTTCAGAATCAAGTGCCTCTACTTCTATTCCTATACTTGATACATTTGAAACATCTGCACCAAAAACAAGTTTTTTTACTTCTTCTAGCTTTCCTTTTGTCCCGCTCTGGAGTGGTTTTATTGCTTTCATGTTCTCCAAGAACTTATTCGACTGACTAACCAGTCTCATAACTTTGTTTGCAAAATCTCCTTGTGTACTATACAATGGCTCGTTCATTGCAATACTCTAAGATTTGCTTGAATAAATACCTTGTTGTTGTTAAGAATTCAGAAAACTATACTGCCAGTCCACGCATGCTCAAACATCTGTCCAAGTGAATTAGCAAGGTAATTTCCCTTCACCCAAACCCCAGCATTTGGGGATGTGAGTAAAAATGCCTCTTTTCCGTCCTTTACTAAAAACCGCCCATTCAAATTTTTGTTGTGTCGTGTGTCTGCAAAACTTTTGAAATTATCTGGAAGTTTTGCCTTGTGATTACTAGTGATTATTCTGGTTTTTACGCCTCGTTTTTTAGCTGAATTCAAGTGAACTCTGTGGTGCTTGTGCAATCTTTCAAGTCCTTTATTATCTGTAACTTTCAAAATACTTTTTCCTGCACTTGATATCATTTCTTTTATGTGATTTTGAATATTATCTTCTCCTCTGATAATGCTTATGCCGCCTTCTTCTTTTCCAGAAGTGTTTATTATTTTTCCAAGCTCTTTTTCAAGATCATTTCCGACATTATCAAGATGATCAAGCTGTTGCTTATATTCTGTTTCTGCAAAACCCTTTAATTTGTCAACAATCATTTTTGGTTTAACTGCTGCATATTTTACAGGTCTGCCAAGCTGAGCAAGTGAGAAACCTTTCTTTTCCAAACTTCCTAGAACATCATAAACTCTTGATCTTGGTACTTTAGAACTCTCCGCAATTTCTCCAACAGTTGAAACTCCTCGTGATAATAATGATTTGTATACTGCCGACTCATACTGGTTTAGGCCGACTCTTTTCAAAAGATTTTGAGTATTGTCCTCAACTTTCATTAATATTTCCCTCAGGTAATTTACAATGTCTGTGAAGTAGTATTTAATTATTATTGTTCAGTGGTAACTATCAAAAATCACTTCTTTTGCATCTGATATAGCCTTTCAACCTTGTCAATTGTGTCAGTATCGCTTGGTCCTTTGTCATTTCTAATGGTTTTGACTCGCGGAAACCTCAAAGCAAATCCACTTTCATAAGTTGGGCTCCTCTGAATTTCCTCATATCCTACTTCAACAATGATTTTTGGAGTTATCTCAACTGTATTGATATTCTCCTCAGTGATATTTGGCTTAAGTAAATTGGTCAGCTCTTCTAAATCAGCATCAGACAAGCCAGTTGCAACCTTTCCAACTTGAACAAATTCTCCTCTGTCTGTATCATTTGCACCTAGAATAAACGAGCCCATCCACTTTTTCCTGCGCCCCTCTCCCCAAAGTGCTCCAATAATTGCAAGGTCCAGCGTTTCCATTTCTGGTTTGATCTTTTCCATGTGCTTAACTCTTGAGCCAGGTGTGTAAATTGATTTCAAATTCTTTGCCATAACTCCTTCATGTCCCATTTTCAAAGCTTTCTCATACAATGCTTCTGCCTTTTTCTCATCACCAGTAACAATCTGGCCTGCAACTTGGAATTTTCCTTCAACTCCCTTCACAATTGATTCAAGTTTTTTTCTGCGCTCATCAAATGGAGTCTCAACCATACTCTTGCCTTCAAGCATCATAATATCAAACAAGTAAACATCAACTGGAATCTCTTTTTGCAATTCCTCAATATCATATTTCCTTTTTATTCTTCTAGATAATTTCTGGAACGGAAGAGGCCTCTTGGTTTTTGGGTCTGTTCCTACTGCTTCTCCTTCAACAATGCACTTGTCTGTTGTAATACATTTTCTTGCATATTCAGCAATTTCTGGAAATTGTTTTGTAACATTATCTAATCGTCTTGTGAAAACAGTAATTTCTTTTCCATTTTTGTGAATTTGCATTCTCATGCCATCAAATTTAATTTCAAAAGCAGCTGTTCCGCCCATGTATTCAATTGCTTCCTTAATTCCCTTAGCTTTTTGAGCAAGCATTGGCTTTAGTGGATGTCCCAATTCCATTTTCAATTTCTCAAGTCCAGTCTTTCCTGATTTCTTCGCAACTTTAGCAACTTCTCCAAAATCATTTGTAACATTATTTGCTTTTTCAACAAGATCTTCCTCAACATTAAATGCCTTTGCAATAGCGTTTCTCACAATTCCTTCGCCAACACCAACACGCATCTCCTGCATAACGGTTCTAACAATATATTTTGCCTCAACTGGCCTAGCTGAGCTCAGTAATTCTGACAAAAGCGCAACTTTTAATGCAATTGCGCCACTTCCACTCTGCTCTGGAATCTTAATTAAATTCTCATAAACTTTATTGATTGTAAGTTTCTGTGAAGCTAGTGTGGCTTGTTTCTTTTTTTCCATTACTGCTTCAGCACCTTCACCAATATCTCCGAACTTCCTGATTTCTTTTTTTACTTCATCATCAGGCAATCCGGCTGTTTTTGAAAGTGTTTTAATCATTATATTTGCAGCAACACCTAATTCTACTTCAGACCATGCTGGAAAAATCCTTCCTTGAACTAGTAATGCAACTATTGGAAGCTGTTCAGGAGGGCAATTCTTGAAAAAATCAGCTACAATATCACGTTTTTCTAATTTCTTTGTGGTCTTTTCCAGATCCTGATAAACAGTAGCTAGTTTTGCATAATCCATTATCTTTGGTTTGTAGTGTTCTCCTTATAACTTTTGCCAGTAGTGTTGTTGAAATTTTTTCAGGCAGTAGGTGGTAGGTACTAGGCAGTGGGTTAACCTACTACCCACTACCTACTGCCCAATGCCTGGAAAAGATTTAACAAGAGTCAACGAAACATATTTAAAGGATAATATACGCGTTTTCAAACGGTGATATATGTGGAGACAGGTAACATTGACAACGAAAGCGAGCAAACAGGTGTTTGCTACAAGTGCAACGGACCAGGAGAGTATCAGTGCAGAATGGAGAATTGTAAAAATTCTTTCTGTGCAGAACATGGAAATGTGGAAGAACAGCGCTGTGGTAAATGTGATCAGGACTACAATTTCTGATAGTTTGTGAGATTGGTTCAGAATTTAGAGTTTTGATTTTGGAATTTAGAGTTGATTCCAAACTCTAAACTCCAAATTCTAACTATCGTTTCGCCTTTCCGCCGTTAATAACAAACATCCTAGGGTAAGGGATTTCTATTCTGCGCTTTCTGAATTCTTTTTTAATTGCGTAGCGTAAATCAGACGGAGTTTTCTTTATAAAATGAGCATTTGGTATCCATGCACGAAGTTCTAATTTTACTCCAGAATCACCAAAATCATCAATAACAATATCTGGAGCAGGATCTTTCATAACTTCTTTATTCTTTTTTGCAACATCAATCAGTGCTTTCTTTGCTTTGTCTAAATCAGTCTCATAACTAACACTTACATCAACTTTTACTCTGATTTTTGGATCTTTCTTTGAGTAATTGATTATCTGTGACTCTGCAACCAGATTGTTTGGCAAAATTATTAAATTATTATCAAAAGTTTTCAAATGTGTGCTTCTAAGTCCAATATCGTATAATCTTCCTGTTAAGTCCCCGATTTTTACCATATCTCCAATCTTGAATGGCTCATCAAGGAATATTGAAATTCCTGCAAATACATTTGAAAGTGAATCTCTTAGTGCGAAACCAAGAACAATACCAAGTATTCCAGCTGAAGTCAGCATTGGCATAAGAATTCCTTGTATTCCTAAACTTGGTAGAATTATCAAAAGCGCAGCAACATATACAACTCCCTTTACTATAATCTCAGAAAGCTCAAGAACAGTTGGTTCAATATGCCCTTTCATGTGTTTGCGCATTAATCCACTAATACCTTTTACTAGAAAATGCGCTGCAGCTAATATGAGAACAACAATTCCAATTTTGATTGACCATTGAAACCATACTTGAGTTGTTGCAGTTACAGTGCTTAGGAATGTTTCGAACATTATTATCAATTTTGCATAATCATCTAGCATTTATATAGTTAATCACCTAACATTTTACTGATATTGGCAGGAGGCATTGGGCACTAGGCAGTAGCCCTCATCTACTACCCACTGCCTACTACCTACTGCCTTTAACCAAATGAACCAACTACTATTCGGCACCGCTGGTGTCCCAATAAGCTCAACAAAGAGCGATAGTGCTTCAGCACTTGAAAAAGTCAAGGAGCTTGGGCTGGGCTGTATGGAATTGGAGTTTGTGCGCGGAGTACGAATGGGCGAAGCAACAGCTAAAACAGTTGCTGAAAATCAAAAGAAAACTGGAATTGTCTTGTCAGCACATGCTCCGTATTACATTAATTTAAATTCTCAAACTCCTGAAAAGCAGAAAGCCTCAATCAATCGTATATTAAAAACAGCAAGAATCGCAAATATTTGTGGGGCCAAGACATTTACATTCCATGCTGGTTTTTTCATGGGACAAGAACCAGCAAAAGTTTATGAAAAAATCAAAATAGAGTTGAAAAGCATTGTCAAAACTTTGCGAGATGAAGGAAATAAGATCCTTGTCAGGCCAGAAACAACTGGAAAACTAACTCAATTTTCTGGATTAGAAGACCTTTGCATGATTTCTCAAGAACTTTCTGGAGTGCTTCCTTGTGTTGATTTTGCTCATTTGCATGCAAGAACTGGTGGGAAAGATAATACTACTACAGAATTCAGAACAATGCTTGAAGTATTAGAGAAAACACTTGGCCGCAAAGTATTGGACAACATGCACATCCACATGTCTGGAATAAATTATACTGCAAAAGGAGAGCGGAACCATCTGGTTTTGGAAGAATCAGATTTCAAATGGAGAGAACTTTTGAAAGTTTGGAAAGAGTTCAATATTAAAGGAATTGTTATTTCAGAAAGTCCGAATATTGAAGAGGATGCGTTATTGATGCAAAACTTCTATAAATCATTAAAACCTTAATATTTTCCATGGGTCTTGGAAAGATTATTCACAAATTCATTCATTATGATGGCAAATCAGTTCTAATTGACGAGGAAACTGATCTTCATGGTACTTTCTACTCTCCTAAAAAACTAGAAGCAAATGATGTTGGAGTTATAATCTGTCACGGACTTACGCTTTTCCGCAAATTATTTGAGCCAATGGCAAAAGTAATTCGCAATCGCGGTTTTGACGTACTCACTATGACTTTCCGCGGCCATGGTTTGAGTCGTTTTGGCAAAAACAAGCAGCTTCGTAAACTAACATTAGAAAATGCATTGGAAGATGTTAAGCACAGTATAAATTTCATGCAAAATCCTGAAGAGAAGTATAAATTGCGTTCTCACAAGAAAGTTATACTGGTCGGCCACAGTTTAGGGGCATTAATGTCCCTAAAAGCATCCATTTGTGATAATGTTAAACAAGATATTGTTGGTGTTGTTCTTGTTGGCTGTCCAATAAAACTTGCAGATTATAAATTTCGGACAGCTGCAATATTTGGTGCTGCAAAGTTTCTTGCAAATGTTGATTTTTCAGAAGTTCGCAAGCAGCTTAAAAATTTTGATGCAATGGTTGACATCGAAAAAGTAGATCTTCCAACAATAATGATTTATGGAAAACTTGATGAACTCTTGTTATTATATCAAAAAAAGCCAGAGTTACTAGAAAAAGCAATCAACGACGTTAATTCTGATGTTGACTTTGAAACAATTGATGGTATGTTCCATAACTCAATTAATTTATTGCACAAATTAGGTGTGAAGACTTCTGTGGAAAAGTGTCATAAGCTTATTGCTGATTGGATTGAAAAACACGCTAAAAATTAACCTTTAATAGAAATTAGTGGTTTAACTTTAACAACTTTCTTCGCAATACCAGCATTGTGCACCCCATCGCCGCTGATATTTGAATTGGTGAAATTTGTTAATTGGTTCTTGAGTGGACGCCCGGCGAGTGCGTCACGTCGTGGGGTGTTCGCTCACTTTGTTCGCTCAACCCCACATAGTTATCCTTTTATGCTTATGAGAGGTTTAACTTTAACAACTTTCTTCGCAATACCCGACTCATGCATCACATTTACAACTTCAGTAACGTCCTTGTAAGCACCAGGTGCTTCCTCAGAAACTCCAGCTTTTGAATGTCCTTTAATTATAATTCCTTTTTGTTCAAGTTCCTTGATAATTGTCTCGCCCCAGAACTGTTTTTTGGCCTGCACTCTGCTCATCACCCTTCCAGCTCCATGACAAGCACTTCCAAAAGTGTCATCCATTCCTTTTTGCGTTCCATGCAAAATATAAGAACAAGTTCCCATTGTTCCGCCAACTAGAACTGGCTGACCTACTGAGCGGTATTTCTCTGGAACTTCATCTCGTCCAGGTCCAAAAGCTCTAGTTGCTCCTTTTCTGTGAACAAGCAATTCTTTTCCATCATGTTTCTCCAGCTTGCAAGTATTATGACCAATTTCATAGAAAGTTTCAACATCTTCATCAGCTGTTCCGAAAACAGTATTGAATCCTTTTCTTGTTAAATGCGCTAATGCCTGTCTGTTTGCAAATGCACAATTAATTCCCGCATTAACTGCACTGAAATATTTCTGTCCTTCCTCACTTTGGAAAGGTGCGCACACAAGTTCTTTTTCCTTAATTGGGATATTGTATTTTCTGCTAGCTTTTTCCAATTCTACAATATAATCAGTTCCAATTTGATGTCCAAGCGCTCTGCTTCCGCAGTGAATTGAAACCAAAATCTGGTCTTTCTCCAGCCCATAAACTTTTGCAGCTTCTTCATCAAAAATTTCATCAACATATTGCACTTCAAGATAATGATTTCCAGAGCCAAGTGTTCCAATCTGCTTAAACTGTCTCTGCTTAGCTGTTTTAGAAACATTTTCTGGACTTGCACCTGCTACTTTTCCATTTTCTTCAATAAATTCAAGATCAGATTTGATTCCATAACCTTGTTCCATTGCAAATTCTGCACCTTTTACAAGAACTTCATCAATTTGTTCCTCTGTTAGTTTAATATCGCCAGTTGAACCAAGTCCAGCTGGAACACTTTGGAATAATGCTTCTGCCAATAGTTTCTTTTTCTGATTAACATCTTTTTTAGCAACAGTTGTTTTTAGTGTTCGTACTCCACAATTAATATCATAACCCACACCAGCAACACTAATCACCCCTTCTTTAACATCAAAAGAGCCTACTCCACCAATTGGAAAACCATATCCTGGATGAATATCAGGCATTGCTAAACTAGCTTTCTGAATCCCTGGCAAACAAGCAACATTGTAAACCTGCTTGAGAGCATGCCATTCTTTTCCAGCTTTAACATCATCTTCAAGATGCTTGATTATTTCAGCATCTCCATAAATCCTACCTGGCACTAGCATGTCGCCATTCTTTGACATTTCCCAAATATGTTCTTCTGTTTTGTTTAATGTTAAATCCATTACACATCCACCACACATTGAATCTGATGTTTTTCATCTTCAAATTCATACTTAAGTCCATGAAGAGTAGCTCCCTTCGCCTCGGTTTTGGTCTGGTGCTTTTCTTGATTAATTGTTTCTCCAAAAGCTTTTCCAGTTAATGTATATTTTTCAATCGGCGCCCCGGTGCCCCCGAGCTCCTGAGTCCCCTTTGTTATTTTCACTTCAAACTTAGCAAAAACCATTTCACTAATACTCATATCAGCAAGCAAGCGATTCAAAAATTCCACAAATAACATTTCAATTGAATCTGCTTCACAATGAACATCAACACTTTCAGTTGTCCCAACTTTTTCTAAATCAACCATAACACTAAACATTGCCATAGCACCTTCTTGAAAAGCTTCCTCTAGAGTTGCGCCAATTCCTTTCACGCCAATATCTGCTTCATGCTCTAAAAGTTCGTATGTCATGGCATTTTCTAGCATCTCAACCTTTAAATAACCTTTTTCCCTACCCAAAATTATGGCCTTTTCAAATACAAATTATGTTAAGCTGAATTACAAACCCAAGCCAAGCGATGTTATTTGTGATTTCACTGTCTCTGCTTCAAATATGCGTGAGGCAGCTGGACATCTTGCTGCAGAATCTTCAACAGGAACTTGGACTCAGCTTCATTCTGATCAGAAATCAATGTACAATCTTGGTGCAAGAGTATTCAAAATTGGAAAAAATACAGTTAAAATCGCATATCCTATTGATATTTTTGAAGCTGGAAGCATCCCACAATTCCTAAGCGATGCAGCTGGCAATATTTTCGGAATGAAAGCAATTCGTGCTCTCCGTCTTGAAGACATTCATATTCCAAAAGCATATGCACAAACATTCAAAGGTCCTGCATTTGGAATGAACGGGGTCCGTAAAATTTTCAGAACAGACAAAACCAAAAGGCCGCATACTGGTACAATTGTAAAACCAAAAGTTGGTTTAAACCCAAAACAAACAGCTCAATCTGCTTATGAGGCTTGGTCAGGTGGTCTTGATTTTGTAAAAGATGATGAAAATCTAACAGATCAGAAATTCTGCAGATTTAATGACCGAATTCCACTTGTTTTAGATGCTTGCGATCGTGCTCAATCAGAAACTGGCGAGAAAAAAGTCTATGCTCCAAATATAACAGCTGTTGACATGGAAGAACGAGCCCAATATGTGAAAGATCATGGTGGAAAATGCATTATGATTGATATTTTGACAGTCGGATACGGTGCTCTTCAAAGAATTCGCAATCAAAACTGTGGAATGTTTATTCACGCACACCGAGCAATGCATGCTGCAATCACCCGTTATTCAAAACACGGAATTTCAATGCTAGCTCTTGCCAAATTAGCTCGCCTTTCAGGTGTTGACCAGCTCCATATTGGAACTGGAGTTGGAAAAATGCAAGGACCATCCCAAGAAATCCAACAAATTCACAAAGCAATGAATGAGCCACTACACGGATTAAAACCTGTGTTCTCTGTGTGCTCAGGCGGTCTGCATCCTGGAATGGTTCCAGCACTTGTGCGATTATATGGCAAGGACATTGTAATCCAGTGTGGTGGCGGAGTTCATGGACATCCTGGTGGCACTCAGGTCGGGGGTACAGCACTCAGACAAGCAGTTGATGCAATAATGAAAAAACAAACCCTCAAACAATACTCAAAAAAACACATAGAACTTGACACAGCAATTGGAAAATGGGGAGTTGTAAAATAAACATTTAAATACCCCAATCTCATATCTCATTAACATGGCAACTAAAGGTTCAAGAAGAGCTCCAATTAAGATCGTTGTACTTGACGTTCTAAAACCTCACAATCCTAGTATTGTTGAATTCGGTAAACTCGTGTGCAGAAATTCCTCTGTTCTCAGTGTTAACAACAGCGTATATGCTGTTGACACTAAGACCGAATCTATAAAAATGACTCTAGAAGGAAATGATATCAACTTTGACGCTGTTAAAAAGATTATAGCTAATGCGGGGGCCGCTATTCACAGTGTTGACCGCGTTGTGCTTGGAAAAGAGAATATCCTCTCACTTGGTGAAGGTATTTCTAACAAGTAGGTAAAAAATGAAATTTTTAAAACGCATTCTCGGGAATGAAATAGTACGCCGTTATGTTATAATGAATTCATTTGACGGAGCCCTGACAATGCTTGGTATAATTCTTGCTAATTTCTTTGCCGGAACCACAAATGTACAGCTTGTTATTCTTCCAAGTGTCGGTGCTGCAATTGCCTTATGCATTTCAGGGGTGTGGGGTGCCTATACTGCTGAGCTTTCAGAAGTAAAGCGCTCAATAAAGAAGCTGGAACAACACATGCTACGTAAAATGCACAATACTCATTATGCTCGTAAAGAGAAACTTATGGCGTACACTATAGCAGTTGTGAATGGTCTTGTACCTTTATTCGTTGCTTTTATCCTTATTACGCCATTCTTTATTGTAAAACTGGGTTTCCTCACAACAGCCCACGCATATTATTATTCTCTAGGTGCTGTAATGGTCGCTCTTTTCGGTTTTGGAATGTTCGCAGGCAGGACTGCAAAGGAGAATTTGTATCTACATGGTGTAAAAATGATGTTCGCTGGCATCGTTATTGGTATTATTTTCTACTTATTGACACTTGTAGGTTTCATCTAGCAAATCATTAACCTTTAAATACTCGTGAGTACTATAGATAGGTCTAGGGGAGAATGGATAATAATGAATCAGTTTATTAGGAGAATTAAGGGAGTATTTAACAGGCTCTTTGGTAAAAAACGTGACATTCGTCTCGGAATTTACGGGGAGCCCAACACAGGAAAGACAACTTTGGCGAACAAGATCTCAATGGATTGGTTAGGCGAGCCTGTCGGTGTTGTATCTGAGATGCCTCACACAACTAGAATGATCCAGAAAAAGGAAAAAGTTGAGGTAAAATCAGGAAATAAAACACTTAGCATGAACTTGCTGGACATGCCAGGTCTTGCAACTCAGGTTGATTACAAACAATTCTTGAAATTCAAGCGTTTGCCGACAAGTCCTGTTTCTGGTGTGGCATTTTCTGATTTAACACTTGCACATCTTAAGAAAATTGCAAAAAACAAGGAACTTAAATTCACTAAAAGTACCAAGAAGCCAGCACTTATTAAGAAAGTCAAACTAGCAGTTAAAGAGTCTACTCTTACTGCTCTTACAAAGGAACTGAACATAAAAGTCAAGAAAAAGAAAATATCTGGAAAATACAGGAAACTCGAAGCCAAATCTCTAGCAGAAGAAGCCACAAAAGCAATTATTGAAGCAATAAAATGGCTAGATAATGTGGACAATGTTATTGTTATGATGGATTCAACAAAAGACCCGCTAACGCAGGTCAACATCATGTTGCTTGGCAATTTAGAAGCAAAAGGGATCCCTGTAGTGATATGCGCAAACAAGACAGACATGGCGACTGCAAAACCTTCAGCAATCAGTGATGCGTTCCCGCAACACCCTGTTGTTGAAATATCAGCTCTCAAGGGCACAAACCTTGACGAGCTTTACAGCACAATTGCTAAACAGGTGGGGGTGTAAAATGGTTAAAAAGAAAGCAAAACTCAAATCCAAACCAAAAGCAAAGTCAAAACCTAAATCACTGCCCAAAGCCAAATCAAAAAAGAAATCTACATCAAAACCACGCCGCTCTTCTGACTTGAACATGGATTTCATGTCAATGAAAAACCTGTCTGGGCTGTCTGTTGAAAAGCGTATTAATGCAATTCTCGATAAAGTAAAAGAAGGTCACATTGTTGTTATTGACCAGGCATTGAATGCAGATGAGGAAGCAAAACTTGTTACTGCTACAATGCACGGCATAAAAGAAGAATTCACAGGCATTGAATTCTGCACACTTGAAAAATCAAATACTATGTGGTACAACATGGTTTTGCGTGTAATGTCCTCTGTTCTCAGAATGGATATTTCTCGCCCTGGACTGACATTTGTTGGCCCATCATATCTAATTAAAAAAATAAAGCGCGATCCTGATGCGTTTTATGTATCAACAGGGGGTCAATAAAGACTTATGCACCAGTGTCTCAAGTGTAAGAAATATTACGAAGATGATGAGGTTCCTATACTTGATGGGTGTACTTGTGGAGCTCGTATATTTTTATTTGTGAAACAGCAGGCTGATGTTGAGCGTGCTGACAAAGTTTTCACGCAGATTGAAGCAAAAATAAAGGAAATTGAACAGGAACAAATAGAAGAAGAGAAACTTGAGGGACAGAAGGACTTGCTTACAAGTCCTGAAGATTATGAAACAGAAACTGTTCCAGGTAAATATGCTAAAGCTCGAAAATCCGTAAAAGATGAAAAATCCAAATTCGGAATTGAAACAATAAAAGTCAAAGACATTGGTATTTATGAAATCAATCTAG
Organism: Candidatus Undinarchaeota archaeon; assembly: GCA_964636545.1. GTDB lineage: Archaea > Undinarchaeota > Undinarchaeia > Undinarchaeales > UBA543 > UBA543. The sequence goes on from CAZWSR010000007.1 coordinate 23,531, forward strand.
ATGCACTAATGAAAGGTCGTCCTGTCGTTGTTCTTTCAAAAGGTGGCTCATACATCATTAGTCTTCCTTCGGTTTTTGGAAAAGATAGTGAGGTTGTATTAAACAATTAAATGGACTTAGTAATAAACAAAAAAGAGGAATTTATCACTCTACTTGACAAATTTGACAAGAAAGCCAAGCACCTGCATACTGGTTTGTGGACTGAGAAGGTTGTTTTAATTGATGAGCACTCCACTTTCATACGATTACAGCATTCTTCTTTTGCTGAAAGCATTCCGCTCTTGAACAAGAGCAAAATCAGTTATCCACTTATTCTAACTGCTGAAACTCCCAAGGATTTTTTAAATCTCGATATTAAAATTACAAAATCACGCGATGGTTCTTATGTTATTGATTTCCAACCAACTCCAATGCGTCCTGTGAAAGATTTCTTAATACGTGAATATGAAATGCATTTGGGTAAATTTCTTGATACATTGACAAAGGGTATTAAAAAGAAATAAGCGCCGGGAGCGGCAAAGGACACGCGATGCGCCCTGAGGGAGGTGGGAGAATGGCATTTTAGAACATAGAGTTCTTTATGCCGCTTCCAGGCAAATGTATGTTTTTAAGTAAGGACGATCACGGCTGGTGTTTAAGCAACCGCGTCGTTTTTGTTAATCTTACCGTTTTCTTCTTCGAGTTTCTGCTTTTGTAATCTCTTTATGTACGTCCAACAGGTACTTCTTCGCGATCGTTCCGATCGTTTCCTTAGCGCCTAGTCCAACTGCAATAGCTCCACCGAGGCAACCAGCGCCCACTAGCATCAGTAAAATACTGTTGACAAGTGTTGCGTTAATCCCCACATTAGGCAGTGCCAATGCAATGGCCAGGTAAAGGATGAAGAAGAAGAATACCTTACTGGAAATACCAGAGTAAGCTACTTCCGAATCCCGAACCAGTCCCTCGACATATCTAGCAAGTGCGTAGCCAACTCCGACAATTATTATGGCCTCAATCACACCAGGCAAGAATGCTATAATCTCGCCCAAGAAGGTTGAGATTATCGGTATTGCCAACGTGTGTGCAGCTTGCTGGAGGAACACTAGATAAATAACCCACTTCAAAATCACTGCAAAGATGTGGCTTAGTTTTATCTCTGTTCGTTTGGATCGAACGTATTGGTCAACTCTGGCTTTCAGCAATATTTCCTCTATTGCAGCACCAATTAGTTTTCCGATAATGAAACCAACGATTACTATAATAATCGCGGCCACTGCTTTCGGAACAAGTCCAATTGTTGCTTGCGCAAGCGGAGCCATTGCATAGTACAGAGACTGAGCAAATCCAGCCATTTTTTATCTCCTCCAATAGTGAACCTTTACAGGTCCTATTTGTTTGACCCCAATTTTCCCCGCCCCAACCAACATACCTAGATAACCGTTAGTCCGGTATCTCGATATATTGAACTGCTCTGCTACATCTTGTATTGACACTTGCTCTTGGGTGTGGATGAAATCCTCAACCCTTTTGACGAGGTCTGTTGTGGTCTCATTTGACATTTCGTCACTTCTCCGTAACATCTCTGTCTTTATAAGTGTAACGGTCTTGTCACTTTGTCGTTATTGACCAGTTACAAATATAATAACACTAATGTTACTAATTTGTAACATACTAATAACACATATATAAACCTTTCTGTAACACCTTTGTTAACAGTGATGTAAAACTGATAGTAAGCGACTTACTTTTCAAAACCTTTAATTCACAAGCTCACTTTCTTCAAAAAATATTCCAATTTCACGAGTAGCACTTTCGGGTGAGTCAGAAGCATGGATCATATTTCTTGGCAATTCTTGTTCTTTAGCTAAATCGCCCCTAATAGTTCCTGCCTCAGCATTTGCTGGATTTGTTGCTCCAATAACTTCTCTTAGTTTCAAAATTGCATTATCACGTTTCAAAACCATCAAGAATGCTGGACCTTCCAAAGCAAAATCAACTAATCCTTGATAAAATTCTTTTTCTTTGTGCTCAATATAAAGTTCTTCTGCTTGTTCTCTTGCAACATTAACAAGTTTTCCAGCAGATAAAGTAAAACCAGCATCTGCAAGTCGTTTTAGAATCTCGCCAATCAAGTTCTTACTAACTGCATCTGGCTTTATCATTGAAAAAGTTTTTTGAATAGTTTCTTCCATTTATTTTTTATCCTCTTTAGGCTTTTCTTCTTTTGCAGGCTTTTCTTCTTTCTTTTCTGGTTTTCCAGCTTTCTCGTCCTTTACTTCTTTATCTTCTTTGAATGTTGGTGTTTTTGGCTTTCCTGCTTCTGCTTCTTTCTTTTCAGCATCTGCTTGCACATCTTTGAGCTCTTCAGCTTTTGTTAATTTACCTTTGAACTTTTTGTATGCTTTTGTCCAAGGTGTTTTAATTGGACTGCGACCAAGTTTCTGATTCTTTTCACATTTGCTTGAACAAAACCATAAAAGTGCACCGTCTTTTCTAACAAAAACCTTTCCAGTGCCTCTTTCAAGTGCTTCACCACAAAATGTGCATTTTTCCGCCATTTTTATACCTGCCTTATTTCAGCTGCCTCAACAGCTGTTTGTTTAAGCATTAAGATGTCACCAAGTCTGATTGGGCCTTTTATGTTTCTTCGCATAACACGACCAGTTTCTCGTCCTTCAAGAAGTTCACATCTTACCTGGGTGATTTCCCCAGTTGCACCAGTTCTCCTAATTATCTCTATAACTTTAGCTGGAGTGGACTGTTGTGTAACATCTTGCTTAACTTCGCCCTTAGCTTCTTTCTTTACTTCTTTCAGATTTGGATTAGTCTTGGCCATTGGCCTTTACTCCTTTTTCTCTTCTGTTTTTTCAGCAGGTTTGTCTTCTTTCTCAGGCTTTTTGTCTTCTTTGTCAGGTTTCTTGTCTTCTTTTGGCTCTTCAGCTGCTTTTTCTTCTTTTGCAGGTTTGTCTTCTTTCTTTTCTTCTTTTTTGTCAGCTTCCTTTCCTTTTGCAACTGGTGCACTTCCGCTTTTTACAAGATCTTCAATAGCTTTCTTTGCATCGCCTGCTTCAACTATTGCAATTGCAGTTGTTGGCACGCTAAGGCCTGCAGCTTTTCCAAGTTCTTCTTTCTTAGGAACAGAAATGTATGGAATATTCTTTTCTTCGCACAATCCTGGGATGTGTGCTAGAATTTCGCCGGGGCTAGTGTCGCTTGCCATTACTACCAAAAGCGCTTGCTGACGCTCTATTGCTTTAGTTGTCTCGTTAGCACCTTTTCGGATGCGTCCTGAGTCTTTAGCGCGGCTGATTGCCTCGTACGCCTGGTTAGATTTCTCTGCTGGAATTTCGTTTTTTGTCATTTTAATTTACCTCTCAACTATCCCCTATTGGGGGTCATTGTCTCATTAAGATTCAAAATTAGAACCTTTGAGGCTTATAACACACTAATTAGGTGTATATAAATGTTATGTGAGCATAGAAAGGTATTTATAAGCTATTCAATCATAAAACTGCTTGAGGTTTATGGGAACATGCGAAGATCAAGAGGATTTAGATCAAGGACTAGAAATAAACTGAAAGGCGGACGCTTTTCAATAGCTGAAGCACTACAAATATTTAAAAAAGGAGATAAGGTCCGTTTAGCTATCAATCCTTCAGTACATTCCGGTATGCCGCACCCACGATACAAAGGTCGTCTTGGCGAAGTTCTTGCTTCACGAGGTCGCTCATTTATTGTTGGTGTAAAAGATGGTGGATTAATTAAGAAATTCACTTGCAGGCCAGAACACTTGAAACCAGAGAAACAGGTGTCAGCAGTCAGCTCTCAGCCATCAGGTAAAAAGCCAACAGCTAAGAGCAAAGAGTCAAAAGTTGCATCAAAGGAACCAACCAAACCAAAAGCAACTAAGCCAAAAACTACTACTAAAGAGGAGAAAAAATGATTGGAAAACGTGCACTATCACAAGAACCAGTATCACTCGCAAATGTAAAAGATATAATTACTGAAAGGAAGAAACAAGGCGAGCTCAGTTACGAGCAGAATCTCACTCTTGAGTACTGCAAAAAATTCATCAAACTTTCAACTAAAGACACTGCCAAGCTTATTGAAGAGCTTGTACAGCTGGAGAAGCTCAACCAGTCACACGCAATTTCGTTGGCTGATGTAATGCCAAGTAATCCTGAAGAAGTTAAACTAGTTTTCGCAAAAGAGCACTTTGTCCTAGGTGATGAAGAACTCTCTCAAATACTTGAAATTCTAAATAAATACAGGAAAAAGTAAGATGCCTTCTGAAGAATATGCAATTGTTCTCGACTACTTATCAGAGGGACGTGTTGATAGCAACACTCCTGGATATAAGCGCGAGAAACGAATTGCACAAGTTGTTGGTGAGGAATTCTTTTCCTTACTTGAGGTTTCGCTCAGAGAAGAGCAAGCAGTTTCAGCTGGAGACAAGATTTACATTGGAAAAAGCACAAGAGAGAAGGTCCACCACATTATCCGAAAGCTCAATTACAAAGATTTAACTTCAACTGCACAAGTTGAGCTTGAATTCACATTAAAAAATCTTGTTGATACAAAAGAACCAGAATTCGTTACATGGTTTAATGAGTGCGGTTCACTTACAACTAGATTGCACAGGCTTGAGCTTTTGCCAAGTGTTGGCAAGAAACACATGTGGGAAATCACTGAAATCCGCAAAACACCTTTCAAGAACTATGCAGACATTGCTGCTCGTGTTAAACTGCTTCCAGATCCACAGAAACTCATAATCAAACGAATTATCTGGGAACTTCAGGGCGAAGATGACAAAAAGAAACAAATCAAGTATAAAATTTTCGTAGGCGTGCCATTATCTGCTGCTAGTGAACAGGCTGAAGGTGATGAAGATAATGTTAAAACAATAACTGTTGATCCAAAACCTGAGAAAAAGAAAAAGAAACCAACTGAAGAGCAGGTTAAGGCAGATGTTGATGCATACAAGGCATTGATGGAAGAGTAATGAAACTTTCCAAGCTTAAACAAATTCTTAGTGAAAACAATTTAACTACTCGGAAATCTCTTGATCAGCATTTTCTTTATGACAAATCAATTCTACAAAGAGAAGTTGAGTATGCTGGAGTAACTGAACTTGATAATATTCTTGAAATTGGTCCAGGAATTGGAACTTTAACTGAGAAAATTCTTGAAAAATCTGAAAACGTTACTGTAATTGAGCTGGATTCTCGGTTCAGAAAAATTCTAGAGAAACTGAATATCCAAATTGTAATTGCAAATGCATTAAAAGTTGATTGGGAAAAACTTTTTGTTGAATATGAAACTCCAAAATTCAATAAAATAATTTCAAATGTCCCATATTCAATTTCATCTCCGCTGATTTTCAAAATACTAAAATATGGTCCAGAGTTAGCGGTTCTGTGCCTTCAAAAAGAATTTGCACAGAGAATGGTTGCTCAAGCAGGAACATCTGATTATTCTAGATTATCAGTTAATTGCGCTGTCAGGGCAGATGTTGAATTACTTGAAGAAATTCCAAAAGAAGAATATTATCCAATTCCTAGAGTGGATTCAGCAATAGTTAGAATAACTCCGAAGAAGCGGGGCGCCGGGGCGCCGGGGCGGCGTGGAGGAGTTGTTTTACCTGAAAAATTTGATTCAGTTGTTAGAGCAGCTTTCCAGCACAAAAGACAGAAGCTGAAGAAAGCAATTATGCATTCTTGGAAAGAATTAGGAACTAAGGAAGAAGCTCAGGCATTTGTTGATACTCTTGGCGTAATTGGTGAAAAGAAAGTTTTTGAAATTAGTGCGGATGAATTTATTCGGATTACTACTTGAATCTTACATACCAAGTATCTTTTCTGTCATCTTCAAAAAAATCATTAGGTATCTGTACTACTGGAGTTGCATATTCAAGAACTTTCTCTTTGAATTCATTTATGTTAACCTTATTCAGTAATTGCTTTAGATATTGTAGCAAGGTTTCATAGTTTGTAATTACCATATATTTGTCTAGTTTTTCTATTTCATCTCCTTCTCCAACAAATACTGAGGCAATTATTTCTCTTGCTTTTTTAAAAATTTCCAATATTGTTGCATAGTCTTTTTTCTTATAGTGTGTTTTTGCTAATTGAAACACATGATTATAGACATTTTGGGTTTTTTTCCATACATTTTGTCCTGGGTTTGCTATAAACTTTGAATAATGTGCATATCCAAATGGATTCGCCATATAAATTGTTATTTTTTCAGTTGCTTCTTTGGCATCCTGGCCCTTTGTAGCCATCGGTACCTCTATTGGAAAATATTTTGCAGTGGTTGCCTGTGTGTCTCTGTCATCAATTTCTTCTATATAATCATATTTTTTTGTAAATGCTGCAATTTGTTTTTTTGTTCCAAGAGCATGAATAATTTCTATTGGTTCTAAGGAAACCTTATTCATCAAAACAGAAAGTCCTCCTTTCATCCCTTTTGGCATAATAAAAAATGCTCTGTATGGTAGTTTTCTGTCAGGAATAAATTTTATGTTTCTCACACTACAGTGTACACTTCTAAAAGCACACCCAATTGCGCTCTGTGTTGCTTGAAAACACCCCCCTGCTCCACTTTTTCTAAGAAATCCATATGTCATAAAATACTTGTCATGTACTTCCTCGCCATTATTTGCCTTTGATATTATTTTCTTTATTTCAGCAAGCTGTATATCTGGCACCTGTCTGTGGCATGGAACTTGTGACCCACTACATTTAACATTAATTTCTTCACCAAGTGTATTCAAATCTATTGGAGGTTCAGGTGTTGCTTCAGCTACTTTAATTTCTTCTTCTATTTTTTCTTCAGTTTCTTCACTAATTTGATCTTTAAAATGAGCATTCAGCAAAGTAACATATTTTCCAAGCATATTTACAATATTTGTTGCAGCAACATCACTTGCCCCTGAGCTTGTCAATCCAATTGTTTCGTCCCAAAGCCCTCTAAGTATAAGTTTCAAATCTCCTTTAATTTTTATTTTTTCTTTTGTTTTTATTTCAAGTTCATCATCCATATCTTTGTATATCACTTGAAAAGAGCCAACATTTACTATATTTTTCAATGTGATGATTGTTTTTTCTCTTTGTTTTATTCTTACAAAAGTCGCTGAATCATTACTTGCACTTACCTTTCCTGATGTGTAAATAGGCACAACAATTGGTGTCTGAATTTTAAAGTTTTCTTTGTGCATTCTAATTAAATTATATCTTTCTCCTCCTCTATAAACCTTTTTAAACCCCCACTTCCTATGGTTATCGGGGAGAAATGACGGAGAAAAAAATTATATTTGAGACTAAAGGAGTATGGAAAACTTACGGTCACGGAGACAATATTACACATGCTTTAAGTGGTGTTGACCTTAAAATTTATGATAATGAGTATGCAGCCCTTTTCGGACCATCTGGTTCAGGAAAAAGCACCCTCATGCATATTCTCGGTTGTCTAGATACGCCAACTAAAGGTCAGGTCTTTCTTGAAGGACAAGATGTTTCCAATTTATCGAGTGACGAGCTCGCTTTAGTCAGAAGAAACAAGCTCGGATTCATTTTTCAGGCCTACAATCTCATTCCCGGCCTTAATGCAATTGAAAATGTGGCAATACCTCTGCGTTTTGCTGGTTTTTCAGTAGCTGATGCTGAAGCAAAAGCAAAAAAGATGCTTAAAATCGTTGATCTGGAAGATAGAATGGATCATAATCCAAATGAACTTTCAGGAGGTCAGCAGCAGCGTGTTGCAATCGCTCGTGCTCTTGTTAATGACCCTGAAATCATTCTTGCAGATGAGCCAACTGGAAACCTTGATACAAAAACAGGGGATGAAATCGTTGATATACTTCACGATCTTCAAAAAAATCACGGGAAAACAATCCTCGTGGTTACTCACGATCCTGGTCTTGCTAAAAAGGCCAAGAAACACGTCCTAATGAAGGACGGTAAAATCGTTGATAGTAAACACATGAAAGAGTGGTATACTGTCTGATTGTTGTTCGTTTTTCGTAGTTCGTTCTTCGTAGTTCGTTCTTCGTAAACGAATAACAAACAACTAATAACGAAAAACTAGGATAAAGAGGGAAACAAATGAAAAAAATATTAATAACAATGTTGCTTTTTGCAATACTACTCGCAGTACCAGTTGCCGCGAGCGAAAACACTGAACTTTTAATTGAAGGTGGTGTTGTTGAAAAATCTGCTCAGCAGGGTGATACAATTAATTTACATTTCACTGTCAAAAGCATTGGAAAAATAAGTGCATCTAACCTGTATTATGAATTAATTGCTGATGCATCTGTTACTGGTTACTCCACTGGTCGAGTTAGTATGGGTGGTGTCGGTGTTGGTGAAACAAAGTCAATCAAAGTTCCACTTATTATTGCAAGTGATGCAACTGATGGGGCCAAGAGCATAACTATCAAAATCTGGTATTCTGGTGGAACACAATCTCCACTACAGAAAACATTTTCTTTCAATGTTGGAAGCGATGTTTCAATGCACCTTGACAATATTCTCTACAGCAAGGATCATATTGAACCTGGGAAGAATATCCAGCTCACTGCAGTTATAACAAATGTTGGAGACAATCCTGCATCAAGTTTGTTTGCCGAAATCGCTGCTACTTCTGAATACATCAAACCAGTCCTATCTGGTGGGACAGATTATGTTAGTCAGGTTCCTGTTGGTGGTTTAGCTCAGTTCTATTTCACAATTAATGTAGACAGCGATGCTGAAACAGAAACTTATGATGCTACAATAACCTTGACTTATGATGATGATAGTGGTAATCAAAATATTGAAACATTTAATATTGGAATTCCAGTTTCTGGAACACCAAAACTTGAGGTTTTGAATACTGAAATTGATGGTTCAGATTTCAAAGTTGAGATGGAAAATCTTGGAACAGCAAAGGCAAAAGCAATTCGCGTTGAGTTGGTTCAAGGTGGAAAAATCATGGGTGTCAAGATTGACAATGAACTAAAGCCAGACAAACACTCCACTTTAAGATTCAAGACATTCAGGCGAGGATCTGCTCAGCTTGTAATACATTATCTTGATGATGAGAACATGGACTATGATGAAACAATTGACATTGAAGTTCCTGGTTCAAGTGGAAAAACAAGCAAATGGTCAGTAATCTTCTTCATAATTGTGGTTATTGAATCAATTTACATCTACCGCAGGAAGAAGGGTAAAACACCACTGAATATACCATTTCTCAAGAAGAAGAGATAGAGGAGTCCTCTGAATGATAGACCTGGCGCTGAAGGACATTCGTAGCCATAAGCTGCGCAGCTTTCTCACAGCGTTAGGTATAATTATTGCAATAACAACTATTGTTTCTCTTGGGTCTATTTCTTCAGGAATAATTAATTTGGTTGAAGGACAGCTTGAAATGGTGTCTGGTCGGTTGATTTTGCAAGAATCTGGGCAATCTAATATGGGTCCGCCCTCTGGAAAAGTTCTTCTTTCTGAATTAGAGGAAATAGAGCAGATTTCTGGTGTTGAAGCAACTACAGGAATACGATTTGCACAATCTGGGAGCCATTTCCTTGCCGGTATCCAGCTTGATAAAATGGATCTTGTTGCTTTTGATAATTTAGAAATGGAGGAAGGAGACTGGCCAGATGCTGGAGAGTACGCGGTTGTTGTTGGATTCAAAGCCAGGGAAGCGTTTGGGTATGATATGGGAGATTATATTCGTGTTGAAGATTATGATTTAGAAGTTGTTGGTCTTCTTGAAGAAGTTGGCGGAACAATGGATTATGGTTTTCAAACTTCTTGGGAAACTGTTGATGATTTGTTTCCTGAAGATGAAGAATACACTACAATAGCTTTTGTAAAAGCACAAGACATTTCTATGCTTGGTGAAATTGCTGATGCAATAAAAGAAGAATATCCTCATCTTGATGTTAGTACAGCTGAAGAGCAGGCCCAACAAGTCAAAGAGTCAATTGGTACAATTCGCGCCGCAACTTTCGGAATTGGTTTTATAGCTACACTTGTTGCAATGTTTGGAATTGTAAACACTATGATAATGTCTGTTTCTGAGAAAAAGAAGCAAATTGGAATTATGAAAGCTGTTGGCGCAACCAGACGGCAAATAATGATTCGCTTTTTTGAGGAAAGTATTATAATGGGATTGTTTGGTAGTCTCTGCGGACTCGCACTTGGTACTCTTGGCACCAGGGCTCTTAACAATATTCTTGGAATGGCTGTTGCAAAAGTAACTATTGGTTTAGCTACTTTCAGTGTACTATTTGCAATTGGTGTAACAATTATCGCAACGCTTTATCCTGCTATAAAAGCTGCAAAAATTGATCCTATCAAAGCAATAAGAGGTAAATAAATGCAATTAGAAATGATTCGCTCACAACTTGGAAGGCACAAGCTTAGGACAGGCCTTACTATTTTGAGTATTTTCATTGGTGTTTTCCTTTTAGTGACTATGGTTTCATTTTCAGAGGGCATTCAACTTACAATGGATGAGAATATCGGCTCTTTTGCTGGTTTAATAACAATTACAGAAGGTGACGGCGACGGCAGATCTATGGATATGATGGCTATGATGTCTGGTGAGATTGATGATTCTCTTATTCCAGAAATAGAAGCTCTAAGCGATATTGAGTTTGCAGAGGGCATGGCATACGTAATTACAGACGCTGGACAGGTTGCTGGCATTAATCCTCGTGCATGGTCAATGTATGGTATGGATGTTGGTTTTCAAGATGGGGATATGTTTGATAAAGATGCTGAAAATGAAATAATTGTTGGATCTTTATTAGCAAAAACAGGCAATTATGTTGTTGGAGATGAAATTGAAATAAAGAAAAAGAGATACGAAATTGTTGGTGTTATGGAGACTATTGGCAGTGCAGGGGATGACGCCAGTATTTTCATGCCTCTTGAAGAAGCACAAAAAGTTAGTGGAAAAGAGGACAAGGTTATGATGATAATGGCTAGGGCAACAAATCTAGAAGATACTGAAAACGTTGCCCGTCAAATAATGGAAGAGTTTGATGATGTTAATGCAATGTCTGACAAAGAGTTGTTGAGACAGGTTGATACAATGCTTGGTCAAATTAATGTTATGATTTACGCACTTGGTTTGATTTCTGCCATTATTTCAGGAATTGTTATAATGAATGTGATGTTCATGTCAGTTAGTGAGCGCACAACTGAAATTGGTGCAATGAAAGCACTTGGGGCAACTAATAAACAGGTTCTCACAGAAATTGTTGCAGAATCTGTTACAATGAGCATGGTTGGTGGTATTCTTGCTATTGCTGTTAGTTTCCTTGCTGCAACTGCTCTTAATTCTGCAATGAGTTCTCGTGTTGCAGTTGTTACATTGCGGTTGGTTATTGGGGCTTCGTTATTCTCAGGAGCACTTGGTTCACTTGGTGGTTATATTCCTGCTAGAAGAGCTGCTAAAATTAATCCAATAGAAGCATTAAGGTATGAGTGATTATTCAAATATTCGTGATTTGTAATGTATTGTTGCCATTTCTTTGCACAATTCTGGATTATCTCCATAAAAGTTATTCAAAAAAGGTACCAATTCTCCAATAACCTCTTTACTTTTTTCTATTATTTCATTTAAATGGTTTGACCATAATTTTACTTGATCTGCATAATATAATGTGTGAAATAAACCATTGTGGATTTCTTCTTTTGAAGGCAACCATATTTCCATTATCCAATCATTTTTTGGTATAAAACATGGCGGAGCCATATCTTTTACTATTAGTTCTTTTTCTTTTAATTTCTTAATAAATTCTTGAATTCTTTCATTTTTATCTAATTTTAATGGATTTATTAATTCTATATATGGTTCTTTTCGTTTCGAGTATTCTTTTTGGCTTCCTTGTGATGTATGCAAATCAATAATAAATTTTACCTTTTCTTTACAAAAACTTTCTACTTCATTATTGAAATTTTCATTTTTTCCTATTTCCTTCTGCTCATATTCTTTTTTATGCATTTTGTGTGCATATCCTCTTATAATTTTCTTTCTAGGTTTTTCCTTCATTAGTTCTTTTTCTGTGTTAAGTGTACCAGTCCACCAGTCTAGTCCAAACAGTTCTTTGCGATTATATCCGCTTTTCCATTTATGATATTTGACTCCTTGTTCTTCCAAAAACTTCTCTTTCTTTAATTCTTCCCCAATATGTGTTGCTAGAACTTCTTCTAAATGTGCTCCGTACGTTATGTAAATCGGTTTTTCTTTAGTCATTTCAATTTCTCCAATTCATCAGCTTTCAAAACACCTTTCTCAGTAATATAACCAGTTATAAATTCAGCTGGAGTAACATCAAAAGCAGGATTCCTAGCTTTTGAATTTGGATTAGCAATTCTAAATTTACCAGTATTGCTCCACATATGTGTCACTTCCTCTTCATCCCGCTCTTCAATTGGAATTACATCTCCGTTTTCGCAATTATGATTATAAGTATTTGATGGAATAGCAACATAAAACGGAATATTGTTAGCTTTTGCAACAACTGCTTTCTCATAAGTTCCAATCTTGTTAGCAACATCACCATTTCTAGCAACTCTATCTGCTCCTGTAATGCACAAATTCACTTCACCTTTTTTCATATAGTAACCGGCGGCATTATCAACAATAACAGCATGCTCAACACCTTCTTGTTCCATTTCCCAAGCAGTAAGCCGTGCACCCTGACATCGTGGCCTTGTTTCATCAATCCAAACAAAAACATTCTTTCCAGCTTGTTTTGCTTTGTAAATTGGTGCAGTTGCTGAACCCCACTCCACACAAGCTAGCCAACCAGCATTACAATGAGTTAAAATCTTGTCACCATCTTTAATTAATTCATTTCCATAATCACCAAGTTTGCTACACTTGTCAATATATTCCTGAGAAACAATTTCAGCTTCTTCAACTGCATTGTCCTTTCCAACCTTCAAAATTCTGTCAACACCATGTTTCAAATCAATTGCAGTTGGTCTTGCAGCTTTGATGTACTCAGCAGCTTTTTGCATGTCTTCCTCAGCTTGAAAGGCCTGAGCAGTTGCAAAAGCAGCAGTTGCGCCAATTGCAGGTGCTCCTCGCACAATCATGTTTGTAATTGCATCAGCTGTTTCTTTGTAAGTAGAAAATTGTTTAATTGCAAATTCAAATGGCAGTTTTGGCTGATCTATCATAGCAACTTTTTCATCTTCCCACCAGACAGTTCGCACATCTTTTTCTTCGCCATTAACTTTAACTTTCATACCAAATTCTTTTATACTCAAGTATAAATTACTTTCTTAATGGAAATTAAAGGAAAAGCATTTCTTGCTCCAATGGCTGGCTTTACAGATATTGCTTATCGTGTTCTCTGTAAAAAATATGGCGCAGCTATGGTGTTTTCAGAAATGGTGAATGCAACTGCTGTATGTAGGGATAACCAATCCACTTTACGTCTTGCTGCTACTTGCAAGGAAGAAAAACCAGTTTCAGTTCAACTTTTCGGCTCAAGAACAGATCAAATTGCAAAAGCAGCAACGATTCTGGAGCCGCAAGTAGATGCATTTGACTTTAATTTTGGCTGTCCTGACCAACAAATTGTTAATCAAGGTGCTGGAGCCGCACTTCTCAAGCGACCTTCTAAAATAAAAGAAATAATTTCAGCAATCACTGATGCAGTTTCAGTTCCTGTTTCAGGCAAAATCCGCATTGGAATCAATAACAAAATCCGCAATCCTGTAAAAACAGCGAAAATGATTGAAGCCGGAGGTGCCTGGGCAGTTGGCGTGCATGGAAGAACTCTTGGACAAGGATATGCTGGAGCTGCTGACTGGACTGCAATAAAGGATGTTAAGGATTCTGTTTCAATTTCAGTTATTGGCAATGGGGATGTTGTTAATGGTGAAACAGCTCAGAAAATGCTTACTGAAACTGGGTGCGATTATATAATGGTTGGACGTGCTGCAATGGGTGATCCAAGTATTTTCAAAAGAATTAATCATTATTTGAAAACAGGTGAAGAATTGCCAGTTCCTGAAAAGAAAGACAAAATCAGAATGCTGAAAGAGTATCTGAAACTTGCTAAAAAGTTTGAATTAGTCCGTTTTCAGGATATTAAACAACATTCGCACGCATTCCTGACAAATTTCGAAGGCGCAGTTAATATTCGTAGAGAAATCAACCAATGTGCAGATATTGAGGGATTAATGGCTATTCTCAAATGACCGCAAGTTTTATATTAACAAGTCTTAATCAAAACAAAGCATGCCTTGATAGCTCAGTCGGTAGAGCGCTACCTTGGTAAGGTAGAGGTCGGGAGTTCAATTCTCCCTCAAGGCTCCATTTACTTTTTATACTATTTTGTTCTATTTATTTTATGGGTAATGCATATATCTCTGATGTTAAGAAAGCCTCCAGAAAGCACCTTAGTGATATGATTTTGAAATATTATAGAAAACCTAAGACTCGCAGGAATTTATCTGTTCTTTTTCTTCCCAGTGTTGAAGCTTATGATTATTATGAAATTTTTGAACCTCTTGGAATTTCTCCAGATAATATAATTGGATTTGAAATTGATAAAACAGCATATAAAAAAAATCAAGCTAAAAAGCATCCATTTAAAACTGTTTTAAGAAATGTTGCTGATTTTTTAGAAGAAGAAGATGAACGGTTTGATATTATTAGTTTAGATTTTAAAGGTATGTTAACTCGAGATATGGTTTATCTTATTAAAACCATTATTGGAAAACCGCGCCTTTATCCTCGTGGTATTCTTCATACAAATTTTTTTGGTAGACGTGAACCAAAAAGTGTCAAAGAGTGGTATGATGCACCATTCCAGACTTTCCAAGGCCGAAAAGAATGGTTAGCTAAGTTTGATTTAACTGCTAGTTCAAAAATAGAGTATAATGCATCTGATGCACTTTCCAAAAGAAGAGATTATGGAATAACTAATTTGATAAAAGATATTGCAGAAGTTGGTATTAGTAATGTAGACTTGATTGAACCTTTTAAAGAATTTTGTAGACTATCTAATCGTCCAGATGCAATTGATGACAAATTACAATGGGGCAAAATTGTTGAGATTATTCATTCTGAATTTAAGAAAATGAGCCCAACTCATGATTCGTTTCTTCAGAAAATAGCCATTCTTGGTTTTTTAATTGCTCGTCATCAAAAAGGTTACTATCCTGTAGAAATTGATTCCTTTTATTATCTTAATGAGACACGATCTGGAATGTATTCTGATATTTTTTATTTTAATCAATATCCTCAACTATTCAATAAACAAAACTTTCCTATGGATCTCGTTATGAAGAAATTATCAAACGGGGGTATCCATCTAATTGATAATGTTCATTCTCTTCCTGTTCTAGAATCGAATCGGCAATTTAACAAATGTCTTAGATATGCAAAAGTTGCATTAAACAAATTAAAGGTTCTTGATGAAATTGTTCCTCGTGAGTTTATTGGTTCTGCTGTTAAAAAAAGAATTAAAAAAGATCAAGCAATTGAGTTATTATTAGATGGTGTTACTATACCTGAAATTTTAGAGGAGTATACTGGCCTATCTGTTGGTCAGCTTAGTGCTTACAAAGCTCATGTTACTATGGGTACTTATAAAAAGAAAAAATAAAGTTGTCTAATTCTTCATCAAAGTTTAACTCTCCATTAATTATTTATACCCAATTCACTCCTATTCTAATTAGGTGAGATAATGAAAAAACTATTATTCATAGCAGTTCCGAACTTTCAAGATATTGAATTGTTTAATACAAAAACAGCACTAGGTCCTGAATTCCATGTTGAAATAGCGAGCAGTGTAATGAGTCCAGTTCGTGGTGTTGGCGGATCTGAAATAATTCCAAATGTTTTAATTGAAAATGCAGTTCCTGCTGACTTTGATGGGATAGTAATTATTGGTGGTTCTGGAATGGGTGATATAGTTTATGATAACCCAACAGTTCTCCAGCACCTTATTGCGCAAATAAAGTCTTTTTATCAAGCTGGAAAACTTGTTTCAGCAATCTGCATTGGTCCAGTTTCACTTGCAAAAGCAAATATTCTTTCTGGAAAACAAGTGACTGGCTGGGTTGATGAGCAAGGAACTCAAAAAAATGAAATTGAATCAGCTGGAGCAACATTCACAGGAGAACCAGTTACTATTGATGGAAACATAATTACTGCAAATGGTCCGTCAGCAGCTACTGCTTTTGGCGAAGCAATTAAAAATTATTTTTCAAAGGAGGATTCAAATGCCTAAGAAAACAACGAAAACTAAAAAACCTGAAAAAAAGGACAAGAATTGGTGGAGAAAATACACTACAGAATATCAAGATGAGGATTTCTCAAAGAAAGAATCCAAACCAAAACCCCCAACCTCAAACCCCCAACCTCAAACCCTCAAGAAATCCGTAGTCCGTTTTAATGATAGGGAAATGATGCCGGATATGAGTAATATGACAAAAGAAATAGAGAATATGATGCGAGGACTTTTAAAATCAAATTTTACTACTAATTCTTTCCGCAAACCAGCAATGCCTCGGTTAGTTCGCATGAAAGAAGGAACATTCCGCAAACCAATTTCTGGTGTAAAAGAAACTTCTGATAAAGTAATTGTTACAATTGAACTTCCTGGTGTTCAGAAAGACAATATCAATATTCATGTTGAAGGAATGAATTTAATTATTGAAGCACAGTCGCAGTCAGGAAATGAAAATAAAAAGCGTGGCTTCTTTAGTTTCTCAAAAAGTTATACTGGTTTCCGACACATTGTTCGTTTGCCAACACCAGTTGATAAGGATAATTCGCAAGCACATTATGAATCAGGTGTACTAAGAATTGTTCTAAAAAAGCAAAAAAGTCGCGATTCTGGAGATATTTCAATAGAATAATTGTGGGGGTTATTGCATTGGTTAAAAATAAAAAGCAAAAAGGCACGTATGCTGAGCGCGAATTAGTGAAGATGTTATGGGAGCGCGGCTTTGCTTGTGTTAGGGCTGCTGGTTCTGGTTCTGGACCTCTTCCAAGCCCTGATGTAATTGCAAGTAATGGAAAAACAACTCTAGCTTTTGAGTGCAAGTTCTTTTCAGCTGATTATATTCTTCTTAATTACAGTCAAATAGCGCAATTAGTTGAATTTTCGCAAAGATTTGGAGCTGATCCGTGGATTGCAGTCCGCTATGAAGGAAAAGAATGGAGATTTTTGGATATGGCGCGAATCCGCAGAACAACTGGAGAGAACTTCAAGGTTTCAAAGAATTTTGCATATGAAGATGGCCATACTTTTGATGCATTATTAGAACGATATCAAAAATTAGCTTTAGTTTAGTTACTTACCATTCCCACGGCTTTTTTTTGCTCAAATATCTTGTCAAGAATCGCGCAAAATCGCCACTATACTCATCCAAAATCTTTTTCCCTGAAAGCAATTCATTCTTTTTGTTTATACTCTTAACAACATATTTTGCTAAACCATTATTTGTTGGCTCTTCTAAAATATTCTTGAGTAGTTTTTCAATAGTAGTGTATTTCCTTGGCAAATTCACATACCATCTCTTGTTTTTTATCCAAGGTTTCTTCTTTTTCCACTTATTTGAAAAAGCGTCCTGATATTTCTTGTCAACAGTAATTGGCGGACCTTCAATTGTTTCAATTTCAGGTAATTCAGTATTTTCAACTTCAAATAGCAAATAAGCCTGACCATTTGAATGCATATCTGTTTGCATTACTTTAAAATTAAAATACTCAAGTTTCTTTCTAACAACTTTCAAACTTTTTCTTAATTGCGAATACAAAATATCCTCTTGTACTTTTGGTGTTTTGAATTTAAGTATGAAAATTTCTCCATGTTTATCAAGTTCTTTTGTCAAAGTCTCTTCTTTGTATGGTTCAATAAAATTTGGGAAAAAGAATTGAATTGTTGGTTTTTTATTAAATTGTTTAAATGCTTCTATCAATATCTGGAAATTATTTTCATCAAGTGCAGCTGCAACATTCCGTTTTTCATCTGTTGGATCAATACAAACTATTGCATCATCAAATGATTTGTATGTTTTTTTCTTGTTCTTGAATAGTTTTGCAACATCAATTACAAGTCCGTGCTCTAGTTTTTCTGCTTCTCGTGCCAGTTTCTTGAAGTTTCCAAAATGCAGTATAAGTAATTCGCATAAATATCCTGAAAATCCTCGAACTTTTTCTTTTGCACTATAAACCCCAACGCCTTTTGTAAATTGCTTCAGTAATCGAACATCTGATTTCTGTCTTTCTGTTAAATTTTCCAAAATGTATTTAGTATGAAATGGTGTTCTGTCAACTGAGCTTGCTTTTTGTCTAATATCTTTAAGTTTGTAACATGGTACAATGTCGAGTGCAATATCTCCAATATTTGATCTTGTGTATGGGTGTTCAGAATAAGCTAGTTCAGGAACTCCACCAAGTTCTTTAATGACTTTTTCTCCAACTGCAACTCCTTTTTCCTCAAGTTCCTTTCTTGGTGTTCCTTTTTCAAAATAAATAAAAACATCTACATCATGATTTCCTGAAATCCAAGTATCTTTTGCAAGTGATCCTTCCACTGAAGCCCTAAATCCGTGATTGTTTAGATGTTTCACAACAAGTTTAGAAAATTGTCTTAGTTTGTCTCGTTCTTTTGTTTTTGGAGTAATTGTCTGAATTGCCTCAGCTAGTAGTTTTTCCATCAGCTAGTTTAGTTAAACATGGTATAAAACCATTACTAAAGCACTAAAAATTGAAAAAAAGATTTCTTCTTAATTATTAAACTGTAAAATTTTCTAGATTTTTCTTCTTTTTTCGTTTTTTAGATTTCTTTGGTTTGTTATTGTTATTTTTCCCACTATTGTTTAGAATATTTGCAAAACCCATATATTTTTCTTTATCTGTTTTCCCTTCTAAGTTTTCAATTTCTTCTAGAAGTTCCGTAGCATCCTTTACTCTTGTACTTACTCTATAATTGAATGCTGCACTTTCAAAATCAGCACAGTCTGATGATAAAATATATGCTATAACTGGTATCTTATTATCAAAAGCTTGCTTTATCTCCATTGCAGTTCCAAAAGTTGCTTTTTTCATTACAGCAACAAGAACATCGCACTTTTTTATAGCCAGCTCTTTTCTTTTTATTATATTTTTTATTAATTCTGCATCATTTGAACCATAACCACGTATTTTATTCTTTTCCGGAGCCCACCACACATCATGATTTTTATCTTTTAGAATTTCATAAATTAATCTTAGTAATTCTTCATTTTTTGGTTCTTGGAATGACCCTGCTAGGAATATTTTCATTATACTTTCTATATACAAATTTATAGTTATATATTTAATGGATAAAAAAAATTGGCTCAGCAGCCAATCAGAGTTTGGAATTTAGATTTTAGAATTCAGAATCTAATCCAAATTCCAAAATCTAAACTCTAAATTCCGCATAAATATCAAAAAATGGCTCAGCAGCTACCTATCTCATCATCTATTGGGGCTATCAGAGGGTGTTCACTACTTCATGGCCGATTAGATTACTAAAAAGAGTAGTTAATAAGTGTTACTCTTTCTTTTTCTCTACTGGTTTCTCTTCCTTTTCTTTTTTCTCAGGCTTCTCTTCTTTTTCAGTAGGTTTTTCTTCTTTCTCAGGTTTCTTTTCCTTTTCTTCTTTCTTTTCAGGTTTGGCAACTTCTTTCTCTACTTTCTCTTCTTTTTTCTCCTCTGTTGGTTTCTCCTCTACCTTACTTCGTTCCTGAACCCCGTAATGTGTTCTATTTTCCCTTGATCCTCGGTTCCTTTCCCTAGCAACTGGCTCATCTGGAAGTTCAACCTTGTCTGAGATTTCAGTTTTTTCAACAATAATCTGCCTAACAGGATAAATCTTGTGCAATTCTTTCTTTGCTGTAATTGCAAAACTGTTTCCAAGAACATCTGAAATAAAAGTACTGAATTTTGCTTTTCCTGCTTCATGAAGTAGTACTTCTTCGTACTTCTTTGCAATTGCAGTTCTTATTGATCGTGCAGCGCTTCGGTCTGTTACAAGTATACTTTTTACAACAAATTCCTTATTGTCTCGTGTTTTGACTGTCTTGTTCACATAAGTCTTTGTGTTTTTCTTTCTTGCAGCATTTCTCATGTTAGTTTGTGGAATAACATGCCCAAGAAATTTTGTTATTGCCTTGTCATCCTGCATTTTCTCAACTTTGAACTTTAGCATAATCTTCTGTCGTGGGTTGTGTCCGCCTGTAACTTCGTTCATGTTTACATTAAGTCGTCTTCCAACAATCTTTTTCATATCACTTGTTACAGTGTGTCCAATTGATCTTGAATTGAACATTTTTGGTGCAAGTACTTCTACCCATCTCTTGCTTTTCCACTTGTCTACTGTTCCTCTTGCCATCGTTATAACCTCACAGTGGATTTCTTACCACCATATTTCCATTCTGCAGGTAGTTTTCCTACTCGCTTGTAGTATTTCGCTAATCTGCGAATTTTTGATTCTGTTAATTGTAGTCCGCGTTTTGCATCCATATCTTGTTTGTTTTCTTCAAAATGCAGTTTGATTTTTCTTGCGCGGTTGATAAGATCTTCTAGATCAACTGGGTGCTGTCCAAGAAGTTCGTTTTCTTCGAGAATTTGAGTGATACTCTTTTTTGCAGCTAGTTTAACATCTGGTACAGCGTGCTGATCACGTAGTAAAGTTCCTATTTGTGAAGGGCTGAGTCCTCGGTCTCCAAGTCTCATAACTAGTTTTTCAACTTCAGCTGGAACTAACGTAACCCACTCTGGGCTAGTTTTCCTGTCTGGTTTTGTACTTCCAGACTGTCCTTTCTTTCGTGAATACATTCTTGCCATTTGTTTGTCCTATTGGTTAAGGTATGAGCCCTCGGCCCTCAGCAGTCAGGCCCTGAGGGCTGAATGCTGACAGCTGATGCCTATTTCAAATATTTAACCAACTGTTCTAATGCCTGCGCCCGGTGAGACAGATTGGATTTAGCCACCACATCCTCTGCAAAGGTCTTTTCAGATCCTTTGGGTTGGAATATAGGGTCGTAGCCAAAGCCTTCCCTTCCTCGCGCCTGCGATGTAATATTGCCTGCGCATACGCCTTTAAATACCTTTTCATTGTCTCCGTCTTTGTATGCGACTACTGCTCTGAATTCAGCTGAACGATCTTCAATACCTTCTAGTAATTTTAAAATTCCTTCCCAGCCAATTGTCTGAAGTGTTTGTTTGCTGTAAACTCCTGGAAATCCCTTTAAAGAAGTAATAAACAGGCCAGTGTCCTCTACAAAAACTGGCTTTTGTAGTGCTTTGTATGCGTTTCTGACTGAGAAAAGTGCCAATTCCTCAACATTGTCGGTTTGTAGCTCAATTAAGTCCACTTTGTAATGGTCCAACTCAAGATTCTCCTTGTCAAAAAGCATTTTCGCTTCAGTAAACTTGTTTGTGTTTGATGTTGCGAAATTTGTTTTCATTGGTCTAATATTCTCAAGAGTATTTTATACTGGTTTGGTCTGAATGTAATCCCTTTTACACTTTGCTGGTTTTCTTTAAGATTTATACTACTAATTCTGTCTAGCAGTTCATTGTCAAAAAAGTGCTTATCTTTTGATATTATTTTTAAGTTGGTTACTGTTGCAAATGCAAATAGTATCAAATCAATATTGCTCACTTTTTTCGTTTTAATAATTTTATCCTCTACATATTTTACAGTCAGCAGGAATAGTGGAAATGTTGGATTTCTTTCTAATATTTTAGCAATATCTCCAGCGTGAGTATCTTCAGTATGGAGTATTATTATTTTATATTTATGGTTTATTGTGTTTATTATCAGAAAATTATTACCCTTCTTATCTTGTTTGTATGTGAAATTCTTTTCTTCTCTTTTCTCCATAATATTCATGAACTCCCATACATTCTTGTCCAAAGTACAGAAGTTAACTTTTCCAATAAGGTGCTTCATTCTATCTCGTGTTTTTCTTGCTTGCTTTTGTCGTGTATCCAGATCTATCAGGATACATGTGTCCAGCAATACAAATTCTTTTGTCATGGCTCCAATAAACTTAATCCAGTTCCCTCATCCAATTTCCTTTCAATTGGC
>CAZWSR010000008.1:0-34886 GCA_964636545.1 Candidatus Undinarchaeota archaeon
AATCCATGAAGCCATATTCGGAGTTACTGGTGTGTGGTACAGCACTCTTGCTATATTATTCGAAAGCCGCCTGTGAAGTGCACGAGTCAACACTTGGTCGTTTTCTCTTTTTGGTATTACAACTTTTTCCTTTTGTTCTTTTTTCACTTTTTATTCACCTTTGGTTCGTATTTTTCAAAATACAAGTCTGCCAGTTTTTTGAAAATAGTATTACCTTCCTCATCAAATTTCTCTGCTTTTTCAATTTCTGGCCAATACTCTTTTGGAAGATTAACATATAGTAAAAAGGTTCTCTGTAAGCCCTCAACTTGTTTTGCAGTAAGGTGTGGCATGTTCAGCTTAACATCTCGTCTGTAATCGCCTGCAACAGCATCTTTGTCCATATAACCTTTTTCAACTGCAACATTACGCAAGTGAGTTCCACGATAAGCACAGAACACATTTATGATACTTTTCACTCCAATTTTTCTGTTTAATTCAACTGTGTCAAAATAAAGTTCTCGTGTTTCGTCAGGGAAACCAACAATGTTATTTGCAAAACATAACAGGCCAGCTTTTTTCGCTGCTTCAAATGCTTTTATGATTACCTCATTTGGTATGTCTCTATTCAAAACTTTTTTTCTGAATTCGTAATTGCCGTGCTCCACACCCATACTAAGTCGTTCACATCCAATTTCTCTTAATTTTTCAGCAACATCATCATTAATTGTTTCAACACGCATTTGTGCCCAGAATGGGAGCTTGAACTCCTTGTACCTTTCACAAAACTCTTCAAATCTAGCATATCCGCCCTGCATGAAATTCTCTGCAATCAAATAAGGATACTGTAATCCATATTTCTCTACTCTGAATTTTAGTTCTTCAAAAAATTTGTCAAGATTTCGCTGTCTTGCGTAAAACCTATCACCTTTGTGCATGTCTTGAAGTTTTGCATTACAACAATAAGCACATCTGTGAACACAACCACGGTTCAGTTCTATTGGTCCGCTAACCCAGTGTTTTCCTCCAAATGCCTTGTACAATCTTTCTTTTTCATAAATTGTCCAGTCTTGCATTGGCAACGTGTTCATGTCAATAAGAGGGCGCTTTGGATTTTTTATTATTTCACCATTCTTCTTGATCCATAGATTTTTTATGTGACTGTAATCCTCATTTTTATCAAGACAATTTGCAAGTTCAACAAATGCTCCTTCTCCTTCTCCAACACAAATCATGTCAACACAATCTTGTGAAATAATATATTCTGGCGCCATTGTTACTTGAATCCCACCAACAATTTTTGGAATATCTAAGTCTTTTATACTATTGAGAAGTTTCAATCCAATCTCTTGAGTTGTTTCAACAATTGACAAACCAATAAGGTCTGGCTTGTACTCATCAATCATATTTTTGAAATCTTCACTCATATCTGTCTTTTTTTCTTTAAGTCCATATTCCTGCAGATTTGTGCTTTTGACCTGTAAGGTTTCAATTCTCGCATCATCACCTGTTCTTTCTACGGTTTTGTAAAATGTAGTGTCAAACAGTTTTGTATCATGTCCTGCTTTTTTCAAACAAGCAGACAATAAAGAAAGACCAGTTGGTATAAGATTATCCATAAAACTGTTTGCATACACCAACAATATCTTAGTCATTTTCTTGTTTATCTCCTATTAGTGTCTTATAAATTTTATTCTTCGCTCTTTCAAGATCTTCTGGAAAGTCAATTTCAATCCAAGGTAGTTTTTCAGTTGGAACAATTTTTATTTCTCCACCTTTCTTTGCTAAATTTGTCAAAGCTGATGTGTCATAGTCCATAAACTGGCTTTCACCAAGCAACAATTCAATTTCTGGAACTAGTTTTTTCCATCCAGCTGATGTGAATTTAATAATTCCTGTCCATTCTCCAGCTGCTTCATTAAGCGGAATTGCTTTACTAGACTCAAGCAGGTTTCCATTTTCATCCAGTTTAACTTTCATTGCTTCTTCATCAAAATCATCAGTGTCTGTAACAAGAACAATATCTCCTTCTGAATCAATTGCTTTTTTTATCAGCCCATCATGGAAAAGCAAGTCGCTGTGCAAATAAATAAACGGTTCGTCTCCTACTGCTTCTTTTGCTAGCCAAAGTGTAGCCATGTTGTTTGTTGTTGCAAAAAATGGATTGACAATATAAGTTACTGTGTCACCAAGTTTCTCCTGAATTTGTTCTTTTTTCCATCCAGTTACAATTATAATGTCTGTAATCCCGTGTTTTTTCAGATTTTCAATTGTTAAATCAAGTAAAGTTTTTCCTTCAGTAATTTCAGAAAGGCATTTTGGAATCTCAGCATCATTCCCGTACAATCGGGTTCCGCGTCCTGCTGCAACAATTACTGCTTTCATCTTAGTATTTTCTTGAAAATATTAATCAAGTCCTCCTTTGTAACTGGTTTTGGATTATTTTCCAAATGCATTTTGTCAGGGAACACAACTTCTGCTAACTCTTCAGCTGTTCCTTTAATCTCCACATTTCCTAATCCAGTGTCTGTAATTACCTTTTTAATTTGTTGTAAAAGTTCAGGATCTGTTCCATTAAAGTCCATTGCGTGTGGTAGTACAATTGCTATTGCTTCTCCATGTGGAATTCCTTGATTTGAAAGTGGGTAAGATAATCCATGTGCAAGTGTGGTTCCTGAACTACTGAAAGCCATTCCAGCTAACAAACTCGCATAAGACATCCATTCTCGTGCTTTCTTGTCACCAGTAATTGCTTTATTGAGATTTTCTTTAATTGTTTCAATTGCTTCTTTTGCAAGGAACTTGGAAATTTCATTACTCTTTTTTGAATCATGACATTCAACAGCGTGAGCAAGAGCATCAATGCCAGTGCAAGCAGTTAGTTTCTCAGGCATTGTAAATGTGAGTTCAGGATCAACAATAGCAACATCTGGAACAAGTTTTTCATTCGTGAATCCTTTCTTTTTTCCATCAACTTTCAAAACTGAGCTGTGAGTTACCTCGCTTCCAGTTCCAGCAGTTGTTGGAATCATAATCTTTTTTGCATTCAGTTCCATTGCAACGTATTTTGCAACATCAATAACTGAGCCGCCGCCAAGTCCAATAACAAGATCTGCACCAAGTGCTTTTGCTTTTTCAACTGTTTCCATACTTGGTTCTGGTTCAACATCAGAGAAAATCTTATTTTCACCTAACATTTCTTTGATTTTGTCAACTGGACCTCTTGTAAGCATTCCTTTAGAAGTAATTAGTAAAACATCAGTTCCATCAACATATTCAGATAGTTTGTTGATAGCTCCCAACTCAAAGAGTATTTGCTTAGGTAATAGCAATTCCATACAAAACAGGTGTTGGAATTGGGTATTTTAAGGTTATGAATAGTATATCACAACTTTAATAACCACTTTTCAAAACACTTTTCTTACAAATGGTTAATACTGGCGAATTTATTGCCAAACTTTCAGAACTTGGATACAACTTCTACGCTGGAGTGCCTTGCTCTATTTTCAAAACTCTAATCAGTCAGCTTGAGTCAGGAGAAAACTACATTCCAGTAACTCGAGAAGATGAAGGTCTTGGAATGTGCTCAGGGGCTCAGCTTGCTGGAAAAACGCCAGTAATGATTATGCAGAACTCTGGACTTGGAAATTCAATAAATGTTCTGTCCTCACTTCTTTTACTTTACAAAATCCCAACCTTGATGCTGATTAGCTGGAGAGGAGAAACAAAAGAGGATGCTCCAGAACATTGGGTAATGGGAGAGTCAATGACAAAACTACTTGATTCAATTGGAGTTCCATATTTTATTTTTGAAACACTTGAAGATTTAGAAAAAGCAAATGCAAAAATGCAAGAAACAAATCAGCCAGTTGCAGTTATTTTCAAAAGAGGTACACTTGAATGAAAACACAAGAAGCAGTTTCAAAAATCATATCACTTTTGAAAGGTGATGAAGTTATTATTTCAGCAAATGGTTTCATTAGCAGAGAACTTCACGACACTGGCGATAATGAGCGAAATTTCTACATGATTGGTTCAATGGGTATGGGTGCTTCAATCGGTGCTGGAATTGCACTTAGTTCGCAAAAGAAAGTTGTTGTTCTTGATGGCGACGGTAATGTTCTAATGAACTTGGGTGCGTTGGCAACAATTGGCAACAAGAAGCCAGAGAACTTCTTACATATTGTTATTGACAATGGTGTTTACGAATCAACAGGAAGCCAAAAAACAGTTTCTCCAAGCATTGAGCTTGAAAATGTTGCAAAAGCAGCTGGATACGTTAATTGTGTTAAAGTAACGACTATTGAAGAATTAGAAACAGCACTTGAAAATACTCTTAACAACAATCCAACTGGGCCTGTCTTTATCCGCGTAATAGTTGATGCAGGCAAGAGAGAAGTTGGAAGAGTGCAAATTTCACCTGAAGAAATGTCAAATCGGCTTAGAACCTACCTTCCATAATCTTTTTAATACAAAATCAGGACTTGAAATCTAATGACCAAAGCAAAAAAACTCCGTGAACTGTTTGAAAGCAAGGATCTTGTACGGATCGTTGGAGCTCATAATGGATTAACTGCAAAACTTGTTGAATTAAATGAATTTGATGGTGTATGGGCTTCTGGTTTAGAAGTTTCTGCATCCCACGCAGTTCCTGATGCTAATATTCTTACAATGTCTGATTATCTTGCAGCTGCAACTAGTATGAATGATGCTACAAGCATTCCAGTTGTTGTTGACTGCGATACTGGATACGGCAATTCAATGAATGTTATCCGAATGGTTAAGAAATTTGAAGATGCTGGCATTGCTGCTGTTTGCATGGAGGACAAGAAATTCCCAAAAACAAACAGTTTACTTGAAGGTGGAAAACAGGAATTAGCTCCAATTGCAGAATTTGTTGGAAAAATAATGGCTGCAAAGAATGCTCAGGAGACAGAAGAGTTTATGGTTATTGCTCGAGTAGAAGCTTTGATTGCTGGATGGGGTCAGGAAGAAGCACTCAAGAGAGCACGAGCTTATGCAGATGCTGGCGCAGATGCAATTTTTATTCATTCTAAAAAATCAGATGGAAAAGAAATTGAGGATTTCTTAAAGGCCTGGAATAATTACAAGCCAGTTGTTCTGGTTCCAACAAATTATCCAACTTTCACAGAAGCGAAGATGAAAGAGTACGGTGTTAAGCTTGTTATTTATGCTAATCAAGGAATTCGTACAATTGTAAAACATGTTAATGAAACTTTTGCAGAAATTCGAGAAAAAGGAATTACTGAAATTGGTTCTAAAATCGCTAGTGTGCAAGACCTTTTTGCATTACAGGAAATGGACAAATTCCGAGAAGATCAGGATAAATTTGTTAGAACAAATGAGCCAGTTAAGGCAATTATTCCAGCTGCTGGTGACAGAAGTATTGAACCAAGTTTGAAAGAATTGCTTCAGGACAGGCCACTTACTATGCTTGATGTTAATGGAAAATCAATTTTGCAAAGAAGTGTGGAAGCTTTGAAACGCTGTGGTGTTGATGATATCAACGTTATTGGCGGTTACAAAGCAGAGCATATTGTTGCTGATGACATTAATTTAATTGTAAATGAAAATTATGAGCAAGGACACATTATGGATTCAATTGAAAAAGCTGGAGACAATTACGCTAGCAAGAACCTCATTATTTTCTCTGATATTATTTTTGATAATGAAATTCTCGAGAGATTACTCAAAACAGAGAATGACATTACAGTTGTTATTGACAGTTCAATTAGAAAAACAGAAGAGCGATCAGATATTGAATTAGTAATTGCTGAAAACGCGCCTTTGGCTGGTGACCGGGTGATTAATGTTAAACGCCAAAACAAAATTTTGAATATTGGCAAAGGTCTTGACCGTGGAAAAGCAAATTATGAATTTATTGGAATGGTTTTACTTTCAAAAACTGGAATGGAACAGTTGATGAAGGTTTACAAAGATTCTGGAGATAAGAAAATGGGATTAGCCCAGGCGCTTCAGAAACTAATTGACAATGGTGAGAAAGTTAATTCACTTGAAATCAATAAGGGCTGGAGCGAAATTCACGATTTTGGCGATTACAAAGAAGTTTCAGAGATGTTGGCTCATGAAGGTTAAATTAACCCATTAACTGCTTCAACAACTTTTCCTGGTTCTAATCCAGTAAGACATTTTCTTTCTTTACATCTCAAATAATTAGCAGTAAATGAATCCACACAAGGACAACAATCCACTTCGCTTTGTACAACAATAACCTTTTCACCATACGGTTTTGCCTTTTCAGAATCTGTTGGTCCAAAAATACTAACAACGGGCACTCCAAGTGCTGAAGCAAGATGTCCTGGTCCAGTATCTGCACTAATAAAAACATCACAATTCTTAATCAAAGCAGCTGTTTCTGGAATTGTTTTGTCAAAAAAGAGCATTGGCTTCTCCTGCATCATTGAATGAATGCTTTTTCCAGCAGTTTCTTCTTCTGGTCCGCCAATTATCATGATTTTTGCATTGTGCTTTTTGCCAAGTTCAGTACAGGCCTCTGCAAATCCATGTTGAGTCCATTGTTTGTACCAAGTTTCTGGAACAGATCCAGTATGAACACCAATAAGTTTCTGATTTTCACTAAGTCCTTTTATTTTCAAAAGTTTTCTAGCAGTATCAATATTCTCTGCTGGTAATTCCAGCTTGATACTTTTTTCAAAAATTGTTATTCCAATTTGTCGCAAAATATCTAAATTCACTTCAACACAATGTTTCTTATTGCTATTTGCAACAATATTCTGGTAAACTCCAGTATTAAACATTCCAACTTTCTGGCTTGCACCTGCGCGGTTCTTAATTCTTGTAAAGAATGCCGCCATTCCACTAAACTTTCCACTTGGATGTGTTAATATTGACAAATCAAATTTCCTGTCCTTCAAACTTCGCATGAATTTAATTTTCTTGAAAATTCCTTTGTGTGATTCAACATCAAACATTACAATATCATCAACAAGTCCTTTGTTTGCTTCCATTAGCTCAACAACTGGCTTGTAAGATGCAAGAAGAGTGATTTTCGCTTCTGGCCAGTTTTTTTTAATTGTTTTGAGCATTGGGACTGTAAAAATCATATTTCCAAGTCCCATTAAATTAATTACAAGAATATTTTTGAAAGGCCCAGTAACTGGTTTTCTTTTTTTGAAAAGTAAATCATATCCTTTACTATCTATCCCAATAAGATTGTCAAAAATTCTAACATGAAGTGGTTTTTTTATGTTTTTCATATTTGTTCAGGCACTGGGCACTAGGCCGTAGGTCAGACCTACTACCCACTGCCTACTCCCTACTACCTTTTCTGATCTTTTCAAGTATATTAGTTGTTGAAGCTCCGTCAACTAACTGCAATATTTTTAATTCTCCGCCATATTCATCCAGAGCTTTTGTTTCAATAACATCACTTTCTTTATAATCTCCACCTTTTGCTTGAATATTAGGGCGCAACTCACGAATAATCTCTTCTGGTGTATCTTCATCAAATATAACAACATAATCAACTGTTTCCAGAGCATCTAGCATCTCTGCTCGCTCATTTTGGGGCACAATTGGCCTGTTTTCGCCCTTTAATCTCTTAACTGATTCATCACTATTAATCCCAACAATTAGTACATCTCCTAGTGCCTTTGCTTCTTTCATGTAGCGAACATGCCCGACATGCAGGATATCAAAACAACCATTTGTGAAAACAATTCTTTTCCCAGCATTTTTCAATGCAGTTATCTTGTTTTTTGCTTCTTCTCTTGTCAGCACACTCATTTCATCGCCTCCCTCAGGTCAATTTTATTAACGCGTCTTTGCCCAATAACAAATCCTGCTGCCTTATTTGCAAGTTTAGCTGATTCAATATCATCAAGTCCAGAAGAAAGTGCAACAGCGAGAACAGCAACAACTGTGTCGCCAGCTCCTGTAACATCGTAAACCTCTTTTGCTTCAACTGGAATCTGTTCTGCATTTCCATTTGAAACAAGCATCATTCCTTCTGCTCCCATTGTCATCAAAACCTTTGTTTCAAGCTGTTCTGCTAGCCTTTTCCCAATTTCTTCAGAGGTTCCGTTCTGGCTCTGAACAATTTCTCTAGATTCTTTTAGATTTGGAGTAATTATTTCAACTCCTTTGAAAATTTCAGCATTAACTGGTTTTGGATCAACAAGAACTTTCTTTCCTGTCTGCTTTGCAGCTTCAACAATTTTTTCAGTAATAACACCTTTTGCATAATCAGAAAGCACAATTATGCTTGCGTCTCCTGCTTTTTCAATGAGTGTTTTGATTATTTTTTCTTCATCTTCTGCACTAATTCTGTCTTTCTTTTCATTATCAACTCGCAAAAGCTGCTGAAAGTCCTTTGTAACAATTCTTTTCTTCACAGTTGTTGGCCTGTTCTTGTCAATAATTATTGAATCTGTTAAAATTCCCATTTCCTCAGCAAGTTTCAAAAATTCTTTTCCTTCCTGGTCGTCTCCAATAACTCCAATAAGATCAACTTGTCCACCAAGTTCAGAAACATTCTTTGCAACATTTGCTGCACCACCAAAAACATCCTTAACTTGCTCAAGATTTACAACTGGTACTGGAGCTTCAGGTGAAACTCTGCTAGCATCTCCAATCAAATAGCGGTCCAGCATCAAGTCTCCTACAATCAATACTTTAACTCCTTCTGGTTTTAAGCCATTCATTCAAGAACCTCGCAAATTTCATGAAGTATGAAAGCGTGCATTTCCTGTATTCTTGGAACTTCTTTATTTTGTACTTTTACACTAAAATCACATTCTTCTGCAAGTGTTCCAACATTTCCAGTCAGTGCAATTGTTTTGATGCCTATTTCTTTTGCTTTCTGAGCTGCTTTAACAACATTTTCTGAAGTTCCACTTGTGCTAATAGCAATTAAAACATCTCCAGTTTTCCCAAGTGCTTCAACTTGTCGCTCAAAAACCTTGTCATAACTATAATCATTTGCTATTGCTGTCATTACAGCTGGGTTTGCATTTAGTGAAATACCTTCCAATGGCTTGCGATCTTGTTTGTATTTGCAAACTAATTCTGCAATAAAATGATTAGCATCTGAAGCAGATCCGCCATTTCCGCAAGCAAGAACTTTGTGTCCGCCAAGCAAACACTCCTTAATCATGTTTGCAGCATTCTCAACTTCGTTCTTCATGCTGAACGCAGACCGCGCTAAGCTTTCTAATTTTTTAGCATGTTCTTCAAATGTCATACTTTTAGAACTCCTGATTTCGTTATTTAAAGTTAATGAAATGCTAATTTATCTAATTCCAGCCCGTATTTTGCTCTTCAAACCACTTCCGATTTTAGAATAAGCTCCTGCAGCTAGTTTCAGTGAACTACTGGAATAAATCCGCGTATAATCAGCAATCTCTCCACCCCAACCAAGTTTGAAGTTTCGAATACCTTCAATGCCTGCTCCAAGCATGTCGTACTTCTCAAAACCGTTTTCATAAGCCCATTTTATCAAGTGCCACTGAATTACATTATTTGGATAAAGTTTTGCAAGCTCGCCTTTTATTGAAGCTCCTGTCCAATAATAAATTGTTTTTCCAGAATATGGGAAAGCAGAAACTCCAATTGTTTTTCCTTGATATTTTGCAAATAAAAGCTTGATTTTGTTTTTTGCATGAAGCCCCTGAATTATTTTTGTGTAAAATTCTTTTGGAAGTGGGTTGTAATCACTTGCTTTGTATGTCTCAGTTAGCATTTTATGATATTCTTCAATTGCTGTATCAGAATAATCTTCTTCAACTGTAACTCCATCTTTCTCAGCCTTTTTCACACAGTAGCGGTGTCCTTTTTTGATTATTTTAAAATGCTCATCAGCATTTGGCTGGTTGAATTTGGTGATAATTGTCTGAGCTTTTTCAGCAGAGCCGAATGTTGTGTTTGTTCCAGGCGGAAGTATCATGAAAAACTTTCCAATCTTACTTTTGAGTTGTTTCAGATAATCATTTATTTCACTGAGCCCCTGCGCCCCGGTGCCCCTGCACAAAATTCCTAGGTATGCTGTTTCAGTTCCGAAAATCGGTGAAAAACCAATTTCAATTGGTCCCATCTTTTTTCTGAACAACGGACAAATTGCATTTTCAAAAACAGCAATTTCACATTTTGTTCCAAGTGATTGCAGTGCAGATAACCACTCATAAGTGTGGAAAGGTGTAGAATTTTCTAATTGTGAATATTCATCCAGAATTTCCCGCGATTCTTCCAAACTCTTAATTTCCATTTTCTTTCTCTTCTCCTGAAGTCTTGAAAGCTTGAGGGCTTGAAAGCTTCTCATTTACCCTCGCAGCAATTTTCATGCAACTTGTTCTCCAGCATTTCTCATCTTTTGAAACAAGATCAACTAACCAAAGATAGAATTCTCTTTGTCTTGGCAAGTCCTCAGAAAGTGAGCGCTGATGCACGATTATGTTTATTATTTTGTTTTCCTGTTTTGCTTTTTGAATAAGTGCTTCCATTTTCTCTTTTGCTTTCTTAACTTTCAAATTTTCATAAAATGGGCTGAACATGTAAGTGTCCATTAAGTGAATTGGGATTTCAACAAGACCTTCTGGTGTTTTGTATGCTTGTTTCAGTTCTCCTGATTTGTCAAACTCAGTTGAATCATATTCATAACCAGATTCTTTCAAGAATTTCAGCATTTCTGGCTTCTGCGCAAGATAATGCATTCGTATTCCTCGTGGTTTTCTTGTAAGAATGTTGTACAGGGTTGCGTATTCGTCTTTCATTTCATTCAAATTGTCTTGAAACTGCCCATGCACTCCAATTTCAAAATTAAATGGAATATTTCGAATACTTCCTTTTGCTTGATCTCTTGTATACCTCAAACCGCGGCCTGAATTCATTGCAAAAAAGAATGTGCTTGGAATTCTGTGTTTAAAATCAAGATCGCACATCTCATCAACACAATTCCATGAATCTTTTTTTGTGAAAATGGAATTTTTTACAACTTTTAGATAGCTCAGCATACTTCTTCGTAATCGGAACACTTCAATCTTGCAAGTAGCTTGGAATTTTATAAGTTCCCAAATACTGTGCTCTTTGTGGCTAAGATGATCTACATCATGGGTGATACAAATTCCCCAATTATACCCTTCTGGAAGCACTGAGCTCATGTCGGAAGTTTCCTTCAGAAAGTATTTAAGAGTTATTAAGTAATTTTCGTTATTCGTAATTCGTTTTTCGTTATTTGTAAGCGAAAGACGAACAACAAAGAACGAAAAACAAGAATAAAATGAAAATAGCAGTTATCGGCACCGGTTATGTTGGCCTTATCACTGGAGTTGGCTTAGCTAGCAAGGGCCATCAGGTTTCTTGTGTTGATGTAATTGAGAAAAAAGTTGATCAAATCAATAAGGGAATACCGCCGATTTATGAAGAAGATTTAGAAGAAATGCTGAAAGATGTTCTGAAGAAAGGAAAATTCAATGCAACTCTTGATGCAAAACAAGCAATTCTTGGTTCTGATGTTACTTTTATTTGTGTTGGAACTCCGTCAAAAGATGATGGTTCAATTGATCTTTCTTATGTTGAAACAGCTGCAAAATCTATTGGTGAAGCATTAAAAGAAAAAGACGGTTACAGCGTTGTGATTATGAAGAGCACTGTTCTTCCAGGTACAACTGAAAAAGTCCTAATTCCTGCACTTGAAAAAGAATCTGGAAAGAAAGCTGGAGAAGATTTTGGTGTGTGCATGACTCCTGAATTCTTGAGAGAAGGCAAAGCAATTGAAGATTTCCTAAATCCTGACCGCGTTATTGTTGGACAGGTTAATGATAAAGCAGGAAATGTTGCAAAACGCCTGCACGAAACAAAAGACAGGCCGTTCCTAAGAACAAATCTGCGAACAGCTGAAATGATAAAATATGCAAGTAATGCTTTTCTTGCAACAAAAATCTCATTCATCAACGAAATTGGAAATATTTGCAAAGAACTTGACATAAACACAATCCAAGTTGCAAGAGGTATGGGCATGGATCACAGAATTTCTCCACACTTCCTGCGCCCTGGTGCTGGTTTTGGTGGTTCTTGTTTCCCAAAAGATGTTGAAGCACTTATTCATCAATCAAAAGATGAATTAAAATATAATCCTGAAATTATTCAATCAGCAATGTCATTAAATGAAAAACAGCCACTCCGGTTAGTTGAACTTGCTGAACGGAAAATCGGCGAACTAAAAGGAAAAACAGTAGCTATTCTTGGTCTTGCTTTCAAATCAGGCACTGATGACATGCGAGAATCACGCGCCGTTCCTGTTATTAATGCACTTCTTGAAAAAGGCGTGACTATCCATGCTTATGATCCAAAAGCATCTGAAAATGCAAAAAAGATTTTTGGCGACAAGATTTCTTATGAAGCTTCAATTAATGATGCTTTGAAAGATGCTGATTTCTGCATGATTGTTACAGAATGGTCTGAGTTTAAGAATATTGACTTTTCTGCAATGAAAGAGAAAATTGTTTTTGATGGAAGGAATATTTTGGAAAGCAGAGATGGTATTGATTATAATGGATTGTGTTGGTAGTCCCTTTTGGAGTTCTTTATAACACGACATATGAACATATATATAGTAGTTAAAAATAACCTAAAATATGCGTGAAATCCGGTTTTCAATAAAACACAAAGGTTGCTGGTCATCAGAAGCAGCTGACAAATTCTTTGATCTTAAAGCTAATCTAATCGGGAATGCATTAAAAAATAAGAGATTGTGGAAATTTGAAGCTAAAAATGAGATACAGATTGCAGAATTTTTAAAATTCTTTCAGAATCATAGGTCTATTGATTATTCAAAACTCGTGTTTCAGCAAGGAAAGTTTGCAGTAGTTCAGGTGCAAACCAGTTCTGACATACTTGATTTAATTTCCAAATATAATTGTCATGCTGGCTCTGATCTCTCTGTGGCCAATGGTTTTGAGAACTGGACTGTTCTTGCAGAGAGCTCTAAAGGTGCAACTGAGTTGATGAAGGATCTGGATGATCTTGGTGAAGTTATTGTTGATAAAATAGGCAAACATGATCCAAATAAGAGCCAGTTCCAGCTCACTGACAAGCAATTACATTCAATTAATCTCGCTGTTGCTTCTGGTTATTACAACTGGCCCCGCCACATTACTCTTGAAGAATTAGCAACAATCCGAAAGGTCTCAAGACGAACTTTCCAAGATCATTTGCGGAAAGCTGAATCCAAAATCCTTAAGAAAGTTGTTGAAGCACTATAATTAAATTAAAATTCCCCAAAGTAATCCCAAACCATAACTAAAGTGCACAACCAAATATCCTGCAAACATCCTAATTCCTTCATTTGCGTTTTTTGCAAGTTTTATACATGAATAAATCAGTGGAGCTGCGTAAACCATCCCTCCTGCGAAAAGAACTTGTTTTGTTATTGGATATATCAAAGACAGTACTGTAAAAACGCAGAAGAATAGCACAAGTGTTGGCGGTGCTAGGTGTATTGGCTTAAAATGGTGTGGGTGCTTTCTAATCATCTTGAATCTTGCCCACCCGTACCAAAACATCTGCTTTGCAAGTCCAGTGTAGGTTGGCCGCTTGTATTGTTCAACATAAGTCTGCGAAGTGTACAACAATCTGTATTTTTTTGAACGCAATCGAATATTCAGCTCAGCATCTTGCCCAATTCTGAATTTTGGGTCATTTAATCCAACATCAACTAGTGCTTTTTTGCGGTAGAGTGTAAATGAAACAGAATCAACAAAACGATCCTCTTCATCCTGAACCTGAGTTGTTCCAAAACCACCTATTCTACTGTAAAGTATTTTACCAACACTTTTCTGGAAATCAGTTGAATCAGTTGGATCTCTGTGCTTGCAACCAACTCCTGCAACATCTTTTGGTTGTTTGTCAAGTTTTCCAACTAATGTTTTCAAAAGAGTTGGAGCAACTTGGGTGTGTCCAGATAATTGCATTATGTATTTTCCACGAGCTTTTTTAATTCCAATATTACGTCCTGTTCCTGAATCTTTTTCTGGATTTTCAAAAAGCGACATGCGTACTTTCGATTTTTTCTTCCAAGTGCGGATTATTTTCTTTGTATTGTCTGTTGATTCTCCATCTACAAAAATAATTTCATAATCCTTAACTGGGTAATGCTGTTTTACAAGTGTTGGAATAACTCTAGGTAAGTATTTTTCCTCGTTCCGCACAGCTATTACAATAGATATTTTAGGTGCCATTCAAAATGAGATTAATTTGGGGTATTTAATAGTTTTGTGATTTGTTATTATTTTTGCGGGCAGTAGGTAGTGGGTAGTAGGCAGTAGGTCAGTACCTACTACCAAGTGCCCACCACCTAGTGCCTTTAACCAATTGTGTCAACATTCCTAACCTATTTAAACAATAAACCACGATACTTTTTGGAGATGGCAGACAAAGTTATTGTTACTGGTGCGGCTGGTTTTATTGGATCAACATTAGCTACTGCATTGTGCAAAAAAGGATATCAAGTTCTTGGAATTGATTGTTTTACTGATTATTATCCAAGAGAAATCAAGGAAAACAACCTTTCTGCATTGAAAACTGAGCAAAACTTTGAATTTATTGAGGAAAATCTTGCAACTTGCGATATTTCCAAACTTTTGGAAGGGGTTTCAATGGTTTATCATGAAGCAGCTCAAGCTGGAGTCCGTTACAGCTGGGATCATTTCCAAACTTATATTGATAATAACATAATCGCTACCCAGCGACTACTTGATGCTTGCAAGGATGACAAACAAAGAGTTGTTTTTGCTTCATCTTCATCTGTTTATGGAGATGCAAAAGAACTTCCAGTAAAGGAAACAAATCCACTTAATCCAATTTCACCTTATGGTGTTACAAAAGTTGCTTGCGAAGAATTAATCAAACTTTACAATGATGCTTGCCAAATCCCTGCAGTAATTCTCAGATATTTCACTGTTTACGGTCCAAAACAAAGACCAGATATGGCAATTAATATTTTCACTCAAAAGATAATGAATGGCGAATCATTTGAAATGTTTGGAGATGGTTTGCAGTCCCGCGATTTCACTTATGTTGATGACATTGTTGCTGGAACAATTTCAGCAGCAGAGTCGCCAAAAGAATTTGGAATTTACAATCTTGGTGGCGGTGCAACAATAACTGTTAAGGAACTTGTTGACAAACTTGGAGAATTAATTGGAAAAGAACCAAAATACACAACCTTGGAAGACCAAAAAGGCGATGTCAAACATACTCATGCAGATATTTCACAAGCAAAAGCAGATTTCGGATACGGCCCAGAAACAAAAATTATTGGCGGGCTTCAAAAATATGTTGAATTCATAAAAGGTTGATACTCATGGCTGAAAATTCCAAAGTAAAAATAAACAAAAAATTCCTGATATTTGGCGTTATTGTGCTTATTCTTTTAGTGGGTGCTTATTTCAGGTTTTATCATGTAGATTTCCCTGTTGCTGGTTATCATAATTGGAAAGAAACTCACTATCTTACTGAAGCGCGGAATTTTAACCAAGATGGATTCTTTGAAAATGGATTTTTTGTTCCAGAGCGAGATTATCCTGATTTAGCAACAAATCAATTAGGGGTTCATGGCGATACTTTCCCCACAACGAGTGTGCTTGCGGCATTTTCTTTCAAAATATTTGGTGAAACCTTATTCGCTGCCCGACTTGTTGGAATATTGTGCTCTCTTGCTTCTGTTTATTTAATGTTCTTGATTGTCCGCAAAATGTTCAAACGGGACGATATTGCGTATGTTGCAGCTGCGCTGACTGCAATCAATCCTCTGCTAATTTTCTTCAGCAGAAATGTTCAATTAATGGCTCCTGCGCTTTTGTTCATGCTTTTGGGCTGGTACTATTTCCTTGATTGGCGAGAGTCGCTCCGCCTCAAAACTGGAATTCTAACAGTACTTTTCCTAATGCTGTCTTTACTTACAAAATATTCTTTCTTTGTAATTCTAATTCCAATACTTGCAACATTCCCGTACAAACGTGTGATCGAAGATATTAAACCAAATGTGAAAAACTATTTGTTGTATGTTTTAATGGCACTTCCACTTCCGTTGTGGTTTATTTATTCCAGAAGTGTTGGAAAAGCATCTGGAGTAATGGAAGTTGGTGGATTTGTATTTAATTTTGGGGTTCTTTTCACAAGTGGTTGGTTCTCTGCAATGAAGAGTTATATTTCTGACAATTTCACTCTTATTGGATTCTCTATTGCAATTCTTGGATTAATTCTTATTGCCCTAATTAACCGAGATCATTTCGGAAACAAGTTCACACTTTATTATGCAGCTGGACTCGTTCCTTGGCTTGTGCTAATGGGTGACAAACTTGGACAGCATTCTTACCACCAAACACCAATTGCACCTCTTATGATAATTCTGATGTCATTTGCGTTAGTTGCAATTGGCACAAACCTTGCTGGAATTGTTTCATCTGGCCCATCTCGCAACTATTCAAAATATGGAATATTACTTCTCATGATTGTTTTGCTAATAATTCCATCTGCAACTGCATTGTCAAGGCAGTTTGACACACAATTCCTTGGTCTTGATGTTGCTGGCGATTACATTAAAGAACACAGCACCCCTGAAGAGCGGATATTGTTCTCACGTGGCCAATCATTTGGTGTTCTCTGGCATGCTGACAGAAAAGGGTACGGATTATCTACTCCAACTCTTGAACAGGTTCAACAAGCAGAGGAACGAGGCGTTACTTGGATTTTCATGTATCAATGGGGTTTGAATACTTTACAAGACTCAGAGGTAACTGATTATATCACCAGTCGTTATTCAATGGAGCAAGTTGGATTCCTTAGTGCAGGTCAGAACTCTCAATTGGTTTATATTCTTCTGAAAAAAGGCGGTACTTTCACAATTGATGAGGTCTCTTCCTTCCCATCTCAACATAAGGTTCAGGTGAAGACATATGAGTTTTCAAAAGGAATTGTTGAATTCTCCTATGCATCCAAATAAAGTAAAATGAATAAAAAGACAGTAAAGACAATACTTGCAATAATCTTAACTGCAGTACTTGTTTGGCTGCTTAGTTCTCAAGTTAATCTTGTTGAAACATTTGGGTTAATTAAAAGCTTGCCACTTCAGATACTTTTAGCAAGTTTTGGTCTCTACATTCTCGGACATATTGGGAGAGCAGTCAGGTTTTACAGATTATTAGGCTGGAAAACTGGGTTCCATGAGCTTTTCAGTATTGTTTGTTTGCATAATTTATTCATTAACACACTTCCTGCAAGAACTGGAGAGGTTTCGTATTTGTATATGACCCAAAAACGAGATGTTCCATTAACTAAAGCGGGTTCTGTGTTGGTTATTGCACGAGTTTTGGATATGATTTCAATTTCGCTGATACTTGTTTTCGCAGTTTCTTTTACTGAATCACTTCCTGCCGTTCTCACAGCATTTTCGCAGTGGATTATTATTCTTTTACTTGTTTGTTTGTTCTTTTTGTTCATGGCTGTTTATTTTGGAACTAATGTAATTGAAGTTCTTCAGAAAGTTTCAGGCAAGTTCAAGTTTGGAGAATCAAAAAAAGTGCAATGGCTTCTTGAAAAAGGAATGGAAATTGCAGAAAGCTTTACTGTTCTGAAATCACGATGGAAGTTCCTTGAGCATTTGTCTTATTCGCTTTTCATTTGGGGAGTTCGGTTTGTGCTATTCTGGCTAATATTATTTGGACTTGGTATTGAAATCGGAATTTGGCTTGGAATCATCGGGATAACACTTCCAATGATTTCAACATTCTTACCAATTCAAGGTTTGGGTGGGTTTGGAACTTTTGAAGGCGTGTTTGCTGGTTCATTTATTCTTCTTGGAGTTGCTACACAAACAGCTATTCTTTCTGGTTTTGCTTTCCACATAGTCTTTTTGACTTACGCAATTGTAATGGGGCTTTATGGATTTGTTGTGCTGACGCTGGTTCCGAAACTAAAGAAAAATTAATTTATTTCTTATGAACTTTCTCAACATTGTAGGTGTCTTTCACATCATGTTTTGTGCGAACAAGCATTTCTGCAAGAATTCCTGTAAAGAATAATTGCACACCCATAATTACCAAAAGTATTGTAAGCGCCAGCATTGGTCTGCTTGCAATTGACTTTCCATAAACGAATTTCTCAACAAGCAAGTATCCACCTGAAAGAACTCCGAGGAATAGCACAGAAGCTCCCAAACTTCCAAGAATATGAACTGGCCTTTCACTATATCTAAGTAAAAATTTCAGTGTTATCAAGTCTAAAAATCCCTTGAACAAACGTCTGTAACCATATTTTGTTTTTCCAAACTGCCTTTTTCTGTGATGTGTTACAACTTCTGTTACATTGTAACCTTTTGCATTAATTAATGCTGGAATATATCTGTGGTTTTCACCATAAAGTTTGATACTGTTAATTGCTTCTTTGTTATATGCTCGCAGAGTACACCCAGAATCATGAGTTTTAATTCCAGTTAATCTGCGGTTAAGCCAGTTTGAGAATTTTGAAGGCCAGCGTTTTAGGATATTGTCTTTGCGATCCATTCTCCAACCACAAACAACATCGTGACCTTTAGCTAATTTCTCTAATAGTCGTGGAATATCTGCTGGATCATTTTGCAAATCCGCATCCATTGTAATTACTACTTTTCCACTAGCCTGTTCAAAACCTGCAACCATTGCTGGTGTCTGTCCAAAATTCTTTCGTAGTTTTACAATAACAATATGATTATCTTTTTTTGATAGTGCTTTCAGTACATTGTAGGTTGCATCAGTTGAACCATCATCAACAAAAATTATCTCATACTTTTTATTCAGTTTATTCATTACTTCTGCGATTTCTTCATATAACTGATTCACATTCTCTTCTTCATTGTATGTTGGTATAACAATTGAGATATCCATACTGGAATGTTTTTTGGATTGTTTATATAGGTTATTATTTTGTTTTCTTAAAGCTTAAATACACTTTAAGCAAGATTCTTTGATAATGGAACTTAAATTTAGCACAACTGGAATCCGTGGAATTTCAAATAAGACAATGACAGCAGAGCTTGCACTGAAGCTAGGCAAGACTTTAGGTACTTTTTTGAATGGAAAAGGAAGGATTTTGATTGCTAGAGACACTCGAACAAGCTCGGAAATGCTTCGCAGTGCACTGGTTTCTGGATTACTTTCAACTGGTGTTAATGTTGTTGATGCTGGTGTTTCTCCAGTTCCTGCACTATCACATTGTGTAATGGCTGATTTTGATGCTGGTGTAATGATAACTAGCTCCCACAATCCACCTGAGTACAATGGAATGAAATTCATCACTGGCGATGGTGTTGAGTTTTCAACTGGAGAAGAGCAGAAATTCCTTGAATTATTCAAATCTGAGCCAATTTCAGCTAATTGGGATACTGTTGGAAAGCTTGCAGAGAAAAATATTCTTGAAACTTACGAGAAAAAGCTGTTTGAACTTGCTGATACTGATTTAATTAAGACAAAAAATTACAAAGTTGTTGTTGATACTACTAATGGAGCACAGGGTGTGCTAATGCCAGACCTATTAAAGAAACTGGGCTGCGAAGTTGTTGGTTTGTTCATTGAGCCGAAAGGTATTTTTGAGCGAACTCCTGAACCACGACCTGAAACTTTGGATGTTTTGAAGGAGAAAGTTGTTTCAGAGCAAGCTGATTTCGGTGTTGCTTTTGATGTTGATGGTGACAGGTGTATTTTTGTTAATGAAAAAGGTGAAGTTATTATGGGTGATGTTACTGGAACTTTACTTGCACGAGAACTTATTCGTGAAAAACCAGGTGCTAGGATTGTTACACCAATTTCCACTTCAAAAGTAATGGATGATGTTGCTGAAAAAGAAGGTGGGAAAATGCTCAAGACAATGGTTGGTGCAAAATACATTGGAGAAACCTTGAAAAAAGAGGGTGCTGACTACGGTTTTGAAGAAACAGGTGGTAGTTTTTTCCCTGAAATTAGTTTTACACGAGATGGTTCAGCTGCTACAGTTAAAGTTCTGGAAACTTTGGCAAAATCTGGGAAGAAATTATCTGAATTAGTTGATGAACTACCAAAATATTATCAAATCAAGTTGAAAGTTCCTTGCGAAGAAGAAAAGAAGCAAGATACTTCTAAACTCAAAGATAAAATTGATCGAGAAAACAAGGAAATTATCACAATGGATGGAATTAAGGTTGTTTTTGAAGACGGTTCAGTGCTAATGCGCGCATCTGGAACAGAACCACTTATTAGAATTTTTGTAGAAGCAACTAGTCTGGAAAAAGCTGAGGAGTATGCTGGTTGGGGTGAAGGATTAGTTAAATCACTCTGAGTTATTTCTTTTTCACAGTCTTCGTTATTTGTTTTTTAGTTTCAACACTATCCAATCTAATAGCAACTTTTCTAACTAAATCAGTAATTTGCCTTTGTGTCTCCTGATTTCTAATATACACATGGAAAATCAGTGCATATGAGCCAAGTAGTCCAAGTAACATAAGAGCATCTAGTCCACGACCAATGTCTGTGAATATGCTTAGGAAATTTGCAAATGTCAGTGGGAAAAGCGCAACTATGAACAACATTATAGAGACTGTGCTCCAAATAATTAAATCCTTTCGTTTGAACCTGCCTTTTTTATGTAAGGCTCTGGTCTCAAATGCGATTAGGAATGCGATTGCAATCCCAACAAGTTGTATTCCAAGTATTTGTAATTCCATTATTTTTTCACCCCGATTGTTCTGAGTATCATACTCCACAAAATGTGGAACCCGTTCTTCCACGGCATTTGATTTGTACCGCGCTTTACACTTCTGTCATCATAGATAGCTTTTATGGGTATTTCAATTATTCGCATGTTGTGATGACCAAGCTGATGAATAATTTCTGAGCTAACTTCGTATTTGTCGCAAAGAATCATTAATTTCTCAGCAGCTTCCCTGCTAAATGCGCGAAGTCCGCTTTGTGAATCAGTAATTGTGGTATCTGCCATTATATTTGTCATTCCAGTCAGGAGTGTGTTGCCAAATCTCTTGACCCGCGGCATCATTTCCAAATCTTTTTTACTCATGAATCGTGATCCAATTGCTGCATCTGCTTTTCCTTCTTGAATTGGTTTAATCAGGCGATAAACATCTTTTCCAAGGTGCTGTAGG
Source organism: Candidatus Undinarchaeota archaeon (assembly GCA_964636545.1). GTDB lineage: Archaea > Undinarchaeota > Undinarchaeia > Undinarchaeales > UBA543 > UBA543. Next base: position 21,143 of record CAZWSR010000008.1, read on the forward strand.
TCAGCATCAAAAGTTACAATAAGGTCTGCCCCATGCAAAACAGCTGCTTGTATTCCTGTTGAAAGTGCTGCTCCAAGCCCGCGATTAATAACATGAGTTAAAACATGAACACCCTGTGCTTCTGCAAGTTCTTGTGTTCTGTCAACTGAACCGTCATTAACTACAAAAATATCATTTTTTGGAAACTGTCTCTTAACATCCTTGAGGGTCTGCACTACTGATTCTTCTTCATTATACGCAGGGATTACAAAGGATAGTTTCTCGTTCATCTAGTTTTTGTTTTAAAAAAGGTTTTAAAACATTTATGAAGCACTCTGTTTTTCTTCTTTTTTAATTAAACCCAAAGAGTTACTCATCCCCTTTATTGAAGTTTCTACTTTTTTTACTTCTAGTTTCTCTCCAACTAGTGGAAGTAGGAAGTTCTTGAATATTTCTGCTAAATTTTTGAAATATGTTTCATATTTTTCCTCATTGATTTTAAATCCTCTTTCTTCACTCCTCATACTAAAACATTATCTTTCAACCCTTATATCACTTTTGAAAACTCAAATTAGTAGTGTAACAACACCCACCCCAATTTCAATCCCCCAAATAACTGCAACTACTTGCCACTCTCTTCTAAATCCAAGCCACATCACTGCTTTTATCAATGAAACATATTTTCCACGTGGAACTAACTTACCATTCTCAATTCCTGTTGGCTGATGCTCCTTACGGTTCATTATTCCAGTACTCAGGAATTTCAGACCAGCATCAATTGCATAAGGAATCAAAAGTATCCCTAAATTAATTAATGGGGCTCCAATCAAATACGCAGCAACCATCATTGTTCCAATTGGGAGTGTTCCAACATCGCCTGGGAAAACTAAAGCTGGATATTTATTGAAAAGTAGGAAAGCAAACAAACAAGCAGTGTAAATGTAGAGCATTACACTTGCTGGATTATTACTGGAGAACGCAAGGAAAAATATTGCAATCATTCCTGTTCCAATTTCAAGACCATTGAATCCAGCGAGCATGTTTGTCCAGTTTGATGCAACTGCAACTAGCAAAATTATTCCAACTATCATAACAACATTCCACGGAACTAACCAAATTAATGGAATTGCTCCACAACTAACAAGTAAGAATTTACTTTTTGGTGGGAACCCGAAAACATCATCAACAAGTCCAATTATTGCAGAAACCAAAAACGCTAGCAATAGAACAAGTGTTATCATATCTTGATTTATAAAATAAAGCACAAGCATTAATATTGTAAATGCTCCAGCAACTGCAATTCCACCACTTATTGGCCGCTTTGGCTTGCCTTCTTTGTGAAAATCTTCTGAAACAAGCCCGATTTTCATGAATTTCTGTATTGCAATTTTTGTGAGAACTATTGTTAGTATGAAAGCAGCTGATATTAGATAGATTATCTGGCTCATATTTCTAATGCTGATCGCACTTTAATTAGTGGATCTTCAAATTCGCCCATTGCTTCTTCAGCAATCTTGCGACTGTGGTCTTTATTTGATTCTTTAATCATTCCAGTTATTTTGCTAAGGTCTTGGCTGTGCTGAAGTAGGTTTTTGGCAATCAAGAGATTATCAACTTCAAGTAATTGCTGTGGATAGCATGAAATTGTTGGTGTTCCAAGCAAACAGGCTTCTCTGGTCATTGTCCCACCTTCTCCAAGAAATGCTTCTGAATAATAAACTAGGCTGTGGAAATCAATCCCATTGTCAGAAACTTTTGCTCCACCTTTTTCAAACAATGCGCGGTCCTGTCCGTTTCGTGGAAATGCAATTATATCATAGTCTTTTGAAAGTTCTGCTAAATATTTCTCAAGCTGTGTTTTTTTATTAAAGTAACCCGCATCAAGTGGACCAGTCCGGATTGTCAGTATTTTCCCTTGTTCAAGTCCAAGTTCATCTAAAACTGCCTTATCTGGCTTAAATCCAGCAATATTTGAAACTTCACATACTCCATTAAAAGAAAGCAGGTCAGTGTTTCCATATGCAAGTTCTGTTTTTGCTTTAATGCAGTCTGGAAGAACGCATTTGTCTGCAAATGGCACTGTTAATTTGTTTTGTGCAGTGCTTTGGTCATTATCAATCACTAAAGTGCTTGGAATTGCAAGACCGCCTGCAACACGTATTCCTTCAACTGAATATTTGCATAAAAATTTATCTGGATTGAATTCTTTTACAACTTTGGCTAGTTCCTGAACACGGTTAGTGCTTGCGATTAGCTTATCAAAATTATCTTTTCCAGCATGTTCTCCAATAATCTGAGCAGTAATTCCTTCCTTTGCTATTAAATCTTCTAAATAACCATATTTTCTTGCTGTAACTAGCAATTCATGTTCATTTCCAAGATCCTTGATCAAGCGCCTAAAGAATAATACATGCGGTGCATTGCTCAAGTCAATCCAAAGTTTCATTTCTCCCCTAACCAAATCTAATATTAGATATATAAAAACGTTTTCACTTGTGAAATTGTTTGCAACTATCTGGAAGAGCGCAAAATATAGGTTTTCCCACGCTTTTCTCGTTTTATTTTACCTTTTTTTAGCAAATCTTTCACATTTCTTGTAACTTTTGGTCTTGAAAAACCAGTAAGCTTCGGCAGGTCTTGTTGTTTTAGCTTGCCTTTTCCTTGTGATACTAAGTTCAATATAGTCTGCTCATCATCGTCTATTATTGCAGTTGTTACTTTTGGACCGCGGATTTTCTTGAGCATTACTGCACCCCATAAACTTGATACTAAAAATATCGCCATTCCACCAATTATTAGGCCAATCATGAAAAATGTACTCTTTTTTGGGTCTTCTCTCTTAATTGGACGTACATTTGTTTGCTGAAGCCCCCCAAGGTTTGCAAGATCTTGTTTTACTGAGCTTGAAGCATCTCCTATGAGGATAATTCGCTTTGCTCCCAGACGTTCTATTGCAGTTTTTATCTCGTCTGGTAGCTTTTCTTCTTCTGTAATCAGTAGCGGACTACCATACTCTATTGCTGTTCTAGCTGCTAACATTAGCTCTCCTGCTCCCCCTTGTGTAACAACAACTGTTTCTGAGTTTGTCCAGAGTGTCATTGCAACTCGTGCAGATGTTCCATAACGGTTCCAGTCCCAAATACGAGTGCTAATTAGCCCAAGATTGTCTAGTTTTGCTTCAATACTCTTTGGAATTGCCTCTGTTCCGCCAATTATTAGAATATCTGTGTATCCTTGTTCTTTGTAGCCCTCTAATTCATCTTCAAGTTCATCAATTAGCCATCTTTGAGTTACTGTAACTAAAGGAATACCTGCTTTGCTAGTGTATGCTTGTGCAACTAGCATGTCAACTGGTATGTCGCCTCTAACAATTACTGCATCAAAATTACTTTGTGCAAAAGCGCAAGCTGGCAAGGCAATGAGGATTGCCAGTATTATAAGAATGGAACGATTGCAAAACGATTTCATACGATTTCATTAACTGTGAAATCGTAATGGTATATAAAACTAGTGGTTTCTCAACTTACTTTCCATTGCTTCTGCAAGTTCATTAATGTTTCCAGGGCTAACTAATTTACATTTCCTGCTTTTTCCAGCAGCTTCTGGAATTCCACCAACTTTGGAAGCAACACAATCCAGTCCGCAGGCAAGTGCTTCAGCAAGCGAAAGCCCATAACCTTCTGATCTTGATGGCATTACAAACAATTCAGATTCATTCAGCAGTTTTGGAATATTCCTCTGCTCTCCTAGGAAACGAACACGACCTGTTAAATCCTCTTTTTTCAAAAGTGAGTACAATTTCCTACTGAAAAGTGAATCTGACCGTCTTCCTACAATAACTAATTCATGTTTTGGGAACTTCTTTGCAATTTGTGCAAATGCTTTTATTAAAATATCATAACCTTTTCTTGGATAAACTGTTCCAACAGCAATTATCTGTTTCTTTTTCGGAATTTTCATTTTCTTGAACTCTACTCCCACCTTGTTCCGCCTTATCTGAATTGCTGTATTCTTTATTCCAGAACCAATTATTCGCTTTTTCAAAGACCTACTAACAACCAAAATCTCATCAGCATTCTCAAGAGCTCTGCTTGTCAGCCATTTGTGTGGAGTTTTCCGTAGATTTATCAAAATATCTGAACCATGACAAGTTACTGTGTAGCTTATTCCAAACAATTTTTTAGCAAGATAAGCAACAAATCCAAAAGTTGTTGCAAAATGTGCATTTATTACTTTAATTTCTCGTTTGTGCCTGAAAATTTTCCAAAGGAGTCGTGGTAAATCTAGTCCAAATTTACTCTTTTTTACAAGCTCAATATTACCACTTTTCTGTTTCTTTTTGCTGGTTCCAATAAAAAGTCCGCCTATCCGCTCATGCTCTTGTTTTGCCACGATTCCGACCCCCTCATATGGTGGTGGGTACGGTCCTAGAATAGCGTGTTTTTCCATTTCCTCTCCCTATGGATGTTTGTTACGAAAACCTTTTTATATCCTTCTCCTCACCTTAAAATACACTTTTCGGGGTTAAGCTATTGGAAATACTAAAACGCTTTGACAATGGAAGTATCCTTGCGCTAGTCAGTATTGACAAAATAAGGGGGCACGAGGATGTTAAGGAAGATTATTTAGCGGAGCTGACTGCGCGAATTGAAGAAGATGGTGAGCTTTACAAGCCGATTTTAGTTGTAAATAATGATTTTGTTGTTCTTGATGGTCACCACAGGTTTAATGCATGCAAAAACATTGGTTGCAAGCGAATTACAGCATTTTTAATTGATTATTTCAGGGAAGATGTGCAAGTTGAGGCATGGTATCCCCTAATTTTGGATAAAGAAGAAGCAGATCATGTTTTTGAAACTGTTAAACAAGCTGGTTTTGAAGTTTCTGAAGTTGAATCAGAAGCAAAAATGCAGGAGCTTGTTGATTCCAGACAAGCATCAATTGGTATGATTGTTCATGACAGTCCATTTAAATATTTTATAACAAACCGAACAGACGCACTCACTTTTTCTGAAGCAATGAAAGCAATTGTTTCTGATTTACGAGCTAGGCAAAAGCTTCCTGTTCTAAAATATTACAATAATCCAGATGAAGTTAAGGAGAAATTGAATCTTGGTGAAGCACATATGCTTATTAAAGTTCCAAAAATCTCAAAGGAAAGTGTAATTACTCGGTCAAATATGGAAGAGAAATATCCACCAAAAACCACAAGGCACTTAGTTCCTGATAATGTTGAAGAATATCATATTCCACTTGATAGATTGAAAGAACCAAATCCAGTTGAGGACTTTGAAGCTTCTGAAGAAATACTGGCTGCTTATGAAAAACACATGGAAGAGCACTCATCTACTCCTTATGAATCTTCAATTGAATGGAAATTTGAGTGATTAGAGTTTGACTTTTTGGAATTTGAATAACACTTGGTATTGTTCTGAAACATCCATATATTGTCCCATTTTTCTAAGTTCACAAAGGTACTCTGAATTTTTCTGTTTTTTTGTTTCAATATATTTTAATTTATATTCTTTTTTCTTTAATTTTTTATTTAATGAACTAAAAATCTGTGTTTTTACTCTAATCTCTATTTGTGGTATGCTTCCTTTTGAATTTGCATCGAAGAAATAATAAATAAATCCGTTTTCTTTCAGAACTCTTGCTGCTTCTTTAATGTATTTTTGCATTAATTCTCCATGGTGTGTTTCATCTGCAAGCGAAATATTTTGATCAAGTTTTATTGAAATTTTGTCAAAAGTATTTTCTTCAAAAGGAAGATCATGAGCTGATGCTTCTAGCACAAAAGCGCTATGCTCTTCAATGTTTTCAGCATCTTTTGGATGTCCTGATATTAGATTTACTTTTTCATCTTTTAGCATTTTTATTGTATTTTTAATCATGTATTCTGCAATATCAACTCCAACCACGTATTTGCATTTTTTCGCAGCTTTTGCTAAAAGTCCTCCAAATGCGCATCCAACATCTATGAAAATATCTTTCTCACTCAAATTCATTTGTTTAATAAACCAATCATTATATTCTGTTTTTTCTTTTAGGTCTTCAACATTTATTGAATTTCTAGAATTTTCCCATTCTTTTTTATCTTCTTCTATAAGGTGCAATAAGTACTTCTCGTGTTTTTTCTTGTCAAATACCATTTAATCACTACGCTCCGAATATTTTCTCTACTCCAGCATAATTCATTAAAATCGGTAGTAAATCATTTCCGCGAATTCTTCCTATGCCACCATGCATACAATTCCGCTCATCAAATCCTCGTGAGGAATCTGTTCTTGTTGTTGGTCCGCGAATAAGTAATGGAACTGGGTCGCCTGCATGCTGTTTTAATTCGCAAGGTGTTGTGTGGTCTCCGAGAATTGCAACAACAAGGTCTTTCCCAACACTCTTATTTATTACATTCAGTTTACTGTCAATATTCTCAATCATTTCTATTTTTCCTTTCACATTTCCGTCATGACTGAAATTATCAGTTGCTTTGATATTGATTATTGAAAAATCCTTGGTTTCAAGTGAGCGCAGTGCAAAGTCTATTTTACCTTTCAGGTTTGTGTCAGCGCCCCCAGTTGCTCCTGGAACATTTACAACATCTAATCCAAGTGAAGTTGCAACTCCTTTGACAATTGCTGTTGCTGCAATACAACTTCCACGGATTCCGTATGCTTCTTCAACAGTTGCGGTTTTTTTGTAAAGTCCAGGTCCTCGAAGAAGAATTGCATTTGCTGGCAAAAGTTTGTCCTGTTTTCGAGTAGAATTAATTTTACACTCATTCAAAGCTCTTTGAGCAAGATCTGAAAACTTATTGATAATACTTGCTGTGTCTTTTGCTTCTTTTGAAGTATCATTTGCTGTGCATTTTACAATTCCTGCATCAATTTCATGAGGGTCAGTTGCAGTTATGTTATCTGAGAGTTTTTTTCCTTTCAAAACTAGTACTCCGCGATGATCTATTGTGCTTTTGAATATGAAGTCACAAGGCAATTTAATATCGTTTATTGCTTTCTCAAGTTCGTTAAGATTCCCTGAAATACGGCCAGCTCGTCTATCAACTACTTTTTTTGAGCGGTTGTCAATTGTAGCAAAATTAGTTCTAAAGCAAAGATCGCCTTCTTTTAATTCAATTCCAGCTCCTAATGCTTCGTAAGGTCCGCGGCCCATGTAAACTTGGTAAGGGTCAAAACCGAGAAGAGAAACATGTGCAGTGTCTGAGCCCGGAACTACTCCTGGGCGTATTGGGTCTAGTAATCCAGTCATTCCGTCTCGTGCAAAAGCATCCATATTAGGGGTTTTTGCAGTTTCCAGTGGTGTTTTTCCGCGTTTGTCTGGTCGGTCTCCAAGACCGTCGCAGACTATGATTAAAAACTTCATATTTATCAGTCCTGTATTGAGATGGGGGTTTGTGCTATTGGTTTATATAACCAATTATTTGCTATATGGTAAGTAATTCATATATTGGTTCAGGTGTCAGGTAGCAGCCCTCGGCCATCAGGACCTGACTGCTGACACCTTACTCTATTTCCTCAAGTATTATCCCACCTAGCTCAACAGCAGGCAGTTTATTAGCAAGAACAATGGCTTCTCTCAGCTTCTCCTTGCTCTTAGCGTAAACAGTGAACAAAGCATCACCAATATGCACGTCTTCTCCTGACGAAACATGCAAATCCATTCCAGCACTCTTATCTTTTGGTGCTCCAGCTGTTTTTGCAATTCTTGCAATCAGTTTATTATCAATATGTTTAATCTTACCGCTTGCTTTTGATTTCACAACTGCTTTTTCTGGCCCAATTTTAATATCCTCTGGCTTGATTCGTGAATTTCCACCTTGCGCTTTAATAATTTCACGCATTTTCCTGTCAGCTTGTCCACTATTCAAAATTTCCTGCGCCATTGCCTTTCCTTCACCTTTCTGAGCTTTTCCAACCATTTCCAGAAGTTTACCAGCTAAATCGCAAGCTTTCCCAACTAAATCTTGAGGTCCTTTTCCTTGCAAAGCAAGTAAAATATCTCTTGCTTCAAGTGCTGGACCAATTCCGATTCCAATTGGCTGGCTCCCATCAGTTATAAGACAATCAACTTCAATTCCAATCTTCTTCCCCAGCTCAATAAACTTATGGCCTAGTTCTTTTCCTTGATTTATATCAGCAATTTTTGCACCTTTCCCAACTGGAATATCAATAACAACAAAATCTGAACCAACTGACTTTTTCTTAGCCATAATTGAAGCTAACAACATTCCTTGTGGATCAAGTGAAAGTGGGTGCCGTACCCTGATTATTTTGTCATCGGCTGGTGCAAGATTAACAGCGCCTGTCCAAACAATACAAGCACCAACTTCCTTCACCATTTTCTGAATTTTTTTAACAGAATGACTTACTGGAGCAAGAACTTCCATTGTGTCAGCAGTTCCGGCTGGACTTGTGATTGATCTTGAACTTGTTTTTGGCATTTTTAATCCAACTGAAGCAATAATTGGAACAACAAGTAGGGTGGTCCGGTTTCCAGCAACTCCTCCAATACAATGCTTGTCAACAACTTTGTTTCCAAAATCAATACCTTCACCCATATTGAAAATCGCAGTTGTTAAAGCAGCAGTCTCATCCATACTGTAACCGCGAATATATGAAGCAGCCACAAAAGTACTCAGCTCAACATCACTTAATCGATCATTAACAACATCAGAAATAATGGCGTCCATCTCCTTTTGTTTTAGCTCAGCCCCATCCAATTTTTTCTTAATGTACTGGACTGATTCTGGTTTTTCAGCAACATGGACTTCAATAACTCTACCTTTACACCCACTAATCTCTTTCTTGACCTCATTAAATAATCCAATTTCACCTTTTGCAACTCCTTTTTCAGAAAGATCAACAATTGCAGTCTTGCTCTTTTTCCCACATTTCAAAATAACTCGGTCAGACATATGAACTGACAATTCCTCTGCATCGTCCTTGTTAAGAAGTACTACTGCTCTACCTGCTCCTATATTCAGGAACTTTGATTTTAGTTTTAGCATTATTTCCCTAAACTTATTTTAATTGTGGACACATTGACATTTTCATCTTCTTTGCTTTTCAATTCCTCTGTTCCAATATCAATATTATCGATTTTTAGTTCGCTTAGAAATCTTTTCCGCACAATCTCGGCAACATCTACTGCCCTACTAATCGCGCGCCCGCGGGCTTCCACATGCACGTCCTTGTGCCCGTTATTGAACTGGGTAACTACTGCCAGAACATAATTCATCACGGGCTTGCTGCCTACAAAGACAACATTGTCATTTGCAGTTTTTTCAACTGCTTTTACTGTTGTTTCTTCTTCCATTTCTGTAACCCCCTGTAATCTGTAACTATAAATCGCTAGTTATTCTGCGTTTTTAAAGCTTGTCTTTAACCAATCACCGCAATTCTGACATGGTGGAGTCCGCTTGCCTGAGTTGAAGTTACTTTAATGTAATTTATATTTCCAGTTGGTTTTAATTTAAAAATATGTGACTTGTACTCAACTGTATCATCTACAGAATGTATTTTTTCCTGTTTGCCAATTTCAATTAAACCATTTTCTGTTTCTCCAGCTTCTACTGTTATTGTTGATTCCTGGTCTACTGTATTTACTGTGAATATAACAAGAAGCTCAGGATTTGCTAGTGTTTTTGTTGTTTGGAATTTTGCACTGTCATATGTGCCATCTCTTGAAACCCAATATGGTTCTAGGTATGTATATGGCTGGCAGAAATTTTCAACATATATCTGTGACTCTTTTATGTTCTCGCTTGTTTCTACTTTTAAATAACGGTATGGGACAGTAACATCTATTCTGTCTCCAAATATTGGAACTTCGCTTTCTCCACTTTCTCTGTAATTAATATCTATTGTATCTCCAGTAGTCCAGTCTTCATTTTCTTCTGTTCTGAAATAGGTGTTAACTGTAATACTTTGCTTAGCATTTGTTGAGCATTCACATCTTCTTCTATCTGCACCTTCTGCTGAATTTATATCACCAACAAACACACCAGTTTTCCCAACTGAAGTGCATTTCTCTGCGCAGGAAACTGGCGTGTCCAGATTTGGATCAGTACAATCTGTTTCTAGATGCGCCCAACATTTTGTTGATTTCCAAGTATTGTCCCAACAACAATAATATGTTTCTTTTTCAGGCTGTATCGCGTAAAATAATTCATCTCCAGCTGGCAGGTTTGTTCCAAAATCAAAAATAGTTTCTTTTCCTCCAGCGTCCAATACATTTCTCTTATATGATCCTGAAACATCTGGGTCTGTTGTTAATTCTATAATACTTGGTTCTGTATAAGAATAACTCATATTTACTCCACTTTTAGTAACTGTGATAGGATCTTTTAATTCATAATTAACTTGGAGTTTGTCATTATATGGGCATAAGCATCTTACTGGATCAGTTTGGTCTTCGATAGCTCCGCCAGAATCCACTCCAGCTATTGTTCCACCACTGCAGAACTCTCCACAAGAGTCACACTCAGTTGCTGCATGAAGGTAAGTATTCAACCCAACTTGTTTCCATACTTGCGGATTCCACACACAATAATATGTTTCATATATATTTGAAAAAACAGCCTCTTTTATTTCCGGCAATGGATTCTCTCCATATGTAACTGTTTTCACATCCTCTTTTACTCTATTCACAAGTGCTGTATTCAGATCAGCATATGTGGCTGCATTTAATCTTGATCCACACACACTTCCTGATCCATATCCAACATCTTCAAGTGCACTAAAAGTTTTACTTGCAATAAACTCATCATAATACATCCGCATACTTTCAAGATCATTTGCTTGATCAATACTGTATGTATAAAAGTCAGCTCTTACCATCGCACTTCCTGAAACATTATTCACAAAAAATCCTGTTCCAAGAGTTATACCTAGTGCAAGAAGTAATAGTGCAAATGGTTTCAATTGTGCTTTTCTATTTTTTAATATGTCCATGTGATTAATGTTGTTTGAGCGGTTTTTCCATCTTCTATAAACATTGTGTGTTCTGTGTATGTCGCTTTCCTTGCGTCCTCTGGATTAATTCCTATAGTCAAATATTGTCTACCTTCATAAATAATATAGAACTTGTAATTATCATGAAGTCCATCTAGATTTTTTTGTATTTCTTCTTTAACGTTTTCTTCATTATCACTATCATCTTCTTTTAAAAGTTTTTTAATAACATCACCCATTTTTTGATCATCCTCTGTTGTGATTTGCATAAGAACATTCAGGGAGTTTGAAACTGCTCCAGCATTTTCAAAAATTTCTATTTTTTCCTCAACTTTTTCACCACCACCACCTCCGACACCTATTGTTATTACTACCATCACAATCAAAAAACCAATAGCAAGGAGTACCACCATTGACACTGGTATGTCTGCTGTAACTTCCATTCCTTTCTTATTTTTGAAACTTTGTTTGTATTTCATTTTTATCTAATATACTCATATATTGCTAATCTATTCATATAAGGGTCACCACGTTTTTCAAACAATTTTTCTCCAGTTCCACCATTAAACAGCACAAGCGCATCTCTGGCTGGTATATTGTGCCACCCATCAGATTTTTTCCAGTGTGTTGATTTCATAATAACTATGTCCTCTCTCTTGTCGTTTCTAATTTTCCCAACCACGACCTCTGTAATTCCTTGTGTCAATGTAACTGGGTTGCTTTCTCCTTTCCACTCTACTGTTTCTGTTTTTCCTATTGGCCCAATGGTTTTGTACTTTGTAATTCCAGTTATAGCTCCCTCATCTGATTCAACACTATATAATTGAAGTCTGTCCTGTGATACTGAATTATAGCCCCACCTTCTATGAATTAAAACTATTTCATCTTCATCTGTTGTTATATCTAAATTTCCAGAATCCATTCCTGTAAATGGTATGTCTGCATATGTCTTAGTTATCATATCATAATGGGTATTAGCAGTTGGTCTCCAAAGTGTAGTGGCTAGCTCTGGTAATGCTGTCAACCTCCCTGTTTCTGCATTTATTTCATAAAACATAATTTTAAATGGATTACCTGAAACTCTCAGAACAGCAATTTGCTCACGATCTGAGCCTTTAATAAATTTTCCAACAGTTACATCAGAGCACTTTGATACTGTTAGCATATTTGGGGCAGATACTCCTTTGTTATTGAATACTCTTACTGAGCATGTGTCCCATGAACCAACAACTACAATTTCGTCTCCTGGTGAGTCATCTCCTGGTATAAGATCTCCTGCTCCAATATATGTTAATTCTTCTCCGTTTGCATTAAACTGATGAATATACTTTCCGTTTCTGTCAGCAATATAAACCAAATCTGCGCTTCCTTTCTCACTATTAATTATTGCCAGTTCCTCTCCATGACCAATTGTGTCAAAATCACCTGCAACTATATCCATTGAATTGTACATAAACTCAGTCTTTTGATCAAATCTAACTAGCTTGTCATTAAAAAGAAAAAGGTGGTCATTTCCAGATTCCGGCCAAGCTAGTATTGCAATATTATCGTCTGACGGACTAGTTGTCAAGTCTGTAAATGCTGCATAGATTGGCTTTGCCGCTGCTCCTGCACCAATCACGCCAATGATTCCCATTACAATATAAATTATTGCAGTGAGTCCCATTGCAATTTCTGCTTTCCTACTTCTTGTTTTTCTTTTCATTGTTCTTCCCACAATATCCTCATTTCTTCAAGTTCCGAACCCCCAGTATATTGAAGGTACACATTAACTTCAACGACTCCTGGATTTATATTATCTCCACGTTTTATTCCAACAGCTTTCTGAACTACCTGCATTACTGCATTTGGATTATCTTTCACTGTTGTTGTCCAACTAGCAAGCATTCCATCATCAACATACGCGTCTGTAAGGTCTACTGAATCCCCAACTCTATTATCTGTTACTGTTAAGTAATAGAGATAAGCTCCTTTTCTTGGGCAATAAACTGGATAATTCGTTTTCCCTTCTATTTTCTCCCAATCAATAATATCTTTTGTATATCTTAGCTCTCCATCTATTTCTTCAACATACAGTAGGCAGTCTGGCATATTAACAATTCCTTCAGCAAGCATTGTAGCAGAGGTTCCATCATCTATTATTTCTATTGATGCTACTCTGTTTACCATCATTACATTTGTTAGTGACATTCCAGTCATAACTATTATTGAAACAACAAGGAAAACTAGTGTTGATGCCATTCCAATCGCTGCTTTATTACACTTCATCTTCTTGTTCTCCCTCTGGTATTCCTGTGCCTGATCTACACCTGACAAGACTTTGTGAATTTCCAGCATCATTACAATAATTAGCATCATTCCTCAATATTATTTGTGGATTTTCAAGATAGCATTCCTGTTCTTGACCCTGTCCATTTACCTGAAGTCCTGCATCTGCAACCCCTTCTGCATCTGTTCCTTGTGTTCTCAAATAGGCCCACGCCCCATTAGGTTTTTGATCGCAGTTCCAAATAACTTCTCCTGGCACTGCATAATTCTGTGGATATATTGTTGATTCTTCGCTTTCTCCATCTACTTCTTCAGTCATAAGAACTATTTTTAATTCAGTCTGTTTTGTTCCAGGACTTATTCTTTTTACAATTTTTATATAATCCCAATCATCACAATCAATATCGGTTTTCGGCATATTCAGGTGCGAGGGTGCCATGAATGCATAATCCCCTGTACCTGCCCCAACTGTTGCGTCTATACTAACTGTAATCACTCTTGTTTCAATTGTAAAAACCCTATTCTCT
>CAZWSR010000009.1:0-28347 GCA_964636545.1 Candidatus Undinarchaeota archaeon
CCTGTTGTAACTGACGATTACGGAATTCAGAATATTGCTAAGAAACTTGGTGTTGAATTTATTCCAGTTTTAGAAGAAGGAATTACAAAAATAATTGAGTGGGAATATTATTGTTCTGGATGTAGAAGAAAAGCTGGAAAAAGTGGTGTTTGCAAAACATGTGGTGGGAAGATTAAGAGAAGAGAAAAATAATGTTTGTTATTAGTTTTTGGTTATTAGTTATCTGTTTACTAAAGACGAATAACGAAGTACAAAAAACGATTTAAAAATGTTCAACTAATTCTTTCAAAATATGCCGTTTCTCAATATACAATCTCAAAACTGCTTGAGCTAAACCAAGTACTAGCGGTCCAATTATAACTCCTTTTACTCCAAACAAGAGTGGTCCGCCAAAGAAACCTAAAATTATGAGCAATGGATGTATGTCAGACTCCCGTTTAACAAGCATTGGCCGGATATACAGGTCTGGAGCAATTGTTAGGAAGAATAAACAACAAATCAGGAATACTAGCACGCGAACTGGGCTTCCACCAGGTATCAAGAACCAGTGCCATAATGCAAGAGGCACGTACATTGACCATGGGCCAATCACTGGCATAAATGAAATTATGAACATCATTACTGTCAAGAACACAAGTGCAAACAAGGTTGGTTGGAAAATCACCCAGTAAATTGCACTGAATAAGAGTGCAATTATTATTGATGTAAAGAAGTGTCCAACAAATAATCCATAGCAGATTCTGTCAAATGAAGTAATAAGTTCCTGTAGGAACCTTTCTTTCTTTGGAACATTTTTTGCAATGAATCTTTTAATTTGTGGTCCTTCATAAATAAAGTAGAATGATGTTATGAATAGTAAAAATATTCTCAAAATCAAGTCCAAGAGCCAAGTTGGGCGAGTTATAAAATTTCCAAGTGTTGATGAAAGTCCAACCATAACTTTTCCTATTTCAGACGCAATCCTTTCACTTAAAACCCCGAATCCCATATCTTGTAGTCCATATTTTAGAGTTCCTGCAAATTCACCTGATTGTACTGCTGGGAAATTTTGAATAAACCATTGAAGTAAATAATTTAAACCATATAAAATCGAAACAATAATTGGTATAGTAACAATTCCAACTGCCAATACTGAAACAATAAGGTAGCGCTTGTTTTTCTTTGGCGGTTTCTTGTTCATCCACTTTGCAACTGGATACGCAATGTACGCTACTGCTAAACTGAGTAGTAGTACATCAGCAAACTCAAGTAAAACATAGCCAGCGAATCCTAGGATTACAACTAATAAACTAATTCCTGCAAATTTCCAACTGCGCGCTCCCATAAAAAAGAGATGTGTTTATATACTTTAAAAGCTTTTCTTTTTCTGAAATGAAGAAAACGCTTGCTGCAATCATTTGGGGAACAGGAATTTTATTGATTATTTTAGTTCTTCTTGCTGGTTTGCGGGTGGAGCGCAGTCCTGTTGAAAATCTTGAAGAAGTAACTTTGCGACTTAGTTTTGAAGGTGAGTTTGAGATTAAACAACTTCGTGGAGAAACTCCAAAAATTGCATGGGCTGCTGTTAAGTCCTTGAATTATCCTGAAGCAAGTGAATATCTTGAAATAATTGATTTTGGCGCTTCAGAGCCGTATACTATTTCTAAAGATGCTTTTGGTAATAGTGTTGTTACTTTAAATTTTTCAGAACCAAAAATTGGGATTAACGCATACCGCTTGTGGACAACTGTTAAAACCAAAAAGATTATTGTAAATGAAATTCCTGACTCACTTGAAAGAATTCCTGATGAGTTTAGATATGAAAATGACATGATTCAGAGCAAAAATCCAGAAATAGTTGCAAAAGCTGAAGCTGTAACGCAAAACAGTTTGACCCAATATGAAAAAGTCCGAGATGTTTCTGAATGGGTTTTTGATAATATTAAGTATGATTTAGCTGTTGAAAATGAAACCCTTGATGCACTTTGGACATTGCAGAACAAGAAAGGTGTTTGTGTTGAAATGTCGCACTTAGCAGAAGCAATGTTGCGTTCTCTTTTCATTCCAGCAAGACATGTTTATGGAGCAGCACCTTATAATTTCCCGTACGGCTGGCAAGAGCACACGTGGGTTGAGGCTTATGTCGGAAAATGGATTCCAGTTGACCCAACTTGGGATGAAACCGAGTATTTAGATCCAGCGCATGTAACTTTTGCTAGAGTGCCTGATCAAACAGATGTTGAGGAGAAAGTTAGTGTTTCAGGACGAGGAATTGAAATGGGGTATATGATTTTACCTGCAATGAGTGTTGAGATTATTGATGAAAAGCGTGGTGAAGAACCGATTTATTTTGAATTGTTTGGGAAGAAGATAAAGTTGCGTTAAATTTTATACCGCAAATTAGAAGAAATTTATTGTATCTATTTCTTCTCCAACTCTCGTAAGTTTATTTAGTTGCTGAATTTTTATAAACATTCCCTGAACATTTTTTCTATGAACAAACCAATTCGTGTTGTTCTTCTTGACAATGCTAAAAAAATGTTTGAAAATCTCAGAGAAACCACTATTAAGCAGGTTATTTCTGGAAAATCGTCTTCTTTTGAGCTTCAATTGCTTCGAGCAATCCATAATAAAATAAATTTAATTAAGAAAAATCCTTTTTATGGTGATAATATTCCTAAAAAATTAATTCCAGTAACTTATGCTGTTCAAAATCTTTGGCGGATTGAGCTTCCTGGGTTTTGGCGGATGCTTTATACAATCAAAGGTAGTCAAATAGAGATAGTTTGTTTTGTTAAAGATATTCTGTCACATAAAGATTACAATAAAAAGTTCGGTTATTCCAGTTAAATTTCAAGCCCTGCTTTTTTCAATTTCTTTAGCTCTTTTTGTTCTGTGAATATCCAGAGTACTCCTTTTGTCCCAATTATTATTTTTCCGCTGAGCTGGAGATAATCAAGAATGTGCAAAAGCGTGTTGTGCATTATTTTTTTTGGAAGCTTACGTTTTATATCTGCTATTGTCATCAAGTCTCCTGTTTTAAGAACCGACTCTACCATTAAAATTGTTTTTAGTGTTGGTGAGTGAATTGGTATTTCAAGAACTTGTTTCATATTGATATAAGTCTATATCAATTATATATAAATGTTTCTATAACTTATACCGCAAAATCGCAGCAGCTCCACCCAAACTCTTAATCTGCTGTCCTTCTCTTGTTTCAAGTGAAATAATTTCTAATTTAGAGCCAGCATCTTCTGCTAGTTTTTCAAATTCTTCAATAAGTGCATCTTCAGAATCTTCTGAAAGCATTGCAGTTTCAACAGCACCTTGCGTTAATGCACCACGAATTTCATCAACACCATAAGCAGTAAGTCCATCGTCCTTGCCCATGTGTCCAAGGAATTCATTAACTAAGTTCCGTTCTTTTGTAATTTCAGCTTCTGCAAGAATATCTTTTGCTTTTTCAAGTAATTCAGTAATTCCTTGCTCTCCAGTATAACCAATATCTAACACTCCAATAACTTTCTTTTTCAAAGATGTTTCAAGATTACCAACCTCTAAAAATTCTTCTTTTGTTGGTCCAGGTCCTCCAATCAGAATTCCGCGCAAATCCTTAACTTCTTTGAAACTAGTATTAGCAACATCTGCGACTTTTCTGTAAAATTCCTTAGCCATTCCCTCAATAACGCGCTCAAATCTTTGTGCAGATTGACCTCCTGCCCGGAATTTTCCAGGAATTAGTGAGTTAAACTTTTTCACAATTTCAAAACGCTTTCCTCTGAGCAGAACAACATCAGCATGTTGTCTTTCAATTACAATAATTCCGTAGGTCTCAACATCTTCAAGCATTTCCTCCATTGGTTCCATTACAAATTTCTGAGAACATCTGTACAAGTTCATATTCAATGGCTTTGGCGGAACAATTGATTCAATAATAAAGTCCTCTCTTCCTTCAACCTCTGAAACATTACCGCAAAAAACCGCCATACCGTTCTTTGGAGTTCTTTTAAATAATTTAAAATGCTGAAGAATTTTTGTTAATGCAGTTGTAACATTCTTCCGTGTGGTTGCGCTTTTAATATTAACAGCTGTTCCTTGCTCATCACCTAGTCGCTGAGCAACCTTGTCTAAATTATACCCGTCAGCAATATAAACTGTAATTAATTCAGTATGACGTCCCCTATAGGAAGCAAGTTCTTTCAGCTTCTTTTTGAGATTACGGCCTTCATCAGTCATTGATTTCTCCGTGTATTACCGCAATTAACATGTTAAAATAGTCTTCGCCCAGAGCGTTATAAGATTTTTCTGTAAAATCTAATGAATTAAAATGTGGTTGTTTCAACATCCCATGGTATATTTTTTCTATTGGAAACCTTTTTCCAAACATTTTTTTAACTTCTTCTTTTCCTTTTCTAAAGTCCAAACGTGCTTTTTCTGTTATATAAAGCGGTTTTAAATTTAAACCAAGAATCATTGTTTTTCTTTTGAATTCAACATCCTCTACAAGTATCATTTCTTTAAAATCTTGTTCATATGCTTTCTCAAATTTTTCATTCTTTTTTGAAAAATATATAACTGCACTATCTCCATATATTTCTGTAATGTACTGATTTCTTTCAATTTTTTCATTAGCTAATGTACATTCTGTTTCAGCTACTTCATGTGCTATTTCTAGAAAGAAAACTTCTTCAGGATATTTTTGGTGCATTATAGATTTATACACAAGTGGCGGAATACAAATAGCTGCGATCTTTTTTTTTGTATTAACCATGGATATTAAGGCTTTATTTGTTTTTGCAGAAAATGTGTCATACTCTTTTTCAGTCATATTCAATTTCTTTTTCATTTTTAAATAATTTTCTGGAGTAATTTCTTCTGAAACAAGATAAAATTTTACTTTTGGAACAACTCCTAATTTTTCAGCACAAAATATTTTAGTTTCATCAACTGCTTTTTGGAATAATTCCATTGTTAATTCAGTCATCACAACTCCATAGTCATTTCAACAGATAACTCACAATTTACTTTCTCACCTTCGCCTTTTCCAATCACAAGTTTCTCTGCTCTTGAAGCGCCTTGCAAGTCCAATTTAAACATTGTTATGGCTTTTTTCAATTCTTCTTTCCTTGCATCAATGTATAATGTTTTTACTTCTTTTCCAAGTGAAATTGCTTTCTCTTGTTTGAATTGTCGCACTGAAGCAAGCAATTTCTTTAAAATTTCACCAGCAGTTTCAATTTTCACATCACTTTTATCCGCTTTTGGCCATTTGCAAACATGAATGCTCTTTGCTTTTTCAAATTCTTTGAAATACATTTGATAAATTTCTTCAGTAACATATGGCATTATTGGTGCAAATAATTTGAGAACATTTGATGCAACTGTGTAAAGTGTGTATTGAGCAGCTTCTTTCTCTCCTTTTGCATATTTTTCAGGTGAATAAATTCTATCTTTTACAATTTCTAGGTAATAATCGCAGAATTCATGCCAGAAAAGTTTCTCGCATTCAAGTTTTGCTTTGGAATATTCATATTTTTCAAAACTTTCAGTTGAAAACTTGATAACGGTGTTCATTCGCGACAAAATCCACTTATCAACTGCTCGCAGTTTCGGCTGTTGGCTTTTAGCTGTTGGCTTTTTGCCTGACTGCTGATTGCTGAGGGCTGATGCCTGTTTCGGTTTGTAACCTTCCAATTGCATTATAACAAATTTACATGCATTGAACATCTTGATTGCAAATTTTTGACCAGTTGCAAGATCTTTTTCTTGGAAAGGCAAATCATCACCAAGTGAACTGCCAGCTGCCCAGAACCGCAATGCATCAGCACTGTAATTTTCAATCATTGCATGTGGGTCAACAACATTTCCAAATGATTTTGACATTTTCTTTCCATGGGGATCAAGTGCCCAACCAGAAATCATTACATCTTTCCATGGGTTTACTTTATCATGCATCTGCGCTTTTACAACAGTGTTGAAAAGCCAAAAAGTGATTATGTCGTGTGCCTGTGGTCGTAAATCCATTGGATAAATCTTGTCAAATTGCTCAGGGAACATTTCTGCAGCAAGTTTTGGAGTAAGTGAAGAAGTTGCCCAGGTGTCAAGCACATCTTTTTCTGGTTCAAATTCACTAGATCCGCAAGTACAGTCTTTTTTTGGTTTATCAATTAATGGATCAATTGGCAAATCTTCTATAGCTGGTAAAGTTACTTTTCCGCAATTTTTACAATACCAGCAAGGAATTGGAACTCCGTAGAATCGTTGTCGTGAAATACACCAATCCCATTGCAAACCTTCTACCCAATTTTGATAACGGTTTACCATGTGATTTGGATACCAGTTTAGTGATTCTCCTGCTTTACGCAGATCATCTTTTAGATCAAGATATTTGATAAACCACTGTTTGGAATTAATAATTTCCATTGGAGTTCCGCAGCGTTCATGTACATTAACTTCATGCTTGATTGGTGTTTGTTTTACCAGAAGTTTTGCAGCTTTCAAATCAGCAAGAATTGCTTTTCGTGCATCTAGGATACTCATTCCCTGATATTTTCCTGCTTTTTCAGTCATTTTGCCATCAGGAGTAATGCTCATAACAAGTGGAAGATTGTGTGCATGGTACCATTCAATATCGGTTTGGTCACCAAAAGTACAACACATAACAATGCCTGTTCCTTTTTTCATATCAACACGGTCATCTTTCTTAATATCGACTCTAATATTGAATAACGGAACTTTTGCTGTTTTTCCAATTAATTCTTTGTATCTTTTATCTCGTGGATGCGCGAAAATCGCAACACAGCTTGGCAATAATTCAGGCCTAGTTGTTGCAATTACGAGGTCTTTTCCATTATCAAGCTTGAAAATAATATCATTGAAAGTGCTGTCAAGTTCTTTGTCAATTAATTCAACTTGTGCAATAGCCATATGACATTCTGGGCACCACATTGTTGGTGCTTCTTTCTGGTATTCGCGTCCTTGGTTGTATAAATCAATAAACGATTTTTGTGAAATTTTCTGAGAGTTGTTGTTTATTGTGGTATAAAAAATATTATAATCAGCAGATACGCCGATTTTTTTCCAGTCAGAAATGTATTTTGGTCGTAGTTCATTGTCAAGTGTGTCTAAACAGAATTTTCTGAATTCTTCCCTACTCATGTTTGTGTGCCTGACATTCTTGGTTTTTTCAATTAATCTCTCAGTTGCAAGACCATTATCGTCAGTTCCAAAAGGATAGAACATGTTGAACCCTTGCATTCGTTTGTATCGTGCAATAAAGTCCATTTGTGAGTATGAAAACGCATGACCTATGTGCATTCTTCCAGAAACAGTTGGCGGTGGAGTGTCTATTGAATAAATGGGATTCTCACTTGTTGGATCAAATGCATAAATTTTTTCAGTGTCCCACCACTTAGTCCATTTTGGTTCTGATTCTTTTGGATTGTATTTTTTTGGAAGTTCTTTTTTTGTCATAGCAGTATATTTTCACAGAAAAAAACTGTGAAGAAAATAAGCTAGTTCCCCTACACAGGGGTCATATAACGACAACGATATTTGAGGTCATTTTTACTAGCTGTATACCATTTAGGTAAATTATTTATAAGCTTTCGCATAACCTTGCGCAATGACTCTTATAGACCACAAACATTTTCATCATTTTTTTGCAAACAAAAAGATTAATGAATTATACGGAGCCATGGCAATTTTTCGATTTGGAGTTTCCTTAATAGCACTCTATGTTCCGATTTTCATGTATCAGCGCGGGTTTTCAATTTCTCAAATATTGATGTTTTTTGTGATTGCAGCAACATATTACACTTTATTTTCAATACCAAGCTCTAAATTTACATCACGCTTTGGAGTAAAACACACTATGCTGTTAAGTCTGCCAATTTTAGTTGCTTATTATCTTGGTTTGAATTATCTTCATCCTGGAAGTATGCTTTATTACATACTGCCTGGTGTTGCGTCAGCTCATTCTGTTTTGTTTAATATTGCGTATCACCTGAATTTTATAGAACATGCGGAGCGTGACAAAACTGCACGGCAGATGACTGTTCTTAGCATGATTTCTAATATTGTTCAGTTCGCTAGTCCATTCCTTGGTGGTATTATAATAATGAATTATGGGTTTGGCGCGAACTTTGCTCTGGGTTCTATCATAATTGTTCTGTCAATGCTCCCTCTTTTGCTTACCAAGGATGTACATGAGCCAATGAGCTTTTCTGTAAAAGATATTTGGCACTACATAATTTCTAAAAAGCATTTGGGGATGAATCTTTCTTTTCTTGGATATGCTGTTGAGTCCATAATCAGTTTCTTGCTTTGGCCAGTGTTTCTGATTATTATGCTGAAAACAGTTGCGATGGTCGGTGGCGTTGTATCCTTAACTGCGTTTTTTACAATAACAACAATTTATTTTATTGCAAAACTTGCAGACAAGTGGGATAAGAAGAAGTTAATAAGAATCGGAACAATATTGCACTTTTTCGGATGGCTTGGTAGATTATTTGTGTACTCACCATTAACTATATTTTCTGTTGACACTTACAAAAACATTTCACTGAACACTGTTCAGATCCCTTTGGGTGCTTATTTTTATGAAGTATCACACAAGAAGAATTATTTTGAGTTGATTGTTGCTAGAGAAATTATATTTAATGTATCAAGAATCGTAGTTCTGCCATTGTTGGTTCTTTTGTTAAAGTTCAGTGGGCTTGGTTTCAAAACAGCTTTTGTAGTTGCTGCACTGTTCTCGTTATTGTATATGTGTATAAAAGAATGATTACATTGTTTTTAATCGTTCTTCGCAGATTTCTGCTTCTTCAGTTCTTCCCATTTTTCTAAGAATTTTTATTCTCAATCTTAATGCTTTTTTGTTATTTGGTTTTTGTGTTAAAGCTCTAGTTACAATTCCAAGTGCAAGGTCATAATCACCTTTTTTCATATGTGTTTTTGCAACCGACATTCTTGTCCTGAATGTTTCTCTCCCCACTTCTTCTGTTAGTGGCAGAACTCTTGGTGTTTTTTCCCTCTTATCTTTTTTAGTTTTAAAAAATTTAAATCCCATAAATAATACTTAGTAAAACAAGTTAATAACTCTATTCCTTTTTCTTCCGCTTCTTTCTTTTCCCTTTAACTTTCTCTTGTTTGAAAACAATTGTTTCGCACCCTTCACACGTAATTGTGTACGGCTTTTCCATGTCAATTTCGCCACCGCCTTCTTTTCCACAGTTTGGACATTTGTAAGCGTATTTCATCAAGCTTTCAGCATCTTTCTTAAATAAAATATATTTACCAACTCCTCGGCTTAAATAACCTAAGAATTTCTCATCGCCAAACATAAAATCTTCTGCTTCCTTTTCCAAATTAGCAAGTGTGATTCCAGAACTAGTTGAGGGTTTTGTTACTGCGGCTGAGCTTGTCTCTTCGTTTGCTTCTGCGAAGCTCATTTATCCGAACAGAGCTCCAAGCCCTGCAGATGCTGCTGCTTTATCCTCTTCTTTAGTTTCTTCTTTCTTTTCGCTGGCTGCTTCTCCGCCTGCTGGTGCTGCTGCAGCTGGTGCTGCAACTGCTGCTTCTGAGATTGTCTTTTCAATGTCGACACCGTCTAGTGATGCACAAACAGCTTTTATCATAGCTGCGTCTGATTTATCACCAGTAGAGTCAACCACTTTTGAGAGGTTAGCCTCGTTAATCTCTTTTCCTGCAGAGTTCAATAGCATTGCGCCGTATATGTATTCCATTTTTTAATCCTCCAATAAATTTGAGTGGCTTATGTGTAGCGTGGGGGGTTTATAAAGTTTGTCCCGATTGATTGGAAAGGGTTTTATAGTTTGGTTGTAAATAGTTTATTTATGTTTGAAGACGATTTCCTGAAAGGAGTTGAAAAGAAGTATCATTATCAAAAATATAAAAAGAAATTGGGATCTGCGGCAAATGTTCTTTGGGAGTATGATTCTCTTTTGCGTTTTCTTGCAATGCTTGTATATTTTTTTGGTTATGTTGATTCCACGTTTAAAACATCTAATAAAACAGAACTCACTGTTGTTGATGTAGGTGCTGGTCTTATGCCATATTTACATCCATTATTAACTTTCTTAAAGCATCCATATAGAAAAGATATTAAAGTAAATTTACTTGCACTTGAACCCGAGGATCATAAAATTGAACTTACAAAACTGCAAATAGATGAGCTTGGTATTGATGATAGTGTTATTACTCTTAGTGGAAAGCGTGGAGAGTCTATTGATAAAGTTTGTGAGGAACATGGCATAGATAATATCGATGTACTTTTTTTGTTTAATTTTAGACATACTGAAAGTGTTGAAGAAGTTTTAAAAAGGGTAAAAGGAAAATTAAAAAATCTTCCTTTTGTTTTTGTTGCAGTTTTTAGTGAGTTTGATCATGCACAGGTAGTAGAAGATGCAAAAAAGCTTAAAACTTATTTTCCTGAACACATGAAAAAATATATTAACTCTTTAGAATCTTTTGAAGAACTGAATACCTCTATTGGAATATTCAAAAAACATGAGCTAACACCATCTCGTTTATTAAATCTCATTAAATCTACATTTGGTGATGATTCTGAAACAGTTTTTTCTAATCAAAATCCATATCCACCTAGCAAAGGCAACTCTCTCGTTGCAGCTGGTTATAGACATGTTACTTTATTAGCTCCTAAAAAACAAAAATGAAAACAGCAATCCTCTTCTCAGGTGGAAAAGATTCCACAATGGCACTTTACTGGTGCTTACAGAATGCATATACTGTAAAGTATCTTGTATCTGCTTTTCCAGCAAATCCTGACAGTATGCTGTTCCACACTTCTAATATTGAATTAGTTAGGTTAATCTCAGAAGCAATTGGAATTGAATTAATTGAAGTTCCAATAACTTCTCAGGACGACAAGGGGGAAACTGAAGAACTAAAAAAAGCTTTAGAAAAGTTACGAAAAACGAACAACGAAAAACCAACAACCAATCACATTGATTCAATAGCAGTTGGCGGCGTCTCCTCAAATTATCAAGGCAAAATCTTTGGGAAAATGGCTGAGGAATTAGAAGTATCTCTTTTAGCACCGTACTGGAATGTTCCACACTCTGATTTAATTCAAGAAGCAATTGATGCTGGTTTCAAAATTATTTTCACAAGTGTTTCAGCAGATGGATTAGATGAATCCTGGCTTGGAAAAGAATTAAACACTCAAACCTTTGAAGAACTGAAAACGCTCTGCGAAAAGTACAGAATCAACATTGGCGGAGAAGGCGGCGAATATTGCACAACTGTTATTGACGGTCCGATTTTCAAAAAATCAATCAAAATTATTGAGTCAGAAACTAAATTTTCTGGAATGAGTGGTAAATATTTCATAAAAAAAGCTGAGCTAACAGATAAATAGTAGTTCTACTATTCTTTGGTTATTATGTCACCAAATCCACCTGAACCATTACCAATTCGTCTTGATAAAGATGCATTATTAAAATCTATAGAACAGAATGCAGAGGAAACTGGCATTCCTAAGGATCTTGATGATTATAACAAAAAAATAAAGTTACTTTTTCAAAAAAAAGATACAATTGGCATACTCTTATCAATGGTAGATATTCGAATACAACAATGTGAAAAACTAATTTCAATGTTTGGTTTCTTATTTAAAAATCCTTTATTGGCGTTTATTAAAGATATATATCCTCGAGTAGATCATGTTCGTAATGCCAAGAGCATACTTGGCGGCGCTACTTCTCAATTTACTGCAGAAATTGTAGAACTCAAGAAAATAAAAAAATCTATTGAATCTGGCAAAGGGCCTGGCGTTGTTCTTGAATAAGTAGTTTATTCTACTCCCAAAACTATTAAAACACTCAACCCACTATATTTTTTGGAGGAATTAATTTGGACATTGTACTAGTCATGCTGCTCTGTGTATACCTCGCCCAAGGAGCACTGCTGTTCTTTGACAGATTCCTAGAACCCAAGCGGCTGAAGTGGCTCATGGCTGTTGGTATTTTCGCACTTATTCTCTCATTTATTAATCACACACTCTTTCTTTTTGTTCTTCTTTTTGCTCTTGTTTTCTTTTCACGCACTTGTCGATTATCTGATTATGGTTTCAGTTATCATTTCACATTAATTGTTGCAATTGGTTTTGTTTTTGGACCAATTGCTGGATTATTATTTGGTTTGGTTCCTCGCTTATTAATCCCATATGTCCGCCCAGATATCCAGATTATTGACATAATAATTGGTTCAATTATCCTGACACTTGTTGGCCTTGCTAGTGGTTTCATCTCGTTTTTCTCACCTGATCTTTTCCTTTCAGCCGCCCTCATTCTTCTCATTATTTACAATATAACTCGCTTTGTTGCGCTTTATGGAAAAATCCATTCAGCCAAAAACTCAATCCGGATCATTATCAATATCGCACTCAATTACTATCTCATAACTTTCTATCTCATTAAAGGGATGGGAATGCTTGGATATGTTGCATCATGAAAATCACATTCAAAATTCACCGAGGGAGAATTCAATGAAAGATATACTACGAACTAAAGCAAAAGAATACAAAGAGAAATTTGCTATCTGGCGAAAACGTCCGACTAGCACTTTCGAAGAAGTTGCAGATATTTGGGCAAAGAAGCCTATTCTGGAGCATGCGTACAAGGATGCTCTCTACATGTTGCAACGTGACAAATTCATGTTTAATGAAGTTTGTAATGTTCTGATTTCTGGAATTACAATTCGGAAAGAGCACGGTGACAAGAATATTGTGGATATAATTACTGCTGAAGATCTTAAAATTAATCAGAATGCTCAGAAACTCCGCAGTCGCATAATGGAATACCTTGGTGCAAATTCTGCTCCAAATGTTCCATCTGCTTTGATTTTGACAAGTATCATAATTGATCTTGAGCGGCTTGGCGATTATACAAAAGATCTTGCGCGTTTGACTTTGCTGAAACCAATTGAAATGAAAGGCAAATATTTTACAGGGGTCTGCAATGTTAAAAACAAAATCCTGAAAATGTTTGAGCTTACAATAAATGCTTTTGAGAACAAAAACAAGGAGCAAGCAACTGAAGCAATGAATGTGAATAGCGACATTCGCAAAGACACTGATAACATTCTGCACCAATTAGATGCTGATAAGAATCTTGAAGGTCACTATGGTGTTGTGTATGCATTTTATTTGAGATTTTTCAGACGAGTTTCAGCTCACTTGGAAAATATTGCATCAAGTGTAATTGCGCCATTCCCTTATTTGGGTTTTACAAAAAGCATTGAATTTATAAAAAATGCAGAAGATGCAAAAAAGAAAAAAGAAGGGAAAGAAGAAAAGAAAGCAGAAAAACAAAAAGCAAAAGGTGAAGAACCAAAAGTTGAATTAAAAGAACTAGTAAATGTTGGAGAAAAACATTAGAAACCGACTTGCGTGCCTGTGAATTTTTCGCCAGCAAGAATCTTGGCAATATTTTCAAGGTTTTTGCCATTTACAATAGCGATTTTAATCTTTTCCTTAACAAGTAATTCACTTGCTTTTGCATCCATTATTGTTGGCGCACATGCTTGAGTATGTTCTTGGTCGCCAAGTTTTCTTAATTCTGCAAATGTAAGTTTTTTTAGTGGTTTTGCATTTTCGAATTCATTTGGGTCTTTGTCATAAGCATAATCAACATTTGTTCCTTTGATAATCATTTTTGCTCCCCATGTTTTTGCAATTTCAACTGCAACAGCATCTGTTCGCTGTCTTGGCCTAAAACCACCTGAGATTATTATTTTTTCTGGATATTTTTTTGTAAGTTCTGAGAATTCTGCTTCTGATCGTGGAATTTCTGGACAAGCAATTTCTCCAAGAGCTGAAATCAGCATTGCTGCATTTACTCTTGCAACCATTATTCCAACCATATCAATTTTATCTTCATCTGTTGTAAAACTTCTACAAATCTTTGCAAATTCTCTTGAATATTTTCCTGCTCCAACAACAATTGCAAACTCGTGATTTTCTCTATGTGTTGCTAAAAATATGCCTAATTCTCTAATAAATTCAGTATCTGCTCCGCTCTCAGGCATGAAAATTGAACCACCGAATTTAAGAACGGCTTTCATCTTTTTATTCACCATACATATCTGGTTTTTTCTTTATGTTTAACCCTTTAGCTATCAAAACTTTGCGGGATACAAATCCAGCAAGCTTGTTTCTAACCATTTTGCTTGGGCTGTTTAGGGTACCATCGTTTATCATTTGCTGTAATTCTTTTTTGTTATGGTCAAACTCAGGCGTAAAACGCTCTGCGTCCTTTTCCATAAGTGCTTTTCCTATTCTCTTGATAAACTTCTGTTTTATACTTCCCATCGTGCTTTTTTAATCAGGTACGGGGTTTATAAATTTATGCTATTTGTTAAGATTTTGGAATTTAGAATTTGGAATTTAGAATTTGGGGTCAATTCTAAACTCAAAAATCTAAACTCTAAATTCTATGTGAAACTTAACTTTATAAACCAACATCTACTATTTGTCCATATGGAAAAACCAACAAAAAATCCGATTTCTGTTGGGAAATCTATTGTTATTAAAACTAAGAACCCAACAGTTCTTCGAGTTCTTGATTATACAAAATCTGGTGTTATTGACAGAAAACTTACAAATGTTAAAGAATGTTTTAAATTTAAAAACAAGGCATCTGTGTCTTGGATTAATATTACTGGAACACCCGATACGAATTTTTTGAATTCACTTGCAAAACATTTCAAGCTCCATCACCTTACACTTGGAGATTTATCTAATCTTGAACATCGCCCAAAATTTGAAAATCTTGAAGATTATTTGTTTCTTATTCTTAAATTAGTATATTATGATGAAATAAAGAAAGAAGTGCGTACCCAGCAAGTTGGAATTATTCTTGGGCAAAAATTTGTTTTGTGTTTCCAGGAAAAAGAAACTGATGTTTTTAATAAAATAATCAAGCGGATAAAGGATAGCAACGATAGAATCAGAAGAAACAGTACAGATTATCTAGTGTATGAACTGGTTGATTCAGTTATTAATAATTATTTTATTGTTCTTGAAAAACTGGAAGATGATTTGGAGCGCATAGAGAAAGAAGTTTTACAGGATCCAAATGAGCATACTTCATGAATGATTCACAAGATTGAAAGTGAGATTTTGTTTTTGCGAAAGTCAGTCTGGCCATTAAAAGAAGTAATAAACAGTCTGGAGAAAATTGATTCAAAATTAATTAAAAAACCAACTAAAGTTTATCTGCATCACGCATATGACAGCATAATTCATGTGACTGACTCGCTTGAAACTTTTCGGGAAATGAATTCAGATATGCTTAATATTTATCTTTCAAGTGTGAATAACCGAATGAATGAAGTAATGAAAGTGCTTACAATTATTGCAACAATTTTCATTCCACTTACTTTTATTACTGGATTGTACGGGATGAACTTCAAATTCATGCCGGAATTGTATATGCGATTGGCGTATCCTGCGGTTTTGGGTATAATGGGCGCTATTTCACTTGGTATGGTGATTTATTTCAAAAGGAAGAAGTGGTTCTGATAAGCAAAGCTTTTAATACGCGAATGTTTTGAATAATTGGGTATATGACAACAGAATTAGCACAATTACGAGAGAAGTGCATGAAACGCACAAGAGTTGACTTGAAAATAGCTTTAGCCTTGCCTGACCGCGTAATTTCTCAAGCAGTTTCAGCAATTGGCGAACTTGAGGAGTCACTTTGCGTTAGTTCTGATCGTTTGCGAGAATGGTATTCACTTTATTATCCAGAAGCAGTTAAAAGAATTCGAAAACAGGATGCATTTGCACGAATAACTGCAGAGAAGAAGCAGAGAAGCGATTTTAAGGACATTGAGCAAGATAGTATTGGTGCTGATTTGTCTGGAAAAGATCTTTACATTCTTCAGGGTTTTGCAAAATCACTTTCTGGTTTATATTCAAAAAAAGGCGAGCTTGAAGAATATCTTGAAAAATTAATGAAAAGGCATTTTAAGAATTTGTACGCTGTTGCAGGATCTATTGTTGGTGCAAAATTAATTGCGCATTGCGGTGATTCTGCTCGATTAGCAACACTTCCTTCTTCAACAATTCAGGTGCTTGGAGCTGAGAAAGCATTGTTCAGACACTTGATAACTGGTGCAAAGCCACCAAAATACGGAATTATTTTAAATCATAATTTATTGCAGAATGCTAGAAAAGAACAACGTGGAAAAATTGCACGTGCGCTTGCTTCTGTTATTAGCTTGGCAATTAAAGTTGATGTTTACAGTCAGGACGATCAAATTGAATTCCTTACAAAGAAATTAGAGAATAAGCTTAAGGTTATTGAAAGAAGAGCAGCAAGTAAAAATTATGGCGCTCCGGAAAATAGGAAATCTGAAAATAAGAAACAAGAAAATAAGAAATCTGACTACAAAAAACCTGAAAATAAAAAGTCAGAAACTAAGAAACAAGATTTCAAGAAATCCAATTACAAAAAACCTGAAAACAAGAAACAAGAATACAGAAAACAGGATTACAAGAAAAAAGGAAATCGGGGGCCAAGAGGTCAAAATCCAGTGCATCGTGATTTCCAGCTTTCTGGACCTACAAAGCGGGGTAGAAGAAGATGAATGAATTACTTTTAAAATTTGGAAGAGATTTCACAACAGTTAATTTGAATCCTGGAACAAAAGTTTATGGTGAGCGGATTCTCAAGAAAGGCGGAAAAGAGTGCCGAGTGTGGGATCCATACAGGTCAAAATTAGCAGCTGCTCTACGGAATGGTTTGAAAGAATTTCCATTTAAAAAAGATTCAAAAGTTCTTTATTTAGGTGCTGCAAATGGAACTACTGTGTCACATATTTCTGATTTGTGTCCAAATGGAATGGTTTTTGGAGTTGAATTTTCACCAAAGCCAATGATTGATTTTTATTTGCTTGCTCAGGAGCGAAAAAATATTGCACCTATTTTGGAAAGCGCAAATCATACAGATGCTTATAAAGATGTTGTTCCAAAAGTTGATATTATTTATGAGGACGTTGCTCAGAAAACTCAGCTTGATATTTTGAAAAAGAATGCTGAAATGTTCTTGAAAAAAGGCGGTTATGTTTTCTTAATGATTAAAGCAAGATCAATTGATGTAACACGAAGCCCGCAAAAGATTTTCAATGAAATTGCTAATCACATGTATACACACTTTAAGGTTATTGAAAGAATTGATCTGGGTCCTTTTGAGAAAGATCATATGTGTTTGGTTGGGAAATACGAATAAAATTCTCTTTAATTTCATTCAGATTTATTCACCTAACAAACTTACTACTTCTTTCCTAGTATCAGTTTCTTAGTCCACCAGAAAATTGCTGAAACCATAAATGTTACAACTGCAAGGCAAATTAGTTTTATAATTATCCAACCTAGTATAAAACCACAACCATGTCCGCCGCCAGCCATTTTTGCTCCAACCATTCCAGTTACAAGCTCTGGGCTTCCGTATTGAGCAATTCCTAAAATACCTAGAACCACTAATGCAGATAATCCAAGAACAATTTTTTTGTCCATAAGCTGTCTAGCTATTTTGAATATATAAGGTTTCGTAATGTTTATTCAAAAATTAAAACGATCACACAAAGCAAATACTTATTAATAAATAGCATCATTTCAATTATATGGGACTACTAAATCGTCTTTTTGGTTCAACAGAATCTATTGCAATAGAAATTAAAGAAGGTGAAGAATTTATTATTAAACACTGGAAAGATTATCTTGCTACTATTCCTAAAAAAAAGAAAATCATTAACAAGTTAAGTTTAGGTGATAAATTTCAAAGCAATCTGCAAGAATTAGAAAAATTATTAAAGTTGGAATTAGTGGATATTTCTGATGAAGAAAAAGAAGAATTAGAACTAATATCTGATTTAGATGCAATGGGACATTCTGAAAAAATAGAAAGGGTGCATACATTAGCACGGTGTTTGGGGTATGCAGCAACAAAATACAAATATGCGCATAAATTATTAGATACATTACATTCAATTTTAAAATCTCAGATGCATTTAGTGGAAAAACTGCAAAAGGAATCAAAAAAGAATGAGGAATTAATATCACATTTCAAATCACAATTTGAATTAGAATTTGAAATACAGAATAAGATAAAGAAATTAGAAACATTTCGCAGCTGGAGATTTTCTGATTCAGTAAAGGAAAAAACAAGAGAAATATTCCATAACTTGTTTTTGGCAGTTGTTACAGGAGAAAAAATCATTAGTACTATGAATTCTGAAGAGGAAAAGCTACTTGAAAAAATGCAGGAGACATTTAATAAAGTAGCATCTGGCGAGATTAAGAGCGGAATATTACATAAGTGGGCAGTGACTGTTTTGGTTGGGATTGAAGATAAGGTTCATGAAGCAGTTGTTACTGGAATGTTTCGCGGTTATCAACCAGACAGTGATTTTGAATATGTAAACCGGCCTGAATTTATTGATTTAGTAAAAGAAAGTATGCCACAGCAAGAACTAGTAAGAAACTCAAAGCAAAGGATTAATGTTTTTGTTCATTTATTTAGAGAATGGTATAACCATGTTCCCTCATTTAGAGAATTGTATACTCCTAAGACAATAATTTGATGACACGAGATAAACTAGTATTAGATATAATTCAAACCCTTGAAGAAAATGGGTTTTCAGTAGCTCGCCAATTAGCTCCAAGTTGTTTTGATATTCTTGCTCGAAAAGGAGACTCAATCCTTCTCCTGAAAGTTCTTGTAAATATTGATTCTTTATATCAAGATCAGTCAGAAGATTTACTCAGGATTTCAAATGTTCTAGAAGCTTCTCCATTAATAATTGGAATAACTGGATTAGGTGACCATTTACGTGATCACACAATTTATGAACGTTATGGAATTCCTGCAATTAGTGCTTTAACTTTTCAGGAAACAATGATGGGTGGCAAGCTCCCTTTTGTTTATGCAAAACGCGGTGGTTTCTATGCTCACATAAATGCTGATTTCCTGAAAAAGCTTAGGGAGAAAAAGAAACTTTCACTTGGGGATGTTGCACGCGAAGCAGGTATTTCTAAAACAACTGTTGAAAATTATGAAAAAGGGGAAGGCGCTGACATTGAAAATATTCTGCGGATTCAGGAAGCACTTGGTGAACTTATTATTGATCCAATTAATGTTTTTAGCTTTGAAATTGGTTCAGGGGCTCAGGGGCGCGGGGGCCCAGGAGCTCAGATAGAAGAGCCAATAGCTAAAAGCCAAGAACCTTTTGAAAAATCAATAACTGGTCAGCTGAGTGATATTGGTTTCAAAACAACTTCTGTAACAAAAGCTTCATTCAGCATGATTGGAAAACATGGAAAAGATATTTTGCTAACTGGTTTAAAGCAACAGCAAATTCAGAAAAAGGCACAAGATATTCATGATACAGCCAATACTTTGGAACAGCACGGCATGTTTGTTTTCCAGAAAAAGAAAGATACAAGCATTGCTGGAGTTCCTATTTTAGAAAAAAGTGAATTGGAAGATGTTATTACAAGTCGGGAATTAATTAAGATTTTGAAGGAATTAGAAGAAGAATAATTATTGCACAAACCCCAATAAAACATCCTGCGCTTTCTGCTTAACCATTTCCCTATTCTTTTCTTCACAATAAACACCAATATTCCAATAACTCCATTGTGCTGCTCGCAAAGCTTTCAAAAGTGGTGAAACTTCTTCAATTGGTATTGGAACTCCTTTATACAAAATCTCAGCAGTTGCTTCTGAAGCATATAATGGGTCTGGAATATCCAGCAAAAGTTCTCCATCTTTCAGATCACATGTTTCAGTTAATTCAATTTTCAATGCATCAAGTTTATCTTTTTGTAAAGTAAGTAATTTTTTATAACCTGGTCCAATTTCTTCTCGAGTCAAACTAATTGCACTTTTGTAAAGTTTCCTGTGTTCAAGCCGTTGCATCATTTCTCCTGAAAAAGTTGTTTGAAGCCGCAATCGTGAAATCAATTCAATATCATCCATGTTGTAAAGATCTTCAACTGAAAACAAGCCTTCTTGCAAACATTCAACAAGTGCAGCTGAGAACATTGCATCGCAAATACGGGTTGTGTGGTGCTGATAAACTGCAGGATACATCAGATAACGTGCAAAAACAAGGGCTTCTATTGCTGAAAGTCCGTTTTCCTTGATGCGAAGCTTGCCTTTGTGAAGAGTAGCAGTATGCATTAGTCTTTCTAAGTCAATTACGCCATATGCTGCGCCTGTGTAGTAAGCATCTCGAACAAGATAATCCATTCTATCAACATCAATTTCACTTGCAACAATTTCACCAAGAGGCAGTTTTTTACCAACTGAAATCTCTGCAATTTCTTTTGGATTGAATCCATGTTTTTCAAGTAAATCTGAAATTATACTTGTTTTAATGATCTCAACTGTTTTTGCTTCATGAACAACATTGACATGATCGCTAATTGCAGTTTCAGATGTGTGCGAAAATGGTCCATGCCCAATATCGTGTAGCAATGCAGCCATCTTCACTTTTTGAGCATCATTTTCTTTTAATCCAGAATATCTTGAAAGTTTCTCAGCAAGATAATATGCTCCTAATGAATGTTCAAAACGAGTATGCGTTGCTGTTGGATAAACAAGATATGTAAAACCAAGTTGTTTCACTCCGCGCAATCTCTGCATTTCTGAAGTGTCCAGAAGCTCTAAGCTAATTTCATCAATTCCAATTGTTCCATGAATTGCGTCTCGGATAGTTTTCATTAAAACATTTCAGAAAAACCTTTTGGGTCTTTCAATTTTTTAGCAACAATTGCTTCAGCATCTTTGCTAGTTTGGAATCTGAATTGGCCAGCTGTATCTTCAACTGCGTCCACATATGCTTGTGCAGCATCTTTGGAGGTTTGTCCATCTTTCAACATTCCTCCAATACTTTCAAAGAATTTGTCTATTGCTTTATCATATGGATTTTCATTAAGTTTCCTAGTTCCTTTTATCATGTCCTTGTTGAAGTTGGTTGCAACTGGTCCCGGTTCTACAATTTTTACATCAATTCCATGTGATTTAAGTTCCACTTGCAATGTTTCACTCATTCCCTCAAGTGCGAATTTTGTTGAAACATAAGCAGACATAAATGAAAAGCCGAAGATTCCAGCAATACTACTGACATTTATTATTCGTCCTGATTTCTGTTTTCGCATATATGGTAAAACTTCTTGAATACAGCGAAGTGTTCCAAAATAATTTACATCAAATTGTTTTTGAAATTCTTCAATTGTTAATGTTTCAACTGCACCTGCAACACCGAATCCAGCATTGTTTATCAAAACATCAATCTTGCCATCGTTTTTAATAATTGTATCAACAGCTTTCTTGATTGTTGCTGGTTTTGTAACATCAAGTTCAAGACAAGTTATTCCGCATCCCGCTTTTTTAGCGCATTCTTGAACTGTTGATTCAGAATCTAATTTGTGCAGGGTAGCGTACACTTTGTGTCCTTTTCCTGCGAGCAGAAGAGCTGCTTCTAAGCCCATTCCACTTGAACAACCAGTTATTAGGATTATTTTTGCCATAAAAGGTGTAAAGAATACAGGTTTTTAAAGTAATTGGTCTTTAGGTAGATTAAAATACTCAAAACTGTATTGTTTTGATATGTCCAAAGTAGAAATGCCAATGTTTGGAAACTTTTTTGTATATAAAAATAAAGGTGTTTTTATTACAGGTGATGAAGATATTGGTAAAGGGAGCATTGTTCTTGAGATGCATGATGAAAAAGGAGCACAGGTAAGTCTAACTGAAGCGCATTTTTTTACTTTTTTAGATAAAAAATCGGTTGTTGTTGCAAATCCAATACATCCTGATGATGTTATAAATAATGATTTGATAAAAACATTAGTAAAAAGACTGAACGGGTTTTCTATTGAGAACAAAACGGAAAAAATAAAGAATATTTTAGAAAAAGAATTTAAACAACCGCCAAATTTGATATATCCAGGTATTGAATTAACACATTTTATTTTTCTTGTTAAAGAAGAAACAAAAGATAAAACAAAAAAACCAGAATTTATAAAATATAATTCCTTTTCTGAATGGGAAAGGTCTGGTTGTACATATGAGGCTGCTAAGAAAAGTAAGGCAGAGGTTATGTTTAATGAAATAATACGGTTGCTTTTTCAACATAAAATTCAAATATGTAAACTTGTAAAACCTGTTTACACACAACTTTTTAAAAACTCAAAAATTACACAGTATTATCTAAAAGAAACTGCTGATTTACTTGAAAAAGAATTAAAAAAATAATTTGTAGAACAATATTTTCCTAAAACCAAATAACAGCATCAATAGCATTGTCACTCAATTTAAAATTCTCTGGTTTTAAAATTACTTCATCTTCAAGATTGCATCCACCTGTAAATGCGCCCTTATCTCCAATATAAACACCACTTTCATGTACTGCTAAGTGGCTTAGTATTATGTGTACGTGAATAATATTAACTGATTGGCGATCTGGTACTGAAACGCCTTCCCACAGCTGTTCAATTTCCATCAGCATTTTAAGAGCTGATTTAAGTACAGATATTTTATCTATAAAAATAAAACTTCCAACATAATGTTCTTGATTACATTTTCGTTTATATTCTTCTACAAATTCTTTAAAAGAATTTATTTTTTTAGCATCATCCCACTTTCTACAATCTGTCAATTGTTTTGCTTTGTTATAATTTTCTGTCCAAGAACTACCTTTACCAAGCTTATTTTCATTTACCAAAGCAATGGCTTTTTCTAAAGTGTATTTTTTACCTCTAAACAGGATACCTCCCATATATTTTGCTTTCCATAATGCTTCAAATTGTTCTTTTGCTAAAGAATGTCCATAGTAAATATTTGTAACTGTTTCAATAATCTTATTACGTTTTTCAAAGTTTTCCGCGCCTATGCGTTTGAGCGCGATATTAGATAAAATTATCATTATTATGAGGGCAAACAATGAAACAACAAATCTTTGTGGTTTATCATCTAATTTCCATTTAATATGGTCATTAAATTTTTTTGCTAATTCCTCATCTTCAAAAACATCTTCAAGCCAATTATTTGTAACTCGTATAAGCTCATCTGTTAATTCTTCTAAATTATTTTCACCTGTTTTTACATTATATTTGAATTTCTTTTCTACTATTGAAAGATAAAATCTTCTAAGTGAATATTCTACTTCTCCCTCTCTTGTTATTAGCATTAGTAATCTTGAATAATCTGCACGCCAATAAAGTGGCCCACCCAAAAGTTCTTTCAAGATGTTTTCAGAAAAATAAGATGTTGCAACAGGAATACTATGTCTTTCTTCAATCCATTTTTCAAGAAGCTCATCCAGTTTTCCAATATTTTTTTTTGAGTAATTTGTCTATATTTTGAATTACACCTTTAAATGCACGATTTTTTATTTGTATCATATTGATAATGTTTACTTGTTTTCTATCTTTAAATTACTTTCTTTAAGTGAAAAAGTAGTGCGGGGGGAGAGATTCGAACTCTCGAAAGCACTAAGCTACAGGATCTTAAGTCCTGCCCATTTGACCAAGCTCTGGTACCCCCGCGTTGGGTGTCATGCTCAAGCAAAACTTGAACAAACATTTTTATTACATTTATGCTCCTGTTTGCGCTGAGTTTCGTCAGAGAGGCGACACACAACGCGGAGCGGAATTGGTAGCCCCGAGCGGATTCGAACCGCTGTCATCAGCTCCAAAGGCTGGCATGATTGACCACTACACTACGGGGCTATTTTATTTATCTTAGATTTTGAAAATAGTTAACACTACCTACTTAAGAACTTTCTGTTAAAAATTTTTAAATTAAAAAGTCCCTGTTCGGGCTATTCGGTTCCACTGCACAGGACCTTGTTGGCCCATTTGTTCTAATAACGTATTGAACAGACCTTCAGTTACAAGTTTTGCATCTGATGTGCCGTGCTGGTCCATGCTTTTAACAAGCAGACCATCTTTGTCTTTTCTAATTCCTTTTAGGAGTGTCATTTCAAATCGTGTAATAAATGGTCGTTTTCCCATGAGTTTTCTTCGATCTCCACTCAATTTACCACTGTATTTCTTGTAATTAAAGCCTTCAAAAACGCCGCCTTTTTGTCCTTTTCCAGATTCTGTTTCTTCAACTGAAACATGGTCTGGGCGGATCTTGTTTCTTTTTAGAACATCCTTTAGTAAAGAGCTCATCTCGCCCTTTTTAATCAGGGTTTCTAGATGTTTAATTGCATCTCCCTGTTTTGGTATGAAACTCAAATGAAAATTTGGTCCTTCCATAGTACTAATATAGGTGTAAAGTGTTACTTTTATACCTTATGGTAAGCGTTACTGTGTTTCGATTAGAACATCGCGCTGTTAGGGACAAGCGCATTAGCACGCACGTTGCTCTTGTAGCTCGCGCTTTTGGGGCTGATGGGATTTTTTACAGTGGTGACAAGGATTCTGAAATGGAAAAGAGTGTTAATGATATTGTAGCTTCTTGGGGCGGACCATTTAATATTGAACATGTTGATAGTTATCGAAAATTTATCAAAGGTTTCAAAGGTGAGAAGTTGCATTTGACAATGTATGGACTTCCGTACAAAACTGAATTAAAGAAATTGAATAAAACAAAAGACAAATTAATTATTGTTGGTGGTGGTAAAGTTCCATTTGAAGTTTATGAAATGTCTGATAAAAATATTGCTGTTACAAGCCAGCCGCATAGTGAAGTTGCTGCTCTTGGTGTTTTTCTTGAGCATTTGAATGGCGAAAAGAAAAGTTTTGAAGATGCTAAACAAAGTATTAAACCGCAAGTCTGCGGGAAGGATGTTGTTAAAAAATAAGATCATTATTCACTCATTATCCCATTAATTCCAACAATAATTTTCTTTAATGGAATTTCTTGTCCAGAGTCACTTAATGCCTGTTCTACTGCATCATAAAGCCCATAACAGCATGGAACTTCCATTATTGCAACAGTAATTGTTTTTAGATTATTCATTTTTATAATTGATTGGATCTTTTCTTTATATCCAGAAATATCATCAAGTTTTGGACAGCCAATAGCAATACTTTTCCCTTTTAACAGTGTGTTATGCAAATTAGGGTTTGCAAATCCAACACAGTCAGCTGATATTAATAAATCAGAATTTTGGAAAAAAGGCACATTTGGTGGCAATAAATTCAACTGGATTGGCCATTGTTTTAATTGAGAGGTTTGTTCCTTGCTAGTTTGATCTGGTTCAGCATCAGGTTCCTCTCTTAAATCCCTGACCATTGTTCCTGGGCAACCGCAGGGAAGCTCTTTTGGTTTTTCTTCAGTTGGTTTTGCCTTTTCTTCAAGTGGATTTTCTTCTAGTTCAGGTTTTCCAATATCTTTCAGATGCGTGTTAGTTGCTTTAAAATCAAATTCTTCAACATCCCGTTCAATAATCTTAATAGCATCCTGTGGACAATGGCCTAAACAATTTCCTAGGCCATCGCAATAGATATCTTTTACTAACTTTGCTTTACCATCAACTATTTGCAAAGCTCCTTCGTGGCATGACGTTATACATAAGCCGCATCCATCACATTTTTCTTCATCTATCTCTACTATACTTCTCTTTACCATAGTTCTTTTCACTAACATATGCTGTGTTCTTAAGCAGCAGCAAGTATTTTTTTGTTTATAGCCTTTGCGCTTGCACGGTTCTTTAATTCACCAATTTTTCCCATGTTCCACGAATTTACTTTGGAAAAAAATCCTGTAACTCGTGTCATGATTTCTATTTTGTCAGAGCCGCATTCTTGGCAAGTTCCAAGTTGTGTTTCAGTCATTTTTTGAACCTCCTAATGTTCTAATACTTGGTATACAAAAGATACTTATATAGGGTAGAGTTTCTAAAAAGATAGTATGGAAAAGAATTGTACTGTTTACAAAACAATGGATTTTGTAGGAAAGAAGTGGACGATACTGGTTTTGCTAGAATTATACAAAGGCGATCAGAAGTGGAAACGCTATTCTCAAATCAAAAGAAAAATGCCGGATATTACTCCAAAAATTCTTTCTGCAAGATTAAAAGAATTAGGGGCGAAAGGTATGGTTAAAAAACGAGTGGATGCAAGCAAATTTCCAATCAAATGTGAATATAGCTTAACTAAAAGCGGAAATGATTTTGTAAATATCGTTGGTGATATTAAGAAATGGTCTTTAAAGTGGAAAATTAAAAGCAAGCAGTGTAGCAGTACAATGTGTAAATATTGCAAGTTATGATTTGAACTGACCAGCAATTAAAAACTTTATAAACCAGTTTTGCCTAGTTATTTTATGAAAAACATTATTCTTATATTAATTTTGATAATTGCAGTTTTTGCAAGCGGCTGTGTAAAGATCGAAGACGGTTCTCAAATTGAAACAATGCCATCTCAAATTGGGGATGCTCCAGAAGAGGAAGATAATTATTACACAGAACCAGTTCCAGATCCAGTTGAAACAATTACAATTTTAGTTGACAGTCCGGAAAAAGAAGAACCTAAACCATCTTCTGTAGAGTCAGATTCTCTTCTTCCAAAAACTTCACTACTTGGAAATGATCTAAAAAGAATGAACAAATATGTTTCTGATAATCCTGAATATGAACGATGTCCGTACAATGAAATGGGACTTTACAATGTTAATGATGTTGGTAATAGAGCAAAATATGCCATCTTGATTTACAAATGCAGAAATGAACAGGAAGCAATTGATCACTTTAAACACAAAACTTCTTCAGTCAGTTTTTCATCTATTGATGGGTACGGTACAGAAGCAAAAACAATTGGGGATAATGTGAAGTTCTATTATGGAATTTATTATGTTGATGTTGGTGGTTATAATTCAGATGCAAGAATGAATGTTGCTCATGATTTATGGACTAAAGCTTCTGATCATGTAAAAGAATTATATGACGGAACAGCTCCTGTAGATGAGGCCCCAACTGATTCTGAAACTTCTGGGACTGAAGAACCAATTGAAATTTCTTGTAGAATAGGTACATCTCCATCAGAATTTTACAATAAAGATGGTCACGCAACACTTTACACTTGTCCAGATGAAAAGCCACAGTGCCATATTTCATCTTCCAGAGATCATGGTAGGGCCATGTGCTGCAAAGAGAAGATAATTAAGAAAGAGTATTATGATTCAACTGAATTAGTTGAGTGTACTGAAATCTTGTTTAAATATAATTAAGATTTCCACAAACCATGGATATTGCAATTAGCTTCAGCAAATAGCACTTTTCCTTTTTCTTCAAATTCAACTTCTGGAAGATCACCTGGTTTCAAAACTTTCCATTGGCTTTTTCCATTTTCAACAAAAATTCCAATTCCGCCAATAAAATGTTTTTCTTCCATTGGATGCGGTACTGAACCAACTTTTACTTTAACTCCAGTTGGTGTTTTTTCAATAACTGGCACATGTTTTTCATTTCCTTCTTCCTCTATTGTATGCGCTTTTATCAAGTTCATTGGTTTTCCACAACAAACAAGTTCTCCGACTCCAGCATGCAGGACTTTTATAACATTGTTACAAATTTCACATATGTAAACTTGATTGTTTTCAGTCATTTTAACCTCTCTTCTGAAAGTTGCAAGTGGTCAATTTCAACATCTATAATTGCTTCAAATAGTTCTTTTATTCGTTCATTATCAGCTTCTTCAGCAGCTTTTTTGTAAAATTCAATTGCTTTTGTTTCTAGAGCATGCGAATCTTCAAGATTTTTTGTGTATTCCTCACTGCATTCTTCTTTTCCTTCTGGAGTTTTATCAAGTTTCAATACTTTTTTCCAAATACTTGCATGTTCTGCTTCAACTTTTCCAAGTGTTTTGAAAAGTTTCTGAGCTTCAATTCCTGGAGTTTTCTTTGCAGCGCAGAAATAGAATTCTGCATTACTTACTTCAACTTCAAGAGCATGCTCCACATTTTTCTTGTCAGTTTCAGTTAATGGAACATCAAAATTAACTTCTGCTTCTTGAATTTCCAAAATAAATTTGCCTTTTGCACCGCAAAAAGGACAATTAGTTGGCGCAGCTGCCCCAATATAAGCATCTCCGCATATTTTACATCTCCAAAGTTTAACCATTTCAATATTCCTCACATTTTAATTGATAATAAGCTCGTGAATGATTGCAAGCTGGGCATTTTTCAGGAGGTTCTATTCCTGTGTGCATGTATCCACATTCTCTGCATACCCAAGTCATTTCCTTATCTTTTTTGAAAATAGTTCCAGCTTCAAGTTCTTTCAAAAGTTTTTGATATCTTTCTTCGTGGTGTTCTTCTGCTTTTGAAATTGATTTCAGACGAGCTGCAATTTTTGAAAATC
>CAZWSR010000010.1:0-25694 GCA_964636545.1 Candidatus Undinarchaeota archaeon
ATGTCTAAACTCCTCTTCTGCTTTGTTCAAATATTCTTTCTCTTTTCTTTTTGCTTGAGACGCCATTGAAATATTAAAGTACTCAGAACTTTATAACCCCACTTATACTCTAACTTTCTCAGCCAAACTTTTCTCAGTGTGCTGGAAAAGCATAACATCGTAAAGTTTCACCAATTGCTTTGCAACTGGGTTTTCTAGATTTAATGTGTATAATTTTGCTTGTCCGATATTGCGAGTATGCTTCACAAGCTCTGCATTTTCAAAATAATGCCAGATTCTATGCAAAGTTGCCCATCCTATATTGGAATTGCGAGTTATGTCAGACAAGGAGTAATCCAGCCCCTTTCCACCAATTAAAAACTCCAGAACCTTGATTACTGGCGTGTTGCCAAGTGCGTCACTGAAAAACTTTTTTTCTTCCATTAAATATTCCATTATCTTTCCTCCTTATAAAACTTCCCATTTTGGTATAGTGATGTATCATAATAACTAATACCCAGAAAATGGTAAATCTCCTTTTTCTTCCTTGGATTCAAAGAAACATGTAACTCATTAGTCTTTTTCATTCTCAAAATAAAACCAAGATTATATAATTCCTTTACAGCAGTGCGAACTCTTTTCGTCCCAATACTATGTCTTGGAAGAATTTTAAGCATATTCCGCTCTTCAGTATGACAACCTCCCCATTTCGGCGGCTTGAACTCCATTAAATTTTTCAATAATCTGTCTTGAATTGATTTCTTGTCCATAAAAAACGAAGCTAATTTATTATTTATAAAATTTCACCAACTGGGGTGAGTTTATGGGGTGTGCTGATTCTGATTTATAACTCCACCGCCCCCCAATCCGAAATCTTTTTAAAATAACAACATAAAGGGTTGTAACAATGAGTAAAGAACTTGTTTTAAAAAAAGTAGAAGGAAAAATACTATCTCACTTATATCCTTATAGATTTTTATTAGCAAAACAGCCTAAAAAATATCCTGCAGAAATTAGTAAGAACTACATGAAATCAAAAGGCATGCTTGGAACAAGAAATCAAAATTATATAAAGAATCTGGAACAAAGAGGACTTGTTGTAGAAAAAAATGAAAAACTTAGTCCAGATGGGCGAAATAGTAGATATGTCAAAAACCTAAAAAGGCGTTATATTATTTTATTAATAACAAGCAAAGGTGTAGCAATAGTTGAAAGATTGAAAAGTGGAGAGAAACAGATTACAAGAAAAAAACGTGGTAGAAAGAAAGAAGTAACAGACCTTTTGTATTTAGTCCTCGTCCATATACGTGCAAAAGAAGATGGGGCAATGCTACGAAAGGAAATTTCTGATGTTCTTGACCTAAACCACAAGAAAACAAATTACATCATAAACGCACTAGTAGATGAAAAACTAGTTACAAAAGAAAAGATATTAGAAAATAGCCCCCTTATTTTCAAAATAACTCCAAAAGGTCGGAAAATGGCAGAAGAATAATCCAAACTAAGGGCATAATTAAAACTCCTCAACCGCCCCAACATCTTTAAATAACTCTACTAATTACTCAATCCTATGAATTCGAAAATATTTGCAATTTTCATAATACTCCTGCTTATTTTTGCAGCAGGATGCACAGTAAAAGTCGGCCCTGAAGCAGAAACTGATGAAGTTGGTGAAGAGGCAGTAGGTAGTGGGCAGGAGGCAGTAGGCTCTGAAACTCCAAACTCCACACTCCAAACTCCAAACTCTGAACAAACTGAAACAACTGACTGCAGTGCTCTCTGGCTCAACTACAAACAACATGTTGCAGATGGTTTCAGCCACACAGCAGCCGTTGCATTAACTGATCCTTGCGTTAACTCATACACCCCAACTGCAGCAGAATTAGCACAAGCAGAAGCAGGAACAACGCCGCCTTCTTCCGGTTCTTCAAGTTCTTCTTCAGCACCATTAACTGAAAGCACAACAGAATTCTTAGAATATCTAAATGCAAACATATACACAACTTTCTCTGATCTTCCTGAAAGAATCCTTTTAGTTAAAAAATCAACTGACTCTGCAACTCTTACATACAGTACTAGCAACCGCGATCCAAGTCAAGAATCAGTTTACTTGTGCGGCGTTCTTCTTATGCATTACTCAGACATT
This sequence comes from Candidatus Undinarchaeota archaeon, assembly GCA_964636545.1. Taxonomy (GTDB): domain Archaea; phylum Undinarchaeota; class Undinarchaeia; order Undinarchaeales; family UBA543; genus UBA543. The sequence continues at coordinate 2,126 of CAZWSR010000010.1, forward strand.
GATGAAGTAAATGTAACTGGATACAATGCAGAAAACAAAGAAATGGAAGCTGCTAAGAAAACTTTCAAGAGAAGCAAGTTCAATTTCAATAATTACAAAACTTGGTTCCCAGACTATGTTTATGATGAATGTGAAGGCGATGACGATTGTGCTGACAACAATGACTGCACAAAAGACCTTTGCAAAGAGAACAAGTGCTATAACTCAAAAATAGTCAACACTGGATGCCCAGCTTAAATGGAAAACAAAGTAATCCTTGACACCTCGGTACTTATGATCCCTGGCAGAAACACTTCTCGCGATATTTTCTTTGAATTACTCAAACTTCTTGGAAATTTTGAAGCAATTGTGCCAAGCTATGTTATTGCTGAACTGCAAGGAATTGTGGATAATAATAAAAAATCCAGAAAAGTCCGTGATGCAGCTAAAATCGGGCTTGGTTTAACTGAAAAACTAGCTGCTGAGCGAGAACTTGAGAAAGCAGCACGCACTGGTCTAAAGAAAGCTGTTGTTCCTGGTTTTGTTTATGATTTGCATATTGAAGAAGCACACAAGTCAATGAAAACAGTTGATGACTCATTAATTGACTTTTCAATGAAACTAGGAGCAAGATTATGCACTTCTGATAAAGGTTTGCTGAAAAAAGCTGAAGCAAAAGGTTTGAATGTGCTGTTTATTGGTGCTTTGAAGTATCCGAAGCGGAGTAGAACAAAAAAGTAATCTATATATACTAATTTAGAAGAGACACTATAATCTTAGGGGAGAATAAAATGAATTTACTAAATCTTATAGCACCATCTGGCGCAATTATTGCTCTTGTATTTGCGGTCATACTAGTCCGCGAAATCAAGAGACAAAGCCCAGGCAATCCTAAAATGGTTGACCTGGCTGAAAAAATCAAAACTGGCGCATCAACGTACTTGAAACGTCAGTACATGACACTCTCAGTTTTCGTAATTATTGTAGCTGGTGTTCTGTTTTTCCTTATTGCAAGACTTACAGCACTCGCTTTTGTAATCGGTGCTCTATCTTCTGCTTTTGCAGGATACACTGGCATGATGGTTGCAACAACTGCTAATGTTAGAACAACTCAAGCAGCAAAATCAAGTTTGCACAAAGCACTCAGAATAGCATTCTCAAGCGGATCTGTAATGGGGCTCACAGTAGTCGGTCTTGGCCTACTTGGTGTAACTCTACTTTACACATTTTTCGGAGATATTTCAATGTTGTTCGGATTCGGTTTCGGAGCAAGTTCAGTAGCACTATTCGCAAGAGTTGGCGGTGGAATTTTCACAAAATCAGCTGATGTTGGTGCAGACCTTGTTGGTAAAGTTGAAGCTGGGATTCCAGAAGATGATCCACGAAATCCTGCAGTTATTGCAGACAATGTTGGAGACAATGTTGGAGATGTTGCTGGAATGGGTGCTGACCTTTTCGAATCTTATGTTGATTCAATAATTGCTGCAATGGCACTCGGTGTTGTTGGTGTAACATTCGGCGCACTTCAGCTAACTGCAAATACAGCAATTCTTCTTCCAATGCTCTTGGCAGGAATCGGTATCATCTGTTCTGTTTTCGGAAGTTTCCTAGTTCTATCAATGAAAAATGGAAAACCACAAAATGTAATGAATATGGGAATTTTCGCAAGTGCTGGTTTAACTGCAGTTGTCTCATTCTTTGCAATTTGGTATCTAACTGGAACTTATCACTTGTTCATTTCATTAATTGCTGGTCTAGCATCCGGCCTCGGAATCGGAATGGCTACAGAATATTACACTTCTGACAGCAAAAAGCCAGTTCAGAGCATTGCACTTGCTTCAAAAATGGGCTCAGCAACCAACATCATAACTGGTCTTTCAGTTGGTATGTTCAGCACAGTCATTCCAGTACTCCTTGTTGTTGCTGCAATACTTGTTTCATTCAACTTCGGCGGTATTTATGGAATCGCAATTGCTGCTGTTGGTATGCTTTCAACACTTGGAATAACTCTCGCATCTGACACATACGGCCCAGTCGCTGACAATGCAGCTGGAATTGCTGAAATGGCAAAAGTCGGTGCAGTAGTTCGAAAACGCACAGAACAATTGGATGCAGTTGGAAACACAACTGCTGCAATAGGCAAAGGGTTTGCAATTGGTTCAGCTGCACTCACCGCACTTGCATTATTTGTAACATATGCAGAAACAGTTGGTCTTAGCACAATAAACTTATTAGTTCCAAAAGTCGTGGTCGGCTTATTCCTAGGCGCTCTTCTTCCATATTTGTTCTCAGCATTTGCAATGAGGGCAGTTGGAAACGCAGCAATGTCAATTGTTGAAGAAGTTCGCAGACAATTCAAGCAAATTAAAGGTTTGATGTCTGGAAAAGCAGAAGCTGACTATGTCCGATGTATTGATATCAGCACAAAAGCAGCACTCAGAGAAATGCTTCTTCCAAGCTTTATTGCAGTTCTTTCACCAATTGCAGTTGGTCTTACACTCGGAGTTGAAGCTCTTGGTGGCTTGCTTGCCGGAGCAGTAGCTTCTGGTTTCTTGCTTGCTATTTTGATGTCAAACTCTGGCGGTGCTTGGGACAATGCAAAGAAATACATTGAAGCTGGAAATCTTGGTGGAAAAGGCTCAGATGTTCACAAGAACGCAGTTGTTGGGGACACAGTCGGAGATCCATTCAAGGACACTGCAGGACCTGCATTAAACATCTTAATCAAGTTAATGTCCATAATCGCTTTGGTATTCATACCATTGTTCCTTTAGCGAAACATTTATAACACGACAGAGGAACAATTTGGTGCTTATCTTAGCTATTATGTTCACTTAAATTGAGGGTTAATAATCATGTATCAAATCGTTGAAATTGAAGACACTGTCCGCGTTGTTCCTGACAAATTCGGGAACACTCTAGAGGACACACTAAAACAGATTCTAGCTGAAAAGTATGAGAGCAAGCTAGATCGTGATCTGGGTGCTATTGTATCAATAACTGAAGTTAAAACTGATGGAATTGGCAAGGTAATACCAGGAGACGGCGCTGCTTTCTACAATGCTACTTTCAAAGCTTTAACTTACAAGCCAGAACTACAGGAAGTTGTTGATGGTGAAGTAATTGAAGTTGTGGAGTTCGGTGTTTTTGTACGCCTTGGACCACTTGATGGTCTTGTGCATGTTTCACAAATAACTGATGATTATCTAAATTACGATGAAAAAGGAGCACGTTTTGTTGGAAAAGAATCCAAGAAAACAATTGGGCAAGGTGATCTTGTTCGCGCTCGTGTTGTCACAATTAGTTTGAAAAAGAGCAAAGAAAACAAGATTGGTCTTACAATGAGGCAGGGCGGTCTTGGAAAATACGATTGGATAGCTGACAATAAAAGTGAAAAAAAGAAAGCTGACGAGAAAGACAATAAGAAAGACAACAAAAAAGACACTAAAAAGAAGGGGAAATCTAAGAAATGACCAAAAAAGCATGCAAAAGTTGCAGATTCATAAGTGAAGGACAAGTTTGTCCAATTTGCCAAGGTACTGAGCTTTCTGCTAGATGGCGCGGCCTTGCTGTTATAATTAACCCAGAAAAATCTGAAGTAGCTAAAAAACTTGAGATTAACCAAAAAGGAGAATATGCATTAATTGTTCAGTGATTACTATGGAAATTGAAGAGATTAGTTCAAAAGAAAACCTGTTCTTGAAAAGGAAAGAACTTGTGCTTAAAGTGACTGGTGAAGGCGCCACTCCAAAGAAGAACGAACTTCTTGACAAGCTTTGTTCACAGTACGATTTGAAGGACAAGAACCTTGTTGTTATTGAAACTATTAAAACTGTTTTTGGAAAAACTGAATGCGAAGCAATTATCAAAATTTATGAGTCTGAAGAAGCATTAAAATCAATTGAACCTCAGCCAAAAAAGACAAAGGATAACACACCTTCTGATGTTCCTGATAATGATGGTCAGATGAAAGTTGATCTTGGAGATGACAAACCAGCTGAAAAGAAAGAAGAAGCTCCAGCTGAAAAGAAAGAAGAGCCAAAACCTGAAGAGAAACCAGCAGAAGCCCCAAAAGAAGAGGAGAAGAACAATGTCCAGACCTCAAAATCTGATACTGGACAAGTCTTGAAGCAAGAGAAGTCTGACAAGCTTCAAGAGGAGTGATTTAAATGGCAGAAGAACAGAAAAAACAAACTGGAAAAAAGAGAAATTACAAGGGAAAATTCAATTTCTATGAAGTCAAAGGCGAAACAGTAGAGCGCAAGAACAAAGTTTGTCCAAAATGCGGACCAGGCGCTTTTCTAGCAATTCACAAAGACAGATTATCTTGCGGTGGTTGCGGTTATACTGAACCAACTGGCGCTGCACCTGCAGAAAACAGGGCAGAATGTAGTGGGCAGGAGGCAGTAGGTGATAAAGAACCTCAAACCCCAAACCCAAAACCCCAAACCTCTGAAAAAGAAGCTCCAAAAGAAGAAAAGAAAGAACCAGAAGAAAAGAAAGAATAGTTCAATCTACTAAATCTCTTAACACATCTACAATAGCCACTGTGGGTGCTATGTAAATCATATTATTTATGAAAACTCGTCCTAACCATGAAGCAGGGAAACTGTAGAGTGTTTTTAACATTAAAAGTGCAAAAATCGAAGTAAACATACCAATTATCATTCCAAGTGGATTCATTCCAAGCATCATGTTAATGAATTGAACAAAGAACAGCATTGCTGAAAACGCTACTAATATTCCTAATGAAACTGGACGTCCAGTAGCTAACATAAATGTCAACACAATTGCACTTATTACAAAAATTCCTCTAACAATTAATCCAGGAACTGTGATGTGAGCTTTATTATTTTTCATTCAGAAACCTCGCTAATTTGTTTATTGTGCTTCCTGAAAGTGCGTGTTCTATTTTGCATGCTTCTCTGTGCGCCTGCTTTGGGTCTACTCCTAATTTTTTTATTAAAAATTCTTCAGAAATTTCGTGATTGTGCTTTATCTTCTTGCCAATCTCTCGTCCTTTGGTTGTTAGTTTGATGTCTTGGTATGGGGCATATTCAATTAATTTATCTTTTTTTAGTTTTGTTAATGCTTGAGAAACATTTCCTTTTGTGGTTTTTAGCTCATCTGCTATTGTTTTTGTTCGAATTTTCTCTCCACTCTGATCTAACTGATAAAACAATTCCATATATTCTTCAAGATTTTCTTTATTCATTAAATTGTTTAGCATACTAAACATTTATAAGCTTTATGGAAAATTGAATTGTAATATCTGCGGAGAAAGGGTGTGTGCAGTGGGCAGCCGAATTTCCCCCTGAGGATTTTTGCCACCCACTGCGAGACGGTAACCGCTAATTAAAGCAGGTTAAGTATGATTTGTTTGTTATTCTGCAACAAGTAATGTTTGAGTTTTTACTAATTCTGGGATTTGTCGTACTTTATCCAGGATTATTGTATTCAATATTTCTTCAGTATCAGCACTTATCTTTGCAATTATGTCAAATTTACCAAACACAATATGAGCTTCTTGAACTCCGTTTATATTGTTCAACTGATCTACAGTTGCTTTCTCTGTATTTGGGCTTATTTGTCCAAGGATATAAGCATTAATCATTATCCATTCCCGTAAGTTATACAACTTCTTACTTATTGTTCATATATATAGTTTACTTCAGCTTGTATTTTCTGAATAATATTCAGCTTTTTCATCAATTTTTTAAATTTTCTTCGTGTTTTCCCTGTTTTCGAATTAGTTTTATGAATAATATCTCTCTTTTTTATTACCTATTAAACATTAATTATATATATGCCAAGTTTTGTAAATATTACCTATGACCAATCATTCAGATATAGATTCAATTGATACCTCCCTTCTCAAGCTTCTGCAGAAGGATGGGTACTGCGTTCCAAAAACAACCAAGCTAGCAAAGGAACTAAATCTGCCTGCTGCAACTGTGCATTCCAGAATAAAAAAATTAGTTGACAAAGGCGTTATCCAAACTTTCCAAGCAGTTCTTGATGGAAAAAAAGCTGGAAAATCTTTAATTGTTTTCACAATTCTAAAAGTTGTTTATTCAGATCGTTACAGTGACAAAAAATCAATGCTTGATTTTGCTAAAAAATTAACTGATATTCCAGAAGTTATGGAAGTTCACTCTTGCTCAGCTGATTGGGATTATTTCCTGAAAATGAAAGTCAAAGATACAACTGATTATAATCGTGTGTTAACAGAAGAACTGTTGCCTCTTGGCGGTATTGAAAAATCTGAGAGTGTTGTTGTGTATGGAACTTACAAGGAAAACCTTAACATTTCTCTTCCGTAATATCGCACCTTACAAGAATTAGTTCTTTTTCTGCATGTATTTTTCCTTTTAGTCCTGCTTGTGCTAGTTCATCCAGAATAGCTTCTTTAGAATACCAAGTTGAGAAAAATTTTGTTGTTGGTGAGAAGAAATATGTTTTATCATCTGCATCATTTCTAATCTCTACAATATCTTCCCCATACACATTTCCATGTTTCTTATAATAATCTCGAGCTTTTTCTATTTTGTCTCTGTTAAATACACTAAACAAGAAGTGTCCAGATGGAATATTCTCTTTTATATTTTTAAATGCTGTAACTCTGTCATCTCCTAATGGAATATTTCCAATTGTTCCAAACATGCAAGTTGCAATAACTGGAGTTTTCAACTGCAATTTCTGAAGGTTTACTGCATCTGCTCTGAAAAATGTTATTTTACCATTAACTTTCAGTATCTTTTTCAGTTCCTGTGCTTTAGTAAGCATGGTTCTTGAAATATCAAATGCGTAAATTTTCTTGATTTTCGGTTCTTTGTGATAAGTAAATGGTATTCTTCCTGGGCCACAGCCAACATCCAAAAGCGTGCATCCATCTATGATATGGTCTTCAATAAATTTTTCTTCCATTTCAAGCTGAGCTTTAATAATCGGATCTAAATTCTCCTCCTTATTCAAAATCGGCATGACGCAATGCTTTGTATAATCATCTGCAGCTGAAGTATAACATTCTTCAGTACTGTTACTTGTTAAAGTAATATATTTTTTAATAAAAGTCTTTGATGGAATAATGGACTCGTGTTCTAAATAGTACTTTGTTAGTTCTGTTGGACTCCGAATGCCTGCAAACTCATTTAGAGCCTTAAAATCGCCATCCCCCTGCATATTTTTTCTTGCGTTCACCCTTGTATATAAGTTTTTTGGGAAAGGGCCTGTTCCAAAAAGCATTAAAACTCCTAAATCTGCACTTTACTCGATGAAAACTCAAATATCGCCATCATTATTGTCAGCTGACTTTGCTAGACTTGGTGAGCAAATGAAAGAGCTTGAGGAGCTTGCTGACTCATGGCATTTTGATGTGATGGATGGTCACTTTGTCCCAAACATCAGTATTGGTGTTCCTGTTCTAAAATCAATACGAAGCATAACGAAAAAGCCAATAGTTGCTCATTTGATGGTCGAGCATCCTGAAGATTATATTGAAGTATTTGCTAATGCTGGCGCAGATGTTATTGAGTTTCATATTGAAACTGTTCCTGAGCCGCAAAAATTAATAGACCAAATACACAACCTTGGAAAAAAAGTCGGGATCGCGCTTAATCCAGACACTTCTCTTGATATGGTTGTTCCTTACTTGAAAAAAATTGATCTTGTGCTTCTAATGTCTGTAAACCCAGGTTTTGCTGGACAGGAATTTATTGATATTTCTGACAAAATCAAGGAGCTTCGTGAACAGTATAAGGGTGACATAGAAGTAGATGGTGGAATAACTGATGAAACTGCAAAAATAGTTCATGGTGCTGGAGCAACTATTCTAGTGTCTGGCTCTCATATTTTCAAATCTGCAAACTCTTCTCAAACAATCAAACAGCTACGAAGCAGTCTATCTTAATTTGCTCGGCTAAGTATTTTATCAACTGTAATGTCGAAGATCAGAGTTTTTCCTGACAATAGATGATTATAATCAACAATCACTAATTCTTCATCTGCTTTTATAACTCTACCAACTTGTCCTTGTTTATTAATGGCAGTGCTTCCTATTTTTGGGATGTGCCTCATTGTTATTTCTGCTTTTCCAATTTCAATACATTTTATTGGCCACCACATCAATATTGGGTTGTAATATGCTGATTCTTCAACAAGTAGTTGTTCAAATCTTACTTCTCCGAAAGTTTCGTCAATATCAACTATTTTTAACGACCAAGGATAATTCTGCATTGTTATAATATTCCCAATCACAAGCTCATCACCTATTTTTGCTTCTGCATCTTCTATTATCATGTCAACATATCTCATTATCTTGTATGTTGCTGGCATTTCTTCCCACAAATTCATTTGGGTTTCACCATATCCATATTTCGGAGAAACAGATACTCTTTTTTCTTCTCCTTCTTTCATTTCTTGAACATTAAATTCTATTCCTTTGATTACTGTTCCTTCACCAACTGTGAAGACTGTAGTATCATTTTCAAAAACTGTTCCATCTTCATGCATTCCTACATATGCTACACGAATTCGGTCTCCAAGTCCTACTCCAGGATTATACATAAATGAAACAACAAGAATTGTTATAACTACAATTACAACAAGTGCACTCAAATAAAAATACGGCATTTTGCTTCTCTTTTCAAATCGCTCTTTTAATTTTGTCCCTGCTATTTTTTCAACAGCACGGCCGATATCACTCTCAATTTTTGCAGCTAGATCTTTCTTTTTTTTCGCAGTTATTTTTTTAGCCATAGCATTTCAATAAAATTCACTTGTTTTTAAGTCTTATGATATACTACATTCCAGGGATTTTGCCTTTTAACATGCGCATCATCTTGCCCATACCTCGTTTGTTCCCACTAACCTGCTTCATCATCTTCTTTGTCATGTTATATTGTTTCAATAGCATACGGACATCTTCAACTGAAACCCCAGCACCCTTTGCAATTCTCTTTACTCTGGCGCCGCTCAAGACCTCTGGGTTATTTAATTCTTCTTTTGTCATTGAATCCATTATTGTTGTGAATTTCTTTATTCGCTCTTCAGACATCTGCATCTGGTCTTTTGGTAAATCAACACCCATTGGCAGCATTTCCATAATCTTGCTCATGGATCCCATTTTCTTCATGCCTTGAATTTGTTTGTAAAGATCCTTCAAAGTGAACTTGCCTTTTGCCATTTCTTTCATTTTGTCCTGATCTTCTTCATCAAAAACTTCTGCTGTTTTCTTAATCAGGGTTTCAAGATCTCCCATTCCCAAGAGCTTTGAAATAAACTTTGTTGGATTAAATTCTTCAAGTGCATTTATTCCTTCACCAACACCAACGAATTTTATTGGAACGCCAATTGTTGCGCAGGCTGACAAAGCACCACCACCCTTTGCACTTGAATCAAGTTTTGTTAAAATAACTCCTGTAACTCCAACTGTTTCATTAAAAGCGCGTGCCTGCTCAGCTGCTTTCTGGCCAACATCTGCTGGCATTATTAAAATTTTCTCCTGAGGTTTGAAAGTGTCATTAATGTGTTTGAGTTCTTTTGTAAGTTCTTTGTCAATTGTGTTTCGTCCTTTTGCATCTTGTGTTAGTGCATCTCGTCCTGCAGAATCAACAATTACAATATCTGCATCTTTTACATTTGCTTCATTTTCTTTGAGTATTTTGATTGGGTCTTTGCCGCCCCCAAAAACCGGAATATTATTTTCTTCTCCCAATTGCTTTAATTGCTCATAAGCTGCTGGTCTCCAAGTATCTGTGGAAATCATTGCAACCTTGAGTCCTTTTTTCTGCAAGTATTTTCCTAATTTAGCACAAGTAGTTGTTTTTCCAGCACCGAAAAGTCCAACCAGCATTATTTTCCCTTTTTCCTCAAGTTTTAGTTCGCCTTCTTCTCCTGCAAGTGCTTTTAGAAGTTCCTCATGAACAATATTGACGACATGTTCGCGCTTTGAAAGTCCTGTTTTTGGTTTTTCCTCTAGTGCGCGTTTCTTGATACTCTCTGACATTTCAAAAACAAGCTTAACATTTACATCTGATGCCAAAAGCGCACGCTGTATGTCCTTTACAGTTATCTCAAGAGTCTCTTTATCAATGTATCCGGACCTTGCTATCTTTCGCAAGCTTTCTCTTAGTGCACTTCCTAGTTTGTCCAATACCATGCTTTATCCTCTTATGACTGGGCTTAATATTTGTTGTGGTTGGTGCTTTTTAGGCGAAAACTTTTATACTAACTAATGCATTGAAAAACTGAGGGGAATGTGTTGGATGATGAAAAGTCACTAGGTCCAGTTACTGGATTACGCGCAGGTCTTGTCGGGTGCTTAATCTTGATTTTGATATGTCTAATGCTATATTACACATTTTGGCCCCTTGTTAAGATTGCTGCTACTTTTGTTGCATAAATGTTGGTTATATTTGTTCAGGTAGTAGGTAGTAGGCAGTGGGTTGTAGGTTAGGTTATTCCTACTGCCCACTGCCCACTACCCAGTGCCCACTACCCAGTGCCCATCTCCATGACCAAAAGGTTTATATCTGATTTTTGTCCATTTTTTAGTATGCATATGTCAAAACATATATTCGCAAGCTTTGTACTGGGAAGTAGCCTACTCTATTTGCTAAATATGCCAATTTTTTCAAAAGAGCTTATTGTTATGGTGCTTGTCGGTGGTGGTGTGGATTTTGACCATCTCATAATCCAAATGATGCATGGCAACTTATTCCATCCAGAAAAGATGGCTCGTCACTTTGCAGCCACTAAAGACAGCCATACTGGTTTCTTATATTTATTTCACACATACGAGGCAATGACTCTTGTTGCTCTCGCCGGTCTCTTAAATCCAATGTTCTTCTTCGCATTTGGTGCAATGGCTTTGCACTTTGTTTGTGATGCTATTTGCAATTTCAGGGACACACATACTTTCGAGTGGATTGAAGATTATTCAGTAATTTATTATCTCTATAACAGACGAGATTATCATGTTGTTGAAAAAGTTTTTGTAAAATCTCTTAAGATGATGAATCCAATGAGTTCAAAAAGCATTTTCAAACTTTTTGCAGTATATGCTGCTTATGTTTATACAAATCCAAAATTCTTCTTCGGTTCTTTTGTTGATTTTCCAATAAGAATTGTTAAGTGGATGGTTTCTAAATTATAATGGTGGGCCCAACCGGATTTGAACCGGTGACCTCCGCCATGTGAAGGCGACATCATACCACTAGACTATGGGCCCGAGAAATATATCTTCTTCTCACAGCAATGTTTAATAAGGTTTTCTGCATTCTATTTACTATGACAACTTGTCCAAAATGCAAACTTGAAATCAACCAAGCAGATCTTGTAATCTGTGCTAAGTGCAATGTTGAGCTTCATAAGGGATGTTCTCGTACTTATGGTCCAAAAATTGAGAAAAAGCGATATTGCAGGCATTGCCGTAAGGAATTAGATGAAGACAATCCAACTTGGGTTGGGATGGGATGAAAAAGCAAAAGCGTGGAAATGTCAAACAATCTCTGAAAGAACTTGCTAGAGATCGAATTAAAATTCTTTTCAAACATGCTGAAAAAGCAACTCCTGAAGCTGCTCAGAAAGCTGTTAAACGAGCTCGTGCAATTGGGATGAAATATCGGGTGCATATGCCAAAGGATGTTAAGAGAAAATATTGCAAAAAATGCAATGCTTTTTTAAGGCCAGGGGTGAATTGCACAATTCGATTAAATCAGAAGAAACAGCCGCATGTTGTGATTACTTGTAAGGGTTGTGGGGCAATTATGCGGGTGCCGTATAAAAAGTAGGTATCAGGTATCAGCCCTCGGCCCTCAGGACCTGACTGCTGAATGCTGACAGCTGACACCTTAACCAACATAACCAAAAACTTATAAACACCCTTCTTAATGAATTCTTCACCAATGGGGATTGGTTCTGCGCGGCAGGAGAAATAAAACTATGGTAAATGCATACGACGTACCTGCATCAGATCTTATTGATGCAGTTGCAAAAGAACTAAAAAATAATGAAAAAATACAGCCTCCAGAATGGATGGCTTTTGCAAAGAGCGGAGCTCATGTAGAGCGACCGCCTCAGGACGAAGACTTCTGGTATATCCGTGGAGCATCAATGCTTCGCAAGATTTACGTGAAGGGCAACCTCGGAACCGAGCGCTTGCGAACTGAATTTGGTGGGAAGCGAAACCGCGGAGCAAAACCAGGACAGCACAGAAAAGCTGGCGGATCAATTATTCGAAAACTTCTCCAGCAATTTGAAGCAGCTGGTCTCATTAAGAAAATGAAAACCGGTCGCGTAATTGCACCTGCTGGTCAGAAACTTTTGGATAATACTGCTTACACACTTTCTAAAAAGCCAAAAACCAAAGAAGAGGCAGTTGAACAGGTTAAGGAAAAAGCAAAAGATATGGCTGAGAAACTTCCAGAACAGAAATCTGAGAAACTGAAAATCAAACCTGAAAAGAAAGAAGATAAGCCAAAAAAGGAAGAGCCAAAACCAGAGCAGAAACCTGAGAAGAAAGAAGAAAAGCCAAAAGAAGACGCCAAACCTGAAAAGAACTAATCTTATTCTATGGACTCAACTTCAGAAATTGATGCAATTAGACAGAAGAAGCTTGCAGAGCTCCAGCAACAGCAAGAAGCACAACAACAGCAAGCTCAGCAAGAAGCAGCTGCAAAACAGCAAATTGAAACAGTTCTAAAGCAACTTCTTACTCAGGATGCATGGGAACAGTGGAATAATCTCAAATACCGCGACTCAATTTCTGGAACAACTTATGCTCATCAAGTTGCAATAACTCTAATTCAAGCAACCCAAGGTGGGCAAATTCAAGGTCCAATAAACAAGGAGCAGTTGAAGCGTTTCCTAGCAGTTGTTCAGCAAAAAACACGGCGCGAAATAAATATCAAAGGTCTTTCTGAGAAATTCCGAAGCAAAAGCTCACAATAGTAGTATTACTTCAGCAGAATTCTTATTTTTGAAACATACAGCTCAAGCTTGGGAAGTTAGAAGTCCGATTATTATTCCTAAAACAATTCCTACCGTTATTCCCAGTACCATGTTGCCATTTAATAAAATCCCGTAAAGTACGCCTGCCAAGCATCCAAATGCTGTGCCAAGTCCTATACCATACGCGAGTTTTGTGTCTGTTGCCATTAAAATCTGGTATGTTTAGGGTGTTTATAAGTGTTTATAACTCAGCATTCATTCTTTTTGCTAGTGCTTTCTGGCTGTCTATTAGTTTGTTCATTTCATCTACAATCTTTTCCTGAGCTGATTCACTTTTAGCATTTTTGATTTTGCTTACAGTTGCCATTGCAGACTCAACATCGTTCTGAATATCATTTGTATAAACTCGAATATTGTCATAATGTTTCCCTTTCAATAATTGAATAACTATTTTCACATTTTTCAGTAATCTGTCCATAAATTCTATAACTGCATTTTTAATGAAGCCCTTGATGCCGGATTCTGTTGTTATATATTTTACTGCAGCCTCTATTTCTTTTTCAAGGTTCTCCATCAATGAAAGTATTCTTAGATAATCTGGAGTATCTTTTACTAAATAACTCTGAACCTCTATTATAATTTTTTTAAATGTCTCTAGATATTCTGTTGCTTTTGTTTTTAGTTTCTGTTTTGTAGCTTCTTTTTCTGCTGCTGTTTCCGCAGTTTTTGAAGTTTTCTTACTTCTAAACAAATTCTTTAAAAACCCGTCACTGCTACTACTGCTACTTGTTGATGTGCTTTTACTACTGAACAATCTACTGAAAAATCCTTTTCCAGTTGATGATTTCTTTTTCCCAGCTTTTCTGAGAAATATAAATAATACAATAACCACTACAACAATTCCAATTATCATTGTTGTATTTCCTGCTCCAGCTGATCCAAAATCAATTCCTAGAAAATTACTTCCTCCTGCGCCCCAGCGTGAATCAACTACCATGCATAAACTGTGTACCTTTTTGTTTATAAATCTGATTGACACCCACCAAAACTCCTATATACTCACAATCAACCCCAATACTTATGAAAGCAATACTGCTCTACTCAGGCGGAAAGGACTCAACTTTAGTAGCGCACTTGCTCAAGATGCTTGGTTACGATTTCAAGTGTGTTACAGCAAACTTTGGGGTTGTTCCAGATTGCGTTAATGTAGCCGGCGATGTTGCTAAAACCCTTGGTTTTGAACATGAAATAATGCAAATGCCACGAGAAATCCTGGAAAAAGGTGTTGAAATGTGCATTACAGAAGGATACGGTCGTCCTGGAATTAATTATATTCATCACGAAGTCCTGGAAGCAGCCTGCAAAAAGTATGGCGCCGAGTTTCCAGTAATTGCTGATGGTGGAAGGCGCGATGATAAAACACCAAAAATCAAATATCCTGAAATTCAGAGCTTGGAAGCACGTCACAAAATCCAGTATTTCTGCCCACTAAATGGTTTTTCATACGCTACCATAAAGTATTTAACAGACAAACTCTTCGAAATAAAGTCTATCAGAGCAGGAGAGATACCGACTTCTGAATACGAAACTGAAATTAGAGAAATACTGCGTATTCGCAAGGAAGATCCATCAAAAATATTCCCTGCACATCATACTCATACAATTGTGAGAGGTTACAAAAAATGACTGCACGAAAAAGCCTAAACTACAAGTTGCGGCTTGCTAAACGAATAAAACAGAATACAATCGTTCCACTGTGGGCTATAATGAAAACCAAGAGAAAAGTACGAACTCATCCACAGAGACGTTACTGGCGAAGATCTGCATTGAAGGTATAAAATGGCTGAAGAAACTAAAGAAATCAAAAAGGAAGAGGTTGCACCAAAACCTGAGCCAAAGCAGGACAAGCCAAAAAAAGAAGGTATATTAGCTCAAGCAAAAAAGATGGCCGAATCAAAAAAGACAGGTAAGCCAGAAAAGAAAGAAGATCCAAAAAAAGAAGTTAAAAAAGGACCTGCACGAGTTTTCACAATTCCACTAAAAGTTGGACAACCACGCATGACAAAAACAAGGCGTGCAGTTAAACAAATTCGATTATTTGTTGAAAAGCACACAAAACAGGAAGCAGTTATTGATGAAGCACTTAATGAGCTTATGTGGTCCCGAGGAAGGAAAAAACCACCAGCAAGCATTAGGGTTTCTGTTGAGACAAGCGAAGACAATAAAGCAGTTGTTTCACTTAAGAAATAGGAGATAAAATGACAAACAAAACATTCAAAGTTTCAGGCACTTATTCTTTTAGGCGAGGCACTTATCCTTTTGTAAAAACAGTTACTTCTGAAAATGAAGAATCTGCTCGCGAAGTAGTTTTCTGCGTAATGGGTTCAAATCACAAACTAAAACGCGGTGAAATGGAAGTTACTGGTATTGAAGCTGTTTCAGAAACTAAAGCAAAAGCAGTAGCAAAAGAAATTAAAGCTGAAGAACCTGAACCACAAAAACCAGCAGCTCCAGAACCAACTACTCCGGCCCCAGAACCAGAAGCACCTGAACAGCCAGAACAACCTACTCAATAAAATGACAAATAAACAACCTGATAATGATTTTCAGCAAAAATATATGCAGTATAATGTTTGCAAACAGCAAGCACAAGGCTTGATGAAGGAAATTTCTGTATTAAATCAAACTGCACAGAGTTTAAGCACTGCAAAAGAAGTTCTTTTAACTGTTGATGCTGCAAAAGACAAATCAGAAGTTCTTATTCCTGTTGGCGGGAACACATTTCTTAAAGCAAAAATGGATGACACAAACAATGTTCTTATGGGTGTTGGCTCTGATGTTGTTTTGAAAAAATCAGTTTCTGATGCTCGTTCTTCAATTGATGAACAGCTTGCAAATCTGAATTCTGCTGGTGACAAGCTTGCTGGCGAGATGAAAGCTCTAGAAGATAAAATGAAAGTGCTTGAGCCAGAACTGCAGAAGAGAATGATGGAAATGCAGAAAGAACAGAAGAAATAATCTGTTCCAAAATCCTTATAACCAATAGATTTTATCCAAAACATTACAATGTTTGAGAATTTAAAAAAGAAGCTCAAGAAGGCCATAAGCAAGGTCTCAGGAAAGATTGACGAGCCAGAGCCAGAAGTAATTGAAGAAGAAATTTTAGAAGATGCTCAAGCAGAAGAGAAAGCTGAGGAAATTATTGAAGAAGCTGAAAAAGTAGAAGAAGCAATCTCTGAGAAAGATCATGATCACGAAGCTGAAGTTGAGGAAGTTATTGAAGAAACTCTTAAAGAACCAATTCCAGAACCAGAACTTGAGCTTGAAAAAGAAACTGAAAAAACCGAAGAGCTTGAAAAAGAACTTGTTGAGGATGAGAAAGCTGAGGAGCTTATTGAAGAAATCAAGGAAGAGCCAAAAACTGAGGAAGAAGAAAAACTCGAGGAAAAAACCGAAGAACTCATTGAAAAAGTCCTTGATACTGAACCAAATGAAGTCGAGATTAAAGAAGCTAAAAAAGAGCTTGCTGAATCACCTGTTGTTGATCTTGATGATGCTGAACTGCAGATAATTCAAGAGGCTGAAAAGGAAGCAGAAGCTGAAATTGAAAAGCACAAAGAAGTTCTGAAAAAAGAAGGTGAAGGATTTTTCAAGAGGATGTTCAAGAAGAAAGAGAAACCTCCTGAAGAACCAAAACCAACACCAAAACCTGAAACACCTCACGCAACCTTGATGGAGAGGCTTCGCAACAAAAAGCTTTCTGATAAAGACATGGACAAGGTTCTCTGGGATCTTGAGCTCGCACTTATTGAAAATGATGTTGCAAAAGAAGTTACTGAAAAAATCAATAATGATATAAAGCAAAAACTTCTTGGCTCTGAATCTTCTCGCCAAAGTGTACAAACCATAATCACTGACACACTCAAAAACTCACTTAATGATATTTTAAGAAAAGAAAAAATTGATATTGCTCAAAAAGCCAAGGACAAAACCGAGAAGCCGTATGTTATTTTGTTCTTTGGATTTAATGGAACTGGCAAGACAATGACAATAGGTAAGTTTGCAAAACTACTCAAAAATGCTGGTCTAACTTGCGTAATGGCTGCTGGAGATACTTTCCGTGCAGCTGCAATTGAACAACTTGAAATTCATGCAAACAATCTTGGTGTTCCAATAATTAAACAGGAGCGCGGTTCTGATTCAGCTGCAGTGATTTATGATGCAATTGATCATGCAAAAGCAAAAGGAATTGATGTTGTGCTTGCAGATACTGCTGGCCGGTCTGATACTAATATTAATTTAATGGATGAGCTAAAGAAAGTAGTTCGAGTTAATTCTCCTGATCTGAAAGTTTTTGTTGGAGATGCTTTAACTGGAAATGATGCAGCTGACCAAGCAAAAGTGTTCCACGAATCAGTTGGAATTGATGCTTCTGTGCTTACAAAAATTGATTGTGATGCAAAAGGTGGGGCATGCTTATCTGTTTCTTATGTAACTGATGCTCCAATTGTTTATCTTGGAACTGGGCAGGGTTATGACGACATGGAACCTTTTGAACCAGAATGGTTTTTGAACAAGGTATTTTAATCTATACTATTTCTTTTACAATCTCTTTCAGGGAATAATGAGCACCAATTAAAATTATAATACCAATAAGTAGTGAAACCCACAAGCTTAGGATTGGTTTGCTTGGAAGTAAATACTGGTCACTTAATCCCCAAACTCCGCGCCAGATAGAAATTACTGCAAATATTATAATTAATGTGAATAGTATCTGGTGTTTGGTTCTCAATTGTTCAAATTTCTTAAAGACCATATGTCCTCTTTATCAGTTCTGGTTTAATACTATTTAAAACCAATTATCTCTAAATCTTACTTTTTCTAATATAGTGCATTTGTCATATATTCCGAAACATATATAACTGGCTTTATACACGGAATTCTTGGGAAAACCCCCTGAGGGCTCAAATGGTGTGTGGGAGACGGTCACTCATTGGTAAGCAGAGTATTTCTCTTACTGGTGGTTTGATTCTACTTTTTTCTTCTTTCATACTATTTTTTTCCCTATATGCGAGCGGCGCTTTGGCGTTCCCCCGCCCCGAAGTGCCAGTGTTTATAATTATTATAGAGAAGTGTCTAATGGAAAATTCCTTCCGCGATTTCATCTTGTTGAAAAATGGCTAACTTCTGAGCATTCAATGTCTTATTATGGTTCTGATTATGATCAACCTGCTTGCGGTTCTGATTTAATAGATTCTGCAAATGCTTGTACAGTTGATCTTGTTCGCGAAGTTGTTGCACAAGCAGAAGGGCAAAATACTCCCTTTCAAGCATATGCGCACAACAATAAACTTCATCTCATACTCATCCACGCTGGTGAGAATCAAGCAAAATCCTCCATTTTGCATGGTAACCGGCAATCCCTCCTCCACACTAAGTGGCAATTTTTGGAAACCCCCATAAAGCTGCGAGACGGTACAGAAATCCAATCCTACGTCTTGGTTTCTGAGGAGGACGGGATTGCTGCTATTTCCCATGAAATTGGACATGAGCTTGGCTTACCTGAGCTTTACGACCCTGACCAGAGTTCAGATGGAATTGGAATTTGGGGTTTGATGAGCCTGCAAACCGATCTTGACAACCCAGTTGGAATGTCTGCTTGGTCTCGTTCTTTTCTTGGGTGGCAACCTACTGTGGTTGTAAATCGTTCTGGAAATTATGAAATAACTCCTGAAACTATTTTCAAAGTTCCAATTACAGATTCTGAATACTTCCTTTTGGAAAACAGACAACAAACTGGATTTGATTCTGAATTACCTGGGAGTGGAGTTCTGATTTGGCATGTTGATGAATCAGTTCAAAATAAGCAGAATCCATTATTCTTGAATTCTGATGAAACTCACAGATTCTTGGATTTGGAAGAAGCACACGATCTTTCACAAGATCTTGATGTTGGAAACGATGCTAATCTTGCAAATCAACTCAATTATGGTGAGGAAGAAGATGCTTGGTATTTTGAACCGCAAATAATGAAATGCAAAGGTCTTGCTGATTTGCGAATATTTCCAAGATGCCATCAAAGTGATTTTACTCCATATTCAAATCCTAATTCAAATTCAAACAGTGGTGCAGTAACAAACATTTCAATAATGGTGCAGAGCGAGCCAGGTCGTGTTATGAATGTTGCCATTATAATTCCAGAAAATCAACCAGCCACTCAATACGTAATTCCAGATATTCCTGAACCTGTAAAAAATACTGATTCCAAAGCTCCTACAACTAATGCACTTCTTATGACTCCTTCTAACTTTTTGGAGAGTCGCAAGAGTCCGCTTTCAACATATTCAATGGCATTTGTTATTTTCATGATCGATCTTGTCCTATTCGTGGCAGTTACATCAAGAAAAGGAGGTGGTTAAAAAGTGATACTTGATTTGCTTGGTGCATTATCATTGCTCTGGATTGTTAAATTAGCAGCAGTTGGCGTTTTCGTGTATGTGTTTGTGAAATACTTCAAATATTTCATGGTTGCAGGCGCAGTAGTGGTAATAACATTCATGCTGGTTTCAATTTTTTCATTGTTCCTGCCGCTGTTTTAAATAAAATTGCAGGTGGTTTATGGTTCTATGCTTTTTTTGCATGGCTCTATTTTTCCTCCCCCTCAAACTACCTGCACTTTTTACCTTCCGATTTCTAATACATAAACTATTAAATACTCAATTTTGATTTCAAAAACTATGATTAGAGTAGGTGTTATAGGTGCTGGCAAGTGGGGCAAGAACCATGTTAGAGTATACTCTCAACTTGAGAACTGCGAGCTTGTTGGACTAGCTGACATAAATCCTGAAACCAAGGCGCTTGCTGACGAATTTAATACTGGATTTTTCACTGATTATCATGAAATGCTTGAAAAATGCGATGCTGTTTCAATTGTTGTACCTACTGATCTGCATTATGAAATTGTCAAAGAATGCGTAAATGCTGGCAAACATGTGCTTGTTGAAAAGCCATTAACAAAAAATGCTGAGCAGTCAGCAGAACTTCGGAAACTAGCTGAGGAAAAAGGAGTTTATTTGACTGTTGGCTATTTGTTCAGATTTAATGCAGCTGTTCAGGAATTAAAAAAGCGCTTACCAGAACTTGGTGATATTCAATACATAACAGCAAGATATATGCATTCAAACAAGCCACCACGCAAGGACTCTGGAGTTGTTTTTAATTTCGGTGTTCACTTAATTGATATTCTAAGTTTTGTTCTTGAACAAAAACCAAAGAAAGTTTATTGCAAATCAAAAAGCTTTTTGTCAGAACGAGAAGATGCTGCAATTGCAACAATGGATTATGGCAGTTTCATGGCAGAGCTTGAAATGAGCTGGCTTCACCCGCTAAAGAAACGTGATATGTGGGTAATTGGTTCAAAGAAAAAAGTTTACATTGACTTGCTTGAGCAAATGATGACAATTTATACAATTGAAGTTAGCTATGACGGCAACAAAATTGAGCCAGAACAAAATATTGAAATTCACAAAAACGAGCCACTGAAAGAAGAATTAACAAGTTTTATTAGCACAATTGATTCAGGAAATTTTGCAAATGGCAATGATGCTTATGACACTACAAAAATTTGCGAACTTTGTTTAAAATCATCTGCAGAAGGAGTTGAACTTTCAAATGAATAAACAATATAAAAATGTTAAACTTGGTGAAAACTGTGAGCTAGGTGGCAATAATGAAATCGGAGTTACGCCTCGCGGAAAAACTGAGGGCGAACTTGAAACAGTTATTGGAAATAATGCAGTTATTCGCTCAAACACAGTAATTTATGCTGGAAATAAAATTGGAAATAATTTACAAACCGGTCATGGTGTAATGATTCGTGAAGAAAATGAAATTGGAGATGATGTTTCAATTGGAACAAATTCAGTTGTTGAGCATCATGTGAAAATCGGAAACAAAGTGCGAATGCATACTGGAGTTTTTGTTCCAGAATACACAATTATTGAAGAAGGTGCATGGATTGGACCAAAAGTTGCAATTACAAATGCGCGATTCCCTCTTGGAAAAGATATTAAACAGAGATTAGAAGGAGTTACAATTAAAAAGAATGTGAAAATTGGGGCAAATGCAACAATCTTGCCTGGTGTTACAATTGGTGAAAATTCATTAATTGGTGCCGGAAGCGTTGTTATTTCAGATGTTCCAGAAAATAGCGTTGCTGTTGGAAATCCAGCAAAGGTCATCAAGAAAGTTGATGAACTGAAATATGATGATGGCGTGAAGCCGTATGATTAAAGGCGTCAGCGGTCAGCCCTCAGCAGTCAGGACCTGATGGCTGAAGGCCGAGGGCCGATACCTTAACCAAAAGGACAAAAAAATGAAAGTACCACTAGTTGACTTAGTTGCACAATACAACTCAATTAAAGAGGAAATGGATATCGCAATCCAGGGAATTCTGGACAGCGGTCAATTTATTTTAGGTGAACCAGTTAAGAAATTTGAAAAAGAATTTGCTGATTACTGTGGAGCAAAACGCTCTGTTGGTGTTGGAAACGGCACAGCTGGATTAAAGCTCGCACTTCTTGCTTGTGGTATTGGAAAAGGCGATGAAGTAATTACAACTCCGCACACATTCGGTGCAACAACTGAAGCAATCATTGACTGTGGTGCAGTTCCAAAATTCGTAGATATTGAAGAGAAAACCTACAACATTGATCCTCAATTAATAGAAGCAGCTGTAACTGAAAAAACAAAAGCAATTCTTCCAGTTCATCTTTATGGCCAGACTTGTGACATGGGAAAGATTATGGAAATTGCAGAAAAGCACAGTTTAAAAGTTATTGAAGATGCATGTCAGGCACATGGTTCAGAATACAATGGAAAGCGAGTTGGTGCAATTGGAGATGCTGGGGTTTTTAGTTTCTACCCTGGAAAGAATCTTGGAGCATATGGTGATGCAGGCGGTGTGACTACAAATTCTGATGAAATTGCTGATAAGATTTTAATACTTCGTAATCACGGCAGAACTGGAAAATACAAGCACGAATATTTTGGAATGAATGACAGAATCGATGCTTTGCAAGCAGCTGTTCTTTCAGTTAAACTTCCTCACATGGATAAGTGGACAGACATGCGGAGAGCAAATGCGAAGATTTACAATGAATATCTGGAAGGGTCAGATGCAATAATTCCATTTGAAGCAGAGTATGCAAAACATGTTTATCATTTGTATGTTGCAAGAATTCAGAACAGGGATGCAAGATTAGCAAAACTACAGGAGAAAGAAATTGGAGCTGGAATACATTATCCAACACCATTACATCTCCAGCCCGTTTTCAAGAATCTTGGATATAAAGAAGGCGATTTCCCAGTAACTGAGAAGATTGCAAAAGAAATAATTACACTTCCAATGTATCCTGAAATGCCAAGAGAACAGATTGAGTTTACTTGCACTAGTTTGAAAGAAACATTACAATAAAACCTGCAACAAATTAAACAAATACCCTGTAAATATTATTCCAAGTGTTACAATTCCAAAGAATATTAGAATAAGTTTCAGTTTCATTGCCCTTCTCAAAATAATTGCTTCTGGGAAACTTAATGCAGCAGTTGCCATCATAAATGCTAATGCTGTTCCAAGTGGCACACCTTTGTTAAAGAGCACAACTGCGATTGGCACTATTGCTGCACAGCTACCATACATTGGAACTCCAAGCAGAACTGCAATTGGGACAGTGAAAATTCCGCCTTTGCTAATAACTGATTGTATTACTTCTGAAGGAATGTAATTGTGAATAATTGCGCCAACTCCAACACCAACAAGTATCCAAATCCAGAGTTTTTTAAGAATTGAAAGTGCTTCATCTATTCCAAATAAAATTCGCTCTTTCAGATTTAAATAATTTTGCTCTTTTAATTCAGCTGATTTAACAATATCTTTTTCAAGGTACTTTTCCAAACCAAGTTTTCCCATTATTAATCCAATAATCACACCAAGAACCATACCACTTAGTACATAAAGTGCAGTGATTTTCCATCCAAAGAATCCAAGCATTAGCACAACTAAGTACTCATTTACAAGTGGTGAAGTAATTAAAAATGAAAAAGTTACTCCAAGAGGAACTCCGGATTTAATAAAACTCAGGAAAATTGGAATTGAGGAACAGGAACAGAATGGTGTAATTGCTCCAAAAGTTGATGCAACAATGTTACTAGCTCCAAATCTTTTCTTGCTTAGCCAATTACGAACTTTTATTGGAGAAATATATGTTCTTAAAAACCCAACAATTGCTATGAAAACAAACAGCATCAGCAATATTTTCACTGTGTCAGAAAGGAAAAAATTAAGACTCTTCATTGCATGCGAAGCTGGATCTAGACCAGCGAGTCCATACATTATCCAATCAATACTTGCTTGAATCATTTAGTTAGTGACAGCTACAGCTGCACCCACAACCTTTTTTTGGCTTTGATTTTTTCTTTATCCATTTGTCAAATCTTTTCCAAAGACTTTGTTTCTTTTCAGTCATCTTTAACCCCCATTGATTTTTTATAACCAGGACAGTTTTCGCATTTTGAATCAACTTTACTTTTCCCTGATTTATAGCTATCTATTGCTTTTTTCAAAGCACTAATTCCTAAT
>CAZWSR010000011.1:0-24273 GCA_964636545.1 Candidatus Undinarchaeota archaeon
TGGATTGGTTTCATATTCTGCATGATTGCTGCAGTGATGTTTGCTTTTGGAGATTACAAGTGGCTTGTTATTGGCGCTTTAGTTCTTGAACTTGGAAATATTTTTGACATGGTTGATGGAGATCTTGCAAGAGCAAAAAACATGCTTTCAAAGTATGGCCACCTTTTAGACAGTACACTTGATGCGGTTTTTGACTTTGTAATAATAATTGCATTAACGTATTCGGTCTGGAGAGTTAGACCAGAATTGCATGTTTGGGTAATTGGAATGTTCAGTATGTATTTCCTAGCAGAATTCTTTGTAATGTCCCGTTTCTTCATACTCCCATATGACTTGCCGCATGGTGAATTCAAAAAATCATTTGGAAAACTTGGAAAAAGCAAAATTTACAATCTTTTGTTTTACGCAAGACAGCATCATATGAATCTGATAGCAGTATTCGCAATACTAAACCAGTTTTACATTCTACTTTGGTGCTGGGCAATTATTGGAAACATCTACTGGATTACTTATACAATCTGGCAGCACAAAGCAATGATAAAGGCCTTTAAAAAACATGAGAAAGAAAAAGAAAAATGACTACCAAAAAGACTGCCTTAATCCTTGATTCGCAGAAAATGGTGTTTTCACACCCACTTAGAAAAGTCTATGATTTTGTGAAAGATATTGAACAGTCAGCAAAGTTCAAACGAATTCCTTCTAAAATAAAATCCTTGAAAAAAAAGTACAACAACCTTATTCCTTTAGCACTTGATTATAAAACAAGCCAAGAACTAGAAAAAAGTGGTATAGAACATAAGTGTCATTCAGAGGTTACTGAACAATTTTTAGAATTTAATTCATGGAACCACACCTACAAATTCATGAAGAGAATGGATCCTGTAATAAAACAAATAGATCCTAGTATGGTCCATCGTGGACAGCTCTTGTGGGATTTGAATCAGGCAGAAATTTGGCGGTTCTATGCTGTTCCAATTATAAAAACAATTGAAGAGGCATATAAAATTCTTGATGAAGGTAGATACGAGAGAGTGATTATTTTTGACAACACAAGTTCATACCAAAAAGCATTTGCACTTGTAGCTGAGCAATTGAATATTGAAGTTGTTGACAAAACCCGAGTTTACAAAAAAGCAAAGACAGGAACGGAAATACGTGCAATAAAGCTTCTTGCTGAAAAAAGCGCAAGAGCACTTCTGAAAACACTTGGAAAAAAGAACAAAGAGAAAATTGAAAAGAAAAAAGACAAGAAAATTTTAGTGTTTTATGATCATTGTGAAACAGATAAAGTAACTTCTTGGGGAAAATTCCTTCCAGACACTTATGAAAAGAGTTGTGTTGGGTTAGATTCGGAAAAAGAAGTTAAAAAAGAGTTTCAAGAAGCTGGTTTTGAATATGAACGCTTGTATAATTATGCAAGTGAACCAATTTTGAAAGAACTAAAAACAGTCAAAAAACAACTTGGAGCCGTGTTCAAAACACTTGAAAAAAATAAAGTATTCCAGCACGGATTCGCTTACAGGAATGTTCCAATGTGGCCAGTTACCAAAAAATTATTTGCATTTCTATTTTATGAACGGTTTTTGGAAACGGCAACGAGAATAGAATTATTCAACAGGATGTTGGATGTTGAAAAACCAGACATGGTTATTTGTGTTGATGATTGGAGTAGATACCCATTCACACTCTTGTCAATAACAAAACAAAGAGGAATAAAATCAGCAGTTGTTAGATATGGAATGCTTGACCTGCGGCCAGAGGGTGTGCCAATGAATGGAGACAAAATAATGGTTTATGGGGAAACTGGAAAAACTGCTCTTTTGAATAGTGGAGTTAGTGCTGACAAAATTGAAGTTACAGGACAGCCAGAAGGTAAAGAAGAAAATAGAGTACTTGAAACTGACAAAGCACTTGCAATACTTGGACTTGATAAAAGCAAGCCAATAATCGCTTTTGGCGGAACTTGTATGCCAGAGAGTGCAACTTACCACCCATATGATATTTTTTACAATACAATAAAGAAAAATTACCAGAACGCACAGGTTGTTTCAAAAATGCACCCATCTGAAAATCCCACATTACAACAGGTACTAGTGAAAAAGCACGGACTGAATAACATAATTCTCACAAAAAAATATCTTTTTGAACTTCTCACTGCATCATCAGTTCTGGTAACACCTGGATCAACTGTTGCAAATGAAGCAATTGCATACGGAACTCCAGTGATTTACATAAATACACTAAATGCACCAGAAGAAATCCTTCTCAAGAAAAACCCAGGAATTGTCGAGGTTGTTTATGATGAAAAACAGCTAGAAAGTGCACTTAAGCGTATTCTGGAGAAAAATAGGAGAACTGAAATAAAGAATATGAGTAATGAGATTTCAAAAAGCTCAATTCTTCAGAAAGGTGCTGTTGCAGGAAAAGCTGTAGTAAGTGTTCTAAAAACCATGATTGACTAAAAGAATAAAAGATATAAAAGAAGAATTTAAAACAAAACGAGGGAGAAATGAAATACTGTAAAAACTGCGTAATGCCAGACACAAGACCAAATCAGGTTTTTGATG
This sequence comes from Candidatus Undinarchaeota archaeon, assembly GCA_964636545.1. GTDB lineage: Archaea > Undinarchaeota > Undinarchaeia > Undinarchaeales > UBA543 > UBA543. The sequence continues at coordinate 2,568 of CAZWSR010000011.1, forward strand.
ACGAAAGAGTCTGCGACGCATGTAGATCCCATGAACAAAAAATACTGCATGTTGACTGGGATACTAGAAAAAAAGAATTTGACGAACTTATTGAAAAATATAGATCAAAAGACGGGAGCAATTATGACTGTATTGTACCTGTGAGCGGAGGAAAAGATAGCACATACCAAGCTTGGTTTATGAAGGAAGTTTACGGATTGAAGGTATTGTGTGTTTCATTTGAACCAACACTTCCAACAGAAATTGGGAAACAAAATTTAAAGAATTTACAAGATATGGGAATTGACCTTATTCATTTTAGAAAAGATCCAGAAACATACAGAAAACTTGAACTTAAAGCATTGAAAATGGTCGGGGACAATGATTGGCCAAATCATGTTGGAATATTCACGGTTCCAGTTCGTGTTGCAGTAAATTATAAAATCCCATTAATTGTTTGGGGAGAAAACCCAGAAGAAGAATATGGTGGACCAGCTGCAGAAAAGGCAATGAAAACAAAAGGAAGACGAAGGCTGGAAGAATTTGAGATGCTTGGATTACGGGTTCATGATATGGTTGGAGATGGAATAAAACTGCAGGACCTTTTACCATATATTTATCCTTCTGATGAAGAAATTAAAGAAGCTGGTGTAATTGGAACTTATCTTGGTTATTACTTTAAATGGGATGTTCCAAAGCAAATTAAAATTGTTGAAGAAAAATGTAATTGGAAACCAAAACCAGGTGAGCCAATGGAAGGAACATTCACTAATTATGAAGATATTGATTGTGACGGAATGGTTGTTCACGAATATTTGAAATATGTAAAATATGGATTTGGTCGAGGAACTGACCATGCATGTAATAAAATCAGAGAAGGTTTAATGTCAAGAGAAGAAGCAGTTGGACTTGTTAACAAGCATGATGGAAAATTCCCAAAAAATGCAATGAAACGACTTTTACCTTATCTTGGAATAACAAAAGAAGAATTCTTTAAAATTGTCAAACCATTTACAAATAAAGAGATTTTTGAAAGAGATGAAACTGGAGAATTCAAGAGAGACGAAGATGATAATCTAATTAAAAAAGAGGATTGTATTCTAAAATAAAAATGATTGTAATAATTGACAACAACATGGGAAATGTTCGTTCTGTACAAAAAGCATTTCAGAGATTGGGTCAAAAAGATGTTATTATTTCTAAAAAACCAGAAGATTTAGAAAAAGCAGATCGAATAATTCTTCCAGGTGTTGGTTCATTCAATGACGCAATGACAAATTTAAAGAAAAACGGATTTATTGAACCACTAAATAAACAAGTTATAGATAATAAAAAACCGTTTCTTGCTATTTGTTTAGGGATACAATTACTTGCAGAAAAAGGGTATGAAGGAGGAGAACAAGAAGGTCTTGGCTGGATATCTGGTGAAGTGAAGAAATTTGAACTTCCAAGAGACTTTAGAATACCACATATGGGTTGGAATAGCATAATTCCAAAAAAAGACAATATACTATTTCAAGGAATTGGAGATGATGCTGCATTTTATTTTGTGCATAGCTATCATTTAGATTGTCATGATAAATCAATAATAACTTCAGAATGTGATTATGGAAAGAAATTTGTGGCAAGTGTGAGAAAGGATAATATATTCGGCACGCAGTTCCATCCAGAAAAAAGTCAAGTAAAAGGATTTCAGATTCTTGAAAATTTCTTAAAATATGAGGAGGAAACAAAGAAATGACTTTGAAAAAAAGAATTATCCCTTGTCTTCTTCTGAATAAGTGGCTTCTTGCTAAAACTATAAAATTTGGAGAAATAAGAAACTTAGGAAATGCAGCTCAGGCAGCTAAAGTTTACAATATGAGAAATGTAGATGAGCTTATGTTTTTGGATATTCAGGCGTGTAGAGAAAATAAAGAGCATAATTTAGAACTTGTAAAAGAACTTGCAGATGAGTGCTTCATGCCGCTTACACTTGGTGGTGGAGTGAAAAGCGTTGAGGATATGAATAAACTTTTGCAAGCAGGAGCTGATAAAATTGCAATAAACACAGCAGCTGTTGAAACACCAGAATTAATTACAAATGGAGCTCAAAAATTTGGTTCACAATGCATTGTTGTTTCAATTGACGCTAAAAAAACAGAAAAAGGATATGAAGTTTTCATACAATCAGGTAAAAAAGCAACGGGATTAGATCCAGTTGAATGGGCTAAAAAAGTAGAAGACCTTGGTGCTGGTGAAATTCTAATAACTTCAATTGATAAAGATGGAACTTTTGAAGGGTTTGATCAAGAATTAACAAAAAATGTTTCAGAAGCTGTAAAAATCCCAGTTATTGCAAATGGTGGAGCTGGAAAACCAAAAGATTTCGTAGATGCAGTCAAAATTGGTGGAGCATCTGCTGTTGCAGCAGCTAGTATATTCCAATACACTCAATATTCCCCAGTAGCTGTGCGAGAACATATGGCAGAAGCAGGAATTGATGTACGAACAAATGTGTATGCAGAACATTTAACTGGCTCAGACTTGAAATTTAGTATAACATAATGAGTGAGAATTGACATACATAAACGATTTATAACGGATTTTTACCTCTTTTATTAGAGAGATAAGAATGAAAATCACAATTAATGGAAAAGAATACAGCAAGAGGAATGTGCTAGTAGTTGCTGAAATGGCTAATTCGCATGATGGAGACATGGAAACAGCCAGAAACATAATAAAAAGCTCAGCAGAAGCTGGAGCTGATGCAATAAAAATACAGAGAATAATTGCTGATGAGATTTCAATACCTGAATATTCCTATTATGAAATTCTGAAAAACTGTGAAATGCCAATAGAATCTTGGGAAGAACTTGTAAATTATGCAAAGGAGCTTGGAATAATGGTTTTTGCAGATGTTTTTGGAGAAACCAGCTTAGCTGATATGGAACGACTGAACCTAGATGGTTATGAAATTCATTCTTCAGATATTACAAACCCTTTCCTAATCAAAAAAGTTGCTGAAACAGGAAAACCATTGTTCTTGTATGTTGGTGGAGCAACACTTGAAGAAGCTGAATATTCTGTGAACAAGGCAAAAGAGTATGGTGCAAAGGAAATTATTATCATGCACGGATTCCAAGCATTCCCAACAAAAATGCAGGACAGTAATCTTGAAAGAATTAAAATGCTTCAGGAAAAGTTTGGATTGCCTGTTGGATATGCCGGACACCTTGACGGTGATGATGAAATGACTAATTTCTTCCCACTGGTTGCAATGGGAATGGATGCAATTATAATTGAAAAACATGTTGGTTGGGACAGAAGCAAAAAGGGAACAGACCATCATTCTGCACTAAATCCAGATGAGTTCAAGAAACATGTTGAATTTGTAAGAAGAGCTCAAGATAGTTACGGAAATACTGAATTTAAGCTCAATCCAGCTGAAATTGAATACAAAAAACTAGTGAAGAAGCACATTCTTGTAGGTGCTGACATAAAACAAGGTGAAGAAATCACAAATGAAAAAATCCATCTAAAGCGTGTTGAAAGTGATTTACCATTTATATTTGTTGAAGATGTTGTTGGAAAAACAGCTGCTCAAGATATTAAGAAAAATGAAATAATGACAAAAGAGATGGTGGTACAATGACCAAATTCGTTGCTGTTCTAGCTTGCAGAGTTCAGTCAGAACGATTATATGCAAAACCGCTACAGCTTGTTGGTGGAAAACCAATTCTTCAGCACGTAATAGATAGAATCAAAGAACAATGCAAAAGTATTGATGAGGTTATTCTTGCAATTAGCGAGAATCCAGAAAATATTCCATTTGAAACTTATGCAAAAGAGCACAATATCAAATATGTTTATGGTGATGAAAATGATGTTCTTGGTAGATTGATTAAAGCAGGGCACGCAGCTGAAGCAGATGTTATTTTGAGAAGCACAACTGAGAATCCATTTATTTATGTTAAAACAATTGATGAAATGTATAAAAAGCATGTGGAAGAAAAGGCAGATATTTCAGTTTGTGAAGAAGTTCCAGTTGGCGCTTATGTTGAAATTATAACTTTGAAAGCTCTTGAACAATCGCATGCAGATGGAGAAGATAAACATAGAAGTGAATTGTGCACACTTTACATTAAAGAAAATCCAGACAAATTCAAAAAACTTTCTTACAAAGTTGATGAAGAAATTCGTAGACCAGAAATTCGCCTGACTGTTGATAATCCAGAGGATTTGATTGTTGTTAGGAAAATCTGGGACGCAATTGGAACACAAGAAGGAGTTATTCCTCTTGCAGATATTATCAAATTCCTTGATGAAAATCCAGAGATTAAAGCAATTAATTCTGGAATACTTGCAGGTACAGCAAAAACATGGAAATAGAAACAACAAAGATTAGTGTCATCCTAAGAACTTACAATAGTGCAGAATTTGTGCAAAAAGCACTTGGAAGTATTGCAGTTCAGACCTTGCCCGTTAGCGAGTTTGAACTTGTTTGTGTTGATGATGGTTCAACAGACAATACAATTGAAATTCTTGAAACTTTTGCAAGTGAGCACCAAGACATTAATTTAAAGATTGTAAAAAGTGAGCATGGTGGAGCAATTCGTGCAATCAATACTGGAATAAATAATTCAACTGGACAATACATTGTTCTACTTGACTCTGATGATAATTTTGAGCCACTTATTCTTGAAAACCTGTCTTCAGTTCTTGATACAAAACCTGAAATTAGTTTTGTTTATTGTGATTATTATGAAAAAACAGGAGAGAAGAAGAAAATAGTTGCTGTTTCAGACCTTATGAAGACACTTGCAATAGGTGTGATGTTCAGAAAAGATGTTTTGGATGCAGTTGGACCTTATGATGAGTCGCTGATTCTTCCAGAATATGATATTATTTTGAAAGCAAACAAAACTTACACTAGCGAGCACATTGCTGAGCCACTTTTCACTTACAATAGACGCGATGGAAGCATAACAGCAGATCCAGCAAGAGTTGAGCTAGCTGAAAAACAATTACGAGAACGTCATGGTGAAATAATTGACAAGATGAGGTCGTACTAATGATGAGAGTAGTTTATATTGGATGCAAAGAAATTGGAAAAACAGTACTAGATGCATTAATGGAGTTTTACACAGAGGGAATTGTTGGAGTTTACACTTATGCTGATGAAATGAGCAACAAATACACAAGAAACTCCTCATTCGATAGTGTAATGGCAAAATATCCAGATACTCTTTACAGAAAAATTGAAGATATTAATAATCCAGATGTGTTGGATGAGATCCGAAGTTTGAAACCAGACGTAATTATACAATTTGGCTGGTCTCATTTAATAAAAAAAGATTTGATAAATATTCCACCAAAAGGATGTGTTGGATTCCACTCTTCACTTCTTCCAAAATACAGAGGCGGGTCTCCACTGAATTGGGGAATCATAAATGGAGAAACAGAATGGGGAATGACTTGCTTCTATTTGACTCCTGGACTTGATGATGGCGATATTATTGCTCAAGAAAAGTTTCCAATAGAAGAATATGATACTTGCAAAACACTTTATGACAAGGCAGTAGAGTCCTCAATTAAGATGCTGAAAGAGAATTTGCCAAAAATAGCAAATGGAACAGCTGAAAGAATTCCTCAAAATTCAGCAGAAGTGACACTAGTTAAGAGGCGGAAACCAGAAGATGGGAAAATTGACTGGGATATGCCTGTAAAAAAGATTTATGATTTGATTAGAGGAACTACAAGACCGTTCCCAGGTGCTTTCACATTCCTAGGAGATGAAAAAATAATTGTTTGGGCTAGTAGGAAAACTGGAAAGGACTCTTCAGGTAGTGCTTCAGGAAAGATTTTGGAAATAACTGACAAAGGAGTTGTTGTTTCAACTGGGAATGAATCGCTTTTACTAACAGATATTGAATATGAAAAAGCGCATGACACTAAGATTGACAAACAATATATAGGCAAAAAATTGGGTGAAATAGTATGAATGTATTGATAGTTGCTGCACATGCAGATGATGAAACACTTGGTTGTGGAGGTGCAATTGCAAAGCACACTCAAGCAGGCGATAAGGTAACTTTGTTGATATTAGGAAAAAGTGGAACTTCACGAGAAGGAGAAGACACTTCAAATGAACTTAGAGAATGTGCAAAAAAAGCAGCTGAGATTCTTGGAATAAATGATATTATTTTCACAGACCTTCCTGACCAGAAATTTGATACAATCCCACTTGTTGATATTATAAAACCAGTATCAGACGCAATAGAAAAATCCGGAGCAGAAATTGTTTACACTCATTATGAAAATGACTTGAACCGCGATCACAAGCTTGCTTTTGAAGCTACTATGATTGCAGCAAGACCACAAAGTAATGTGAAAAAGATACTCTCATATGAAGTTCCAAGCTCAACAGAATGGGTTTCTTCAGAGAATGTGTTCAAACCGAACCACTTTGTTGACATTACAGCCAACTTAGACAAGAAACTGAGTGCAATGGAACAGTATAGTGGAGAATTGCGCGAATTCCCAAATCCACGAAGTTTGGAATATTTGAAGATATTGGCTGGTTATCACGGAGCAACAGTTAACGTTAAAGCTGCTGAAGCATTTATTCTTATACGAGGAATTAAATGATTGAACTTGAAGGTCATAAAATAGGCGGAGATGCACCTTGTTTTATTATTGGAGAGGCGGGAATTAACCACGATGGCGATCTTGAAAAAGCAAAAGAAATGGTCAAGGTTGCAAAAGATGCTGGTTGCGATGCTGTAAAATTTCAATTGATAACTGCGGAGCGATTGTATATCAAGGATGCAGGTTCATTTACAACTGATTTTGGAGAGGATTTTAATATTTTTGATGTTTGGAAAAATGTTGAGCTTACAAAAGAGTGGCTTCCACAACTTAAGCAAGCTTGTGAAGAAAATAATATAATTTTCATGTCAAGTGTTTTTGATGAAGTTGGAGCAGACGTAATTGAGGAATTTATTGGCATTTACAAAATTGCTTCATATGAACTTACACATTTACCACTACTCAAACATGTTGCAAGCAAAGGAAAACCAATTATAATGTCAATTGGTGGTTCAACAGGACTTAAGCAGATTAGGGAAGCAATTGAAACAGTGAAATCTGCTGGAAATAATCAAATAATTATTATGCAGTGTGTTGCACAATACCCTGCAAAACTTGAAAACACAAATGTTAATGTGCTGGATACATTAAGAAAAGAATTCCCAGAGGTAATTATTGGTTTTTCAGACCACAGCATGGACCCAGAAAAAGTTCCAGGTGCTGCTGTTGCAAAAGGTGCAAAGTTGGTTGAGAAACACTTCACAATTAGTAGAGAATCACAAGGAATTGACCATAAAATGTCAATTGAACCAGAAGAACTAAAGAGAATGGTCACAACAATAAAAGAAACAGAAGCACGGATGAAACGTGGGGAAGCAATAGAAATTGATCCAATTTTACTTGGAACAGGAGAAATTGCACTTGCAGATGACCAGAAAGATTTAATGAAATTCACACGAAGACGGGTTTTTGTAAAAACAAATATTATTACAGGTGAAGAAATCACTGCAGATAAACTTACAATATTGCGACCTGGAAATAGGCATGTAGAAACTGGTTTGCCGGCAAAAGATATTGACACAGTTATTGGTAAGAAAGCAGTAAAAGACCTAGCGGAAGGCCATATGATTGGAATTATGGATTTTGAGTAATTAGAAATAATATCTTTTCTCGTCTTTTTCTCTTGGAGAATCAGTTAATGAATAATTGTGATCTCCAACAATTGGCAATCGGGCTTCTTCAACTCCAGGATCATTAGCATGGTCCCAAACATTATCTGGCATTTCCCACGCACCTTGTTCATTTTTCTTCCAAGCAATTGGACTTCGCATAGTGTCAACACAAGCTACAAATTCTTCTTCAGTCATGTCAACGAATTTTAAGAACATATCAAGATCATCTGGACGAAGAGCATCATATTTCCGAACCATTTCAATACCTTCCTCGCGAGTCATTCGACCAAACCGAATGTCCTTATTAGCGTGGTCAGTAGCACGACCGTAACCAAATTTCAAGTATTTTAGCCAGTCATGCAAACCATTATCATGCCAGCATTCAACATCCCATTGAGTATTGTAGGTTCTCTGGAACTCTGCTGTTTCAAAACCATAATCCTTTATCATTTTATCAGTTTGTGGCTTTGAATCCCATTTAATGTAATTCCCCATGAAAACACCCCTGACCCCAACACTTTCAAGTTCTGCATCAGATGGATATTTTGCCCACCGAAGATCATCAGCAGTTATTCCTTCTTCTTCATCAACAAGGTCTTCTGCATCATAACCACGCAATTCCTGCTCTTTTCTGACTTTTCGTGTCATTTCAACCTTATCTTCAAGTGAAAACATGCCACCAAGGTCAAGGAAGCCCTGCTCACCCCAAATAAGCAAAGGAATCTTGTATTTGACAGCAATTTGAACAGGAAAAGTTGTAAGTCCGGCGTGGCAGTGCCAGCAAGGATCGCCCATTGTTTTTAGTGATTTTCTAGCAAGGCGAGGTATTAATTTTGGATCAGGAGAGAACCTAATATGGTCGCATCCGAATTTTTGAACCATATTCTCCAAATTTCTTATTCCAGCAGCAGTGTTCCACTGATGGTTAAATGTTACAAGAAGAGGATTCATTTTGAAAACTTCTTTGATAAGATAAGTTTGATAGTGACTGTCCTTGCCTCCGCTAACAGGTATGATACAATCGTAATTTCCATCTTTAGAACGGTACTGTTCTAGAATTTTTCCAAGCTCTTTGAACCGAACATCCCAATCAATTTTCTTTTTTTCCTCTTCTACGCGGCATGCACTACATATCCCCCGATCATCGAACGTGAGTGGTACAGCTGAAGATTCCGGTAACAAGCATCGTGTACAATACTTCATGTTTAACAACAAAACGCTTGGATTTATAGTTTATATATTTTGTTTAAAAAGAATCTTTCAATAAAAAAGAGTGGAAACTTAGTTAATTTCAAGCTTTTTCAAATGGCCACGTTCAAGATAAGTAGCTTCCGTGCTGATACGAACGTCAATTCCAGCATTTCTCATAGTTGCTTTTGCCTTGATTGTGCTGTGTTCAGTATAATGGAAAATATTTGAAGCTGAGACTGCTGAGGCGTGTCCGTCTTTGATTCCCTTTACAAAATCTTCCATACAACCAACCCCACCGCAGGCGATTACTGGGATTGAAACAGCATCAGAAACATTTCTGATAAGTTCAATGTCATAGCCCTGTTTTGAACCGTCCATATCAATTGAGGTTAAGAAAATTTCGCCAGCACCTAGTTCTTCAGCTTTTTTTGCCCATTCAACCGGATCCATGCCTGTTGCTTCCTTTCCGCAGGCAGTTATTACTTCATATCCCTTCTCTGTTCTTTTCACATCAATTGAAACAACAATGCACTGGACACCAAACATTTCAGATGCCTTTGTAATAAATTCTGGATTGTGAACTGCAGAAGTATTTATGCAAACTTTGTCAGCACCTGCACGGAGAACTTCTTTGATATCTTTGGTTGTCTTAATTCCACCACCAATTGTAAGTGGAATAAAACATTTTCGTGAGAAAGCAGAAATTACATCAAGCATTGCTATTCGTTCTTCAGGAGTTGCACTCATGTCAAGAAAAACAATTTCATCAACATCCCAATCAATAAAACGCTCAAGCGTAAATCTAGGTCGACCCTGGATTTTGTAATCATGAAATCCCATACTCTGGACAAGGTAGCCCTGTCGAAGAACCATACACGGAATTAAACGAGTTTTAAGCATTTTGTTCCTCCACTTTTTCGTAATTCAAGAAATTTTTAAGAACTTGAAGACCAACTTTGTGGCTTTTTTCAGGATGAAACTGAGTTGCGAATATGTTTCCTTTTTGAACTGCAGCAACTAAGTCAGAACCGTAATTGCAAGTTGCAGCAATATCCTTTTTATCATTACAGAAAAGTGCATAACTATGTACAAAATAAAAGTTTTTGTCAAATTCAACTTCATTGAAATAATCTTTTTTCAGTATTTTAATATCATTCCAACCCATGTGTGGAAGTTTGAGACCATTGGAAACTTCAATTTTCTTTACAACACCATCAATCCAGCCTAATCCATCAATTTGTTTTCCTTCGAACCCCTCTTTTGCAAGAAGTTGGAGCCCAAGACAGATTCCAAGAAATGGCTTCTTTTTATCAATTACTTCCTCATTAAGAACATCAATAAGCCCTGCTGCTTTCAGGTTTTTCATTCCATCAGGGAAAGCACCAACTCCAGGAAGAATTATTTTATCTGCTTTTCGAATCTCCTCGGGTTTGTTAGTTATGCAAAACTCCTGCCCAAGCTCCTCAAGAGCATTTGAGATTGACAGTAAGTTCCCTAATCCATAATCAATAACAGCAATCATAACTTGTAAGCATTTTCAACAGTTTATAATATTTATCAAACTACTTTTTTTGCATAAAGCTTATAACAGTAAAGTCAAACCCTAACAACAAGATTATCATGAAAGTACTTGTAACCGGTGGCGTCGGATTAATTGGTCAAGAAGCAGTTAGACAGCTTCTGGAAAAAGGCCATGAAGTAAATGTCCTTGATGTTTGGGACCCTAGGAATGAGAATACAACCCATTTCAAAGGCTCTGTTCTAAAAAAAGAGGATATTCTAAAAGCAATGGAAGGATGCGATTATGTCATGCACCTTGCTGCAGTTATGGGAGTTGCAAATACCACAAAAAAGCCACTAGAATGCCTGGATGTCAACATACTTGGAACACGAACTGTACTTGAATGTTGTGTTGAGAAGAACATCAAAAAAATAGTTTTCTCGTCTTCTTCTGAAGTTTATGGAGAACCAAAAACAGTCCCAGTTCTAGAATCAAATACACTAAGGCCAAAATCAGAATATGGAATAAGTAAAGTTGTTGGAGAAGAATATGTAAAAGCATTTAGTATCGGTCATGGTCTTGATTACTCAATTGTCAGATTTTTCAATGTTTATGGACCAATGCAGACAGACAAATTCGTTATTCCAATGATGATGAGAAATACATTTTTTGGGAAGCCAATACAGATTTACGGTGACGGAAGCCAAGTACGGGCCTTCTGCTATGTTAAAGATGCTGTAAACGGAATGATAACTGCATTATTTGATGAGCGTGCAAATAATAAGATAATGAATATTGGAAATCCAGAAGGAAAAACCAGCATCAAAGAACTTGCTGAGAAAATTGTTGAAATCACAGGAAATGAAACACAGATTGAGTATGTAGCATTTGGTGATTCAGATAGAAGTGAAAAGAGAGAGATATTCAACAGAATTCCAGATATTAGCAAGGCAAAAGATACAATTGAGTATGAACCAAAATACTCACTTGATGATGGTTTGAAAGAGATTTACAATTATTACAAAGCAAATCCAGATTGGGTTAAAGCAGATCCAGATTGGGATGATAAAATAGAATAAGTTGAGCTAAAAAAGAATTATTTTTTTTCGTAGACATAACTATCAAGAGATGGACAGTTTTTGCAAACAGGAATTTCATTTAGTTTGCCTGCAAGATGCATCCTCCTTATATTACTTAGTTTTTCTCCATGCCAGATACTGTGAATGGATTGGTGGGTGACATCACCAAGAATACAGCCCATGTTCCAGTCATCACAGCACATCATTACTTTTCCGTCATAAGAAATAATGAGGCGTTGCCAGATTTGGTTGCAAGGTTTTCTTTCTTGTAATTTCAAATTTCCAGAAGAACGATCTACTTCATTTGCATTTGGATCAAGATAAGACATATCAAGGAATGGATTAACAATAACTTCATCAATTTTTCCTTCCCAGGTTTTCTTGAATAATTCTGACTCGTGCATATTTTCCTTCATTTCAACAAATTGAATTCTTGTAAGTGGGAGTTTCTTTTTCATTTCTTTTTTCAAACGAAGAAGTGTTTCAATGTTGTTTACAAGACGCTCATAAATGCCTCCGCGCCTTATTTTCTCATAAGTTTCCTTAGTTGCGCCATCAACAGAGAAAATTATTCTGTCAAGACCCGCTTCAATTAATCCCCTGGCCTTTTCTTCAGTAAGAAGTTGACCATTAGTATTAAACTGAACCTCAACAATTCCTTTTTCTTTAGCATATCGAACCATATCAACAACACGAGGATGTAAAAGCGGTTCGCCACGCCAGTTTAATTTAATTGAACAAAGCCCGTGTTGAACCCCTTCATCAATAATTTTTTGAAAAAGCTCCCAGGTAATAGATCCAAATGTTTCTTTTGCGAAATTAATTCCACACATTACGCACCGAAGATTGCAGTTGTTTGTAGTTTCAATATCAATGTGAATAGGAAAATCATACACTTTGTGTTTTTTTGAAGCTAGAAGCCACTTGAGCCGGTATTTTCTGTATTTGAGATCCAAGCCACGCTCCCAATAACCAAATAATGGCTTAAGTGAAACTCCAATTTCAAAGGAAGATTTAGACATAATTATAATTTTAAAACAAAGATTAGTTTATAACTCTTTTGAAATGAACATCATAAAAGGTATAAAGCCGAGTTTTCAAGAGAAAAAAAGATGACAGAAGAAACCGTATTTTCAGTTCAGGAAAAGGCACTTACTGTAAGTTATGCTGATGAAAATGACAGAGAACTGCTCTGGGAGTGGAGAAATGATCCAGAAACGCGACGTACTGCTTTTGAAACAGGTGAAATCCATTTTGAACAACATTGTGAGTGGTTTAATTCTAAAATTAATTCAGAAACTACAAAGATTTTCATTATAAAAGATTCAAAACAAACACCAGTTGGACAGATTCGTTTTGATATTGATGAAAATAAGAATACTGAAATTGATGTTTTTATTGCAAAAAGCGAACGTGGAAAAGGGTATGCTACAGCTAGTTTGAAAAGCGCATGTGTTTATGGTTTTACAACTCTTGGGATTGAAAAATTCACAGCACACATAAAAACTGAAAATGCTGCTTCAATTGCTCTTTTTACAAAAGCTGGTTTTACAAACAATGGCGAATTAACATTCAAAAACACTCCAGCAATTAAATTTGTTTTAGAGAAGACGATCAACGAATGAATTAACAATATTTCTGACAAGTGGAATTTTGCTGAACACCATTTTGATTTCTTTTTTTGATAAGACCTTAAGAACTAATAACATTATCCCATAAACTGCCCCGCCAATAGCAATGCTAATGAAAGTCCAAATATGAGAACTAACGGGTATGAAATAAATCACAAGCCCCATAACTAGGCCGGAGAGTAGGATTTTTGGAATCTTTACAAAAGCATAATCAATTTTGCAGTGTCGTCTGAAAATAATATGCATATATGTAACCATAATAAAATAACTTACTGTTGTTGCAACAGCTGCTCCGATTAACTCAAATCTTGGAATAAGCACCCAATTTAATCCAATATTACTAATTGCAGCAAGGCCATAAGCACCTGCAATGTGCTTGGTCTCCCCAGCAACAAGAAGGCCACTACAAAAAACACTACTTACAAAATAAAATAATGGGAATAAAAGAAGAGGAATAAGAACTGGAACAGAAGACAAGTATTTTTCTCCTGAAATCAATAAAATAACTGGCTCTCGGAGAATAAAACCACCAACAAGACAGGGAATTGCAATAAGAAAACCGAATTTAAGAGATGCACTAATAAGCTTAACAGAATCCTTTCCAGTATTCCGTGCCTCAGCAAAATAAGGCATTATTACAACGCTGGCAGAAGCACTAACTGTTTTAATTGTACCAAGTAGGGAATATGGAAGTGTATAAAGGCCAACTGCACTTGCACTCATAAAATAATTTATCAAAAAACGATCACTAATTGAAATAAACCAGCCAGCAATAACAACTGGAACAAGAGGAAGGCCAAAGTATAGTGCTTTTTTTACAACTGGGGAGCTGAAACGCTCATGGAAGAACAGCTTCAAGTCAGAAAATGAACGAATGAAATATATCAAAACAGACAAAACAACTCCAGCAAGCCAGATAAGAAGAACATGGCTTAACGTGAAGCTCTTGAAAAGGAAGAACAATCCGAAAAGCAATAGCATCCAACCCTTACTGACAAGAAAGTCCATTGTATTGACAAAATTCATCTGTTTTCTAGCACTAAAGAATTCAAAAAAGAGTTTTGTCATTGAAAGGAAGAAAATTAGCAAAAGACAGATTCCAAATTCAGTTGAATAGGCAGTCAGGTTTGTGAAATTAAGGAACCAGGCCTTGAATGGTGTGAAATATAGAGAAAGTAGGATAAGTAAAACAACAATTACATCAAAAAATACAATTTTCCAGAATTTTTTTGCTTGTACTTCTTTAGCTTGCCCAGGAAGCCGTGCAAGAATAAAATTTGACATTCCAAAAACAAGTCCAAGTGCAAGTAAGGACACAAACGCGGAAAGTAAGGAGTAAACACCATAATCTTCAACACTTAGAACACGAGTAAGGAGTGCAAGAAGAGCAGGAGAAATTAGAATAGTAAAAAGAAGTAAAGAATTTGAGAAAATCACTTGACCTGAAATTCTACTGTAGTTTTTGTCTTGTTGTTCTTCCATGTGATATCCTCAAATCTATTACTTGTTTATTTAAGAGTTTTGAAACTCGTAAAGGAAGAAGTCTGTTTCATCTTCTCCGTAAATGTCTTTGTAGGTGTTCGAGTATGTGTTAATAAGATTATAATTTGACTCAAGGCATTGTTTGATTAGTTTATTAGAGTCTAAATTTGAAGGATTGTTTTGAAGTAAATAGATTTTTTGAGGAGAACCAATTTTTCCAATAAAGTTGCACATATTGTCACTTGTTATTGGTTTTTCATTTGTAAGAAAATCAGAAAACGTAATGTCTGCCTTGTTTATATCAGTCCCGTCAGGAGTCAAGTAAATTCCAGCTGGACCTTTGTAAATAAGTTTTAGATTAAGTGAGTACATTGCAGAATTCACAAGAATAACATCTCCAAGATTAGCGTCTATATTCTCTGATAAGGATTCAAAATCGTCTTTGTGTAATTGAACAGTGTAATATTCGTAAATTGAAATTGAGTTTAGTGCAAGAACAATTATAATAAAAACAATTGCTAGTTTTTTGAAATTGATTGATTTGCTGAGTTTAGAAACACCTTTTGCAATAAACAAATAATACAAAGGAGAAACGAACAAGATAAACCGAGCATATGTTTGATATGGTAAAAGTCCAGTTGCCCAAAGAATTGACAAAGATGTGAGAACCGTTATTGGGAAAATTGCCGTGAAAAAGACCTTTTTCTTGAAAATATCCTTGATGTTTGCAAGAATTGGAAGTCCAAAAGCAGCAAGCGCGAAGCCAATAAATACTAGGAAACCAAGCCCAGTACTAACTGGATGATAACCAACACTCAAATGGAAAATCATCATTGGAATACGGACAAAAAGATTGTTTGAATTTAGTTGGAATAAATTGAACTCTAGCAACGGATCATTGAAATTATATGCAGGATTTGTGACTTCGGTGGCGTGTACTCTCTGAGCATAAACTATTGGTAAAAGTGGAGCTATAAGCAAAGCAAGAAGGAAACAAGACACAAATAATGTTTTCAGAAGTTTTTTATCGTGCCGATGATAGAACATAACATAAACAACTTTTGCAAGCAAAATAAAACCAAAGAAATAATGAATCCAGCAGGCAAGTGCAGAAGCGATTACCCATAAAACAACTTGCTTAGTTTTTCTATCTTGTAGATAAGATACAAAAAAGTAAATTGCAAGCATAGTAAGGAACGTGAAAACAGCATAACTGCGAATTATTTGAGCATATTTAATATTTGGTTGAGCAACTGCAAATAAGAATGAGGACAATAACCCAACCCTTTCACTGAATAATCGTTTCCCAAGCAAAAATAGCAGAGGAATAACACCTAAACTAGCAACCACAGACAATAAGCGGAATGGAGTAATTGAACCAAATGACGGAATGGCTTTTAGTAAAACATAATAAAGTGGTGGGTGTGCATCAGCTTTCGTGGAAGCCCACCATTTTGAAACGGGCCCATCTCTTAGAAAAATTGCAGGACCTTCATCACCGCGGACATTAGGAGTTGACACAAATGAAAATCGAAAAACAGCACCAAGTAATAGTATTAGAATAAGTATTGTAAGCGTCTTGTTGTTTAGTTTGAACATTTAATCCCTCTTTAAGAGTTCAGGATTTTCTTTCAAATACTTGACAGTTCTTCGGATTCCGTCTTCAATGCTAACTTCTGGTTTCCAGCCTAAATTCATTATTTTCTTTACATCAAGCTGAACAAACGGAGCATCACCAATCCAACCCCTTTCACCGCCAGTAAATTTATACTCAACATCACTTAATCCAAGCTCTTCGATTATGATTTTCGCAACATCCTTAACATTCATGTATTCAACATTTCCAAGATTAAAGATGTTGACTTTCTCGTCTGCATTTTCAATTGCAAACACCATTGCATTAACGCAATCATTAATATAAAGATATGATTTCTTTTGTTCTCCATCGCCAAGAATTTCCAATTCTTTTGGATTTTTATTTAGCTTTTTAACAAAATCAAAAATAACGCCATGGGTGTACCGTTCTCCAATTAATGAAACAAAACGGAATATCCAAGATTTTATTCCAAAACCTTCACAAAATGCCTGAATCATTGCTTCGCCTGCAAGTTTTGAAGCGCCGTAGAGGGAAGTTTGAACAGGACAGTAGTTTTCTGGGGTTGGGAACTTGTTTGGCTCGCCGTACATTGCAGATGTTGATGAGAACGCGATTCCTTTAACATCATTTAAACGAATTGCTTCCAGCACATTCCAAGTGCCAATTGTATTTTGTTCTAAATCAATTCGTGTATTGTTTATGCCACCACGAACATCAGCATTTGCAGATAAATGAAAAACGAAATCGTGACCTTGCATTGCGGTTTTAAGTGCCCCCAAATCCATTATGTCGCCTTTAATTAATTTGAATTTAGGATTTTCAGATTGATTTTTCAGAAAAGCACTCTGACCAGTTTTCATACTGTCATAAACTGTGACTTCACAGCCCATTTCAAGTAATTTGTCAGCAACATTACTACCAACAAATCCTGCACCACCAGTTATGAATACTTTTTTCATTTTCATTTTTTCACCACCGCCAATAGACCAGCACCTTTTGGTAAATTAATATGCTGAACAAGATAACTTTCAAAGAGCGTATATGTTTTTAGAAGGAAACCAAGAATTATTCCCTTGAATGTTTTTCCTTTTCCTGAAACTTCCCATTCCACTTCCGAGTTCCGTAAGTTCTTGAAAACACGTAGAGGGAAATATTGAGCAAAATGAATGTAAGAGAATTTCAAAACTTTAAGATCTTTAAAAAGTTTTTGAAGTTGTTTTTTTGAATATCTTCTGTAATGATGAAGTTCGACATCGCTTTTTGTCCATAATTTTTGATTTGCAGGAACAGTTATTATTGCAACTCCACCTGGTTTCAGAACTCTTTTTGCCTCTTTCATTGCTTTTGGGTCATTGAGAAGGTGTTCCAGAATATCAGAAAGAACAACAAGATCAAATGTGTTGTCAGGATAGTCGAGAGAATCAGCTGAACATTTTTTTACATTACGAAAACCTGCAGTGTTACAAAGAGACACGGCTTTTTCTGAAAAATCAATACCATGAACCTCTCCATGTTCTGAAAGAACTTTCAGCAAAGCTCCGCAACCACAACCAACATCCAAAATTTTCATATTTTTATTTGGAGTATATTTTTCAATCATAGAAGAGATTAGTTTTCGCTTTCCGCACCAGTACCAGGAATATTCCTGATGGATATTCATACGCTCGATGTCTTGGTCTTCCATTGTGGATGCTTCACCTCCCTCCAAACATGTATTAGTTCACGCGCAACTGCAAGAATTGTTTTTGGTGAAAGCAAACCGAATTTAATTTCATATAGTGGTTTACCAGCACCACGATTGAAATGATTTACGCCAACAGATTTTATCTTGTAGCCTTTGCATTTTGCTTTTATCAGCATTTCAGTGGTTACTGTACCATAGATTGAATGTAATGTGATGTCATCAACAACTCGCTTTTTCACTAATCTAAAAGCGGTATTGACGTCCCAGAGATCCATTCTAAAAAACAATCGTATCAGGAAGTTGTAACCAAATGAAATCATTTTCCTAAGAAATGGATCATTTCGTTTTAGTTTGTAGCCAGCAATAATATCGTACTCGTCAAGAAAGGGCAGGAACTTCTCAAAATCTTCCAAGTCAAACTGGTTATCTGAGTCAGAATAGAAGATGTTTTCATATTTGGCCGTATTCAAGCCAATTCTGTACGCCTTACCAACTCCGTGGTCATCTTTTGCCTGCAGAACAAGCCTAACATTTGGATCGTTTTGCGAATAACTCCTCACGATTTCCGCAGTATTATCAGTAGAGCCCTCATAAAGAACAATCAGAATTTCATAATTATTTGCATTCTTTCTGAGAACTTTTTGCGCATCTTCAATAACACGGCGGATGTTTCCTGCCTCATTGTAGGCAGGGAAGAACATTGAGATGTTTGGCTTCAAATCCATGATTATTTGTGGTTTTTCTTGTAGTCAGCCCAAAAGTCAAGGAATTCTTGAATTGTCTCCTGTGTGCGAGGATGAACATACATTTTGTTCAAGATTTTTGGAGGGATTGTTAAAATATCCGCTCCTGCACGCATTGCAGACATAACATCATAAACAGAGCGTATGCTTCCGATTATGAGTTTTGCATCAAGATCACAGTCATCAAATAACTCAGCGCATTCTTTTGTAACATCAAATGCATTGTAACCCATGTCTCCAACTCTTCCAAAGAACAGTGAAACATAAGTTGCACCAGCTTTTGCAGCTAGAACACATTGACTTGAACTCATACAGCAAGTAACATTTGTTTTAATTCCTTTTTCTTTTAGAATTTTAGTTGCGCAAAGACCGTTTGCATCCATAGGGATTTTAACAACAACATTGTCACCCCATTTGGAGTAAGTAACAGCTTCCTCGACCATTTGTTTGGTGTCAGTTGTAGTTACTTCAATGCTCACAGGACCGTTTACTAGTTTGAGAATCTCTTTCATCCTAGTTTCAAAGTCACAGCCCTCTTTTGAGACAATTGCCGGGTTTGTGGTGCATCCATCTACAATGCCCATGTCAAGACCCTTTTGTATTTCTTCTAAATTTGCAGTATCTATGTATATATCCATTTTATTTCTCCTCCTCTAAGTTTTTAATTAATAGAGCAGCATCATATAAAGTTTTCACTTTGTGATTTGGGGTGTTTGGTTGTTCAGCAACCAAGTCATAATGGGATTTAATCATTGGATGTTCAACCTTAATTGTGGTGCAGCCAAGCGAATTTCCAACTTTTATGTCCCGCCAGCTATCGCCAATCATATACGAGTTTTCCATTTCAATTCCAAATTTCTCCTTTGCTTTCAGAAACATCCCTTGTGCTGGTTTCCTGCAATCACAGATTCTTGTGAATTCAGGAACTTTTCCTTTTCCGGGTTCTGAATGCGGACAGTAGTAAACATCATCAACCTGAGCACCAAGCACTTCAAGATCTTTTTTCATTTTCTCATGAATTTGCTCAACCAATTCAACTGTTGTTTTTGCTTTTGCAATTGCAGGTTGGTTTGTGACAACGATTATCAGGAATCCAAGTTCATTGAGGATTTGAATCCCTTCTGCAACTTGTGGAAGCAGTTTGAATTGTTCTGGTTTTAGTGGACTATCAATTATGTTGGTTTCAGGAACGTAAACAGGTTCGTTGATTGTACTGTCTCTGTCAATGAAAACTGCACGATTCATCCTTCGTTTACAATTTTCTCCTTCAAGCAATTTGTAACCAAGTGCTCAACAGCCACATGTAGTGATTCTGAATGAGGTGTGCTTTCAACTGGAGTGACTATGCAGTGGTCAGCCATTTGTTTCATTGCTCCACCATCAAAACCAGATACACCAATCGCAACTCCACCATTATCTTTAACATATTGAAGTCCTTTCAAGAGATTTTGTGACCAAGCACCTGCTTTATCGCTTCCTGAACCACCATGTACGCTGAATGCAATTACAACATCTCCAGCATTGAAGAAGTTTTTGAGTTGTTCAACATAAATTTCGCCCCAACCATCATCATTTGTTAGTGCGCTGACAATTGGAATATTATCAACAAGTGCTAGTGCTTTCATTCGCTTTTTTCCTTCAACAATTGTGCATTTGTTTAGATCGCAAGCCATGTGAGTTGCTGTGCTAGCTGAACCCCCGTTTCCTATTAGGAAAACCTGATTTCCATTTTTCCAAGCAGTAAATAGTGCATCAACTACGCCTGCAATGTCCTCTGAATTGATTTTGTCAATGACATCTTTCATTTCAGAGAGGTAATTTTTAATATACTCTACATTATCCATTATTATCACAAAAATGGTCGGGATAAGGGGTTTTAAGGGTTATGTATTTTAGTGTCATTCGCCTTGTAGAGCTCTGAAACTACTTTAAAATTCCCATAACTTTCTTCAATTGAACTCATAACTTCACTGCCATGAGCAATTGCAGTTGAAAATTCCTGCCATTCTTTCTTCCAGGAATCATCTTCTTCCCAGCTCCACTGTTCTTGATCAGGAATTCCCATTTCTGGCTTCATTTTGTAGAATGTGAGTGTCTCTTTTCCATAGCTTCCGCCTAATCCATCAATTACAAGCAATCCAGTCTTACAATGAATTTCAAAACTGAACAAATTCTTCCACTGAGTACAGCTTGCAGTTAGCCAAGCAACTTTTCCATTTTCAGTTTTCAAAAGTGCAAAACCATTATCCTCAACAGGCATATTCCAGAAAAAAGTTCCAACATGACCATTAACTTCAGTAAATTCTCCGCAGAACCATCTTGCTAAGTCAATTAAGTGGGTTCCCTGATCTAACATTTCTCCACCACCAGACTTTTGAGGATCTGCGCGCCATTCTTTGTCATATCCAAGGCGTCCACCGTGGCCGTAGCGTCCTCGCACAAACATCACTTCACCAATTTCTCTAGAATCAACAATTTCCCGTGCTTTTTGGAAGGATGGATGAAATCTGTGATTGTAACCAATCTTGACTTGTACCTCTTTTTCTTTTGCCAAGTTCATTAATTGCTCATATTCAACTAAAGTTCTTGCTCCTGGTTTTTCAATTAAGCAATGTTTGTTATTGTGAATAGCGTCAGTTGCGATTTCTGCAAGAAATTGGTTAGTTGTTGCAATTATTACTGCTTCAACTTCAGGATTTTGAGTAACTTTACGATAATCAGTTGCGAATTTGCAATTGTATTTATCGGCAAGCTCTTTTGCACGCTGTTCACTAACATCTGCAACTATAACAAGTTCGTCTTCTCCAAGAAAATCTGCTCTTCTGCCACCAATTAAACCACACCCAACTATTCCGACTTTCATTTTTCTAGTTTCTCCAAAAGTAATTCATCGAGTCGCCTTAGCGAGTACATATCTGATTCTGAAATTTCAGGAGTGAAATCAGTGTAATTATCTTTAATGTGAATAAATTTTCCAGTAATTCCATTTGATTTTTCAGAAGAAAGATACAAAATCAGTTTTGAAACATCTTCTGGATTAGCCCATTGAGCAGGTGCTTTGTCAACTGTCTCTTCTT
>CAZWSR010000012.1:0-21851 GCA_964636545.1 Candidatus Undinarchaeota archaeon
TTTGCTGATAAGTGTTGGACTGCTTGTGGGAATTGTAAGTATATTAAGTAATCACATAATCAAACAAGAAACTAGGAAAACACACCAGAAAATAGAAGAAAAACTAGAAGAAACTGATAAAAAACTAAATAGAAAATTAGAAGAGTTTAAATACAAAAAAGGACATAAAAAATAACATGAATCAGAAAATCGTATTGATATCGGGCATTGTCTTGTTATCACTTATTGTAGTACTGTCTTTTGTAATTACTGTTGAGACAGCTCCAACAGGAGATTTAGTTGTAAGATCGCCTGGACGATTCTTAGGTTGGAAGTTACCAACATATCCAGAAGGATTTAAAATGCCAGAATGTGAAGAATCTGATGAAGGTAGAGATTACTACAAGAAAGGTGCTTTAGCAGCAAAGGATAGTGGTGTTAAGTATGATTCATGCGCAGAAGGCGGAAAGTATGTATCGGAATATTATTGTAGAGATACTGGAAAAATAGGAGTTATACTACACAGATGCAAATATGGTTGTGATAATGGAGCATGCAAAACAGCAGGCCTTGACCTAATTACACCACCTAGCGGACCTGGATTAGCGAATTAAACATATATTCTGAATGACAATAAATAATAAAAAGGAGTGTGAACAAGTAAAAAGTCGCTGTGAGTGGGAGGCATCAAAGTCCGCAAGGGCTTAGGTGGAACATACCTCAAAAAGGTATGGGAGCTGTTGTAAAAAACAGGTTTTTGGCTTACAGCACTTTTTTTATATAATTACAAAATCAGCTTGCGTGCTTCTTCAATATCGCCTTCAGAAAGTTTTGTTAAGAGAGTTTCAATTGAATTAATATCAGAATATTCTAGATCTTCTAGGTGCTTTTTCAAGAGTTCGAGGCCCATTTCATCAACAGACATTTGTTTTTGTCGCAAACGCTCAACAATCTCGCGTCTTTCAAGAACCTCTGTGTTCCCGAGATGTGACTTGTCAATTCGTAGAATTAAGCTCTCTTGTGATTGTCGCTCAATATCACTAACAGAGATATCTGCTGAAGAAAACCCTTTTTCCAATGTACCTTCAAGTACAATCTTTACAATAGGTTTTCGTGCTTCAGTGGAAATTTTTGAAACTTCAAACCTCACCTTATCAATAACTTCCTGAGATTTTGCATTTTCAAAAGAAATTGCGCGATAGTGGAATTTGCGAGGTGTTTCAAGAGTTACAAAATTCAAATTTTGATTTTCATAAATATAGAATCCTTTTGGTTTTTCAGCTTCAATTTTTCGCATTTGCGTAAGAACAGTTGATCCAGGAATAATGAACTTACCTTTACCATATTCTTTTTCCTCATTCCAATGCATATGACCACTTACAATAAGATCAAAATTTTGTGGCATATCAGTAAGTTTTAGAATTGATTGGCCATGACCAGTGTAAAGAAACGGTTCTACTGACTGGTGTAGCATCATAACATTCAACGCACCTTCAACTGGTTCTGGATTGAATTTTTCAAGCACAATTCTTGAATAATCTTCAGGAACACCACTCATTCCATGAACTGCAAGTTTCTGACCATTAATATCAAGAATAATTTTATCACAATGTAAATGCTTTAGCAAACCAGCTTTTTCAAGTAATTGAACAGAGTTAGTTAGGCCTTTTCCACGGCGCTCATGAGTACCGTGGATAGCGATTATTGGAATATTTGTTTTTCTGAAAATGCTAATTGCGCGTCCAAGAACATCCTGACTAGGAATTCTAGAATCAAAAATATCTCCAGCAATAAGAATAGCATCAACATTCAGCTCAGCAGCTTTCTGAAGTGCTTCTTCTGCTTGAATAAATGAATCTTCCCTTCGCTCAGTATTATAAGCGTACCCTAGGTGAAAATCAGACATCACTGCTAGTTTCATTACTACCCTCGACTAATACTTCAAAGAACTACTTAATAATATTTGTCTAAGAGCTTACTCTTCTTTCTTCTCTTCTTTAGCTGGCTCTTCTTTCTTCTCGCCACCTTCAGCAGGAGCAGCTCCAGCAGCACCGCCACCTTCAGCAGCCATTCCAGCAGGTACAACCAATTTGTTAATAAGTGCAGTAGCAATTCCAGCTTCTTTAAGAGCAGCTTTCTTCTCAGAGTCTTCCTTGCCATCCATTTTAGCAAGTATCTCATCAGCTTTAGCTTGCTGTTCTGCGCGTGCTTTCTCAAGTTCTGCAGCCATTTTCTTTCTTTCTTCTGCAAGTTTTGCCTCTTCTTCAGCTGACAATTCAGTTTTACCTGAATCTATTTTAGCATCAAATTTACCTTCGTCAATATCAACTAGAGATTCTGGAGCTGGCTTACCTTCAACTAAAATACCCATTGATTGGCAAGATCCAACAACTGTTTTAACAGCAGCTTTTCTGCTTCCAGTCATTAAAGACTCCTCTTTCATCATAGCGATTTTAATTGCTTGTTCAATAAGCATGTCGGCAACTTTCTCTTCTTTTGGGTTTGCAGCGCCTTTTTCAATTTTAAGTTCTTGTTTAATAAGTGCAGAAACTGGTGGTGTACCAACTTCTACTTCAAAAGCTTTAGTTTTAGGATCGACTTTGACAGTTACAGGAACTTTCATTCCAACAAATGCTTTGGTTTTTGCATTAATTTCCTCAATGACCTTGTTTATTGGCACGCCTAGAGGACCCAGTGCTGGGCCTAGAGGAGGTCCGGCTGTTGCCTTTCCACCTTCAACCAAAGATTTTATCTGTTCTGTCATTTGAGTATGAGCAAAATATGTTTGCTATTGTCTATTTAAGCTTTATGTTTAGAGTGCAAATGGATCTTCGGTTTCTGGCTCGTTCTCTTCAGCTTCTTTTGCAGCTTTTGCTTTTTTGTCATCAAGGTCTTTTTCTAGAACACGAACTGATTCAGCAGGAACAGTAATTGGAATTGGAACTGTTGCCTCAAGCAATTCAATTGTGATCTCATTCTTTGTATTGTCAACACGAGTGATTTTTGCTTTTTCACCCTTGAATGGACCTGCAGAAACCTCAACAATGTAATCAACAGCAAGTGTTGTAACTGCTGGTTTTGGAGCTAAAAAGTGACTTATTTCATCAAGACCAGTTTTTCCAGAAACTAATCCACGAGCATGAGTAACGCCCCTGTATGCTTTGTCAATGTCCTTTCTACTGCCTTCAACAAGCAAGTAGCCTTTCAATCCAGGCACAACTATTGCAGAAATGTCATATCCATCGCGCATAATGCGGTCATAGAGCTTGGAAGCTACGTTTTTTTCCTTATTAGCAGTTGTTCGGATAGCATAAATTCCTCTGTCGTCTTCAGGTTCTTCGGTTTCTTCCTCTTCTTCTGGTTCTTTTGGCTCAGGGGTTTGAGGTTTGGGGTTGGAGGTTTGGGGTTCTTCCTCTTTAGTTTCTTCAGTTTTTTCACCTACTACCTTCTGCCCACTACCAACTACCTTTTCTTCCTCATACTCCTTTGCTTCCTCTTCTGGAATATCTGGCTCGTCTTTGAACAAAGCCGATTCTTCCTCAGGTTTGGTTTTAGCTTCGCTAGTTACAGTCTCTTCTTCCCTGTTATTTTCCTTACTATCTTCAGTTGAATTCATAAGAAACACCTTTAAACGCCAGTAATCATACGTGACGCCATGTGTATTAAGAAGCCAATGAGCCCTATAAGAATAATTCCGATGCCCGTCACTTTAAGGATGGCGCGAAACTCCATCCCAGTAGGCTTCTTTGCAATTCGCAATATCCTAGCATAGGATTGCAATTTTTCCTTTATTTTCATTAGGATTTGTTTGTTTTATTAACCGACAAAGTCAATCCCGTACTCGCTCTCCATTTTGTTCCTGTAAACCTTCTTTTCTTCTGTGTCGTCAGGTCCAAGGATTTGCTTCTGCGGTTTCAAGCCAGTAACCACTAGCATGACACGCATTATGTTCTGAAGCTCAGGATCAATTCGAGCACCCCAGATTATCTTTGCATTTGGATCAAGTTTGTCAGATACTGCTTCCATCACAATGCGAGCGTCCTGCAATGTCATGTCAGGTCCGCCAACAACATTTATTAAAGCGCCTTTTGCGCCAGTGATGTCAACATCAAGTAATGGGTTTGTGAGTGCTTTTTCAACTGCTTCTCGTGCCTTGTCATCGCTATCTGATTCACCAAGACCGATCATTGCAGTTCCGCCATCACGCATAACAGCGCGAATATCAGCGAAATCTAAGTTCACAAGACCTTCTTTTGTAACAAGTTCTGTTATGCCTTTGACAGCATTCACAAGAATCTCGTCAGCAACCTTGAAAGCAGCATTAAGTGGAAGCTCAGGAACAATTTCCAAAAGCTTGTCATTAGGTATTACAATGACAGTGTCAGTGTGTTCCCTAAGAGCTGCAAGTCCAGCCTGAGAATTTTCCCAGCGGACAGCACCTTCAATGCTGAATGGAAGTGTTACAATACCAATTGTAAGAGCTTTGCCCTTTTTGGCAAGTTCTGCAACAACTGGAATGGACCCAGTACCAGTACCACCACCAAGACCACAAGTTACAAAGACAAGGTCAGAACCGGCGACAGCGTCCTTAAGTTCTTTCTCGTCCTCCTTTGCAGCATCAGCGCCGACTCTTGGATCAGAACCTGCACCAAGACCCCCAGTAGTTTCTTTGCCTATGAGAATCTTTTGTGTAGCGTTTGTGTATAACAAGTCCTGTGCATCAGTATTAACGGCAACACAATCTGCGCCATCGATTCCAATGTCCATTAGCCTGTTAATGGTGTTGTTTCCAGCACCACCGCTACCAACGACCTTAATGGAAGTCCTCTTTGCTCGTACCACGTCCTCCAAGCCAGAGCTTGCAGGCATTGCATATGTTGTATCTTTTATTGTTTCTTGACTGACCATTTTTCCCTACCTCAATTATATGATTATGATTTTTTATCAGCCGCAGCTGCTTGTTTAACAGGTTTTGGCTTTTCAAATATGTCAATGAATTTGACAGTTTCTATCCCCCCAATATATTTGATTATATCCCTCGCTACTATGTCTTCTGTCAAATTTATATATCTTCTGGTTTGCGGATTTTTTGGACTTGTTATTTCCACATTATTTCCAGTTAACTTAACAATAATTTCAGTTGTGTCAACTTTTGACAGATGGAACCTGAATAATGATTTTATTTGATCTTCTTGTTTTTCAATTTTATCGTGAATTTCAACTTCGTATTCCAGATCTTTGCCAGCAAGTGGATGATTGAAATCAACTTTTATTCGTCCACCACTAACGCTTTGTACAAACCCATACTGACCATCAAAATTAACTGGCATACCAGGCATTGGTTTTACATCGCGCTTTTTGAATTCACTTCGTGGAATAAGTTTTAAAAGAGTAGCGTCGCGGTTTCCGAAACCGTCAACAGGTGAAATATCGAATTTTTTTGTGTCTCCAACCTTTAATTCAGAAAGGTGTTTGTCAAGTCCTGGGATAACGTGCTGTGCACCAACAATAATGGTGACTGGGCCGTATTTTGCATTATCAGACATCATGCCTTCTTTTTTTGCAACATCCTCTCTAGTAAGATCAAAAATCTTGCCAGTTGCCTTGACTTTTCCCACATAATCAATTGTGATGAAGTCGCCTTCTTTAATTGAATCTGCCATATTTCCCCTCTAAATTTCTCCCTCGAGTTCCCAAGTTGGAACATTTAAGCTCTTAGAAGTGACTTATTCAAGAAGGAAGTTCCTTTTAAAGTTTTTCCTTAACCTTTGGTTCAAGTGGAACCATCAAACTTTCAAAAAACCAGCAACAGGCGCCGTAATATACGCATCAGCTGACTCTGGAAATGCCTTATAATTCTCTAAATTCACAAACACATTATCGCCTTCCTTGAAATTTTTCTTTAAAACCTCAGTTTTTGGTTTTAGTACACGAACTGTAATTCCTCGCCCTAAACTTATTCGCATTTTAACAAATGGCCCAAGGAAAAGTAAGCTGAGAATTTTTCCAGTTGTTATTTCATCTTTGCCTTTCATTTTAGAAAGTGCTTTTTCAACTTCAACATCTTCTGGACGAACAAGCACTTTTACAGTTTCACCACTTTTGAAAGTGTATTTTGTTTTTGGCATATCCAAAAGCAGATATCCTAATTTAACTTTGTTTTTCTCAGCAACCCCATTTAACACATTCACTGTTCCAATAAATTGTGCAACAAAAGCAGATTGTGGATCTTCATAAATTTCCTGAGGGGTGCCAAGATGCTCGATTTTCCCATTATTCATTACAGCAACTCTGTCTCCAAGCTCAAATGCTTCTTCTTGGTCGTGAGTAACAAGTATAGTGGTTATCCCAAGCTTTTTCTGGATTTCCTTAACATCCTGACGCATCCGACTTCTTGTGCTTGCATCCAATGCACCAAATGCTTCATCAAGAAGAAGAACTGATGGCTTCAAAACAAGAGCACGCGCCATTGCAATGCGCTGTTTTTGCCCACCAGACAGATTATTTGGATCGCGAGTTATCATATCAGAAAGCCCCATTAAATCCAACATTTCCAAAACACGTTTATTGCGCTCAGCTTTTTTGACTTTTCTAATTTTTAATCCAAATTCAACATTCTCGCGAACATTCAGGTGAGTGAAAAGAGTGTAATGCTGAAACAAGAAACCAATATCACGATTTTGTGGAGGAATTCCAGACATGTTTTCGTCATCAAAAAGAATGTCACCAGAGGTCTGCTTCTCAAGTCCCCCAATCATCCTAAGCAATGTGGTTTTTCCGCAACCACTTGGCCCAAGAATAACTAAGAATTCTCCTTTTTTCACATCTAAACTAATATCATTGACAACTGTTTTGTCACCATAACTTTTAGAAATTCCATTAACAGATATGCTGCACGCGTCAACTTTTTCAACAGGATTAGAAGCCATTTTTCTTTTTCCTACCTCCTGTAATAAATTTCAAACCATAAAGCATTGCAAATGATGCTAGAGCAAGCATTATTGCCATTGCACTTGCACCAGTATAATCAAGCTCTTGAATTCGTTGATAGATAAATAATGGAGCAGTTTGGGTGGACATTGCCAGATTTCCAGAAATCATTAATGTTGCACCAAATTCTCCAAGAGAACGGGCGAAAGTGAGTATTGAACCAGAGACAATTCCACCTTTTATTGCTGGAAGAGTGATATGCCTGAAAACCTGGAATCGTGATGCTCCAAGTGTTTTTGCAGCTTCTTCATGAACTTTTTCAACACCTTCAAGAACACCACTGACAGCACGAATTACAAATGGAAAAGTTACAAAAACGTGGGCAAGTAAAATTCCAGGAAATGCATTAAGAACAGTTATGCCATGTTTTGTAAGATATCTGCCAAAAAGACCAATTGGTCCATAAAGCAAAAGCAAAGTAAAACCAGTAACAGCAGTTGGAACAGCAATTGGAAGATCAACAATTGCATTTAGAATATTTTTTCCTGGAAAATCATAACGAACTAGCGCATATGCAGCAAGAGTTCCAATAACAACATTGCAGAGAGCAGTGCTGATTGCTAGAATAATACTGAATTTTAATGCAAACAACGCACTTGGTGAAGTGACTGCCCGGAAAAACGAGGAAACTCCTTCTGAAAAAGAATAGTAAAACATGGAGCTCAGAGGCATTAAAATCAAAATCAAGAAAAAGAAAGTAACAATTCCAATAATAGCATAGCGTGCCATTGACTCAGTAGTCTCATAACTTATTAACGGCTTCTTAGTCCCACCCATAAAGCAAATCTAAAAGTTACACTACTTAAAGGTTTGTTTTTGAGAAATTTGTTCGGGTAGTGGGTAGTAGGCAGAGGGCAGTAGGTCAGTACCTAGTGCCTACTACCTAGTGCCCTAATTACTAAAGTACACTAAGTCGCAGATATGTTCCAATAATTGTGGTGAAGAGTAACGGTATTGTGGTTATGAATGCGCGCTTTTTGTCAAGACCATAATTTGTCTGAGTTGTCCAAGCACACAATATCCAAGTCCAATACCCAGTTACAAGACTGAATAATGGAAGAATATTGAGGAACGCAGGAACAAAACAAAATCCAGTTGCTTTTGCCATTTTGTGCAAACGAACTTTATTAAATGGATCTTGACCAGACATTACAGAACCAATAACATGCAATACACCAGTCCAGAAAAGCCATAATGCAATTAACCACACAGGCATTGCAAAAACCATTATGAATAATTTAACTGTTGACAAGAAACTGATTAGAACTGAAGAAGTTATTAGAATACTCCACAATGAGCCACCAATTGCAGTTAAGATTCCAGCAATTATAACAACTGCAGTTGGAACAAATAAATCACGTGGATTAACGCCTTCATCAATTACTCTTTTTATAGTTGCTTTTGGAAAAAGGAACATGCCGCGAACATGTTTTGAGAAGTGCGCACCATAACTAAAATCATTCTTTTTCCATTTAGAAATCGGATATTCAGAAAGATGACCCTTGATAGCATATTCTTTTGATTTTACTCGCTCATCAGCTTCGTGAATTGGAATGTAATCATGCTGATTTTTCTTGCTAGGCATAGGGAATAGGTGTGCTTTTTTGTATTTATATGTAATGTTTTGGCGAGATAGAGATAGTGTTCTCCAGTTCAAATATGGACAGCCCCACCCTTTACTAACAACTAACAGAAACTTTTTATAAGTATGAAGCCAGTATATGATAAATGGCCAAACCATTTGAGATAAGCAATGCATTTAAGGGAGTCTTATACAATTTGAGCCAGCTTTTGGAAGATAATTTTGACAAGAATCTGAAGACACTCGAAGCAAAGCTGGAGAAGACAAAGAATGTTAATCATGTTGCAGATAATTTCGCGAGGAGAGTGGCTAAAGATCTTTTTGGTGAAGATGATAAGATGCTTTACGCAGACTAGGAGACCCTGCTCAACGCCATGACGCGAGGCGAGGCAATGGAGTACGACCTGCGAAAATTGTACAAAAAATTGATTCACAGAAAACTCGAGTATGATCCGCTCACAGGAAAGAATAACCTAGCAGAGATTTCTGACAAAATCGTTGAGAAAATCAATAAGTGGTACGAGAAAGTTTACGAAAAGTATGTTAATAACGAGAAGCCGTGGCCAACCAATTCTGTAGGAATGAAAACAGAAATACTTGCACTGACCAGAGAAAAATTTGGAAAGAATTTTAAACGATTCAATGCAACAGTGCTGTACTTCACAATAATCGTGCTCTTGTCAAGCATAGCAATAAGGATAATGAAGGAAAGTGAGGGCAAGATTAAAGAGATTAGGGAGAAAGTGACAAAAATATACGAGGAGAACAATACAGCTTTCAAGCAATACGAGGAATTACAGAAAGAAGGGCTGGTCGGGAACATCCTGTTCAGAGGAGTACAGGCAAGTGTGGAAGACATATTAAAAGCGCTTAAGGATGGAGTTTTTCATACTAAAGGACGCGGGTCTTGGACCACTGACCTACTGATTGCTGAACGTTTTGCATTGTATGAAAACCAGGAGATGATTATTAATGATAAACGAGATGCGAATTCTAAAGTGGTGACGTTTGAACAGATAAGGAAACTGGCTGAAAAGAATAAGAAATTAGAATTTGGCAGTAGCGTGTCAATCGTGGCAGAGAAAGAAGAGATAGAAAAAATGATAGAGTATGTGACCAAACCGGAAATTGCCACATTCAAATTCTGGACTATCCCTATAATAATAAGTTACAATATTTTTGAACAAGTAGACTGTGATCGTGATTACCTGCTCTACATAGGAGAGCACAGGTACTGGGAGGATAATAATAAAGAGAAGCATATAAGTCCTGAGAAAGAATCAGTGTTCTTTCCTAATCGGAACAAGCTGAAACTGGACGACGCATCCATAGACCTTTACATATGCAATCAGACGTACACATTGAAAAATCCTGCTGATTATAATCCAAATCAAAAATACTTAGTATTTTGCAACAGATGCGGAGAGGTAGGAGATATTAGAAAAGGCAAGTGCGAGGAATGCGGTGCAAAATTGATAAAGAAAAAGAGGAAGAAAAAACAACCAAACCCTATGGAGAGATTTGACAAAACAAGGAGAAAAGGAAGAAAGAAGTAGGACCACTACGTTTTTAAATAAGAACAATAAACACAATTCTAATGGCAAAAGAGAAAATTATTGGAATGACAGTGAAAAAGTCAGAGAACTTTCCTGACTGGTACACTGAAGTAATACAAAAAGCAGAACTTGCTGACTATGCAGCTATTGCAGGATGTATTGTATTCCGACCATATTCTTATGAGATTTGGGAGTTTGTTCAAGATTATATTAACAAAGACATTAAGAAAAGAGGGCACAAGAACGCTTATTTCCCATTATTTATTCCAGAATCATTTTTCAAAAAAGAATCAGACCATGTTGAAGGTTTTGCACCTGAAGTTGCATGGATTGAACAAAAAGAAGGAGATGCTGAGCGATATGCACTTCGTCCAACTTCTGAAGCAATTATAATGGACTCCTATTCAAAATGGGTTAAGTCGCACAGAGATCTTCCAATTCTTCTAAACCAATGGTGCAATGTTGTTCGCTGGGAAACACAAGTTACAAAACCATTTTTACGGACTCGAGAGTTCTTGTGGCAAGAAGGGCATACTGCTCACAAAAACCAGAAAGAAGCTGAAGATGAAGTCAGAGTTTCACTTGAAATGTATAAGAAATTAGTTGAAGAAAATATGGCTATTCCAGTACTTGCTGGCAAAAAATCAGAAGCTGAGAAATTCGCAGGTGCAGATTACACAGTATGTTTAGAATCAATGATGCCTGACGGAAAAGCGCTTCAAATGTGTACTTCCCATTACCTTGGACAAAATTTTGCAAAGGCCTTTGATATTAAGTTCCTTGATGAAAATGATAAGCATGCACACGCTCACACAACTTCCTGGGGAATGAGCACAAGAACAATTGGCGCAATAATTATGGCACATGGCGATGACAAAGGATTGATAATGCCACCTAGAATGGCCCCAATCCAAGCAGTTGTTGTTCCAATTTTATTTGATAATACAAAAAAGAATGTTTTGAAAACAGCTGGAGAAATCAGTAAGAAACTTTCTGAAACAATACGTATTCATTTTGATGATCGTGAAAATTACAGCCCTGGATGGAAATACAACCACTGGGAATTAAAAGGAGTTCCTGTTAGAATTGAAATTGGTCCAAAAGATATTGAAAAGAAACAAGTTGTGCTTGTACGCAGAGACAATGGAGAAAAAACTTTTGTAAAAATTTCAGAACTTGAAAAGAAACTTCCAGTGCTTCTTGAAACAATCCAAAAAGCAATGTATGCAAAGGCCTTGAAATTCTTGAAATCAAGTATTAGTGAAGCAAAAACATTCAAAGAATTCTCAGAAATTATTGAAAAGAAACGTGGTTTTATTAAAGCAAATTGGTGTGGTGAAAAGAGCTGTGAAGAACAAATAAAAGATAAAACAACTGCAACTGTTCGTTTAATTGATGGAAAAGGAAAACCAAGTGGAAAGTGCGTGAACTGTGGGAAAAAGGCCACTGCTGTTGCTTATTTTGCTAAGAGTTATTAGAAAAAGGATGGGGCTTTTTAAGGCCCCAAAAGAGTTTTAGTAGTCGTCGTCGCTGTCATCAACGTCGGTTTCATCCTTTTTATCAGGTTCACTGAAATCGTCGGTGTTTTCGTTTTCAAAGTTGTCGTTATCGTCGTCTTCATACCACATAAGAGTGTACCCCCTATATTGTTGCTGGCATATGAGGAAAAGTAGTTTATATGTTTTTCGACTTTTGCAAAAATAAGAAATGGACCCACAGGGATTTGAACCCTGGGCCTCCACCTGCTTCGATTTACTCAAATGAGTAGATACCCGTAATCCAATTGTGGGATTCGCGAAGCGAACTCCCACGTGGAGGTATCGGAACCGGGGCAAAGGCGAAAACTTCACCAAGGCCTTGCAGGTTCTGATTTGCGAAGGTGGCGATCTACCAAGCTGAGCTACGAGCCCATAATTAGAACAAAACAATATCAAATATAAATAACTACCTTTTCTTGCGGAAATACCAGAAAGATAAAAATCCAAGGAGACTAATACCAGCAACAAGGAAAACAATTGCAAGATTGTTAATCATTTTTCCAAAAAGCAGATTAGCTGAAACTTGAATACCTTGCATGGTTACTGCTGGATCTGCCATAATGAATAGGGTGTATGTCTTGTTATTTAAAAGTTGAGGTGGATTGATAATCAACTTTAATAAAAAGAATTTGGAGTTTAGAATTTAGAGTTTGGAGTAAACTCTAAAATCCAAATTCCAAACTCTAAACTCCGAACCAATTTAACCAACTGGCCATACAATTGAACCTGCATACAAAACAACAAATAAAACTCCAAATAACACAAGATACCCAAAAATAAACTTGAAATATTTAATTATCACAATTCCAAACACAACAACAATGAAACACGCCAATAAGATTATAGTATATGTAATAAAACTAGGAAATGCCATTAAGGCAATTATCCATCCAATAACCATTAGCAACACCCCTGATTGCAATTATAAAATTGAGGCACAAATATGTTATTTGCGTTTTTGAAATATGTCCTGACCGTCTTTACCACTTCGCACACCAATAAAAGAAGTGAGTAATGTAGTATATATATCTTACAATACATGAAATGAATTGGTTTTGGTTTCCATAATGCTTTTAAAACAAAATTAATGACAAGAACTTATGAAAAAGATAATTGCAATAACTGTTTTGATTTTTCTGCTCAGCATTACTGCTGTTTATGCAGAAACTCGCACTGCGACAATAGATCTACCAGCTGTGCGCTCTGACGGAACCGGCGTCCTGTCTTCAATGGAAGTTGAGATTGTTCCAGGAAAAGGACGGGTACTTTTGACAATAAGTCCATTTACTGGAATAGAAACACAGAACTCAGAAATTACTGCTGTTGATACGGCAAAAAAATACACAGACTTTGACTTTTCAACACATGATGTTATATTCACAATAAATGCTGGAAAATCAACAGTAGTTGATGGACCATCTGCTGGAGCTGCAATGACAGTTGCGGTAATAGCTGCTGCTGAAGGAAAAGAAATACGAGAAGATGGCGGAATTACTGGGACAATAAGTACTGATGGAAAAGTTGGAAAAGTTGGAGGAATTCTTGAAAAAGGGAAGGCGGCTGCAGAAGGTGGAGACAAAATCTTTGTGATTCCAAAAGGCGATTCAATACAGCCAACAATTGTTGAAAAAGAAGAAGAACCTGCGCCTGGCTGGATAATAAAACGAATAACAACAGAATATGTTGATATTTCAAAAACACTAAAAAATGAGCACGGAATCGAAGTTATAGAAGTTGAAACAATACAAGATGCAATTGACATACTTTTGAATGGTGAGGACACTATTAAAGAAAAAGAGGAAAAAGAACCAGAAAAATTAACAGACATTGAAAAACAAATAACAACTGAATTAACAGACCCAATGAAAGTGCTTGCAGAATGGGAAATGGATGAAGCAGAAATTATACGTGAAGAAGCAAAAGAGAATCTTGGAAATCCAAAACTGGACCCATTAAAAAATTCAATGCTACAAGATATTTTTTCAGATCTTGATAGAGAAATTTCAAAATCAAAACAGGCTTTTGACAAGGGTTATCTTTATGGAGCAGCAAATTATGGATTTAGAGCAGGAATAACTGCACGATACATTAGAGATATTGCAGAATTTTATGTTCTTGATGAAAAAGAACAAATGGCATTTCTTGGGGACAGGATAACAGAAACCACAGAAATGGTAAACAGAATTAAGAAACTTGTTGAAGATAACCAGCACTTAGCTGCTGATTCTGGTGCATATGAATGGGGTTTGTCAGCGCAACAGCGAATAATTCAGGCAGAAGAACAGCTAGCAGATAGAAAAGAATCAAGTGAAGAAATCTTATACTCATTATCAACGGTTCAGAGCTGGGCACAGATTTCTGAGAACTTCCTTGTAATTGCACAAGAATTAAAAACCGGAAATATTCTTGACCTTTTTGAATATGAAAACAAGAGCAACACTGCAATTGCACGAGCAGAAGCAGAACAGGGTTTGCTTGATGAAGATCATTCATATGGAGCAGGTTGGTACATTGATGTTGCAAAAAAAGAGCAGGAAGCAGAGTGGTTTGCAGCATCATATATGGATGCCAGTGTTGCATCTATGCGCCTTGAAACTTTGAAAGAAATTGATACGCGTGGCTGGAGTGATTTGGTTTCATATATTGAAAACGAGTTGGAGGAAGTTAATGCTACAAACTCAGCTTGGGGCACACTGTACCGAGATTATGGAGAACTTACTTTACATTATGCAAAAACTGAACTTGATGTTGAAAAATTAAAAGAAGCATTGATTTATGCAAGACAAGCAAAACTTTACAGTGAATTAACTGCAGAATATTCAGAATTAGAAGAAGCTAAATTTGGAATATATACTGGACTGATTAACAAAAGCATTCCAATTATTGTTGGAATTGGTTTTGGTATAGTTATTATTCTGACTTTTATGAGCAAAAGCATTCACAAAAGTTTTGATAGAAAAAACAAGAAGAAAAAGTGAGAGCGCTTGTCCACTAAGCGCCCTCAAAAAAGAGCTTAAAGTCCTGCGTCTTGCTTCAGAACTTCTGCTTTGTCAGTTTTTTCCCAAGTAAAATCAGGGTCCTCGCGACCAAAGTGGCCGTAAGTTGCTGTTTTTCGGAAAATTGGTCTCCTTAGATCAAGCTGTTCCAATATGTCCTTTGGTTTCAATGGAAAGTGCTTTCTAACAAGCTCAACTAATTTCTCATCTGGAACTTTACCAGTGCCAAATGTGTTAACCATCACAGAAACAGGTTCTGCAACACCGATTGCATATGCCAACTGAATTTCACATTTCTCAGCTAATTCAGCAGCTACAATGTTCTTAGCAATGTGCCGTGATGCATAACTTGCTGACCTGTCAACTTTTGTTGGATCTTTTCCAGAGAAACAGCCACCGCCGTGGGAGCCAGTTCCGCCATAAGTATCAACAATAATCTTTCGACCAGTTAATCCAGAATCTCCAGGAGGTCCGCCAATAACGAATCTGCCTGTTGGATTCACAAGGAATGTTGTGTTTTCATCAATCCATTCACCACAGATTGGTTTGATAACTTTTTCAATTATCTCATTTTTTGCATCCTGTGAAACGTGGTTGGTTGCAGAATCAATTACTGATTCATCGTGTTGAGTTGAGATAAGAATTGTGTCTGCTCTTTTTGGTTTTCCATCTTCATACTCAATTGTTACCTGAGACTTCCCATCAGTTCGAATCCAAGGAATTTCCTTACTTTTTCGAACATCTGAAAGTTTTTTAGTAAGTCTGTGTGCAAGATCAATTGGAAGAGGCATTAGAGTTGGAGTTTCATTACAAGCATACCCAAACATGAGTCCCTGATCCCCAGCACCTTGTTCTTGCTGTTCGCCCTTTTCTTCATCAACACCCTGAGAAATATCAGGACTTTGAGCATGCAATGCAACAACTACTGCGCACTGGTCAGCGTCAAAACCGATTGCAGGATCATCGTATCCAGCTTCACGGATAACGTCTCTTGCAACGCCCTGAACATCAATGTAGCCTTTTGTTGTTACTTCGCCAGCTACAACAATTAATCCAGTTGTTGTAAGTGTTTCTACAGCAACCCTTGATTGGGGGTCCTGTTTGTAGAGAGCATCAAGCACTCCGTCTGAAATCTGGTCGCAGAGTTTGTCAGGATGACCTTCTGTGACAGATTCTGATGTAAATAAGTGTTTAACCATTTTTAATTCACCTTAGAAAAACGAAGGGAAAAAGAGTATATATAGGTTCTTGGCAGGAATATTCCAATAGGAATAAAGATTTATATAGGTTATGAATGTTATATTAACTATGTTGCTAGAATCCATTGGAAAACGCAGAAGAATGCTTGGATTAACTCAAGCAGAGCTTGCGAGAAAAGCTGATGTATCACAGAGCATGATAGCGAAAATAGAAGCTGGAACACTTAGCCCAAGCTATGACAAAGCACAAGCAATTTTTGAATCACTTGAAGAACTGGAAAAAGAAAAATCATTAAAGGCGCGGGATATTGTTCATAAAACTATAGTTGTTGTAAATGCAAGTGATCAGATTGATACTGCAATTAAATTAATGAAACAGAAAGGGCTGTCGCAATTGCCTGTTTTTAATAGAAAACATCTTGTTGGACTTGTTTCTGAGAAAAATATTGTAGAAAATCTTGGAACAGATAATCTCGGTA
This sequence comes from Candidatus Undinarchaeota archaeon, assembly GCA_964636545.1. Taxonomy (GTDB): domain Archaea; phylum Undinarchaeota; class Undinarchaeia; order Undinarchaeales; family UBA543; genus UBA543. The sequence continues at coordinate 16,320 of CAZWSR010000012.1, forward strand.
CTCAAAAAATTTCAACAATAATGGAAGAAGCTCCCCCAACAATTTCTGAAGATACTCCAATTAAATTGGTTTCTGAATTATTGAAATATAATTTACTAGTTGTTGTTTACAAAAAAGCAGAATTGGTTGGTGTTATTACTAAAGCGGATTTGTTGAAAACAATATGAAACCTTAAATATTAGAAAGAATAGAGAGATAGTATGAGCAAGATTGAAGAACTTAATGAAAAAACATATGTGTTTGAGCTACGTGAGGGAATGGATGGAGCAAGTGCATATGACCTAGCAGAGGACTTGCGAAAATTTCTTAAGAAAGAGCGAAACTGGATTGTAAAAGATATTCACATTACCGGACATCAGACCTATGGAACCATGTATTTTCTTTGCTCAAAAGAAATTAAAGGACATAAAGCAGATATGTTAGTTGAAAAAGTTAATGGAAAAGTAGGAACGCATATTGTAATGAAATAAGTTATTCATTTACTTCAAGTTTCTCTAAAATTTCAGCCAGTACATTTTTCATTCCAACAGCACCATCAATATCAATTAAAATTCCAGCCTTTTTATAATAATTAATAATAAGCTGTGCATTTTTATGATAAAGACTCAAACGTTTTGCAATTCCAGCTTGATCGTCATCTTTCCTCATAACTAAAGCACCACCACACTTACACTTACCTTTAACTTTGGGTGGTTTGAAGTCTAAATTGTAAACTTTCTTACATACAGAACAGGTTCGTCTTGCAGATAATCTGTTAATAACGTCTTCATCAGGAACCCTGAGATTAATTACTGCATCTAGTAGAATGATTGAATCCAAAACTTCGCATTGATGAACATTTCGTGGATAGCCGTCTAGTATGAAACCATTTTTGCAATCGGATTCAACTAACCTGTCTTTAATTAATGCATCAGTAAGTTCATCAGAAGCCAGATTACCTGCATCAATAATCTTCTTTACTTTCATGCCCAAGATAGTTTTGCGTTCCATATTGTCTCTGAAAATATCGCCAGTAGAAATATGAAGTATGCTAAGCTTTTTTGCAAGCTTTTGCGCTTGCGTTCCTTTTCCTGAACCTGGTGCACCAAGTATTACAAGTTTCATAGTTATTATTAGAAAAACGTGTTATTTAATATTAACTATGATAAAAAAAGATATGGTGGGCCCAATGGAATTTGAATCCATGACCTTTCGATTATCAGTCGAACGCACCACCAAGCTATGCTATGGGCCCAATTGCTAGTTTGTAGTAAATTCACATAATAAAAAGGTTTTGGTGATTAGAAAGAACCTTTAATTAATTATTTAAATACCCCAAAACTACCTTTTTACTCATGGTGAAACAACTTAGAATCGGAATTACTTCAAAAGTGTATAGGCCAGACATTATTAAGGCAGCAAAGGAAACAGCAGCTTACCTTGATGGAAAGTGTAAACTTTACATGAAAAAGGAGCTTGCTAGTAAAACCGGCTTCAAGGGACCTTCTATTAATTTCAAAACCACTAAATTAGACATCATTATGCCAATTGGTGGAGACGGAACTTTACTTCATACAGTTGACCAAATCAAAGGACGCAAAATTGGAGTGCTTGGAATAAAGCGCGGAAGCAAAGGATTTCTAACTGAAGTAGATCATGACATGGAAAAAAAGCTAGATGCTGTTCTGAGGGGGGATTATTTTATTGATGAACATTTGAAACTAAATGTTTATTTGAATGATAAGAATTTAGGAGATGTATTGAACGATGTTGTACTGAGCACTGCTCTACTTGGCAAAATTCAGAAATTTGATATTGAAGTTCATGGCGATGCAATGGACACTGTTTCAGCAGATGGAATTATTCTTTCAACTCCAACTGGCTCTACTGCTTATGCTTTAAGTGCTGGCGGACCTGTACTTGACCCAACACTTGATGCTTATGAAATCACACCAATCAGCCCGTTCCGGCTGAATTCAAGATCAATAGTTATACCAGCAAATGCAGTTACAAAAGTCAAAATTGTTGGCAGACATAACGGAATCGCCACCCTAGATGGTTTTTACAGGTATAAAATAAAGAAAACAGATACTCTAAAAATCACTCGCTCAAAAAATAAAGCATACTTTATTAAATTCAACAAAAACTATTTAAGAAAAGTTAGGAAAGCACTATCGTGATTTTGAAAAGGCACAAGGACTCTCATAAAGGATTAAATGGCACTATTTTAGTTGTTGCAGGCTCAAAAATTTATACAGGAGCTCCTGTTTTTTCAGCATTAGGTGCAATGAGGGCTGGCGCTGACCTTGCTATTTTAACTACACCAAAAAGAGCAGCAGATATTGCAGCAACTAATCCAGATTTAATCACAGTGCCGCTGGATGGCGATTTTCTTAAACCAGTTCATGTAAAAAAGATTCAAAATTACTTTGATAAAGCAGATGTAATGGTTCTTGGACCTGGATTGGGTGAGGACAAACTTACAAAAAAAGCAATTTTGGAACTTATTACACAATTCAATAAACCAATTGTAATTGATGCTGATGCACTGAAAGCTTTAAAAAATAAAACAAGTGTTTTGAAAGGAAAAGACATAATTTTGACTCCACACAGAAAAGAATTTGAAAAATTAAGTGGATTGACTGCTACTGAAAAATCTGTTCACAAATTTGCAGATGCGAAAAAATGTGTTGTTCTTATGAAAGCTCCAACGGACATTATTTCAGATGGAGAGCAAGTTAAATTAAATAAAACTGGAAATCCTGGAATGACTGTTGGCGGAACAGGAGATGTTCTTGCAGGAGTTGTTGCTGGGCTAGCTACTCAAAATATTGGATTGTGTGAAGCAGCTGCTTTTGGTGCTAAAATAGTTGGTACTGCTGGCGATTTAGCTTATGCTGAAAAAGGATATGGATTGCTTGCAAGTGATGTTTTAGAAAAAGTGCCAGTTGCAATGAAAGGAGCTATAGCGGGTAAAGTACCTTATATTCGCCGCCGCAGAATTTGATTATCAAGTCGCAAACTTCTTTCAGAACTTTATCAACTTTTGCTTGAGGAATATTTTTATTTCCTTGAACACAAACAACACAACCTTGTGTATCGCGCTCAATCTTGACTTTTTCATGCTCTTTTGTAAGCCATCTTGTTATAACAGAATCTGATTCATCAGCAAGAACCTGCTCACCCTTGTGGATTTTCGAAGGCCTACCTGAACCAATTGGCACAAATTTTTCAGAACCGTCTGTAACTTTTAATAATATATTTCCGTCAATTGCTCGAACATCATAAGCACCCATAATCATTCCGTGCCTGAATGCAACCATATTATAAATGTCAGTAACTGTGTTAATATTAGGGAGCTGTTTTGCGTTTTCAACAAACTTGACCAGATTTTCGCAGGACAAACCTTCAGTTCCTTTGTCAATTTTGTCAAGCAAATATCGATAGGACTCAACTGTTTCCATAACTTTGGCGCGGTCAAAATTTTTGAGAGCTGATTTTTTCAAGCGCTCAAGTTCTCCAGAACGGCGCTGAACCTTGATTCCTTTAACTTCAGCTAGAGCAATTGAAACATCATTGGATTCAATTTGTTTTTCAATTGCAGGATCAACAATAACTTTCTTGTCAGTGTATTCTGGCTCCTTGATTTCAATTTCAACTTTCTGGATAAGTGGTGTTGGCTTATTAATTTTCAAACCAGGAGTAAGGAATTTGGCTGCTGTGCTCCATTTTGTTTTTTCAACTTCGCCTTTTTGACCAAGCTGTTCCCAAATTGCTTGAGCAGTTGATGGAATAAAAGGAGAAGCAAGCACTGCAATTGTCTTGACAATATTTGTTGTAACATATAATGAAGTTGGGCTTTTGGTTTTCCATGGTTCTTTTTCATTCAAGTACTGATTTCCAAGGCGAGCAAGCTCCATTACTGACTTAAGTGCTTCAATTGAATTAAATTCTGAAAGTAGTTTTCCAACTTTTGCAGGTGCTTTTTCAATTGCTTCCAAGACTTTATGATCAATTGCATCATATTTTCCTGGTTTTGGAACTTTTCCATCAAAGAACTTATTAATGAAAGTGAGAACTCTGTGAACGAAATTTCCAAGAACATCAGAAAGCTCATTGTTAATTCGTGCTTCAAAATCTTTCCAAACAAAATCCATATCTGAATTCAGTGGAGTGTTGATTGTGAGGTAATATCGCATATAATCGCCAGGATATTTTTTAACAAAATCATTTACCCAAACAACCCAGTTTCTAGAGGTACTCATTTTACGACCTTCAAGTGAAAGATATTCGCCAGCTTGGATTGTGTGCGGGAATTTGTATTTGCCATGGGCTTTCAGCATTGCTGGCCAGAATAATGCATGATGATAAATTATGTCTTTTCCAATAAAATGAACAATTTTGCCGTTTTTCCAGTAATCAAGACCTTTTTCCTTGTTCCAATCCTCTGTTGCGCTAATATAACCAATTGGCGCATCCCACCAAACATAAATCACTTTGTTTTTTGCATCAGTTAATGGAACTGGAACACCCCAGTCCATGTCTCTGGTTATGCACCAATCTTTCAGGTTCTCAGTCCACGAGGATGCGTAATTTCTAACATTGTCAGGAAGATCAGATTGTAGAAGATAATCTTCAAGGAAATCCTTGAATGAAGTTAATTTAAAGAACCAGTGCTTTGTTGTTTTTTTCTTTGGTGTGCTTCTGCAAACCAAGCAGAATGGATTTAGAAGTTCGCTAAGTGCTTGTCCGCATTGTTCGCAATGATCTCCTCGCGCACCATCAGAACCGCACTCAGGACAAGTTCCTTCAACATAGCGGTCTGGCAAAAATCTTTTGCAGGTGTCGCAGTAATATTGCTCAACATCTTTTGTGTAAACATAATCATTATCGTTTGCTGCTGTGAAAAATTCTTGAGCGTTTTTTATATTAGTCTTGTTACTGGTTCTTGAGAAAACATCAAACTTTATATTAAGTGAGTCAAAGTCTTTCTTGATAAGATCATGATATCGTTTTGCGATTTTAACTGGTGTTGTTTTTTCCTTGTCAGCGCGAACAGTTATTGGAGTACCGTGTTCGTCAGTAGCGCAAATAAAAGCAACATCGGCCCCAGTCATTCTCAAATATCTTGCATAAATATCGCCTGGAAGATATGTACTTCGAATATGACCTATGTGCATTGCTCCATTTGCATAAGGTAATGCGCAAGTTACAAGGAATTTGTTGTCAGTCATGGCTGAATATAATATAATTAGTTGTTATAAATGTTTTTGATAAGCTTATTCTTAATAGAATATAGTATAATTAAGTGAATTTCCTAGGTATTGAAAACCCTTAAATACTTACATATGTACATAAAAGAACATGTCTAGAGATAATAATAGGAAAGCTGAGATAAACATATTAGGGATTTTCAAAGTTATTCTTATCATAGTGGCGCTTGGTGGCGCTATTGTACTTTTTGGCTACTATTTCCTTGATTGGGACATTGCTGGATTTTTTGATGGTTTCGGTGGCGGAGGTAGCAGTGGTGGTGGATCAGCGAGTGTAGCT
>CAZWSR010000013.1:0-17665 GCA_964636545.1 Candidatus Undinarchaeota archaeon
TTCCTCACCGTCGGACCCGTTTTAGCCAAGCGCCTTCGCCACAGGTGGTCCCTTTTGGATTATTGGATTTCACCCCTACCCAAAAAGTACCCTTGGCCCATCCCGGTCCCAAGAAAAGTAGTATTCCCTGCACGCCCAACAATTAAGTTGTTGGATTTCACAAAGAACTTGCTTTTCCGGCTACGAACGCTTTAGACCCAATAATAGTCCAGACAACTCGAGCTGCGGGTATTACCGCGGCTTCCAGTTAGCGGGCAAATAGAATTTGTTGGGAATTTTCTTCACCCAACTAATGGCTGGCACCCGTCTTACCCAGCTCTTATTCCAAAAGTTATTTACGCTTCAGAAAAGTTTTCAAAAAATGAAAACACTCAGAGTCCCCCCGTCACACTTGCGTGCATTGCGGAGGTTTCGCGCCTGCTGCACCCCGTAGGGCTCGGGACCGTGTCTCAGTTCCCGTCTGGGGGCTTCAGCTCTCACTGCCCCTACCCGTCTTTGGCTTGGTAGTCCATTACACTACCAACTACCTGATAGGTCGCGGGCTCATCCTTGGGCGCCGAAGCTTTTGGTTTAAGCACATTCCAGTATCTTAAACCTATGGGGGATTATCCTCAGTTTCCCGAGGTTATACCCCACCCAAGGGCAGATTACCCACGTGTTACTCAGCCTTTCGCTTTCCTTACGGAAAAACTTGCATGGCTTAGTCGAACTCTGATAGCAGTCTGGTCCGGCAGGATCAACCGGAAATGAGGAAGAGCAACTACATAGAGTTTCTCACAGAACCAATTTTGTCAGATGCGAAATCCATCACGTGATTTCGTCCTCATATTTTTTCGCGGCAAATCGATAGATGCCTCTCATAGCTTGAATATTTGACATACAAATCTCCCAAGATGTATGTTGAATTCGTAACTTAAGGCCTTCGAAAACGATAGGGCCGCGATATGTTTTATACGTACAAAACTATCACATAAAGCGATAGAAATTTGCATCTTTTTGGAAGTTTCAAGTGGTATATAAAGGTTAGGGTGATTGGTGCGGGAGACAGGATTTGAACCTGCGAAGACACTAAGTCATTGGATTTCTTAATCATCGAGCACTGAGCTCTCAGCACTCAAGATCACTCTTGAGTCCAACCCATTTGACCACTTTGGTACTCCCGCGAGTTTTTTGATTGAAGCGTTGTTGAAAACGCCGTCAATCATTTTTTGTCCATCTTTTTGCGCGAGCACGAGCGAGCGGAAAAAGTGGCTTGCCAGTCCAACCCATTTGACCACTCTGGAACTCCCGCGTAAGGTTTTGATACGTCCCTGGTTTTAAATTGTTTTTGGTCACCACCTGCCATAACAACCTTTAAATACTATACTAAATTCAATCTAGTGGGGAACGCAAATGGGAATGATAAAATATTACCATAAAGAGTGGAAGCCAACACTATACAACATATTCACTCCTTTAATGAAAGCAATTGGTGGATTGGGAATAAAACCAAACCACTTAACAGCTATGCAGTTCCCGTTTTCAGCAGCAATGTGCGTGTCTCTTATTTATGGAAAAGTAAGTATTGCAATACTTTGCATGGTTTTTGCACTTATGCTAGATGGCATGGACGGACTGCTTGCAAGATCAACAAATCAAGAAACAAGGCGAGGACATGTATTTGACAAGTCTGCAGATATTTTCGGGATAGTGATGATGCTTGTTGGAATTGCAATTGGTTTTCCAGGGTCGCTAGGCCTATGTGTTTCACTAGGCGTGATTAATATAATGCTTTATGTTACAAACGAGATCAAGGAACCGTTCTTCTACACAGCTGCGAGAGATGCTGGGGTTATAGGACTTTTAGGATTCACTTTAATGGGAAATATAATGTTCTTGAATGCTTGGCTGTTTATATCAATAAGTATTGGAACCTTCTTGTTTTTGAAAAAGAGCATGGTGCTTTTGGGTGATTTGGGATTGAGGTAATACAAAAACTTTAAAAGGAACCAGTTTTAGAGAATTAAAAGCTGATAGCCGTTAGCTGACAGCTGAATATTGCCCTGGTGGTGTAGTCCGGTCAATCATCCTGCCCTTTCGAGGCAGGGACTTGGGTTCGAATCCCAGCCGGGGCATATTTTAAACCCGTTCCTTTTTCAATTTCTCAACAACTTCTGGATTCGCCAATGTCGTAGTTGTTCCAACATCTTCTTCACCAGCAGCTATTTTCTTCAAAATCCTTCTCATTATTTTTCCAGAACGAGTTTTTGGCAAATCATCAGCAAACTGAATTTTATCTGGTTTTGCAATATGACCAATAGCTTCTCCAACATGAGCTCGCAATTCCTTTGCAAGTGCATCGCTTCCTTCGTGTCCTTTCTTTAGCAAAACAAAAGCGTAAAGTGCTTGCCCTTTTATTTCATGAGGAAATGGCACAATAGCAGACTCAGCAACTGCAGGATGCTCAACTAATGCAGATTCAACTTCAGCTGTTCCAATTCTGTGTCCTGAAATATTAACAACATCATCAACGCGACCCATTAGCCAGAAATAACCATCTTTGTCAACTCTAGCAGCATCGCTTGTGTAATAAAATCCAGGATATTCAGAAAAGTATGTTTTCCTAAACCGCTCATGGTCGCCATAAACAGTTCTGAGCATACTTGGCCATGGCTTTTTAATTACAAGATAGCCGCCCTCATCAACATCTGCGCGTGTTCCGTCTTTCCTAACAACTTCTGCTTCAATTCCAGGGAAAGGCAAGCATGCTGAGCCAGGTTTTAATGGCATTGCACCAGGCAAAGGAGTTATCATGATTCCTCCGGTTTCAGTTTGCCACCAAGTATCCACAATTGGACATTTGTTCTTGCCAACATGTTCGTGATACCAAACCCAAGCATCTGGATTTATTGGCTCGCCAACTGAACCAAGTAATCGGAGTGACGGCATTTTATGTTTGTCAACCCAATCGTCGCCTTGCTTTGCAATTGCTCGAACAGCTGTTGGTGCTGTGTAGAATAAACTGACTTTGTGCTTTTCAACAATTTTCCAGAATCGGTCTGGCTCTGGGTGAAATGGAGTTCCTTCAAACATTACAGAAGTTGCGCCATTTGCCAAAGGTCCGTAAATTATGTAGCTGTGACCAGTAATCCAGCCAATATCTGCAGTACACCAGTAAATATCATTTTCATGATAATCAAAAATCCACTTGAATGTCTGGTAAGTGTAAGTCATGTATCCGCCAGTTGTGTGCAGAACTCCTTTTGGCTTTCCAGTTGTTCCACTTGTGTAAAGAATGAAAAGGGGATCTTCTGAATCCATTTCTTCAGCTGGACAATCAGTACTTGCATTTTCCATAAGTTCGTGCCACCAAAAGTCGCGGCCATCTTTCATATTAACTTCATTTTCAGCACGCTTAACCACGATTACGCTCTGAATTGATGGAGCATTTTCAAGTGCTGTATCTGCGTTTTTCTTTTGCTCAAGAAGTTTTCCACCACGGAATCCGCCATCAGAAGTGATTAGAACTTTGCATTCTGAATCGTGGATTCTGTCTTGTAAAGATTCTGCTGAGAAACCACCAAAAACAATTGAATGAACAGCACCAATTCGTGCGCAAGCAAGCATTGCAATAGCAAGCTCAGGAATCATTTGCAGATAAAATGCAACTCTGTCGCCTTTTTTAATACCTTTTTCTTTCAGCACATTTGCAAACTTGCAAACTTCTTCATGTAATTGTTTGTAAGTGAATGTTCTGGTTTTTTCATCATCAGATTCCCAGATAATTGCAACTTTGTCGCCTCGTTTTTCAAGATGAACATCAAGACAATTGAAAGCAGCATTGGTTTTTCCACCTTCAAACCATTTGCAATCAAGTTTTTCAACATCCCAAGAATGAACCTTATCCCATTTTTTAAACCAGTGAAGCTGTTCTGCTTTATCTGCCCAGAATTTTTCAGGATCTTTCAAAGCTGCATCATATAATTTCTTATATTCTGCCATGCTTTTCACATGAGCATCCTTACTAAAACCAGCATCGGGCGCAAAAGTTCTGGTCTCTTTCATCATAGAGTCAAAGGTCTTTTCCATAATATCAAACAATAATAACGCTTGCTATAAAAAGATTGTGTAAAAAAAAAGGGCATGACTGACAATCTGTCAGCCATGCAAAGCATAAGAACTTTTAGAGGGCAATCATTGTAGTAGTGGCTGCAATAGTTGGAATATCCCGAAGTTTCTTCAAAAGGAAGTTGTTCAGAGTATCCAAATCTTGAGTCTCTGTTTGCAGTACTATGTCATAATCGCCATAAACTGTATACGCATCTTTTATCTCTTGAAGATTACCAAGAGAAACAAGAGCTTCTTTTTCTTTACCTGGTTTTGTTGTTGCTAAGATAAATGCTGTTACCATCTTTATTACACCCCCAGTGTTAAACATAGTTAGTATAAGGACCTATATTATAGTTCTTAACAAAAAATTAGCAAAAACACAAAATATATAAGGTAAACTGGTTAAAATGCTAAAAAATGCAGAAAATAACTTCACTAGATGCAAAGGACAAACGATTGCTTGCAGAGCTTGATAATAATAGTAGGGCTAGTTTGTCTGAGCTTGCAAAAAAAATAAAGCTATCAAGAGAGGCTGTAAACTACAGGATAAAACGGTTGCGGTATAGTGGTTTGATAAAAAAATTCGTAACACATATTGACTACACAAAATTAGGGAAAAACATCTACACATTATATTTTAAATTCGGAACAGTGAGTGAAAGGAAAGAAAAAGAGGTTATAGATTATTTGAGAAATAATCAAGATACAAACTGGTCAGCACAAGTAGGCGGTAGATTGGATTTCATTTTGGAATTTCCAGTAAAAAGTACGCGCGAGTTCAGGAAAAAACAAACAAATATTGTGAGCAAATATCCAGAGGTTCTGGTTCACCACGAAGTTGGAATAAATACATTTCAACAGAGATTGAACAGACGATATTTGTACGATATACCTAGCAAGATAGGGAGCCCAACAGAAGAAACAATAAATATTGATAAAAAAGACCTAGCAATTATTGAAGTATTAAAAAAGAATTCTAGAACTTCAACTACAGAAATAGCAAGACAAGTAAAACTTCCAACAAGTACTGTTGCAAATAGGATAAAAGAACTGAAAGAAAATGGAGTGATAATGGGCTTTTCAGTTCAGATGGACATATCAAAATTTGACTATCATAGTTTTAAAGCCTTTATAAAAATGTCAAATTTTTCAGAAGAAATAGATAAAAAAATAAAAATGTTTTGTGAGCAAAACCCGAATGTAGTGTACTTCCTAAGTAGTGTAGGGAGATGGGATTATGAAGTTGATATTGATGCAGAAAGTCATGAGCAATATAGAAAAATTTTAAGACAATTTAAGAACCTTATGGGAAAGGATGTAGCAGAAGTTGAAACACTTGAAATATTTAGTTCTTACAGATTTACATACTAAATAAACTCAATCAAGTTGGCTAAATTTTATAAATAACAAATTGTTCCACTGATTTATGCAAGAATTAGATAAGATACTGAAGCCAGACAGTGTAGAATTTATGCAAGATTATATGAATGTTAGTGGAGAACTTGCAAGAATTTTAATGGCAATTGGCTATCCAAGAGAAGTAAATGAAGGATTTATGGATAGAATAATCAGGAGCAGGGCTGCTTTTGACATTTCAATACACATAACTCCGTCTTCAATTGATTCAACAATTGTGAATTTAAATAAACTACTTAGGAAACTTAATGCTGACAAATATTCTGCAGAGAAAAAAGGAGTTTACACTCCATCAATTGATTTACTAATGCAAGATACTAGAAAAGTTTTAGAAGAAATACAAGCAGGCAAGGAAAAAATATTCAAAACCAGTTTTTACATAAGTGCGAAAGCATTTGACAAGAAAAATCTCGATACTTTGACAAGAAAAGCAGAATCAAAACTAAATTCAATAATGATAGTTCCAAAAAAACCAGTTTTCAGAATGCGAGAAGGTTTTCAAAGCATGCTTCCGCTAGCAGATGACTTACTAAAACAGCAAAGAACACTCACAACTTCTGCACTAAGTGCTTGTTTCCCATTTACTTCATCATTTCTTGAGACAGACAAAAATGGCGTAATGCTTGCAACTAACAAAAACAATGGAATACCGATTATCAGAGATGTTTTCAAGTTGACAAATCCGAATTCGTTGGTGTTGGGAACTTCTGGAGCGGGGAAAAGTTTTTGCTGTAAATTAATTTTCTTGCGATCATATATGGCAGGGGCTCGTGTTTTTGTTGTTGATCCGCAAGCAGAATATCTGGATTTAACAAGAGAACTAGAAGGACAAATTATTGAAATTTCAAAAGAGTCCAAGACAATAATTAATCCATTGGATTTGATGGAACAGGATTTTGCCAGCAAGCGGTTGTCCTTGATGTCTGCTTACAAACTAATGTTTCCTGAAATGAGTACTCAGCAGTTGGCAGTTTTGGATAAAGCAACTGGAAAAGCATATGCAAACAAAGGAATTAATGAAAATAAAGAAACTTGGAAAAACCAAATGCCTGTGATGAAAGATGTTTTAAAAAATATTACAGAAAAAGAAATTGAAACTCAATTAGAACAATATGTGACTGGAGCATATTCATTTTTGAATAAACAAACAAAACTTGATTTAACTAGAGAATTCATTTGTTTTAATATTAAAGAAATGCCAACTGCTGTTAAACCACTAATGTCTTATTTGATTTTGGAATATTTGCACTCCACAATGCAGAATGACCACAGGAGGAAGGTTCTTGCAATTGACGAAGCTTGGTCGCTATTAAGGCATGCAGGTTCTTCAGATTATTTATTCAAAATTGTCAAGACCTGCAGGAAATTCAATATGTCCTTATTTTTGATAACGCAAGAAGTTAATGACTTGATTGGAAAGGAAGCAGGTAAAGCAGTTCTCGCCAATACAAGTTGCAAATATTTGTTAAAACAGGACAGCAGTGTAATTGAGAAACTTGCTGAAACAATGGGACTAACACACGAGGAAAAGGATATTTTAACAAGAAGCTCGGTTGGAGAAGGTTTGCTTGCAGTAGATGGAGAACGATTTCCAATGAAAATAATTGCATCTGAGCAAGAAACTGACTTGATTACTACAAATGCAGATGAACTGAACAGGAGAAAAAATGAAAGACAAAATTGATTTGAATTACGCAAAAGCAGTAGCAAGAGAAGTTTCAATGAGTTTTCCAAAAACAAAAGAAGAGCGGATTATTGTTATGCAGAAGATTGGGAAGGCGCTGCAGGATACACATGGAAGTTTTTTTCTAGATCAGGTTTATGATGTTCTGGAATTGGTTTATGAAATTGAAGAACGGGATGAGTTAATGGATGAAATAGATGGTTGGGTTGAGAATGATGAGAAGATTGAGCAACTTGGTAATGAAAATAGAGTTTATACATATAGAATAGAATAATGGGCCCGCCGGAATTTGAATCCAGGACCTCACGCTCTCTCGAGCGCGTCCGTAGTTTTGTACGGAACGCAACCATATAAGGCGTGCGCACCACCAGACTATGCTACGGGCCCAGTTTTATTAAATCCAATACTGATTTTGATTCCTTCAAACTCCAGTTCAGATTTTTCTTTTGCTTTTGTCTCATCACCTACTTTTAATTCTTTTGCTCCGACTTTTTGAGTAATCTCTTTTGCAAACCGGTTAACTGCATTCTTTGCAAAGTCATCTGATGTTGAGACAATTAATTTAATTTGCTCGCCAACTTTAAGGCCAGCTTTCTTCCGCATTACTTGCACTTGTCGCATTACTTCTCTTGATAGTGCTTCTTCCTTAATGTCTTGAGTCATTTTTGTGTCAAGATAGATTTTTCCAAATTCAAATTCTTTTTCAACACCTGCTAGTTTTCCTGAGTTCAATGATTTCACATTTGCTTGCTCTAAAATAACATTTTCAAATGTCTTGAGTGCTTTCTTTACCGTGTCGTCGCCATCCACAGCAAGCTGTTTAAGTGGCCAACGGAGTTTGATTTTTGCTTCTTCTCTTGCAAATCTAGCAGTTTCCACAATCATTCGCGCATTGCACATTTGCTTTTCAAATTCTGGATTGACAAGTTTTGTATTTGGTTTTGGCCAGTCAAGCAAATGAATTGATTCTGGTAAACTTTTTGAAAGTGGTTTGATTATGTTGAGATAAATTTCCTCAGACATCATTGGCAAAAGCGGTGCTGAAAGTACAAGGAAGGTTTTCAAAGATTCATAAAGAACCTTGAATGCAACAAGCTTGTCGGCGCCTGTTGCAGAAACCCAAGTTCTGTCTCTGATAAGTTTGACATACCAGCGTGACAAGTCCTCAACAAGGAATTCATGCAAAAGTTTTGGAACTTGAGGGAATTCATAATCCTCAAATGCCTGTGTAAGCTTCTGGTTTAGTGAATTTACTCTTGAAAAAATCCATTTATCTTCTGGTTTTAGTTTTTTCAAGTCAAGTTTGTATTCTTCAGGATTAAATCCAGCTTCGTCCATGTATTTTGTGAATTTTGCAACATTCCAGAGAATATTAAGTGCTTTGTAAGACTCTTTTAGATTTTCCCAGTTGAAACGCATGTCCTCGCCATTAGCTGCCCCACCAATTGAGTAGAACCTCCAAGCTTCTGAGCCAACTTTTTCAATAACTTCTTCGGGTGCTGTAACATTTCCAAGTGATTTTGACATTTTCAAACCTTTATCATCAACAACAAAGCCGTGCATGTATACGCTTTTGTAAGAAGATTTTCCATGTGAAAGCATACTCAAACACATAAGTGAATTAAACCATCCGCGAATCTGATCCTTGCCTTCTGTAATAAATTCACAAGGGAACCATTTGTCAAGCTCGGTTTTCTTTTCTGGGAACGGAAGTGTTGCCCATGGAGCTGCTCCAGAGTCGAGCCAGACATCAAGAATATCTGGAATTCGAGTCATTTCTTTTCCACAATCCTTGCATTTGAATTTGATTTTGTCAATCCATGGCCTGTGTAAATCTTTAACTTCTTTTGGAAGCTCGCTCCTACTCCCAATAACTTTCAAGTGACCATTTTCACAACGCCAAATCGGGAGAGGAATTCCCCAGAAACGCTGACGGGAAATACACCAATCCTGAAGATTTTCAAGCCAGTCTCGGAACCATCGTTCTCCAGCCCAGTCTGGAACCCACTTGATTTTCTTGTTTTCCTCAATCATTTTTTCCTTGAGGTCAGTAACTTTAAGATACCAATTTGGAGCTGCTCTGAAAATAACAGGAGATTTGCAACGCCAGCAGTGTGCATACTCGTGGTCAATATCTGCTTCACGAGCTAGCAAACCTTTGTCTTTTACAAATCCAATGAATTTTTTATTGTCCTTGCTAGCGTTTAGGCCAGCGTATGGTCCAGCTTCTTCTGTGAAATTTCCACCTTCATCCACTAATGAAAATGCAGGAATATCCATTTTTCTGCCAACTTCAAAATCCTCAGCACCGCAACCAGGAGCACAATGAACACATCCAGAACCAGCTGAAAGAGTCACGAAACCGTGGAACATATCATCGCCAACTGGCTGAACAGTAAATGCATTTGGATGTTTTTTCCTAATTTCTTTAAGTGCAGGAATGTCTTCTTCAAATGGTTGAATATATTCAAGTCCTTTCAAATCTTCTCCGCGAATTGTTTCAAGAAGTTCGTATTTTTGATCCATTATTCCAAGAAGCGCAATTACAAAGTTTTTTGCAAGAATCCATTTCTCTTTTCCAACTTTGATCTTAGCATATTCAAAATCAGGATGAACCGCTACCATTTGATTAAATGGAAGTGTCCAAGGAGTTGTTGTCCAAATTAAGATGTATTCATCTTTCTTTCCCTTAAGTGGAAATTTGACATAAATAGAAGTGTCTTTTCGGTTTTTGTATTCTAATTCGTGTTTTGCAAGAGCAGTTGCGCATCGCCAGCACCAAGTAATTGATTTTGGACCTTCGTAAAGTAGGCCTTTTTTGTGCGCTTCAGCAAGTGCCCACCAAGCACCTTCAATATAAGAATTATCAATTGTCCGGTATGGCTTTTCCCAATCCATCCAAACACCAAGTCGAGCGAACTGCTTATTCATTTGATCAAGATTATCAAGACCGAACTTTCTACACTCTTCAATAAACTTATCCATACCAATTTTTTCAAAAATCTCTTGTTTATTCTTGATTCCGAGCTTTTCCTCTACCTTTACTTCAATTGGAAGGCCGTGCATGTCGTATCCTGGCTGTGTGCGCACATTGTAGCCCTGCATACGCTTGTAACGCAGGAACATGTCTTTCATGACCTTGTTCCATGCAGTTCCGAGGTGGATTGAACCAGTTGTGTAAGGAGGACCATCAATAAATCGGAATCTATCTGCTTTTTCAGTTTTTTTCTTGCATTTAGCAAATGTTTTCTTAGAATCCCAGTGCTTCAGGATTTTTTCCTCGATTTTTTGTGGGTTGAATTTATCCATTGTTTTCGACTCTGTTTTTTGAATTTATATATACTTCCCAGTGCCCCCGGAAATTTTTGAAAAGGAGCACAGGGTTTTCACTAGAATTATCGTATTATTATGATAATGCTAGTGTCTGTGTTCATTGAATTTAACCTAACAGTGTCTGTTTAAATACTTTATTATAGGATTAGAGAAAAGTTTAAATAAACTTGAGGAGTAATTGATTAAAATGAGAAAGAAAACAAATATTCAGTTTGATGAGAAAAATGAAAGAAAAATACAAGCATCAGAGATGATAAAAAATCTTAGAGTTATAATTGATGATGATCTTGAGGAAATTATGGAAATGGAAAATGAAGCAGATCATCTTGATGGAGCAATAGACACAGCAGATACAAAATTAGCAAATCTTAGTGGAGAATTATTGAAAATTAAAAAGAGAGTTGAGTTGTTTAAAAAAGAAAATATTACAGAAATTATGGATGACATGATAGAAGACGCTGAAGAAGGTTTGGAGGAAGTTAGGGGTTTAGCTAGTACACAGGATTTTGAGGGGGCTGTTTTAAAAGCAAAAAAGACTTTAAAGAAAATTGATAAACAGTTGGGTGGCCGCAATAAGAGTCTTAGAAATATAGTAATAGGTATAGAACAATATAGAGAGGCAGGCGAAGATCATCCATTAAACAAAAACCACTGATTATCTAATGCATTTTCGCCCTAGCAATCTGCTCATTCCCTGCAATTCTTTGGATAACTGTTTTGTCTGGATGACTAAAATAACTTACAGCAACTTCATCATACAAGTCAGCAGCGTTTGTAGAACCGTGTTCTCGCAAATAGTTTGCAAATTCTCTTCTTCCAACACCAAGGTCACCGAAATCTGCAATTGTTTTTGTATTTCGAATATGATTTACTGCACGCAGTGAAAGTTGTTTGTTCCAAGAAAGTATCTGACTCAAACTCTTACGATCCCCGTTATTTTTTAGACTAATCATCCAAAATGGTCCAAGGTGAGCTCCACTAACTCCGCTAGTTGCACCATTTTTCCAAGCAGTTAAGAATTCAACTACTGGTGCTTTGAGTTCTTTTGATCCAGGTTCATTTGGATCCTGAAGATAAATGAATTCAGAATCATAGCCAGATACAACAAAGAAGTGAGAGAAGTGGGTTCCATCCTTATTTTCTTCCCAGAAACTTGACTGGTTTGCGAATGTGGTTTCAAGATAAAATGCATCAACATTAACTTCAACTGGATTTTTATTGCTTATAGCAAGTTTTAGTTGATGAAGTGCCTCGTCTGCATCAGCAACATAAATTATATTAGCAGTTGAGTTTTCAAAATTATAATCAAGTATTTTTGAACGAGCAAGACCCTTCTCGCGCAGAACCATGTGAATATCGTAACCAAGATTATCTGCAGCTTCAATAATTGAGCGCTCTCGGAAATTGTTGTAGAGACCCATTCGTTTGTCATATTTTGCATTTGAACCAACACCAGAATGAGCAATTACATCATAAAATTGCAGACTAGAATCATCATAAAGCGTTAGCATTGCAAAGGAACCAAGATAGGAAAGTGCTCGTGCTTCATACCAGGACTCATTATCTTCAGTGAGAAGTGTTGCCCCAGAATAAACATGAGGAACTTCAAGTTTCATTGAATCAGCAATAAGGACTGTTTCAGATTCTGTAGTTGTTTCAGTATCAGAGACAGCTGTTTCTTCAGCAGTTTCCCCAATAGTTTCAGAATCTGTTTCTTCTGAAGTACTTACGCATCCGCTAAAAAGAATTACAAAAATCAATAGCAAGAGAACAAACTTTTTCATTTTTTAATTTTCCGGTGATATTTCACTTTGAATTTGAGTTCAGTGTGTTTGAATAAGTCAAACCAGCGGTAGAACAACCATCCAAACAAAATCAGAATCACTCCGCCAAGGATTATCATAATTCCAAGATTTCCAATTAAGAAAATACAGAACAGAATTCCAAGAACAGGAATTATCGGGACTTTTCCAATTTTTCCAGGAACTCGGAATGGGCGCTTCAAATTCGGTTCTTTAACTCTTAGCCAAATAAGTGCAGCATTGACAGAAATAAATGTCAAGAATATAGCAAGGTTGGTCATTTCAGCTATCATTCCAATATTATTGCTGAGCAAAAGAATTGATCCAAGAAGACACACTGCAATAATTGCTTTCCAAGGAGTTTTTCTTTTTGAGTGGATGTGTGATAAGAACGATGGGAGTGAATGCTCGCCACCCATCCCATATGCAATTCTTGAAGCAGCCATAATTGAAACAAGATTAGTGTTGAAAGTTGAAATCAAAGCAACTATTCCAAGGACAATGAAAATCTTACCACCAAGAACAGTTGCACCAATATCTGCAAGTGGAGCAGCAGAGGCACCTAAAGCTCGCCAGTCCATAACACTAACAGCAGATAATGAAACAAGTATGTAGAGAATTGTTGTGATTGCTATGGAAAGTATCAGTGCTCTTGGAATCACTTTTTCAGCATTTTTGGTTTCTTCAGAAAGCTTCACAATGCTTTCAAATCCAATAAATGCAAAGAAAATAAGTGCTGCTGCTGAGAAAATTCCATCGAACCCATTTGGCATTTCAAAAAAGTTTATTGAGCCAGAAGATACTGCAGAAAAGAAGTGTGGTAGGCCGATGACTATTATGAATATTAATCCACCAACTTCAATTAATGTGAACAAGAGATTGAGTTTTGTTGATTCGCGTATACCAATATAGTTGATAATTCCAATTGTAACTATCATCAAAAAGGCGATTAGGGTTTTTGGACCACCAAATACAGCAGAGAAATATCCAGCAAAACCAATAGCAATAGCCGTGACAGCAATGACTGTTGCTGACAGAACTAGCCACCCAACAAAGAACGCCATTTTCTTTCCAAAAGCAGATTCAGCATAAACATATTCGCCAGCATCTGAAGGAAATGCAGAAGATAACTCAGCATAACTTAGACCAGACAAAATAGCAACAGCAGAACTTAGAATTAATGCAAGCCATAATGAATTTCCAGCCATCCCAGCTGCAACACCAACAAGTGCATAGATTCCTGCACCAGAGATAATTCCAACACCACAAGATGTTGCTTCAAGCAATCCAAGGTTTTTCTTCAGCGTGAGCTTCTTTTTGTCAACAAGTTGCTTGTGATGATGATGTTGTTCTATCTTACCAACCATGAAAATGAGTATGAAACAGAGGTATTTAAAGATTATAGTTGGGGCAAAAGAATAAATAGTATGAAAGAGAATTTGCATAACATGGGAAGGGAAAATGACAGAGTTGGACATTTAGAGAAGGAACTAAAGTCAGAAATTGATCCAGAGAAAATGCTGAGGCTGATTTTTGAGTTTATTAATTTCAAGCGCGCTAATACAGATATTTATTTTATGTTAAACAACAGTAAAAGACCAATGACTGTAAATGATTTGTGTAAAGAATTGCCATATTCGGAAAGGACATTGCGGACATATTTGGGAATGTTGACAGACAAACAGTATGTCAAGAAAGTACCTTGCATACGAGACCGACCTTGCTTTGCTTACAAAACAATACCACCATCAGAAGTTTGGGGATTAATGGTTGAAGAAATGCGTAGGATTAAGAGAGAAGCTAGCAAGTCACTGGGCGAGTTTTAGAATAAATCCAAAACAAATTTGTGTGGAGCTTGTGATGTAAATCCAAGTATTGATGAGTAGCCAACAGTATGCCCAATTACAACAATAATTTGACCTTCCAGATCAGTAGGAATATCTTCAAACAACAAATATCCTTCAACTTCTCCGTCGTGTGGAATGTCTGCCCATTCTACATTTGTGCTTGAAACTTTGTACAAAGTAGGGATTTTTTGGATTGTTGCTTTTTCCCACATAAAAGTTTCTGCGTTGTCTCCAACATTATGTGCCCAAATATCAAGTCTGAAATAAGTTACACCATCTCGCTCAAAATATCCCATTGATTTCAACTCAGTTTCAAATAAACCATAGTCGTGGCGCTTGTTGACGATTTGCTGATGATAAACATCAGCTGGTGGTTCAATAACCTCAACTGGAGGATCTACAATATTGGCACCAACATTAGAGCCGCCAACAAAAGCACCAGTTTCAGGAACTACCCTTCCACCTTGCATGTTGTAAAATATTAGTAAAACAAGAAGGAACGCAATTACAAGGAACGCTATGATATAGTTGCGGTTTTCGTGGATAAAAGATTTCTTTTCACTCATGTTCAACAGTATACTTTATTAATATATAAAGCTTAATAATTGAGATATGAATTTAGAAATAACACCTGGGATAATAATTGCACTAGATATTCCGATTTCTGAAGCAGGAGCACTTGTGCAAAAACTGAAGCCAGTTGAAGACAAAATCGCTGGCTACAAAGTTAGTTCATTAAATGCAATGGAGAACGGGCTTAAGGCAACTGTTGCTGAATTGCGGCAATTCACTGAAAAACCAATTATTTATGATCATCAAAAAGGTGGAACAGATATTCCAAATATTGTAGAGAAGCAAGTTAAGCTAGCTTCTGAGTGTGGAATAAATTCCTTTATTGCAGTGCCGCTTGGTGCAGGTTCTGAAACCTTAACTGCTTTTGTTAATGCTTGCAAAGAAACGCATTTGCTACCGATTGTACTTTTATCAATGACACATGATGGAGCTGATGATTATTTAAAAGAAGAAACAGCTGATTTGATTTTTGAAAAAGCAAAAGAGTTGGGTGTGAAATATTTTGTAGCTCCGGGAAACAAGCCGCAGAAAATTTTGGAGCTGAAAGCAAAAATGGATGCTGACATGTTTATTACTTCGCCTGGTGTTGGTGCACAGGGTGGAAAATGTGAAAGGTGTGTACAGGCTGGAACGGATTATCCAATTGTTGGGCGTGGTGTTTACGAAGCAGAAGATCCAGTGAAAGCTGTTGAAGAGTTGTTTGAACAGGCTAAAAAAGGGTTTGAGAAACGGTAGTTGAATGAAAAACTTACAAAAACGGTTCTGGGAAGTGGATTTCTTACGCGGAATAGCGATTATAATGATGATTGTTTTCCACATTATTGATGATATTAACTTTTTTATGTGGAACACTTTTAATACTAGCAGCGGATTTTGGTATTATCTTGCTCGTCTAACTGTGATGATTTTTCTGCTTTTGGTTGGAATTTCATTAACTTTGAGTTTTTCAAGAAATAAAAATGCACCTTGGATGAAATATTTGAAACGCGGTTTGAAAATATTTTCATGGGGATTGTTGATTACTCTTATGACGTGGATATTTTTCAGAAGAGGATTTGTAATGTTTGGAGTGCTTCACATGATAGGGGTTTCAATTATTCTTGCTTATCCATTTTTGAAGCTCAAGTATTGGAATCTTGGAATAGGTGCTGTTTTTGTTATAGCTGGAATATTGCTGAAAAATTTGGTTTTTGGTTTTAGCTGGCTTGTGTGGCTCGGACTCAAGCCAACTACGTTTTACACTGTTGATTATATCCCAATTCTTCCATGGTTCGGCGTGGTTCTGATTGGAATTTTCCTTGGGAATTGGCTTTATTCTGGGTACAAACGACAATTTAGTTTACCAGACTTGTCAAAAAATCCGATTGTGAAAGTGTTTTGCTGGCTTGGTCAAAAATCGCTTATTATTTATTTAATACACCAGCCATTGTTGATTGGAGTGCTCTACCTTCTCCTATAGACTTTTATAATAAGAGGAGATAGTGAAGGACATGGAAAAGAAGGAAATAGCTGAAATATTACTAAGCTCAAAAGCAGTTACTCTGAGCCCAGACAAACCGTATACTTATGCATCTGGAATCAAGAGCCCGATTTATTGCGACAACAGATTGTTATTATCAGATGTTGAAGCTCGAAGAAAGATTGTCGATTCTTTTGAAGAAATGTTTAAAGAAAAAGGGGTTGCCTTTGATAGTGTGGCAGGAACAGCAACTGCAGGGATTCCTTGGGCTGCGTGGGTTGCTGAAGAGGAAAATGCTCCACTCATTTATGTAAGGTCTAATAAGAAAGAGCACGGGAAGAAGAACAAAATTGAGGGGAAAGTTAGGAAAGGAAAGAAAACTCTAGTGATTGAGGATTTGATAAGTACTGGGGGAAGTTCAGTCAGTGCTGTTGAAGCTGTGAAACAAGCAGGAGCGAAAGTTGATACCTGCGCAGCGATTTTCACTTACGAAATGAAGAAAGCAGAGGATAGATTCAAACGAATTAATTGCAATATACTTGCACTTACAGATTTTTCAACCCTTGTTGAAGTTGCTGTTGAGAAAAAATATATTACTAAGAAACAGGCGAGTGTGATTGCGGATTGGAATAAAAACCCTGAGAGTTGGGGTGAAAAATATGGGTTTTATTGAAAGGAAAACTTTAAATTAGATAAAAAAGCTCTAACAAGACATAATTGTGCCTCTGTAGCTTAGTTGGTAGAGCGGCTGACTGTTAATCAGCAGGTCGTAGGTTCGACTCCTACCGGGGGCGCTTATTTCTTTTTAAAGCAAAAATTTCTCTCCTTCAATTTTCTCAGGCAAATATTTCTTTGCAACAAAATCAAGTGACTTGTTAGCCAATGCCTGTTGTTCAATACGCACCCCTTTTTCTTCCATAAGCTTTAGCTGGCGGACCCAAACTTTGTTCCTTTTGAACCATGGATATTCCAATTCTTCACGGATACGCTTTTTGTCAACTTCTTTTAGTTTCTCTGTAACATTTTTCAAATCATAAGTTTCAATATCATCCATTGTCATTCCAACGTACTTTGAATTAGGTACTGCATAGCGGTCTGACAAATGAGCAAGTTCAATTGAACCGTATTTTAGAACAGAGTAGATGTAGAATCCATATGGATCTCCATCAACAAAAGCAATAACTGGAAGTTTTAGCTTGTCACTCATTATTTTGATAAAGCGTCTTACTCCACGAGGGAACATACCTTCACCAGTTATCAAAAGACAATTCAGTTTTTTGTAAATCTTTTCCTGAATTAAACGGGACATCATAGCATCGTTCTCTATTGCAAGAATAAAGTCTGCTTTGTGATTGATGACTTCAACATCCTCAACAAAACCAGGAATAGCCCATCCACCACGACCAAGTTTTGAACAATCAAAAGTGTCGCCTGCTTGTGATAATGTAATGTCTCCATAAAT
>CAZWSR010000014.1:0-15101 GCA_964636545.1 Candidatus Undinarchaeota archaeon
AAATCAAGAGAATTAAAAACACCATTACTATCAATATCACCACAAGCAGGCATTCGACATGCGCCATCAAGACATCGCATTAACTCATATGGGACGTCATCAGATGAAGTACAATCAACAACAGACACATGCTCAACACCATCTGTACAATAATATTCAGTCAAGGTTCGTCCATCTTCACTACAAGTATCTGATTTTTTTGAAAGTTTACCATAGAAATATGATTCAACACTTCCAGAATGATACAAACTTCGACCACCATTTTCTACTATTTCGCCATCAGAATCATAAGCAGTACACACTGTTGGACCCCCAGGTCCGCATGAGCTAAGGTCTGTAACATCGTCAACAACTCCGTCTTCAAAACACCCAACACCAGCTTGTCCAAACTCCCCATCAATGCAGGAGTCGACAATTTTTGGAACACATGCGTGATTTTCACAAACATACTCAGTTATGGAGTTTTCATTGCGACAGGCGTCCTTGAACACATCAGGAACCCCGTCAGTGACATGCTCAGCATCAGTACAGTAACCAGGAATAGCTGGTTCATAACCACCATCAGAATCAATACAGGCACCTATAATACTTACATCTTCTGAGAACAACATATCGCCTTGTTCAAAAATATTGTAACCAATATCTTCATCATCAATTGTACTTATTGTAAGATCATTCAAACTAATTGAACCATCAACACCGGAATCGCCAATAACTGCAAAGTCAAATCTAAGAAGATTTGCACCGTTGTCAATTTCAAGAACATTAACGCCAGAGTATCTCAAACTTAGTGGAAGTTTTTCTATACCCAGATCATCCCCAATTACCTCTGACCCAATTTCCTCAAGTTTCTTGTGAGAAAGTTGAAGAGTATTAGGTTTGTAAGATTCTATATTATTAAGCTTGAACATTGTGCGGTCATAAGAAATTGTAACTGTAAGTGCATTCATGTTTATGCCTTTTGATTCTGCACGAACATAAAGTGAAAACTCATCATCAAGATTAACAGTAGAACCCTCAAGATTTACATTGGAATTTGCATGGAGTCCAAGGAAACCAATCTTAGCACCTTCATAAGATCTAGTATAATGGAATTTTCCAGCCATATCATTACCGCCACTTGTAAACAGGAAGCCTGCACCAACAATGACAAGTATCAGAAAAGCGCCGCCAAGGACAAGAAATTTATTCTCGCCAAAAAACTGACCAAAATTAAGGCTGTTAGTAGTCGAAGAGTTTGTGTTCTTCTTAGACATAATGGAAATAATAGTAGCTCGTATTATATATAAAGGTGTTGTCCTAAGGTCCGTCGCCAACTGGCTCACAACAAGATACACCATCTAGGCAAAAATTCTCATCAGATGCAAAATAACCTGGCCCTCTTGCGTCACAAGCAAAATCAGCAGGCATATCTCCGCAGTAACTGCCAGGCACAGGGCAAGGATCTGGGATACAGCAACCAAGAGGTGCAATATTTGATGGGCAAGAAAGTGGTGCATTATTTGGACCAGTTAATTCCTCAGCAAGATAACCAGCAGGACAAGAGAAACCTTCTTCAGAAAGCACAAACTCAAGACAAGTAGCACCTGCACCAAATGGGTCATTAGCTGCATAGCCACCACATGTTGGTTCACAACAAACATAATTAGAACCAATTGGAATTCCCATGATTTTGGGATGTGCCACTAGCATCCCAAGACAATTACCCTGATTTGTTTTTAGAAGAATATTCCAGCCAGTTGCGTCACCAGCGCAATTGCTGTTAGCATCAACTGTTCCATAATATTGGCAATTGGCACTGCAACCATCGCCGTTTATATTATTACCATCATCACATTCTTCACCAGTATCAAGCTGCATGTTTCCGCAAAGAAGTCCTCCGTCACCGCCATCATCACCACCATCTCCGTCACCAGCCCCATCCCCAGTTCCATCATCACCAGCACTTGCGTTGGTAGTACAGACGCCCCAGAAACATTCTTCAGTTGGACCGCAAGAAGAATCAATAAAGGTCAAACCATTTGATTTTGTTGCATCACAATCATATTGGCGCAAGAATCCAGTACTAAGACACTTATCACCGCTTACGGTTTTCACACCATTTGGATAATAATCTACAACACCACGAACATACGGGTCATTTTCAATATCAGAATCAGTGCACATTGCAGACCATTCTTTGCAAGCACCATCATCGCAATATTCGCCTTCAGCACAGTCACGAGCTTCTTGAGCACAAACAATTCCATTGCAATAATATTCAGTTAAAGTATTATCAGAACACACATCAAAAATTCCATCTTTATTTTCGCCATTATCAACACACATTCCAGCAGTTGCATAATCTTTTCCTTGGTCACTATCAACACATCGATCACCAACAACCGGCACAACAGGAGTTTCATTGACATCAGGAATTATGCCAGCACCGCCACAACATGGCTCAATATTAATTTTGAAATCATAACCTAGTAAAGATAATGTAACGCCACCAATTGCTAAAATAATAAGCACGGCACCGGCAAGAATCAGAAGCTTGCTTGGGGTACCCATTCTATTGAAAAAAGTTTTTTCAGACATAATGAAAACTAATATGCAGATTGCGTTTATAAAAGTAACTACTTGTAATGTTTCTTCCAAAATCTTTCCGCGCGTTTTTTCAGTAAAGTAAACTGGTCAGTTATCCATTTACTTTCAAGAAAAGTAACACCAAGAAACACTAGCAACCAACCCTGAAGAATAGGAACAAACCAGCCAATAATTCCAATACAAATCAAGAAAATTCCAATAATTTTTTTTATTTTTTGTTTCATTTTTCAAGATCTTCCACTAGTTTTCGAACTTCGTGAAAATTACTTGTGAGAATTCCTTTTAATGTAGGATTTTTTAGAAACGGTTTGAGATTTGTTTTGGAATCAACACAAGAAACATGCACAGGAATTCCTCGTTTTTCAGCTCGCCATAACAAACCAGTTGGAAGAAGTTTCCAATTTAATGAAATAAAATCAGCATTGCATTCATCAATTCGCTTGAATGGAAACACTTCTGCAATTCGAGTTTCAAAAAATTCATTTTCTTTTGGTTTTTTCTCATATAACCGCAATCCTGCTTGGATGTTTGGATCTTTATTTTTCAAAAGAGTTATTGTGCGGTCATTAAATGAAGAAATTATATAACGAGAATTATCAGGAAGGTATGTATGCAAAAACTCAACAAACTCAGCTTCATAGCCTTCTTCCTTTAATTCAAAATCAAATTGCATTTCTGGAAGTTCACCAATCACATCTTCAAGACGAGGAATATCATATCCTTTGTTTTTTGAAATATCTTGAGCAGTTTTATAAGAAATACCACTTAAAAAAATGCCGCTTATGTCTGCTTCATAATGTGCAATAAAAACATTGTCTTTGGTTCTGCGGATATCAAGTTCAATCATTTCAACACCAGCCTCAGCTGATTTTTTGAAATCTTCCATGGTGTTTCCGCGCGTCTCTTCAGAAAGACTGCCTCGGTGCGCGATGATTTTTATTCTCCCCATTAGTTTTTCTTTTTCCTCTCAACCTTTATAAGATTAGTGGTATCTTTTGAGATTTTATCAAATCCAAAGAAGTGTCCGCAGTTGGCACAGCTTCTTGATAGTGTTTTTTTCTTCACACCACAATCTGGACAAAACAACGGCGTTTTGAATTGTGGAAGTTTGAATTTCGGAAACTTGAAAGAACTTTTTGGTTTATCAGATGATTCAGGCTCATCCATATAACCTGGCTCTTCAGTTTCAAGAACTTCGCCGCCCCAAGGATTAACAACTTCGTCTTGAAGTTTGGTAGATTTCTCTTGCTTCAAGACTTGTCCAGTCTTAGATTTTGATGTCTGGACATTGTCTTTTGGTTCTTCTTCAGTTTTTGGTTCTTCATCAGGTTTTTCAAAAAAGTCAGCAGGCATTTCAGGATCGTCTGGTTCACCATCTGTTGGTTCATTTGTTTCAATTGACTCTTCTTCAAGAGTATTAGAAATTAGTTCATCTGTTTTAGTTACTTCAGGTTCTTCAGTTTGGAATTTAGAATTTGGAATTTGGAGTTTAGAATCTTCTACTGCCTCCTGCCCACTGCCTCCTGCCCTTTCTTCCTGCTCCTCAATCACAACTGGTAATTTAACAGAACCAACACGGACTTGCATTCCTTTAAGTTCATGGAATTTTGCAATCATTAAATCGGTTGCTTCTTTTACAGAATCGCCAACAGAAATTGCACCATGCTCTTTAATAACAAGGAAATCATTCTTGCCCATTGTCTTAACAACATCATATGCTAACTCCAAAGTTCCGTAATTTAAGAAATTATTTGTACACAAAAATCCACTTGTTGCAACTTTTGCTTCATTTAGAAAAGCGCCAGCATGCGTATGAACAATTGCATTTGCACTTGGGTTAGTTTTGTAAATCAAAAAATGTAATATTGCTTCAGAAGAAGGATTTGCCTTCCCCTCAGCTGCAACAATCCGGTTTTTAAGATCGCAATCAGTTACTAAAACAAAATCGTCAGCAGAAAGTTTGTCAAGTGTTGTGCCAGACGCAGTAATTAGAAAACCATCTTTTGTGCGAACTGAAATGTTTCCGGAACTTCCGAAAACTAGATTTTCAGTATCCAGGCGGGTGCCTGCAGTAACTATTTCTTTTGTTTTTCCATGCCTTATTTGCTTGCTTGTAAGCTGTGGCTTGAATTTAACTCCAATGTAATCTTCCAAGTTTCTCCCCTTCCCCCTAGCTTAATGCCAGTGGTAAAAAGTATGTGAGTACTGCTATAAATAATATTACTATGAAGCCCTTGACTGCCTGAAGATAGTTCATGCCAAAAGCCATTAAAACACCACCCAACATTCCACCTAAATGAGTCATATGCGCAACAGGAGTTGCGAAATCACCAGCAACCATTAATGGAATTACAGAAATAACATATAGCACTGATGCAAGCGAAACTGGTATCGGAATCAGGAAAGGCATTGGACTTATCATAAATGGACGAATCAAGGTGAAGTACGCCATAATTCCATAAATTGCACCTGAAGCACCAACTGTTGAGACATTTGCTGGAGCAAGTAGGGTAAAGAAACCAGCACCAAGGAACCCAGAGACAACATAAACCATTATAAATTGTGGCCAGCCAAGATGCTTTTCCATATTATAACCAAAGAACAACAAACCAAGAGTATTTACAAACAAATGCATTGGATTTGCGTGAAAGAACATATATGAGAACATAGTATATGCCTGACCAGATACGATTTTTGCCCCAGAAACTGCATATTTTGTTATCAAATGTGGGGCATACGCATAGGAATAAATGAAAATCCCAATGTTCAGAAGAACAATCCAAATAACATTGCTCCTCTGCTTAAATGACATAATTGCAAAGAAGAATAAGTAAGATATTCCGATTGCTACTAGCAGAATCCCAATAAGGAAATTCATTAACCAAGCCCTGTTCTTAGTTTGTTACACATATTCTTCATCAAGCCTGAACTAAAGTCAGAGTAAAATGGCTGAGAGGTTCCTCGGTCAATTCTGAGTCTTGGCGTGAATTCATCCCCACACCATTGATCAGCTAAAGTATAATTTCCAAGATAGTCGCGTGGAAGATTCACTTCACTGAAAAAGGAACAACTATCAGAAACACAAACAACTTTATTGATATTTTTTAGTGGAACTTCAACAACATACTCATCTTTTGTTGAATGTTCAGTAAGGAATGTTGCACGGAAATCGCGGTTAAGATCATCATAAAGGTCTTCTGTGAAATTACCTGCAAGGAAGAAAACTCTGGATCTGGAATATTCAATATCTTTAAGATCTATTAAATCAGACACATCAGCCCCACCAAATTCAGACACACCAACATCATATTTCTCGCATTGGGTTTGTGAGCGATCAGAAGTATCGTAAGTTAATTTAATTTCAAAAGTAACATTTGTATTTTCAACAACATTGAACTCTTCCCAATATTGGTAATAATAATCACCATATTTCATTAAGTCGGCATCTGTGTAAATTTCACCATATTCAATTGTATTGCCATTTACAAAACGACCTTGCACTTCAAAATTATAATATTTCATGTCAGTGGAAAGTGGCATACTCAAATAACCGAAAACATTGTCACCAACAAAAAGCTTTTCAATTTCAGTTGGACCAAACTCCATATCATAATTTTTGTCAACAAATTGGTGAACCTTGTTAATTGGCAAGTACTCATTAACGAAAATATTTAATTCAGTTGGGTCACACCAGTCTTCAAATTCAATAGCATGCTCAACAGTTTCTGTGGCTTCTTCATCTGACATTGAACTATCTGAACATATCAGCTGTGGAGGATCACTTTCTGCAACACCACAAGTTGTGTCATCCGGACAAGTGTAGGATGCGCATGGATTGTTTGCAATTTCATCAGTTACACAGATAGGACCTTTGTTTGGCATTGAGAGACAATCATATCCAGTTTGACATCTGATAGTAGCGTCACAGGATTCGCCTGCAGAGGCTAAAGTATCAACAGGTTCGGTTGGTGTTTCAGCTTGGATACACCCACTTAAAACCGATATTATTAAAATAGACAAGAGTACGAGTAGTTTTTTCATTTTTCCTCAGATAGCATATGTAATAGTAGTTTAAAAAGTTAATTGATTTAATTTGGTAGCAGGTAGCAGCCCTCGGCCCTCAGGTCAAACTGTCCTGACTGCTGAGGGCTGAATGCTGACACCTTAACAAATATAACCAAATACTAACACTGTCCACTTGCAGCTGCCTGGTTTTGACTCAATAATGCATCACAGCCAGTTAGCCCTGTGTTCATACTGCAGATACTTTGTTTGAGTTGTTCAGCAGATGCCCCACTCCCCTGAATAACATTGTTAAACAAGAATGTTGGAGATGAACCAATTTCAAGTTGGTTGGAATCTGCAATATTTTCAGTAAACAATCGAGTTCCTTCTGCTCCTTCAGCACAAGTTCTAATTTGAGAATCGCTTATGCCAACTTTCTTAATTAATGGGTAACTGTCAATATTTGCAAGGCAAGTCTGATAACCAGCATAATCCTGAGTTTCTGCCATAACGTCTCCGCAAGCATTATATTCTGCAATGTATGCAGTTGTGTAATCAAAGTATTTGTCTTTAGCATATTTTAGAATACAAACTTGAACAATGTTTTCATCAACTTCTGGTTGACCATGTAAACTGTCGAATGTGCCATCGCCATTGGCATTTGCAATAAATCTAATATCCCAATTAAGTTCTGGCATTGCAGTTACAACTTCTTTCAAGGTTGCCTGCGCCATTGTTCCGTAAGGACATTGACTCATTATGAAAAGAGACACGCTGTCTGCTAGTTCTTCTCTGTTGATTTGTTTTACACCAGGAACACGAAGTAAATATAGGTCGCCTTGTTTTACAAGATACTGTTGAAGTGTTGCATAACCAGCTGAAGTTTCAATACTTGGATCAAACACTAATATTGGAAGTGAAGTTGCACTGAATGTGTTGATAAGTTCACTACCTTCTGTTGATTCATGGGAAATTGTTTCCACTTTCAAAGATGGAACAATTCCTTTTAACTGAGAAATAAGTGATGCTGCATCGCAAAGAGCACAATCAAGATCATTTACAACTGTTACACTAACTGGGTCTGCGACTTCAATGTTTGCACATACATCTGAGTTTGGAATTGCTTCACAAAGTGCTGTTGTAATTCCCTGTTCACTTCTTGAACCAGAATATTTTGCCCCATTAATGTAAATGGTTGGAGAACCAGATACTTGAAGTTCGCCAGATTTTTCGATATTCTCAATAAACAATTCTTTGGTTTCCTGAGTTTCTGAACAAGCTCGAATTGCTTCAGCATCAAGTCCAACTGCATCTGCAGCAGCTTCAAATGAAGTTTCTGCGTTTCTATAATCAGGATTAAATTCTCTTAGATAATCAAAGAATTTGTCTGGGTTGTTTTTAATAATACAAAGCTGCCTCATATTTTCATCAACTTCAGGTTGACCATGCAGACTTGAGAAACCGTCGCCAGATTCTCTAGCTATGAAATACAAATTAAAATCAACATCGCCGTCAAAGTTTTCAATTATCGGCATAATAAGATCTTCTGCCTGAACACCGTAAGGGCATTGACTCATAACGAAAAGATCAAGAGAAGCATCAGCTGAATTATCTCCGAAATTGCTAATCAATGCACCAGTTGGAGATGAAACTCCAGTGTTTGAAAACCATGTGAAAAATACAGCTAACAAAAGAAAAGCGCCAACAAATGCTGCAACTTTTACAGATCCAGAAGGCATTCCAAGAATTCTGTTTGTTGCCTTGTGGTGGCAGTGTTTGCAGAAATCCTTTTTCTCGTGTGGATTATGACATTTGCTGCAAATGTGTCCGCCACAACCATCACATTTATAGTAATGGTCCTTAGCAGGATGTAATTTAACTTTGCAGTGTTTGCAAGTGTGGTGTATGAAGTCAACTTTAACCATTTTTGTTCCTCAAGAGTAGTGACATAGGTCATATATAAGCATTAGCTTCTCCCGTAACCTCGTCTCGTTTGTAATGATGAATGGAGTATTTAAATGTTATTTAACTACCGTTTCAACTTCCACTTAACACCTTTTTTTGTGTCTTCCAAAATAATTCCTAATTTATCAAGCTCATTTCTGAGCCGGTCAGACTTATCATAATCTTTGTTAGTTCTTGCTTGATCGCGAATTTCAATAACTAAATTCATTAAATCACCAAATGTTTTGAATTTAGTTTTGTCAGATTTCAAATCTTTTACAAGTTTTGTAACAGAATCAATAATTGCTTCAGTTACTTGCGGTTCTGCTGGATTAAACAAGTTAAAAATATTATCAAGATCTTCAAATTCTTCAAGGAATTTTCTCAGAACTTTGCTAGTGTGCTTGCCTTCTATATATATATTAGCAAGTTTGGAAAGCTCGAAAAGTTTTGCAAGAGCAATGCTTGTGTTGAAATCATCATCCAATGCAGAGAGAATTTCAGTTTTTATTCTTGTGATTTCTTTTGAAATTTTCTTGTCAGCAGGTGTTTCTTTTTCACCAGTTGCAACACCAAGTGCGTGCTTTATATTATTAATAGTATTAAGCAACTTATCAAGATTAGTTTTGGCTTGCTCAAGATAAATATCTGCAAAATCAATTTGAGAACGATAATGGGTTGAGAGAAGAAAGAACCGCAAAGTGCTTGCATCATATCGCTTTAGAAGCTCGCGAATTGTTGAGAAATTTTTGAGCGACTTGCTCATTTTTGCTTTGTTAACTGTCACAAAACCATTGTGCAACCAATATTTCACAAATTTCTTTCCAGTATATGATTCACTTTGAGCAATTTCATTAGTATGATGTGGGAAAATTAAATCTTGTCCACCGCCGTGAATATCCAGAGTTTCTCCTAAGTATTTCATGGACATTGCAGAACATTCAATATGCCAACCAGGTCGGCCAGCACCCCAAGGTGAATCCCAGAAAATCTCTCCTTTTTTAGCTTTTTTCCAGAGAGCAAAATCAAGTGGCTCGTCTTTCAAAGTGGACGCTTCTATTCGCTTTCCAGTCTCCATTTCATCCAAATTCATTCCAGAAAGTTTTGTGTAATTCTTGGCTTTAGAAACAGAGAAATAAACATCGCCGTCAACATGATAAGCAAATCCTTTTTCAATTAGACCTCTGATAAGATCAATTATTTCAGGAAGTGATTCAGTTGCTTTTGGCTGGAAATCTGGTTTTTGAATTCCAAGAGCATCCATATCAGTATTAAATTCTTGAGCAAAACGTGCAGCTAGCGCTAATGGATTAGTTTTTTCTTCATTTGCGCGCTTGATAATTTTGTCCTCAACATCAGTAATGTTTTGAACATAAGTTACCTTAAGGCCTTTGTATCGAAGATACCTATTTACAATATCAAAAGCAACATAAGCACGAGCATGCCCCAGATGGGCATAGTCGTAACAAGTTGGACCACACACATACATGTGAACTTGCCCAGGCTTCATTGGCTTGAAAATTTCTTTTTTCCGAGTCAATGTGTTGTAGAGTTTTAGCATCTTAATCCACCTTAAATATCGGCGTACTTAAGTATTTCGCGCCACCATCTGGAAGAACAGTTACAACAATTCCACTCTCAAGCTTCTCTGCCTCTTGCAAAGCAATATGCATTGCAGCACCAGAGCTCATTCCAGCAAAGATTCCTTCTTCTTTTGCTAGCGCTTTTGTCCACTTAACAGCATCTTCCTGAGTCACATTGATTTTCTCATCCACAAAATCTTCCTTAAAGATTGATGGAGGAAATGGCTCGCCCATGTTTCTCAAACCCTGAATTGGCTTGCCAAGGAAAGGCTCTACTGCAACTATTCTGGCATCTGGATATTTTTCTTTAATCCGTCTTCCAGCACCCATTATAGTTCCGCCAGTGCCGATTCCTGCAACAAACACATCAATTTTTCCAGGCACTTGGTTAACAAGTTCAATACCAGTTGTTTCATAATGTGCTTGCTCATTTGAAGGGTTGTTAAATTGATCCGGGAGGAAGTATTTGTCAGGATTCTCCTTAGCCATTTTGTAACCATCTTCAACAGCCCCAGGAGTACCCCTTGACCCTTCAGTTAGGACAAGTTCAGCACCAAATGCCTTGAGAAAAGCTCTTCGCTCAACACTAACGCTTTCAGGCATCACAAACAAGGTTTTGTAGCCCTTTTGGGCCGCCACCATTGCCAAACCAATTCCAGTATTGCCTGAAGTTGGCTCAAGAATGATCTTGTCTTTTGTGAGCTTTCCAGTGCGCTCAGCATCTGCTATCATATACTTGGCAATTCTGTCTTTCACAGAGCCGCCAGCATTATTCCGCTCTAACTTGACGTAGAGCGAAACATTCTTGTTTCGGTTCAGTTTGTTTATTTTCACAACCGGAGTTTCACCGATCAATGCGTTTACATTTGCCTTAGCGGCAAAGGTAACCACTATTTTTTCCTAAAGTTTTTTCACTCATTTTTGTAATCTCCTAAAATTAGACATCTGATAGTTAATATCAAATATCTGAAGCAGGGAGGGGGATTTGAACCCCCATCATGCGCTCTGCAGGCGCACGCATAACCGGGTTTTGCTATCCCTGCGCTTTTTTTTAAAAAAGTCACTAGCAAAGAAATTTTAAAGAAAAGAGGAACACCTATGAATCTGTTTTCAACAACAGCAACAACAACAAATTTTGTCTGTGTTCATCATTTTGAGAGTAGCAGTGGTAGTATTTAAATTTAACTTAAAGTGCAATCAGATGTTGGCTCTTCATCAACTAAACCATCGCCATCATCGTCCTCACCATTCCAAGTTCGCATTTCACACGCTTGTTCATTAATACACAAGCAACCGCCAGTGTTGTCACAAGCTAGTTCATTGCAATCAAGATCAGCGCAGTCAATTAGACCATCATTATCATTATCCAATTCATCATAACAATTTGTTTCAGCAGTATCAAATCCAGCAGCTTCAGTAAACTTTCCAACCATGCCAGAGTTACTAGATAAATAAAAGGCTCCGCCACCAACAAGTAAGAGTGCTATAAAAACGATGATGATTATTTTCAATTCCATTGCACAGATATTGTGAACTTGCTGGTATAAAAGGGTTTTGTGGAGAGATTGCGGATATGGTTAATAAGGCAGTGGGTAGTGGGCACTAGGCAGTAGGTCTGACCTACCACCCACTGCCTAATGCCTACTGCCCGAACCAATAGGATAAACTTATAAACACCTTATCTACCTAACCCTACAACTAGATGGCACAGAAAACCTCAGCTCAAAAGAGTAGCGGAAATAAAGTCGTCTCATTAATCTCGGGCGGCATTGACTCTCCGGTTGCATCATCTCTGATGCTCGACCAGGGTCTTGAAGTGATTTTTGCGCACTGCGACAGCAGACCATTTACGAAAAATGAAACAGTTGATAAAACAAAAGAGCTAATAAAAATTCTTGCAAAGCGTTACAAAATAAAGCCACGGCTCTACATGATACCGCATGCTCCAGTACAATCTGCTATTCTTGAAAAAGTTGATCACAAAGTTCTTTGTGTAATTTGCAAGCGAATGATGTACCGAGTTGTTGAGAAAATTGCTGAAAAAGAAAAAGCTCATGCACTTGTGACTGGCGAGAACCTTGGCCAAGTTGCTTCTCAGACACTTGATAATCTTGTTGTTGAGGATTCTGCAATAGGACTCCCAATTCTTCGCCCATTGCTTGGATATGACAAAAACGAAATCATAGAAATTGCTAAGAAAATAAACACATATTGGGTTTCAATACTTCCAGGAGTTTGCTGTAAGTTTGTTCCAAAATACCCTGAAACTCATTCTGAACTTAAAGAAATTGAAAAACTAGAAAAACAAATTGATATTAAAAAACTTGTTAGTGATGCAGTGAAAAACGCAAAGGAGGTAGCACTATGAAATTTGACACAATCCTTGTGCGTTATGGAGAAATTGGTTTGAAAAGTCCACAGACAAGACGAATTTTTGAAAACAAGTTTATGGAAAATATCAAAGGACTTCTTAACAAACATGTTATTGATTTTGAAGATATTAAAACAGAATGGGGCAGAGTTTACATTAACACAACTGACGAGAATGCTCTTAAATTACTTAGAACAATTTTTGGAACAGCTACATTTTCACCAGCAGCATCTTGCTCAGCAGACATGAAAGAAATTTCAAAATTATCATTAGTAGTTGCAAAAAGTAAAATTAAGAAAGAAGATACATTTGCTGTTCGCGTTTCAAGACAAGGAATTCATGATTTCAAAAGTCGCGACATCAAAAAACAAATTGGTTCTGACATAAAAAAAGCAACTGAAGCAGGTGTTGATTTAGATAAGCCAAACCGCGAAGTTTTTGTTGAAGTGCGGAACAAAAAAGCTTATGTTTTTGTTGAAAAAATTCCAGGACCTGGTGGAATTCCGCAGGGGATTGAAGGAAAAGTGCTTGGGATTTTTGATGAGAAAAAACCATATCAGGTAGCTGCTTATTTAATGGCAAAGCGCGGTTGTGAAATTGAAGCAGTTGCTTCAAAAGAACTTGATTTAGGTAATTTAAAACACTGGCTTGGTGATTTCAAAGTTCATATTGTTGATTCAAAAGATCTTTACAAAGAAACTGAGAGAATTGCAAAAGAGCAGAAAATCAAAGCGATTTTCACAGCAGATGGGCTAAATGAATTGCAAGATTTTAAGAAAATTAAAATTAATGTTCCAATCTTCAGACCTTTGATTGGTTTGGATGAGAGGAAAATTAAAATTGTTGAGCAGAGTATAAATGGATAGGAAAGTTTCATCAAAAAAAGAATTAAAAATGCTTGGACTAGAAACAAATATCCTGTACCACATTTTTGCATATCAATTTCATGATAAGAATTTTGAGGGACGATTATACAAACCATCAGAATTGATGATGAGTGGTTTGGTGGATGTGTCTGGAGATAGTATGCATACATTGAGATATTCTTTAACAAACCTTCGAGCAACTGGTCTTGTGAAAATGGCACTTTCACGAGTTATGGGAAAAACAGGAAAAAGAGAGATTTACATATTAACAGAAAATGGAATTCAAATTGTAAAAGAGATGATGGAAGGAATTTGGGCAACTAAAAAAGACATTATAAAATACTATTATAAAGAAGTGCCCTGGACTGCGAGATTAATTAAAAACACTTTGAGTGCTAGTGATAAGATACTGATACATTTAAAATTCGCAGGAACGAGAATTAAAAAGAGAGATAATCCTCCTGAAATAACAAGAGGGGGTATTGCTGATGCTATAAAGAACAGTGGCGGAGTTTTGTCAACTCATATGAAAAAATTAAAAGAAAATAAAATGATATTAGAATATTCAAGAATGGTTACTGGACGCGAATTTAAACTGTATGTTTTCAAATTATCTAAAAAAGGGAATCAATTAGCAATTAAAATAATCAAAGAGCTTGAGCTGAGAAAAGGTAGTTGGGAACAACTTATGAAAAAAGACTAATCTTTCTTTTCTTCTTCTTTTTCGTTTTTAAGTTCAACTGTGTTGTCTTTTGCAACTTCGTCAGATGGCTTTAATGTCACTCTTGGTAACTGAACAGCAGGAGGAAGTTTGATTTCTCTAGAAATTAACAAAGATTCCACACTAGATGCTGAAAGAATAGCGTTCTGAACTAACTCAAATGTACCTGGTTTTAGAACAACTTTTCCATCTTGAATATCAGAAACTTGAGTAAGTTTTGGTTCATAAAAAACAACTTCACCACAGATTTCAATACTGCCAAGATCTGGCTCATAATTTGCATTATAAGAAAAATCAATAAGAAGGCACTCGCCGAGCTTACCGAACTTGTCTTTGACAATATTGTTTATCTTGGTTCCACTGTTGATTTTAAGTCCGTCGTTCAGGTTAGCACCCTTTTCAGGTTTTTTCCTGCTTGCATTTATTTTTGTAAAGGTTAAATCTACTATAGGCATTTTTGTTTTTCCCCTCTCCATTTTAACAGAACCTGCTGTTTATAAGTTTTGGGGGATACATTGATTAATAACCAGGACATTCTTTTTCGATTTCCGTTGAAACTTTGTCTTTGTATGTTTTGTTGAAATGTTTTTTGAATTCTTGTGCTAATTTTTTAGCTGCGAGATTGTAAGCGGTTTTGTCATCCCACGTGCTTTCAGGATTCAAAACTTTTTCAGGAATTCCTGGGCAGGTTTTAGGAACTGAAATATTGAATAAGTTATTTTCAGTATATTCCACATTTTCCAAATCACCATCAAGCGCACAATTAACCATTTGTCGAGTTAGATTAATATCTATTCGTTTTCCAACACCGTACGGACCACCAGTCCAGCCAGTGTTAATAAGATAAACAGTTGTGTTGTGCTTGTCCATTTTCTCGCCAAGCAGTTTGACATAAACAGTTGGAGGCCTTGGTAGAAACGGCTCTCCGAAAAAGCGAGAGAATGTGCTGACAGGATCTACAACCCCAGTTTCAGTTCCTGCAAGTTTGCTAGTGTAGCCCATTAAAAACCACAACATTGCGC
>CAZWSR010000015.1:0-9542 GCA_964636545.1 Candidatus Undinarchaeota archaeon
CCAGGAATTGTGCCAGTACAAAAAACTATCACAGTTGAACCAGGAGATAAAGAACCAATTCAAGTCCTAATACCTATAGAACCAAGTAGCGACACTGAAGAAGATGAGAAAAAAGCATTGAGGATTATTGAAAAAATTAAAGAAAGCAGTGCATCAGTTGGAGCACCATCACTACCACCATTTAGAGATCTATTTGACAGAAGAGATGCGTTTGGGAGATACATAGAAACAGAAGAAGAAAAACCAGAACGAGTTTTAGTGAAAACAGAAGATGGGCGTGTAGTTGCATTAATGAAATACCCAGATGGAAGATTTAGAGTAATGTTACCAGAAGAAATAAAATTACTTGCACACGAATACAAAAAACTACTTGGAAATAAAGAAGAAGAAGAACCAAAACTTCTTGAATATACAGAAGACAAAACTCAACATCCAACTTTACCAGACATTGAAAAAGTAGGAATCAGAGATATGTTTAAACGTGACGTACAGGAGCAAATAAAAAAAAGTGATAAAGAAATCAGAGACACTGAGCTTGCAAAAAAAATTAGAGGAAGTCCCTCAATACCAACAGTTCCAAACGAAGTTGTTATTAATTTGCTTACATCAGGCGAAAATTTGGTTGATTCAGGAATAGATGCTATCAGTGACTATTCTGAATGTAAAATAAATAAAAAAGAAGCACTCAACAAACTAGGAGAGGTGATGAGCCAGATGAGTGATAATGACCCAGTAAAAAAGATATTTGTAAATGCGTTTAATGAGATTAAAGATAAAACATATTACAAAGTAGAGGGGATAGTTAAAAAAACAAGTGATAAAGAAGCATTATTTGCAATAATCGACTTAGAAAAAACAAGTGAGATAGAACATAAAAAAACTTGGATTTTGATTTGTGATGAAGGAAAAATTGCAATTAGACTAGAAAAAGGAACATATTACATGAGAGTTAAAACAACAAAATATGATGATTATGTAAAAAGTTTTTCAGTTGATAACCGAATAGAGAACAATCCATTTAATATTTCAATACCAGAAAAGAGAAAAAAGCCAAGTGAGAACGAAGCAAAAATTATGAAAAGATTGGGATACCAAGGAACCAGTACACCAGAGATAACAAAACTACAAGAAAAAATAGGGAAAATAAAAACAAAGGCAGATAAGAAAAAGAAAATTAGTGATCAAGTTAAAACAGTACCATTCCTGTCATATTTACCAGGCGGCATTATACCAAGAGGTAGAGCATTGGTGATGAGAACAGGGAAAAATAAAGGAAAATTAGTGTGGTATACCTGCAAAAAGTGCAGAAATAGAGTAAAATTACCATATAATCAAAAAGGTCATATTTGCAATATTTGCGGAAGTACAATAACTACTGGTATGCAAGAATCTGGTTATTCATCTTCAGACGCAATATCACTTTCACAAAGAAGTGAAACAGGAGAATGGGAAAAAGCAGCAAAAATACTGAGAAGTGGAAAGTGGAAAGGATTTGCAAAACGACTAATAAAAGTTTCATACAAGAAAAAGGCAACACCAGAACAATTAAGAAATGGATTACTTAGAAGTGGTGCCCCACCAAAAAGAGTTACCGCCATATACAACTCATACAAAAACGCTCTTGCAAAAGAAAAACAAAAAGGAGCTCCGCTCGCAGGGTGGGAGATGGGAGGAGAAAAACTTACTTCTGATGAGGAAAGACAGATTAGATTAGAAACTGCAATAGAAAACCTCAGAGTAGGAGATGTTATTATTTCAAACAGTAAAGCAGAAAGAACTATTCTTTCAGTAAATGGAGATATATTGGAAATAAGTAGAAAAGGAGCAAGTGGTAAAATAACAGAAGAACGCCTAACAAAGACATATCTCTTACCAAGAACAGGAGCTATGAAAGAAGTACTAAGCGCAAAAGAATACGAAAACCTACAAGAAGTAGAAAATATGGTTTATCCAACTATTAAAAAACAAAAGGAAAAAACAGCAAAAGTAACTACAAAAAAGAAAGCAGAAGAGATCAAAAGAGTTGTAAAAAGAAAAATAATAAAAACAAAGAATAAGATGCGAAAAGTAAAAAAAGAGGGAAAAATAACAAAAAAAGAAGCAAACGAAATCGCAGAAAACATAAAAGAATGGAACGACTTAATTCACGGAATAAAAGAACATACACCAACAAAAGAAGACATTGACAAAGCACCAAAAAAAGAGCGAGAAGAAATAAAAGAAGCAAGAGAAATTGTCAAAGAAATAGAAGGAGAAGCAATTACTACAGTTGGAGAAATGCTAAAAACATTAAAACTCAAACGTCCAGAAGAACGATTCTCACCACAAGAAATAATCAACTCAATGAAACAAGGAAAAAGCCGAGGAGAAATAAACGATGAAATGAACTATATAATCAACAAAAGATATCCACTAAAAAAGAAAAAATGAACAAGTAGGAGGAAATTAAATGACCATAAAAACAAGAAAAGTAAAACAAAAACCAAAAAAAAGAAAAATAAAAACAATAACAGCAGGACAAGAAGTAATTCTACTTAAGGGTGCTTACAAGGGGCGCAGGGCAAAAATTGTCAGTGTATATCTTGACAGTAACACTGTCAGATTAAAACTTCTGGATATGACAGTTTTGGTTCCAATAACTTACAATATCAATAATTTAAGACCAGTTCCTCCAAAAAAACCAAAGAGCAAGAAAGAAATGAACAAGAAGGAGAGAATTGAAGATATTTTGGAAAGAATACAGACAGGTGAGATAAAAAGAGAAAACGCACTGAAACTCCTGAAAAAACTTAGGAAAAAATTAGGAACAATGGAAAAAACTCCTTGGGTGAGAATTTTCATGGTTGCTATAGAAGAAATACTAAAAACATTTCCAAAAGAAGAAGAAAAAGAAGATGAAGAACTTGAAGATGATTTAATAGAATTATTAGAGATACCACCAGAACGAGTAAAAAGAAAAAGAAAAATAATTAGAGAACAAATCAAAAGAGAAGGAAAAAGACCAATCAGAATAACAAGAATAGTACCAGTTGAAGTAAAAAAAGTTCAGAAAACAAAAATAAGACACAAAAAAAGAAAAACCAAAAAAGAAAAAATACAAACCAGAAAGATAATACAAAAAAAGTTGAAGAAAATAGTAATAACAAGAAAAAAAAGAAAACTGAAAAAAGCTGATGTAATTAAAG
This sequence comes from Candidatus Undinarchaeota archaeon, assembly GCA_964636545.1. Lineage (GTDB taxonomy): Archaea > Undinarchaeota > Undinarchaeia > Undinarchaeales > UBA543 > UBA543. The sequence goes on from CAZWSR010000015.1 coordinate 3,186, forward strand.
AAAGTGGAGAAGTAGCAGAAGAGTCTATTCCAAAAGAAGATCCACAAAAAAACAAAAAAGAAGCAGAAATAGAACAAATAGTAAAAGAAAAAATAGAAACAGAAGAGGAACGTGCTAAAAGAAAAGAAGAAGAATGCAATAACTTTATGGGAGAAATAGATGACTTCCTTAGTTTGGATGAAAAAGAAAAACCAGAAGAAAAAGAAGAAGAAATTGCAGAAAAAATAATCAGCTTTGACGAAAAACAAACTGAAGAAAGAGAACAAGAGAAAAAAGATACAAAGGAATATCTAGAAAAAGTAGAAGATATACTTACTGGTTTTAGGACAAAAGAAGAAGACGATGAGTTTTTAAAAGAAGTTGAAAGAACACACGAAGAAATTTTCGGAGAAAAAATGCCTTAAGGAAAATGTAAAAATGATAAATGAACAAGATGTAACAGAAGAAATATTCATTCTAAGGAGTGAAAAAAGGAAGGGATTAATATTAGTTAGAGAAGACCCTAACCAAAAAGATACGTATATACCATTGACAAACGAAGAAGTAAAAAGAGTAATCAAAACAACAGAAAAATGTCCAACAATTATAAAAGGAAATGTTAGATTACAAAAACCAAAAAAACCAATTCCAGTACTAAGAAGAAAAAACAACAAAAAAATAAAAAAAAGTGAATTAATTGAATTAAAGGAGCTAACACCTGAACAAGAAGCTGAAGAAAGAAATAAGGAACTTCTTAGAGATGCACTTATTTTGGCAAAAAAGAAAAAATACAGGGAAATGCATACAACTCTTTCTGAAATAACAATTGGAGAGTTAAGCAATAGTTACAGGAAAAAATTATGCAACAGGATCTGGGTAGAATTAAGAAAAAACAAAAAAATACAAGGAGATATGCAGCTTTTCAAAGATTTTGCACTACTTTCAAGACATCTTGACAGTGAAACAGCAGATAAACAGTTATCCAATTTTGGTAAAGAAAAAAGAGGAAACACATAGACTTGAAATAATAGAAAAGAGAGATATTAAAGAAATAAAAGAAGAAACTGTACAACTTATGAAAAAACTAAGAAAAGGAGAGATAAATGTAAAAAAAGGAGTAGAAAAGCTCAATGACTTATTGATAAAAGGAAGAGATAAAAACATAGAAAAAACAATAAAAAAAACAATAAGGATATATATAGAATAAATACTTACAGAAGTTCTAATAATGAAATCCAAAGTAGAGACAATTATCAAAACCCTTGAATCAAAATATAAAAGCGCTAGTGAGAAAAAGCCAGAGTTTATGGAAAGCTCAAGTGGCTCAATCAAATACAAACTTCATGATTTTTCAGAAAAGAATTTTAAAGAATATTCGCCTTTTGGAGCTGATGAGCGATTCCGCGTAGCTGCATTTGATGCTGGCTCGCTAATTGTTTATGAAACACCTGGCTGGAATATTGCTTATGTCAAACTCGCTTTCAGGTCATTTGAAGTAAATTTAAAGGACCGGACATGCAACACAATTCAGAAAGACAGAATTTTGGAACACGACATGCTGATGCTGACTGAGAGAGGAATTGGACATCAGAAAAAGGATTTTGAATCAGGCTCAATCCTAAAAACAATGGAAACAAACTTTATTCTTAAACAAATTGAAGATGGTAAAGTGCTTTCTGATGATTTGTTGTTGATTGACGGTGCTTTGGCAATGGAGAGCTCGCGAATTCTTGAAAAACATGAAAATGTAATAGGAGTTTCAAAGCGAACTGGACATTGCATTAATAATTACTCAGCTGCATCTTACATGGGCTGGAAAGCTGGAGAACATGGTTTCAAGGACAAGTCCTGGTTTTACTACCCTTTGGTGCAAGAATATCAAGAAAAGCCTGTTTCCGAGCTCATTTTCGGCACGTTCAGAGGCAATTCCAATGTGTTTCGGATTGACTTCCCATACGATAAATTACATGGTTCAGGAGATAGGGAAGGATTCATAAAACAGCGAATGCACAAACTTGGAATATGCGCATTAGATTCAAAATACAAGGCCTATCCATATCCACTTGGAGCAGTTCATTCAGATGCTGTAATGCGAGTTAATACAAAGGACTTGATGAAACAGTATATCAAAAAGCATTTGTCAACTGCAAAAAAACAAGGTTCTGAAGATGTTTTTAAAATGCTGGAGAAAGATATTCAACATGCGGATTGGTATGATGCTCTCCGAAAGGGAGCTTAGAAAACATTATTAACTACTTATCAATACCCAACACTGGGATGGCTGAAAATATTAAAGAAAAATTAAAGGAATTTATATCTAAGGACTCATGGACAGAGTTGCCAGACAAAGCAGAAGATCATGACAGGCCGTCACCAGACCAATATTTTATGAAAATGGCACATCTTGCTTCAGAGCGAGCAACTTGCCAGAGGAGAAAAGTTGGTGCAGTTATTGTGAAAAACAAGCACTTGCTTTCAACTGGATATAATGGAAATCCAAAAGGAATGAAACATTGTGATGAAATTGGATGTTTGCGAACTAAATTAGAAGTTCCAAGTGGTGAGCGGCATGAACTTTGCACTGGACTGCATGCTGAGCAGAATGCAATAATTCAAGCAGCTATTTTTGGAACTCCAGTAAAAGGCGCAACACTTTATTGTACAAATACTCCATGCTCTGTTTGCGCAAAAATGATAGTTAATGCAGGACTTAAGGAAGTTATTTATGGCGGGGACTATCCAGATGAACTTGCTTTGAAAATTTTAAAAGATTGTGGAATTAGTTTGAGGAAGTTAGAATAATCAAATCCACTTAACATCTACTTCATCGGTTCTAAATTTCTGATCAACTTTACTTTTACTTAAACTTGTCTGCAGTCCAGCTTTCAACATCACAGCACCAGTCCACGCAATCATTGCACCATTATCGCCAGCAAGTTTGAGTGGAACAGCATAGAATTTTGCACCCCGTTCTTTTGCCATTACTTCAAGCATTTGCGAGAATCTTTTGTTAGCAGCAACTCCACCAACAACAAGCACTTCATCTTTTTCACAATGAGCCATTGCGCGCTCTGTAACTTCAGTGAGCATTGCAAAAGATGTTTCTTGAAAAGAATAGCACAAATCCTCTTTTTTATTGCCACTTGCTAATTTTCTTTTGGACTCAGTTAAAATTCCAGAAAAGCTCATATCCATTCCCTTGACAGTGTATGGAAGCTTGATATAATTTTTTGATTTGAGTGCAAGTTTTTCAATTTCAGGACCGCCTGGATGAGGGATTTCCATTTCGCGAGCAAATTGGTCAAGTGCATTGCCAAGTGCAATATCTAAAGTTTCTCCAAAAACTCTGTATCTGCCAGATTTCAATGCAATTATTTGCGTATTCCCGCCTGAAACATAAACAACAACTGGATCTTTTGCACCAGTAGCAAGTTTCCCAACTTCAATGTGGGCAATACAGTGATTCACACCAACAAGTGGTTTTTTGTATTTTTTTGACAAATAGCGAGCAGCAGTAGCACTAATACGCAAACAAGGACCTAATCCAGGGCCTTGTGAAAATGCAAATGCTCCAATATCAGTAATTTTGCAATTAGCTTCAGTAAGTGCTTTACCTAAAACATTCTGAAAAACCTCAACATGATGGTCAGCAGCCATTCTTGGAGTAATCCCACCTTCTTCTGGAACAAACATATCCCACTCGTTGGATAGAATCTTGCCAAGGGGCCCAGGGGCACCGGGGCGCAGTGGAGCCGTCTCTACAACACCAATTCCAAGTGTGTGGGCTGTGCTTTCAATTCCTAGGATTTTCATGATAAAATTGGTGCGCCGGCCGAGATTTGAACTCGGATTACCAGCTTGGAAGGCTAGGGTCCTAACCGTTAGACTACCAGCGCGTTGGGTGTCACTAACAAGCACAAATTGTACAAGCTAGTATTTTTAAGTTTTATCCTACTTGCACAGTTAATGCCTAATAAGACACACAACGCGCAGCAGTACAAAAGTTCTATTTTAGCTAATTTATAAAGTTATTTATACTCCTAAAAAATAAACAGTCTGATGAACAAGCTCATATGTGCCCTAATAATCGCCTCAATAATCTTAGTGAGCGGATGCACATCTTTTGAAGAGAAAGTTACAGTAGAAGAACATTGTATTCTGCATTGCCAGGCAGCTGTTCAGGCTGAAGAAGATTTGTCAGCGGGTGCCTGTTTGTCAGACAATAATCCAGAGTGGACTGTGGATGACTGGGTTTGTGATATTGCACATAATCCAAGAACAGATGTGGATGATCAACCAGAAAACCAGTGCGAAGAGTACAGGAACGGAAATGCAAACCACTTTGTTGAAGTTGACACTGAATGTAATTTAATTAAAAAGAATTAAAGTTTAATAATTGGTTTTGGCTTTTTCTTTGATTTTTTCTTGTCTTTAGTTTCTTTATCTTTTTTCAAATCTTCTTCACTTTTCCCAAGGAATTCTTTCAAAGAAGTAACTGAAATCTTATTTGAAGTAGCAATTTGCTCAATTACTTTCTCTGATTTTGTCCAAGCACCAACTTTCACACCTTGACTCTTAACCCAATCTGCAATCCTGTTCCGCTCTTTCATATGCGCATTCATTGCCTCAAGAATATTCTGCTTTGTTAATTCATCTCGCTTTGCCTGCTCTTCTTCCTGCTTTGCTTTCTCAAACATCACATCTTCAGTCTTCTTTGCTTCTGCTTTTTCCTCACCAATGTCTTGTTTAAGTTTGCGTGCTTTTTCTGGCGGCAACATTTTCTTACCTTTTGGAACTTGCTCTAAACTAACAAAATCCGGTGACAAAATTTCAATTCCAGCACTATTGAACCTATCAAGAATATTCTTGCGCAAGTTTGATTCAATAATAACCATTTTTGAAGTATCTTCAAGCAAACCATTTGCCTCATATTTTACCCAGTTATTTCCAAGCTCAAGAATGAAAACAAATGGATTTTTCAATCCAGTGTCCTTTGTAGCTTGCATTAGAAGTTTTTCAACCTTCCTTCTGTCAATATCATAACCAATAGTTACAGGCACATTTACAATGTATTTACGAGTTGAATAATTGAAAATAACATCTTTCAGAACCAAACTGTTTGGAAGTTTGACAATCCCACGTTTTGGATTTTGAAGCTCAGTTTGAAGAGTTCCGATTTCAGAAACTTTTCCAAGTATTCCAGAAATTTTAACCATGTCCCCAACTCTGTACTGCCCCATCATTTTAATTATAACACCAGAAACAGAGTTTGCAATTATTGTTGTTGAGCTGAGTGCAAGAATTATACCAATTGCTCCGAAAACCAGACGAACTGCATTGCTTGAAAGACCTGGAATTGTTGATAAAAGAATTAAGATTCCGATAAACAAAACAACTATCCTTAAGGCAGTTTCAGTAAGTTGAGCACCTTGTTTTGCACCATATTTCTGTTTGTAATTCCGATAAATCCAGCCAATAATAAACTCTATGAAAATCGTGCCTACCATTACAATTAATGCAAAAGCTATGTTTGGTAGATATGTTACAAACCAAACTGGCATGTTTTCAAACATAATTCCGAATAACACTTATGAATTTATAAAGGCTTCCCTATAGTAAAATAATTAAAACCCTGATTACTACCCAATTTCATGAAGAAAGTACTAGTGCTGATTGATTCTGACACCAACAAGCATGTTGCAGACCGTGCTGTTGAGGTTTTTGAGCGGTATTCAATTGATTGCCGACTTGAAGTTGCTCCAGGAGCAAAGCAGTATATTGAATTGCGGGAACTTGTAAAAGAATCAGATGCAGATGTTTTGATTTGTGTTGCAGGCCTTGCAGCACCTTTGCCAGCACTTGTTGCTTCAATAACATCAAAACCAATAATTGGTGTGCCGTGCAGTCAGAAGCTAAATGGGTTGGATGCTCTGCTTTCAATGTCACAATTGCCAGCTGGTTTGCCTGTTGCAACTGTTGGGATTGATAATGCAAAAAATGCAGCGTATCTTGCACTTAGAATTTTGATGCTCAAATATCCAGATATTTTAACTGAATCGCCATCAAGTTACAGCCCAGAACCAGAGTATGGTAGTGAAACACCAAGCACTCCAACTGAAATGCCTGACTTTATGACAAGCACAAAACCAGAAGACCCTGTAACATTTGACGAACCAGTAAAAGGACCAGCAGCTAGGAAAAGGGGCAGTGGTGATTGGTGGGAGTAACAAAACATTTTTATAACCGTGCTTTAATACAAAACCTTACGCGCCGGTGATCTAGCGGCTATGATACAGCCTTGCCAAGGCTGCCACCTGAGTTCGAGTCTCAGTCGGCGCACCAATATTTTTTAGGTTAACCAACAATTCCAAAAGTGAA
>CAZWSR010000016.1:0-8811 GCA_964636545.1 Candidatus Undinarchaeota archaeon
CATCTCCCCTCCTGTACCAACTGCTTGATTCTTAAATTTCAAACGAACTCTTCCTCCTGTTAATTCTGGCACATTCACTTGAATAAGAAAACGATCTATTCCATAATCTTCTTCAATGTTTTCAATATCATTTATCTGTATTTCTAACCATTGTTCACCTCGGTTATCATTATTGTATGTTCCATCATCATTTGCTGCAGTTCCTAAGAATAGACAATAATTTTTCGCTTCACTTACTGTCTGTGAAATTGTCACACAATTAAGATCAAAAAATATTGTACTATCGTCGCAGTATCCAGCAAAACAAGTTCCGCCATCACAAACATCATACTCTGTAAGGTCTGGCTCCTTACCCATTGGAATTCCACTACCTTCTGTTGTTCCACTCAACATACTCATAATTCCAAGTATTACTAAAAAAGCTACTACTGCACCTATAATTCCCATTATTGCGCCTATTGGCATTCCTCCTCCATCAGCTTTTTTATTTTTCATTGTTTTCATTTTTTATTTGTTTTGTATAATCGGCGCTGCGTAATAACCGCAAGTTATACTCTGATATTTATGATTCTTCCAACAGTCAGCAGTCCTATACCCCCCTCCTATTATACCACTACTTCCAAGACTTAACAGTGTTTCTACTTTAAAATCTTCATCTCTTGTATTTTCTATATTTGGAAAATTAACACTTCCAACATCTTCTTGCCACCATCCACTATATGGTGTTTTCCACATAAATTCCTGCACTTCTTCTTGTTCCATTTTTTCTATATCTATAAATCGACCAAGATCTGTCAAATCATCTCCACATCCATATAGGTACGGATAAAGTCCTCCATATGGTTTTTCCAGTTTGCTCCACGTTTCTATCTTTCCTAAATTAAGCTTTTCATTATTATCTGACAAACCAATTACTTTATTTTCACTTCCATCATAACCTTCACTTGTATACCCTGAAATTCTCTCCCGTCCAGTAAACCTTATTCCATTTCCTATCTTGTTTCCTGTTCCTTCTTTTGGATAGCACAGACAGTGAGGTGACAGCGGCCCCCAAATTGTTTTACTGCAGTCAGCTATACCTGTCAAGGCAATTGTAGTTCCATCTACTGTACCAAATTGCAGGTTGCAGTATTTTTCTTTCATTAATGATGTTTCTTCATCTCCACAAGGTTCCAGCCATTTGTCTATTGTATCATCATCATCTGGGTCAAAATCATCTCTGTTATCACAAACATCTAGGTTATCTGGATCCTCAGGATCATTCACCCAACCTTTAATATAATCTGAACAACCTCCTTTCAATTTAATTTTTCCAGGTTTTGTTACCCTTATACTAATTTCATACAAAGTCATACCTTGCCACTCAATTATTGCTTTCTCGTGATAAGCACCTCCAAGAAGTGCATAATAAGTGTCTGCAGTTCTTTCATGCAAACATCTTGAAACTTCAGCAGCATCCCCTCTACATGTTGTGCTACTTGTACTACACACTGGTTTTACACTATCCTTTATCATACTTCCCATCTTTTGAAAACCAGTTTTTAAACCAGAATTCACTGCATCTTTTCCACGGTTCGCGGCATAGTTTCCAAATGACTTACGTGGACTAAAAATTACATCAGTAACTCCAATACTTTTTGTTTTCTGATGACTTGATAAAATAGCATCTCTCACTCCTTTGTCAACACCATCATGAGTAGATATCGTCAATTGCATTGTATTTGCACATAATGTTGATTGTGCTTTTGCAGGCGCAGTTGATGCAAGTTTCATCATAAATGTAACCATTACTCCTCCAATTATGAGAATTGTAATTGCTCCAGCTACCATCATGAGCATTTTTCCGCCCTGAGCTTTTTTATTCTGCCTAGTTTTCATATCAAAAGGCCTCCAGTAACAAAATAAACTATGCTCATGGCAATAAACATCACTATCAGCACTTTTCTTGAATCAATATCATTTGCAATAGAAATTGCATAAGTCTCTATCCAGAGTGTCCACAACCCGAAAATCGCAGTGAATATGTACACTGGAATCGCATACATTACAAAAAAGTTTGAAGCCATTGGAACTCCTTGTAAACTTAATCTAACTGCAGCTATTGTTCTCCACCACACAAAAAGAGTGAACATTGATGTTACAAAACCTCTAACTATCACAAGTGCTTTTGTGTATCCTAACATTCCAATAGTTGTTTTGAAATCACCACCATTACCAAACTTCCTTGCAAAAAATGCAGCAATCCCAGAAACGCAAAATAATATCACAAAATTAATTCCAAGCCAACTCAGCAACGATACTACCTCAACTGAATTCCCAACTCCAAAATTCATTAGAAAGGCTTCAAAACCAAGTGCTTTCACTGACATAAAAGCTACCATCATACTTAAAACCATACACAATCCCCATGCAATCACTCCCTCTTTTATCCCAACATAGCCCTGCAATTCATTAAAAGTCTCACGTGGTTTCACAATTGCCTTGAAGAGGTGTTTAATGTATATCATTGCATCATTTTTCCTACAAATCCTTTCCATGATAGGATGAGGATGCCAAGCATTATTACAACTAAGATTATTATAACTACATTTCTCAGAAGCGGACTCATCTGAGCTTTTATGTCTTTTATCTTTTTCATTTTATACTTGGAATGAGGTGAACACAAGTGTTCCAATTATTGCTGCTGCGCTGTACACTATTGTTGCTATTATTATATTCTTACCTATATATTTGTTCCTTCCAACAGTGTCTTTGCCGTTCTCTGTTCCATTTATCAGCATTGACAATAAAACTGTTGTAAGGATCATGTAAACTCCAACCATTAACTGCATGTGGTGAGCTGGGATAACAGAAGCAACACTGAACAAACTGTTCTTGAAAATGCTTGTTGTTCCAAGTCCTGCTACGCCCTCGCTTGGCATTGAGAAATCACTCATGCTACTACCTAATTGTGATAATATCTTAAACAACAACACATCAAGTGCGACAATAACTCCTGTAATAAACGATGTCAAGAATTTTGCTTGGAACTTCATTGAACCAACTGTTTTCCCAATCAAGTTTTTGATACTCTCTTTAATTCTTGCTAAATTCTCTAAATAAGAACTAATTGTTATCATAGCAGAAGAAGTAGCTTGCATTCCAACTTTTGATGACTCAATCAACACATCTAAAATTGTGGTAACTAATTTTGATGGATAGTTCTTCATTGCACCAGTTTCCTTATTGAAAAACGCCTCCCTCAAAGTCATCTTATATGTTGTTATGTTCTCACTTGCTTTTGTGAACATATCGTGTACTGCACCACTCTTTACAGCATCTGCGGCACTAGCCATTGCATTTTCCACGGGTGTTCCCATTTGCAAAGTATTTCCAAGCTCATACAATGCAACATTCATTCCAGCTTCAAGATCTCTCAAATCCTTTCTTATCTTGATTTTCTGATACGATGTTGCCCAACCATAGAACGCAATACCAGCAGCAGCGCCCCAAATAAATGTCATACTCTGAATTAGAGGTACTAATCCGAAATCACCACCCCCTCCTCCACCAACAAACATCATTATTCCGGGAATTGAAATTACAATGAACATCATTACTGAAATTGGCCACACTTTCAAATTAATTTCTTTTATTCCAGATTTTATTAACATGCAACCAGCTTTTGGAATACCTTCAACTCCTTCAATATCTGGCTGATTAAAAGAACCAGGTCTGCTCTTTAGGATATTTTTACTTACTCCATAAACAATCAATGGTAAAATAATATCATAAATCACAATAAGCCAGTTTGAATTAAAACCAGAAGACATAACTGTTGTCACAATCGGTGCAATAACTAAACCCATAACCGGCAGTACAATACAAAGCATGTACAAAACCATAATTGGCATGTCCAATCCACGAGCAAAGTCTTTCATCATGTCAAAATTACCTTGCAAAATAACTCTAGTGGCTTCTCCAAGCATTTTCAATCGGTCCTGCTCATTTGCAATTTTGCCAGAATCTCTTATAATATTCAAGGACTCATAAAATGTCTTGTGATCATCTTTCCAGGTTTCGGCATATTCTTTCAGTGCTTGCTCCATACTCATGTAATGGCCATTATGTAAACCCCAAACAAGAGCTCGTAAATCACGACCAAGCGGCCCTGTCAAATGTTTTGCTGCAAAGTCAACAGCACCCTCGAGAGTTGGTGTGCTTCGCATAAAGATAACCATATATGTAACTGCCAATGGCATGTAATTCATTGTCTCAACTTTTCCAGCTTTTGCCAAAAAGCTTGGCATTTTCTGAATCATCATCATCATTCCAAGCCCAATCATTATCACAACAAGCGAAATAACATAATTCTTAAGAATAAAAGCACCACCAATCAATACAAAAATAATGAGTGTCAATATTGCCAAACCCATCACATCTGCTGGAGTAATATGATAACCAATTGAGTAAAGCTGCTTCCCCATCTTATCAGCATCTTTCTCCTTGACCTTCATCTTAATGATTTTTCCACCAATTTTCGCAAGCTTCTCATACATACTATGTGCTTTTTCACTCTCCATCTGGCCTGCATAAAAATCCTTAAACTCTCGTGATTCAACTGAAAATTCTTCAACACTCTGGGTGTATGTTGGTTTTTTCTCTGCCTGCTCTGCTTTGTATTTCCTGACAAGCTCCTTTATTTTATCCTGATCTTTCAGCATGTCAATTTTTTCTTTTTTCTTAGGCACTTGCTTCACCTTCCCATGGACTATTTGGGTGCAGTTCCATTCCTTGCGGCCTTCCTTTTACTCTATCTTTTAACCAAGTTGTCCATCGCTCATAAATCACCTTGCTGTCCAAACCACCAAGCTCCTCACTAACTTGCTCTGTTGTCAAGTGGAAATGATTATTACATTCTCCAACAAACTGAGCTTCTAAAAATTCTCGATTTCCTGTGCTTTTTGAAATATCAACAATTGCTTGTTTCACATTAGCTCGCAATTTTATATTATCATAAACAGCTTCCCAATTGCCTGCCCACTCACGCACTCGGTTTGCAATACTCATTAAAACTTCTGAATCTCCATTAATGAACTCTTTTGTTGGAAGCAGCACATCTTTCTTTGCATCATATTTCAATAATTCAGTAAAACCATTCTCTTTCAGTGGGTCGTCAGTCCAGTTCTTTCCAACTTCTGTGATTGTAAATACTCTCCTGAACCTGTGCATTCCATCTGCACTCCTAATTGGCGCACTCATCACAAGCAAGTCAGTTGCCTTGAAAGAAGTTGTAGGGACATCCAAATCATTCACAACACGGTCCCAAACACCGTAAGGGGTATCTCCGTGAATTGTTCCTGCAACAATATTTGACAAAGCACCAACACGCATAGCTTCATACAATGCTTTTGCTTCTTTAGAACGAACCTCTCCAACAATCAAACAAGAATCACCAAGACGCAGCGCAGTTCTTATTCCTTCATCAGCTGGCAATTCGCTCTGCAGTTTCGTAATTGCACTCTGCACTTTCATTGACAAAACATTGAATCCCATATCTCGAAGTTCTTTAACAGGAAGTTCTAATGTATCCTCAATTGTAAGTATTCTGTATTTCTTCATTATCTCAACAAGTGTTGAGCCAAGCACAGATGTTTTACCAGAAGATCGCGGACCTGCAAATAGTAAACAACGACCACCATCCACAACAAACCACAATAATCCAGCTGCAAGCGAAGTCATCATTTTATTTTCAATAAATAGTGGATATGTCCACGGCCTAGTTCTGTGTCTTCTGAAAACAAATGCAAGTCCCTCTGGACTTAAGTTCTTTGTAATAACAGCAACACGCGCCCTTCCTCCTGGAACTTTTGTGCTTGTGTCCAAAACCGGTTCTGCTTCATCCAATGGCCTTCCTGACTCTAATCTGAATCTTGAAGCCATTGCCTCAGCATCTTCTTTTGTTGGAATAATATTTGTAACACACTCAGACCACTGTCCGTGCAATAATTTTATTGGCATTTCTCCAATTGGTGCATTAATGTACAAATCCTGCAGATTAGGATCTGAAAGGAAAACCTCAATAATTCCAAGTCCTGTTGTATACCTTGCAAGAATATTTGCAAGATCTTTAATTCGCTCATATTTTATTGGAATATTCTGCTCATTTGCAACAGTTGCAATTAAATCCTCGCCAACTCTTTCAAAATAATTTCTTGTTTGATTTGTAAAACCAGTACTAGTAGGCTTATAACCAACCATTATTTTCCTTGCCATTCCAAGAACCATATATTCATCTTCTGGCAATTTGAACTCTGGCGGAACCATATGATAATAGTGCTCTGTTTTTCCTGGAATCTTGTAAATTTCAACATCAACGTCTTTCAAAATCTTGTATTGGTCAATTAATTCGCCATTAATCGGCGGTCTTGACATGTATCTGGTTAATGTAAAGTTTGGGCGGATATTCGGACTGAAAATTTCCTCATAAATCAATCTGTCTCCAGGAGTTATTTGGTCAAGTTTTGGAATTATTAATTGTATCAGCTTGGTTTTTTCAAGATATCCTCGAATCACCTGCAAAATATTGTTGATATACTCAGTATAGCACTGTTTGCACTTTTCAAACTTCAAAGCATCGATATTGTTCTGTGCTCCATTAATTGCATTTATCAAAAGAATGTAAGCGTGTATTGGATCTTTCCTGAGCTTGTTTATTAGCAAATCTTCAACAAATTTGAACCTATCTGGATAACATTTATTACACTCTTTAATTGTCATCTTGCCTTTTGCAAGAATATTTTCTTTTCTAACTAAAATATCAAGAACATTAGCGATTTCAGCAAGCATTGCCGTCTGTTCATTATCATATTCGTACTCATATGCTTCAGCAATAACAACACGATGCGCATCTTTTACCTGAACAAGAGCATCAATAATCTTCGCCATTGCTTCTGGATCGCTTTCTGGCGAAGGCGAATATGGACAACCAATCCAGTTAAATCTAATTATAGTTGAGTCTCCCTCTTTCTTAACTTCATACTTACACGGCTCTGCGGCCATATTGACGGATAGGGAATTTCGCCTTATATATTTATTCTAAAGCTTGTCAAAACCTTTATTAATACACCAATCTTACCTCGAATCAATGGCCCCTCCAAACCAGCCAAAAGCCAGTCCAAAGCAGGCAATAACTGATATGACTTGGCGAATGAACAATTTAGAGACCAAGGCTAGGATAAATGAACAGAACATTATTAATGATCGCAGACATGTCCAGATTCTCAATAAAAACGTTCTTGACTTGAAAAAAGAATTGCGAACAAAAACTGACTCAGTTATGAGTGGTCGTCAGGACGTTTCAAAAACAGTTACAGAGTTAGTTACTCGTGTAGAGAACATTGAAAGGCGAATGAAGCGACTTGTTAAGCGCGAGGAAGTTCTTGCAATGAAGAAATTCCATGAGAATTTCAATTATTTTGACAAGGACATGACAACTGAAGAAGCAGATCACATTCTTGACGATATACTCAAGAAAACAGAAGGATAAAAATGGCAAACAACGACCCGTTTAAAAAGAAAAAACCTGGAGACTCTCCAGCCCAAACTCCTGAAGAAATCAAGCAGGAGATTGGCGGTTTTGACGAAGGCACTAATCTTAGTGAACCTGCTCCGTTCTTACCAGATCAGCCAATTCCAAATAAAATGGCTCCGCCAATGGAACAACAACAGCAAGATGAGCTTCCACCACCACCAGATTTCTTAAATCCTCAACTTCAGCAACAACAGCAACAAGAATATGCTGAGCCAGAGTATGAACAGCCAGCACAAGCACAACCAGGTGACCCATTCACAGCTTCACCAGAACAACAATATGAACAAGCTCCGCAAGCGCCACAAGCTCCGCAACCAGCTCCAGGGCAATATCCACCACAAGCACCACCTGCTCAACAGCACAGCATTGCCTCAACTACAGTTGATGGTTTGCGCAGAGAACTTGATACAAAAATACAATTATTGAATTCTGAAATTAATAACCTCAAGCAACTGGAAGCAAATGTCGCAAATGTGACTCAAACAATGAGTAAAATGGAGCAGGCATATGAGACAATTTCTAAAAAATCCAGCCAGCTTTCTGAAAAAACCGAGAACGAGATACAGGATTTAGCAGCAACAGTTGATTCAATGAATGCAACACTTTCCAAAGCACTTCCTGCTCTCATTAAGGAAATCCGCAGTTTGAAAGAGCCAAGTTTTACTAGGCGCTAGGTAAAGTATTTATAACTGAAAATTCAGAAATATAGTTAAGAAAATGTATTACTACTACGGATATAATCTGATATTGTACGACCTTCCAATTTTTATTCTGTTCTTTGGACTATCCTTTTTACTCTTGAAAATGTTCTTTAAGAATCCAGATCCTGTTATGAACACTGCAGTTGCAGCTGTTTCTGCCAGTGTTGCTTACATTCTTATTCGTGAGAATGCATACAAGTGGCTAATAATGAACAGAGGGTCTGTATTTGGTGTAATACTAGTTGTAATCTTGCTATTATTCGCATTCTTTGCTATGAAGTTTATGTAATAACTCGTTATTCTTGTTATCCAGCGAAAACTCGTCCAACTACAATTATTGCTACGCCGATTCCTAGTAATTCCATTACATCAAGCGGCATTGCTGAAAGACCGCCATGAAGTACTGCAAACCAAGCAATTGTCACAACCATTGCCACAATACCGACAGGTAGTACAAGGGCTGCGCCAAGTGGTTTAAAAGTAAAAGCTAGGCCTACTAAAAGTATTCCAAAAGCTAGTAAGAAATACGGTATCTGA
>CAZWSR010000017.1:0-7660 GCA_964636545.1 Candidatus Undinarchaeota archaeon
AATAACAATCTGGGTCCTTGCATTTTGGACATTTGTAAAATTTGCAATCAGCATAGCCAAGTCGAATTGTAATACCACGTTTTAATTCTTCAGAATGACGATCTGTCCAGACACCGGAAAGGCGTTCTGTCAGAGATGTTTTGCCATGATCAATATGGCCGACTAAACCAATGTTTACTTCTGGAAGTTGGCATTTGGCTTCAGTCATAGAGTTAGTTAGCGGATTCCTCCGGTTTTGGTTCTTCCTCTTTTACTTCTTCTTTTACTTCTTCTTTAGGAGCTTCTTCTTTCTTTTCTTCTGCTGGAGCTTCTTCCTTTTTCTCTTCAGGTTTTGCTTCTTCTGCTGGTTTTTCCTCAGGTTTTGCTTCTTCCTTTGGAGCTTCTGCTGGTGCAGCTGCTTCTTCTCCTTCTTTTGGAGCATCTCCTTCTTTTACTGCAGGAGCAATTAATTTGTCAAGAGGCTGTCCACCTTCTTTAACAACTTTAAAATTAATTTGAACAATATCAGCGCCTATTTTGTAACCGTAAACACGCTTTTTCCTTCGCTCACCAGGTCGGTCAGTATGAAAACCAACACCTTCTGTAAGCAAAATTCTTCGCGCAGTGCTTCCTTTTACATCCTTACGCATTGGAGTTCCTGTTTTGTCAGAACCGCCAGTAAGCTCGAGCTCGTAACCGCCAAGTCCGAGTACATCGCCCTGGAATTTTTCACCTATTTTCAGGCCTAGGAGCGACTTTTCTTCAGTTTCTAGTTTGTAGGACTTACCTGTTTTTGGGTCAGCCACTACGAGTTTAAAGGTCATTGTTTTTCCTCTTTGTCCTCGTTTTTCGTTTTTGGTTTTTCGTTATTCGTGTTTACGAATAACAAATTACGAAAGACGAACAACGATTATTTTGATATCTGTTTAATCTCGTCCAGCAATGCGGTTTCTTCAGATGTTAAAAGATCCTTTAATTTGGTTCTCAGAACTTGAATATCCCGCTTTGAAACGCGTACATACAGGGTATCGTTCTCTTTTATATTCTTTCCTATTACCCCGCCAACAATAGAAATCGCAACTTCTTGACCCATTTTTGCTTCTTTTAACTTGTTTTGGTCTTCTTTTATTTCCTTAATTGTGCCAACAACTTGGCCTTCTGAATTCATTAATTCATATCTTTTCTTAATCCTGCCAGAGAGCACCCTAACTCCGCAAATCGCTGGTTTTGACACATGGAAAATATATTGAGGCAAAACCTCAATTTTGCCAGGCATAATAGTTGATTCAGCAATTTCTTCCTTGGATTTGTTCTGCTCAGTTTCAGCCCATTGCTTGTATTCGTCAATCATGCTGTAAACAATATCTCCTTCCAAAATTTTAATGCCATTATCTTCTGCTTCCTGTTTTGCATCATCTGCAACTTTTACATTGAAAGCAAAAACAACAGCATTCAAATTACTCTCATTCTTAACAGCCTCAGCTTCCATTACATCTTTCCGAGAAACATCACCGAATCCAGCTTTCCTAATCTTGATATTTTCCTCATTAAACATTTTAACAAGTGCTTCAAGTGAGCCAAGAGTATCTGCTTTGAGAATAACGCCAATTGTTTCTGTTTTAACTTGAATCTGCTCAATTTGCCTGCGAATTTCATCTTTAACTTCTTCAGCATTTCCGCTAACAACAGAAACTGGGGCGCCTGCTAGTGCTTCTTCAGTCCCAGGTGCTGATAATTTGATTCCAGCAGCTGCAGCAACTGAATCAACTGCCTTGTACTGCTTGCCAGTTCGCATTTCCATCATTGGATTTGGACGGAAAAGCGCTTTCACAACTGTTTCAACTGGCTCGTCCTGGGTCCCAACCACAATTGAATCGCCTTTTTTAATGCAACCGTCATAGAGAATAAGATCAAGTGTTGTGCCAAGTCCTTCTTCTTTTTTAACTTCAAGAATTGTTCCTCTGCCTGGCGAATCTGCATCGATTTTCAGTTTGTCCTGCATGTATTTCTGAGTCAATCCTGTCAAAACCATTAAAAATTCTGGAATTCCTTCACCAGTTTTTGCACTAATTGGAACAACTGCAATCTGATTTGTGAAATCCTTAACGCGGTCAAATCTTTCAGAACTGTAACCGTTTTTATGTAAAATTTCAACAATTTGGTATAATTTAGTATCAATATCCTGCTGAACATTATGTTGCTGGTCCATGAAATTCTGGAGAAGCGGTTTTTCAGTACTGGTTTGCCATCCAGAAATTGTATCAAGCTTGTTTGCAACCACCACAAAGGGTGTGTTGTAAGTCTTCAGAATGTTCAGGGCTTCGAATGATTGCGGCATGAAACCGTCATTAACATCCACAATTAGCACTCCAATGTCGCAAATAGAGCCGCCTCGCTTGCGAAGGTGTGTGAATGCTGCGTGGCCTGGGGTGTCAATGAACAAATATCCAGGAAGTGTGATGTCAATTTTGAGTGCATCAAGCAGATTTCCACAAGTTTTGTGAACAGATTCAATTGGAACCTCGGTTGCGCCAATGTGTTGTGTGATGCCTCCTGCCTCTTTTGCAGCAACTGTGCTAGTCCTGATATAATCTAGAAGTGTTGTTTTCCCGTGGTCGATATGACCCATTATTGAGACTATTGGTTGTCGAATCATTGTAGTAGGTTGCCGGGGCGCAGGGGCGCCGCAGGCCGAAACTATTTTCGGCGCTCCGGTTACCGGCGCACCGGACATCGAATTTGTCCAATTTAGTAGAGAAATAAAGGAGAGTGGGGTTTATTAAGGTTTAGAATGCTGAACCAATTTCAATTGAATTGTGTCAGCCCCTTCGCGAAGCGAAAAGGCGTGTGAGGTATAGGTAGTAAATCTTTTTCTGTTCACCAATCTGAATATTATTTCAATGCAGATGGGCTGCTAATGAAAGCAGCAACGACATTTTACTAAGCACCATACCGGCTTCCTATTTAGCTATCATTGGAAGCACATTCGGCTTGCACTTACGCACACGCAGCTCGTTTCATCCAGATTCTCAAGATCTCGGCCTTTGGGGCTTCATTGCATATATGAGATTGGTATCGTTTCTGTACCTGCGCACGCCGCTCTCGCGACCAACATTACTGTTTGCGCTGCTAATAAGTGAAAGATTTTCCTCAGTTCACAAAGAACCGTTAGTCGTCCTCCTACTCCTCACACAATAATTATTGGGTTTTGGATGGTATTTAAGCTTTATTACTGAACTTTTCAATAACACCTTTTGAAACCAGAACAAGATACGGAACTAGAATCATAAATAAATAGTCCTCAATTGGAAGTAAAAATATAGTAATTCCAACAAGTCCTGAACCGGGGAAAATCCAATGGCCCCTGAAAACCGCTAAGCTGTCCCATGCAACCCCAAATACAAATAAAAATGCAAAAAGAAGGATAGTTTGTTTAGTATTTTTGAAAAGTATTAATTTGAAATATTTGTGCAATGTAAAGAAGAACATAAACACGATTATTTCAATTAGCAGATATTCCATGAATAGTGCGTAATTTAATAGTTTATAAATAAGTTTGGATTTGAGAACCGTAGGGTTTAAAAATACAGCAAAAGTGAGAAGATTGATGACATACGACATAATCTTTGTTGTTGGAGAAATGTATTTTGACCATCCACTAAGTGGAATGGCTCTACTAAAGAGGCTTTTAGAAAAAAATGGTTACACAGTTGGAATAATTGAAAAACCAAAAACAGCAGAAGAAGTAAAAGCATTAGGAAAACCAAGATTATTCTTTGGAGTAAGTTCAGGAAGCATTGATTCAATGGTCCGAAACTACACGCCAATGAAGCGTTTGCGAAAAGATGACCAAAACTTAAAATATAATGAAACCGTGCCTGATCGCGCAACAATTGTTTACAGTAATTGGATAAAACAATTTTTCAAGGATTCAATACTTGTTCTTGGTGGTGTTGAGGCAACTGTTAGACGGTTTGTGCATTATGATTATTGGGATAATAAATTAAGAAAACCACTGCTTTTTGATTCAAAAACAGCTATCCTCGCATATGGCAGTGCAGAAAAACAAATTCTTGAAATCGCTAAGCGCATTAAAAACAAGAAGCCACTTGAAGGAATATTAGGAACTTGCGTGATTAGCAAGGAAAAACCAACAGGAGACTTTGAAGAACTGCCAAGTTTTGATGAAGTTTCAGAATCAAAAGAGAAATTCTGTGATATGCAGAACATGTTTAACAATCAAAAAAACTTAATGCAGAAAATTGATAATCGCTACGCTGTGCAATATAAAAGCCCAGAGTACACATCAAAAGATTTAGATGAATATTACGAACTCCCATTTACGAGAAAAACACCTTCACCACATTTGCGTGGTTTTGAATTCAGTGTAGTTACGCATCGTGGATGTGTTGGTAATTGCAATTTCTGCTCACTAAAATACACACAAGGAACAAAAATTGTTTCGCGTTCAGAAGAATCGATTGTGCGTGAAATAAAAAGAATCACAAAAATGCACCACTTCAAAGGAAATATTGACGATCTTGGCGGACCATCTGCAAACATGTATAGAATGGATTGCAATAAATGCCCAAAAGATGATTGTATTAATTGCAATGTGCTTGACAGAACCAATAAGAAGCTCATTGGTTTACTGAAACGTGTCCGTAGCATAGAAGGCGTAAACAGAGTTTTTATTCGAAGTGGTATCCGATATGATTTAGCATGCCCAGAATATTTGAAAGAAATTGCAGAGCATCATATTTCAGGAAAACTCAAAATCGCACCAGAGCATGTGAATGAAAAAGTTTTGAAACTAATGAATAAAAATTATGGAGATTTGAAAAAATTCATTAAAGATTTCAAAGAAATTGGAAAAAGGAACCAACTTGCATTTTATTTTATGACAGCGCATCCTGGTTCTGAAGTGAAGGAAGCAAAAGAACTTGCTCACGGAATTAAAGATCTTCCGAATGTGGAATCAGTGCAAGTATTTACACCAACGCCAATGACTGTATCAACTTGCATGTATTATACTGAACTTGACCCAAAAACAAAAAAGAAAGTTTATGTTCCAAATACTTATTCTGAAAAGAAGGCGCAGAAACGACTTTTGTTTGAGAAAAAACAATGGGAGTAACCACATAATATAAATACGCTCCAGCACTAGCACGATTATTATGAAAACAGTAGGCATAATAGGCGGTCTTGGCCCAGAAACAACTTCAGAGTTTTACTTAGATTTAATTTTCAGTTGTTATGCCAAGGATAAAACAAGCAGACCACCAATTATAATTTCAAGCGTCCCGTTGCCATACAAAATTGAAGAAGAATTAATTACACAAAATAAAGAACCAGAACGGTACATCCCATTTCTTGTTGAAGAAGCAAAAAAACTTGAAAAAGCAGGAGCAGAGTTTATTGTAATGCCATGCAATTCCTTGCATGTTTTTATTCAGAAAATCAGAGAAGCAGTTAAAGTTCCTGTTTTGAGTATTATTGAAGAAACAATTAAATTTCTGAAGAAAAATAATTTTAAAAAAGTAGGACTTGTATCTACTTCAGCAACTATTGAAAACAAACTATATGAAACTGCATTTAAAGAAAATGGGATTTCTTTTGAAACACCAGATGATTTTCAACAAGCTAAATTAGGAAAATTCATTCATCACTTAGTAATTGGTCAGCAAAATAAAAGAGATAGAGAAGAATTAATTAAAATTATTAATGAGTTTGAAGAAAAAGATGTTGATTGTGTTGCTTTAGCTTGTACTGACTTGCAGTTATTGATACCAAAACATCCAACATTAAAAATTTTTGACACAATGAAAGTATTTGCAGATGCAACAGTTGAAAAGATATTGGAACAAACCGCATAACTTAAATACGCTTTATTACTAGCAAGATTAGGTGAGGGAAAATGGCAAAAAAGAAAGCAAAAAAATGCTGTGAGAATATGCCGTCATGTGGATGCGGTGGTGCAGTTTATGGGCTAGGTTTCATAGGCGCGCTTATTTATTACATTTCAACTGCAATGAGTTTCTGGTGGGGCGTATTAGGAGTTTTGAAATCTATTGTATGGCCAGTTTTCCTGATTTATGAAGCACTG
Source organism: Candidatus Undinarchaeota archaeon (assembly GCA_964636545.1). Lineage (GTDB taxonomy): Archaea > Undinarchaeota > Undinarchaeia > Undinarchaeales > UBA543 > UBA543. The sequence continues at coordinate 6,086 of CAZWSR010000017.1, forward strand.
AAATTTTTAGGAGCATAAAATGAAATTTCACCCAGGAAAAATATTAACAATAATGAAACCATCTAGTAAGGATGTGATTAGTGCAAACGCAAGCACGCAAGTCATGATTGAAATGTGGGATGAGAATATTCTAACATTTACTATTGACCCAAAAATCGCAACAAAAGCAAAGAAAAATGATGTTATAATTGTTGATTACAACCCAACTAGTGAAAAAATGCAGATTCCAAAAACAATTATCACGAAAATTTTAAGGGGAAAAATTGCTGACGAGACCTGGAAAAAATACAAAGAATATTTGAAGATGAAAAAGAGCATGGCAAAGAAACAGAATATCGCAATACCAGTTCAGAGTCAGCCGCAAGCAGTTCCGAAAAGTAGTTACGGTTGATTAAAAATTAATCTTTAGGAGTAAATTCTTTAAGATACCAAGTATTTGACTGACCAGGAACAGGCTTTTCTGGACGCACCACAATTAAATCTTTGTTTCTTAAATGTTTAAGATGGCGAGATATAATTCCAATAGTAAAACCAGATTTAGATATAAGTTTAGATTGTAAAATGCCCTTTTCACCAGCTTCACGAATTAAACAAAAAGTAACACGACGACGGATAGTTGTTTGTTTTTTAGTTGCGCACTTTTTAGTAAAACAGATATGATACCGAGCCTTTCCATTCCTCATAACATAAACCACAATTAATTTCTTTAAGGATTTAAGATGGTTAGATATAGTTCCAGAAGAGAAACCAGAGTTTGTTATAAGTTCTGACTGCAAAATACCACATTTACCAGCTTCGCGAATTAAACCAAGAATAACATCACAGCGTATTGCTCTCTTCTTTTTTAAGAAATCATCAGGAGCGAACTTTGTGAGATAACAAATATTGTACCGACCAGTTAGCCGCTCCGCATTATAAATCACAATCAATCCTTCTGCTTCTAATTGATGAATATACCTACTTACAGCTCCTAGAGAGTATGTTGATTTGGTCACAAGCTCAGACTGTAAAATACCATGGCCTTCAGCATCTGTAATCAAACCAAAAATAACATCGCGGCGTTCTGATTCATTCTTTTTTACTTTACGTGTAGGATCAAACCCCTTACCATAACAACAATTATAGTATAATGACCCAATTTTTTTTGAACGCACTATAATCTCACCATCTTTCTTTAATTTGTTGATCCATGTAGTTATAATTGATTGTGAAAAACCTGTATGTCCTCTAAGCTCAGAATATAAAATTCCAGTTTTTTTAGTAGAGACAATTAAATTTAAGAGAGTATTGTAAGGATTATAAATCTCTTCAGATGAATTCATGTAAAGAACATTGTTTTAAGCTAATAAATAGTTTTAGATAAAGCTCACGCTATCTCTAACTACTTTTAAAATAAAAAAAGTGGTCCCGCAAATAACAATGTGTATTGGGTTATAAATGACGTATTAGTACTTGCAGGCTGAACACCTCGCCGAAGCTCGGTGCGTACACCCCAAGTCTATCAACCCCCTATTTTATGGGGAGTCTATGTTGTCTCTTTTCGAGAGAAGTTTCGAGCTTAGATGCATTCAGCTC
>CAZWSR010000018.1:0-7370 GCA_964636545.1 Candidatus Undinarchaeota archaeon
CCTAGCAAGCGAGCTGTGTAAAACTCTGCGTAGAGAGTATCGCAATCCTGCGCTGCATTTTTTGCCTCAAAAGTCATTGAATTTTCATCCCATAACCCAAGGCTGATTATTGACAGTGTCATTGCAGAAATTGGGGAATTTAGTATTTATCAAGTTTGTCATTGGGGAATTTGGAGTTTAGATTTTGGAATTTACTCCAAACTCTAAATTCCTAACTCCAAATTCTATATAATATACGCAATCAAAGCTGCAATTCCAATTGCTGCTGGCAATCCAAAAATCCAAGAAAATGCAACATTTCTCAAAGTTCCTGGCTCCAGCCGTCCTCGTGCCAAACCAACTCCAACAATCGCCCCTATCAATGTTTGCGTTGTTGAAACCGGTATGCTCAAACCAATAAATGTGAATATTGTCAAGGCAGCTGCAATCTGTACTGAGAACCCTCTGGTCGGACTAAGATCAGTAAATTTAGTTCCAACAGTTGTTGCAATTTTCCAGCTCCAAGTCAAAATTCCTAGCAAAACTCCTCCAGCTCCCAGAAGTTTCAGCCAATTAACTGCTACAAAACCTTTCAGAACCCCAACTGAAACACCAACTGAATTTCCGCCAAGTGCAAAACTCAAAAGCATCAAACCAATAACAGCCGGCACTGCGAACTTGCGTTCAAATGCCTCTCGCGCAGGTGCACTTTGTATTTTATTCAATTTGAATTTTCTTAATAATGTATAAACCAAATATCCAAGTGTAATTGCTGCAAGTGGAGAAATTAATAAGCTCAGCAAAATTTCTTTGAAAATCAACATGTCAACTGCAATTCCCTTTACAAGTGAATATCCTGCAATTGCTCCAATAAATAAATAAGTTACGAAAATCGGTATGCGTGTATACATTGTAAATGTAATTATCATTCCAGTTGTTACAAAAATAACCAGCACCCCAAGCAAATCAATATGCGCAATGCTCTCGCCCATTGTAATCATTATTCTTTCAGACAAGAAAAAAGCACCAAGTGCTGTGCAACCAGCAGCCAGAATAGCGGCGTTCCGCAATTTCATTACTCCGCTTCCTAGCACTATTCCAAGAACAGTTCCAACAGTATTCACTCCAACACCCCAAGCAAGGTAAGCTGCGATTAGCACTGCGATTTCCAGAATCATACTAACACATAAATACTACATTCTTTTAAGCTTTCTTGATGACCCAATTCTTCCAAATGCTCAAGGGCGAAAAAACAAAAGGATTTTATCTTGAGACTGAGAAGTTTACACAAGAAGTTGTGCAGTGCACTACTCATTTACGCGAAGTTATTCATCATTACTGCGACAAAAACCACACACTAGCAAAAGAATTTTCAAAAAAAGTAATTGATCAGGAAGCCAAAGCTGATGCAACCCGCAGATTAATTGAGAAAAAACTTTACAAAGGTGTTATTGTGCAAATGGGTACTGAGGACAAGTACGCGCTTCTGGAAGCAATTGATGATATTGCAGATAAAGCAGAAATTCTTGTTCGCATGGCTGGGATTTCAAAACTGGAAATTCCAAAAGACATTGTCAAAGATTTCAGAGAGATGGCCAACAAAATCGAAGTGGCTGCTAAGCTTCTTGGAGAATCTGTTTCTGCTCTCAAAACCGATATCAGCCATGCAATTAAACAAGCAACAAAACTTGAACTTGTCAGAGAACAGGTCCGTGAATCTGAATTCGCAGTTCTCAAAAAACTTTTTGCAACTCGTCAGGATGTCAAAGCTGTTTTGCTTAAAGAAGTTCTAACACTTACTGGACAAGTTGCAGACAAGGCAGAAGAAGCCGCTGACCGAGTTATTACTTTGGCATTAAAATACAAAAACTAATTTTTGAAAAGTTCCGTTACTCCATAAACGCCCTTCTCTGTAATCACACTTGTGATAAATTCTGCTTTTGTAATATCAAAAACAGGGTTCCTTATTTTCGCTTTTGGAAGTTTTGTTGGATTAATAATTTCTTTCATGTCCCTTTCTTCAATAACAATTTTATTTGCAGTTCTTGTCCTGTCAAGTTTTATTATTTCCGTTGCAACATAAAATTTCTTATTGAAATGTTTTGCAACATTTGCAAGCGGAGCAGTTCCAATTTTATTTATTAGTGCTCCGTCTTTTGTAATTGTGTCAGCGCCAACAAAAACTTTACTGCACTGGTCCATGAAAGTCCATGCAGCATTATCAATTATCAAAGTTGTTGGAATTCCAAAATCACTCAACTCTTTTGTTGTAATATATCCTTGTCCCCAAGGACGAGTTTCCCTTGCAAAAACCTCAAACTTTTTCCCAGCTTCCCAGGCAGTTTTCAAAATACTCATCACCGTGCTGGAGTGGCAGTGAGTCATTATCACGTCGCCATCATCAATTAAAACAGCACCAATTTTTCCAATATCTTCAATTGACTCTTTTGTATTTTTTATTAATTTTTTCCCAATAGCATAAGCATCTTTTTTCAGTTTTGGCATATCTGACGAGCACTTCTTTACTTCTTTTAAAAATTCCTTAACAGCATTTGGCAGTGCGACTGCACTCGGTCTTGTCTGTATTAAAATATCTCCGGCAGTATCTAATTCTTTTAAAAATTCAGTTCTTGTCTTCGCCTTACTTTCCATAATAACACTTTCCAGTGCATTGTCTGCAGCCAGTGCAATACTAATTGCGCCCTGTACCCGCAGTTCGCGAATATCATTTGAAATCTTCTCAAGCTTCTTATTCATGTAAATTTGTAGTAAATTTGGTTATTTTAATCTTGGGGTTGCGCTTAAATACCAGTTTAACCATTTACACTTTATGGAATTCAATAAAAAAAATATTGCAATTTTTGGAATAGTGCTAGTATTAGCTATTGTCCTTGCGGGATTTTTCTTTTCCCCATCGGGATTAGTAGCCGGTAATCAGCCAGACTTTGTTTGTGTAAGTATTGACAATCCATCTGAGTTTTGTGAAGGTTCAGACAGTTACTGGGCACAACCAGAGAACACCTTCCAATCCTTCCAGATTTGCGAAACTGCACACGACGAGCTTGAGCGAAACTGTAAGCACTATTACTGTGATTGCAGAGCGCTTTCAGAGTAAATCCACTGTTCAACAAAAAAGTATTGTTTAAATATTAGTTCTACTATTTAGTAGATTTATGGAAAGAAAATATTTGGCAATTGCCGGATTTACACTTGTTGCAGTAATTGTTATTGCAGGTCTTGTGTTTTCACCTTCTGGTTTTGTTTCTGCTGAGCCTGGTGCCACTTTTGGTGCTGGTTGCGTAATGCTTGGAACAAACTCTGACTTGTGTGACACTGCTGAAGCATGGCAAGAGACTTTCTCAAATCTAGAAAGCTGTAATGATGCACTAGATGAGAACGGCAATAATTGTAGACATCTAGATCTTTGTACTTGCAAAGCTCTTGACGAGTAAAACATCTGACACCGAATCTTAGTGTAATGTTTATATACTTTCTAGTCTACTGTGTATTTATGGAAAGAAAATATTTGGCAGTTGCAGGATTTGTTCTTATTGGACTTATTTTTGTTGCAGGCATTGTGTTTTCACCTTCTGGTTTTGTTTCTGCAGAAGCTGGAACAACTCTCGGTGTTGGATGCGTTGAACTTGGAAGTTCAGCTGATTTCTGCGGAGAAGATGGAAGTTACTGGGACGGAAGCACATTCAGTTCAAAAGATCTTTGTATTGATGCTCGCGATTCCAGTGCAAAATCCTGTGAAATTAATGGTTGCACTTGCAGAACTTTAAAGTAAATCAATTTTACTTTTTGTAAAGCTTATATAGTTTCTACGCCATAGTCTAGTTATGGACAGAAAGTATTTTGTCATTGGCGGACTTGCAATATTAGCTGTTGCATTTTTTGTAGGAGTATTTTCTCCATCTGGATTTGTTTTTATGGGAACTGAACCAACTGCCGAATATGCATGTATGGATCTTTATGACCATAATGTAAGATGTGGTGGAAACTCTTATTGGCAGGAATCTGATAGTTCTTGGTCTTCTCATGGCAAATGTGAAGATGCACGCGACTATGATGGAAAACCTTGCAAAGTTCGTAAATGTGATTGTCAAGGTATTTAATTAAAACAAATTTAGTTTTGTTTTTATTTGCTTAATCCTATATTGCTTTTTTGTAAAGCTTATATAGTTTCTACGTCATAGTCTAGTTATGGACAGAAAATATTTTGTCATTGGCGGACTTGCTTTATTAGCACTTGCCTTTTTTGTAGGAATTTTCCAGCCATCTGGATTGCTAACTGGAATTGGCGCAGATGAAACTGGAGAAGCTGCTTGCATGAGTGTTAGTGAAGTTGGAGAGAGATGTTCTGCAGCTGGTTGGGATGGGACTTGGGATACTGTGCTTGACTGCGAAACAGCAAACGATATTGCTGGTAACACCTGTACTGATTACCACTGCCTTTGCGAAGAACTTTAGATTATTCAATTTTGTAGCGTAGAACAGCTGCAATATTACCTAGCCCGTGCAATTGCATTCCGAGGTCATGTTCAGTACTCACAATCATCACACCACCTTTTATTGCTTCCACGTTCGTTATCATATTATTAACTCGTGTATTTTTGTCAGCTTTTGCTTCCCTGAAAAAAGCATTTGTAACTAAAAGTGTCTTGACGGCTCCTGCATTTACTGCACTCTCAACTTGGTCCAAGCCATAAATCGAAAGTCCAGAATCTTTTGAAAGTTCTGTAAATAATTCATTCAGTGCAGTAATCTCTTGTTGAATTTTAGTATCTTTAACAACTCTTTCAACAACACCTCTTTTGATAATTTCTTGAAGTCCTTTCTCCCCACCCATTGAAACATTTTCAGTTATCACAAGTTTTGCAATATCTTTCTTGTTCTCATCTAAATATTTCTTGAAATTATCTTTTGTAAAACCAGGACCAGCAATAATAATTTTGTCAACACCTTCAACATCTTTTTCAATTGCTGTAGCAACTTTTACGAAAAATTGTTTTGTTTCAATTGCCTGTTCTTTCAGTTCATCTTTTCCAGCAATTCCTTGCTTAACAGAACCAAGTCCACGAACTCCGTAATTTCTCAGAAAACCAATACCTGCCACGCCATCTTCAATTGCAACCATCATTATATTTGACCTAATTGCTTTTGAAGATTCTTTCACTTTCAGCAAGTCAGACGGACTCCATTCTTCTTTTTGAATTGTCAAAACCATCCCTGGTTTCAAATTTAATGTGTGAAAAGCACCTGTTGGAATATCTTCAGGCCCTGAAACAATGTGTCCGCCAATTCTGAACCTGTCTACATTCCTGTCAAATTCAGCATCCTGCACCTCAACTCCAAGTGTAAAAGTTTTTTTATCATCGCGCTCAGCTCGTTTCTTACCTTTATCTTGCTCCACACGCCTCTGAGTTTTTGAAATAACAACATCGCCTGCTCTCACTATTTCTGACAAATACCACAAGTCATCAACTACTTCCAGGCGAAGACCAATTTTATTATTTTTCAGGTCTCGTTTAATTATTTTCATTAAAGTTCAGTTCGAAATCAGTGTTTATATTACTTCCGAGACCTCGTCTGATATATTTATATATAGTAATAATCATACAATTATACCATGCCTAAAGCGCAGAGAAAGAAAACAACTCGGAACGCCACTGGAAAGAATAAATCTACTTCTATATCAAAACATATTATTCACCCAAGATTTCATTCTCGTTTGTCTCCGTTCATAAAGCACCTACACTCAATTGGACTTGATGTAAAATCATTTTCAAAATCAATTGGAATTGGTCTGCAGGATCTCGATTCTGTTGAGCGCGATATTGAAAAGTCAAAGTTCATGACTTCTACTGATAAGAAATCACTTCGGTCAGCAGTTGACAAGTTGTTTGTTGCTTTCCACAAGCTTTCTGGAATTGAGAAACACTTTGTTGAAGTTGTTAGGCCAGTGCACGGGATGGCCGTTGCAATTAAAAAAGCTGGCAGTAAGAAAACTCAATTATTCTTAACTAATCTTCAAAAAGCTAATCCAAAACTTACTGGAGAAAAACCCGAAGTTGTCCGCAGCTTACTGGTTCATTCTCATAAAGAAGAGTACACAAAAATCACAAAAGTATATCAGAATGTTCTTGTGGAAGTAGAGTCAGCTGTTAGGAAACTAATGGCAATTGAAAAACAGCTTAATCATAGGAAATTTGACCTTGGAGTTCGCAAAAACTTACTAGATTTCCATTCTGATGTTCGCAAGCTTCTACATGATTCCGTTCACCAATTCTCGCTAGCGATTTCCAAAGTTTATGATTCACGAATTAAGGTTTACAAATGGCTTAGTAGAAAGTCAGAGAACAAAGCAGCTGTTGAAAAAGAAAAAAAGAATATGATCAACTGGAAAAATCATTACCTTATATTATACCAGAAACATTCTGAGCGAATAAAAAAAGCATACGGCGGTGAGAAGTAGATGGGTGTCTTAGGTGGAATATTCTCATTCATTTTAACACTAATTTTTTCTATAGTAATAGTTTTTGGAATATTTTTTGGTTCATATCTCTATATGATGTTTTCAAGCACAATAACACTTATTCTTATAGGAGTCTCTCTTTCCATAATTGCGTCTATTTCTTGGTTTATTGGATTAGGTGTACTTGGTGGTCTTATTGTTCTTCTAATTTTTGTGGTCCTTGGTCTTTTGGCTGGTCTTGGTAAACTTGGGTGGCCAAAAACAAAAATGCTTTTTGATTTCTTTCCATTTAGTATACTGAAAAAGATCATTGACAAGGCATTAGCAAAACTACCTGATGCAATTAAAAGCAAAGTTGAGGGGATGATTGATGAGGCTACTCAAAACGCAGTTCCTGACGGTATGGTTCAAACAATTACTCTTTCTGTACTTACTCTTCCTGCTCTGTTTATTGGTGGTGTAATCTCCGGCGGTGCAGCTGGTGCTGCTGGTTTTTTCATTGGTCTTATCGCAGCTGTCGTTACTCTCGCAGCGCTTCTTATTATTCCTGTAACTGGCGGCCCTATTCTTGGAATGTTTTCTGAAGCTGCAACTAAATTTTTAGCATCAACTGAAGAAAAAGTTGTTCAAGGTGCAGAAGAAAAGATGTCGGCAATTCAAGACGCAGGCGGTACTCCAAATCCTGCAATGGCAAGTGTAGCTGCAATGCCTGGTGCTGGCGGTGCTCCTGGGGTTCCTGGTACTCCACCTGCTGGCGGTCCTCCACAAATGAATCCTCAAGGAGTTCAACAAAGTGGTGGGCAAATCCAAAAAGGAGCAGACCAAGCACAACAAACTGCATCAATTGAACAACAGGCTGAGGACAAGAAAAACAAATTAGATCTAAATGCTCAAAAACTTATTCAGGAATCTG
>CAZWSR010000019.1:0-7201 GCA_964636545.1 Candidatus Undinarchaeota archaeon
CTTTTAAACTAGTTCTTACATAAGTTACTTGGGTTACGCACATGGTATACAAGAAGTATGTTACTCGTAAGGGTAAAAAACACGGACCGTATTATTATGAGAGTGTACGCCAGCCCGATGGAAAAATCAAAGCTGTTTATCTTGGATCCACAAAACCTACGCAACGCGAAACCGATAAGAAGCTCCGTGTTGCACTACGTGGAAATGCAGTTAAGAAAACATTTGGTGTTAGATCTCGAACATCAAGAACTATTAAACCATCCTTTTCAATTCATCCAAAGTTCTTAATTTTATTTGCATTAGTTGTTTTATTTTCTTTTGGAGCATATTTTGGTGTTGAATATTATAATTATGATGCTGGACTTGGTCCAACAGGTTTTACAGCAGTTCCTATTCAAGATCAACCCCTTGTTGAAGAAACTCTTAGCTTGTATCAGGCGCCTGCCGAAATTGGAAAACCTGTAGAATGGATTCAACGTGTTAAAGTAAAAGCTGGTTCTGATTTGGATTGGTCTCAATTAGTTCCAAATGGTGTTATTGTTGAAGATATTTCTCCAATAACTCCAAAAATTACTGGAATGATTGCGTCGCATGATAGCGAAATTGAGTATGATATTAAATTCACAACTTCTGCTCCTGAAAAACATGAAACTGTTCCGATTTTAATTGACAGTAAATGGAAGAAAAAAGTAGAAGTTTCTTCAGATGCTTCTGTTCATTATTATAATACTCTTTCTTCTACTAATATTCTTGAAGAAAAAGCAGATATTTCACGCCTGTTCTCATTAAATCCTAGACAAGTAAAAATTTCAAAAGATGTGCATCTTTATTTACTGAAAAATAATGAGCGAATTGACATTACTGAAAATCCTGATTACAATGTTGAGTTAATTGACACAGACTTTAATGGTGAAACCGACACCTTGCAATGGACTGTTCCGCGTCTTTCAGAAGAGGAATTTGAAGTTGAAGTTGAAATTATTGTTCTGAATGTTCAGTCATATCCGGAAACAGGAGGAAACTGGACAGTTCCTTTCAATACAACTGGAACAGAATTGCTTAATATTACAAAAGACAGTAAGACTTTTGCGGAAATATCTTTTGAATATCTAAAATGCGGTGATGAATTAATAGAACCGATAATTCAAGGTCCAAGTATTGTTGTTGAAAACTGGAATTGCGACAACCAAATTGCAGAAATAGAGCACACTGTGAATATCGGCGGTGACCACGAACAACATTTCCAGTTTGGAACAGCAGAAGATTGGGCATATAATATGTTCCCTTGTTTCCTGAATGTGGATTGCGAAACTTGTGCTGCTGAGCTGAGCTGTAGTTGGTGTACTGATACTGGACTAGGTGGGGGTGGGTGTGTAGACATCACGGGTTGTACTTGGGTTTGTTTAGGGGATTGTGGAGAGGCTTGTGCTGCAGATCCTTGCGAACCATCAGAAAGTGGAGAGCTAACAGATGACCAACTTGCATGTGATGTTTTTACAGTTGGTATGGGTATTGAGGTTGATACTGCTGGTTTTGATATTGATGCACCAACTCTTTTTGTTTCCGGAACTCTGTTAATAAGAGACGGTTCAGTTGTTTATGCTGATTCAATTTCTCTTTCTGGTTCAATGGAAATAAATGGCAGTTCAACACTTAAAATACAAAGTCTTGGATTTGGTACATCAAATGGAGTATTCAACTTGTCTGGAGGAGAATCCGCCGTTGCAACAATAACTACAAACCAGACACTTATTCCATATACTACTTGGGATTTCGGTGAAAACACACTAACTCTTTTCGGTGAATATGCGAATTTCAGTTTCTATGATTCAGCGGATGTTGGCACTCTCAACGTTAATAACTCCTACTTTGAAAACAGTAGTGGAGATGGTGTTACTGTTGGGTTTCTTGACACATTACTTGGTTTTGCAAACAATACTGTCCAAGGGTCTCAAGACAATGGTCTTGAACTTGGAAAATCAATTACTATATTTGAAAATATAACAGTTTTAAATTCAACTAATCCTGCTGTGTCTATTGCTGGCACAGCTATTTTTGCAGAATTTAATAATTCTCAATTTGAATCTACTGTCTTCACTTCTGGTGGTGTTATTTCCGCAAATCATAATGACACTGCTAATGATTATCACATTTGGTCAACTACTGGTGAAGGAATCAGTAAATCAACTATAACAAATGATTTTGGAGTAGTTGATAATGTTTTCCTTGATGCAGGATTTTTGGATATTAACGAGGTTGGATCTTGCAGTAATTTAACAATTGATCTTACAAGTGGAGGGCCTACTGGTGATTCTGGTGTTAATATTACTGGTGACAACACATTAACTATGATTGGAAACATCACACTCCATAATTCAAATATTTCTATTGACAATGGTACAATAACTGAAGGAATTTTGAATGGAACTAATTTTACTGTTTCTGGTAATGGGATTCTAATTTCAGAATACGGAACTTTTGCTGGCTCATCCACAAGCTTTTGGAACATCTCAAAATATGTAAATGTTTCAGGTGTTACTGCAACAGCCAATGCCACAACCATCAACGTAACATATGCTGACAGTGATGTTTCTGGAGAAGAAGCAAATCTCAGCATGTACCACTATACTCCTTTATTAGGATGGACTCTTATTACTAACAGTACTGTTAATACAACAACAAATAATGTTATTGCAACTGATGTTTTGTCTTTCAGTTTGTTCGGACCAATGGGTTCAAATGGCCCTCCTAATCAGACAAATCCATTATTAAAGTCTGCCTCTGGAAACAACCTTTCTGCTGATAACTTGACTTGTACTAATCAGAGCACTTCTGACCCTGATGGTGATGAAGTTCAAAATATCTTTAATTGGTACAAAGATGGGACTCAACAATTATTATTGAATGCACCTTTTGCAAACAATACTAATTCCACTGATGCTAGTCAAATTCTTGATTATTCCACATTCAAAAACCACGGTCAAGCGTATGCAAATACTTTTTGGAATTCTACAGGAGTTATTGGTGGTTCCCATACTTTTGACGGAACTGGTGACTACATCAGCTTCGGCAGTGACGCCAGTTTGGATTTCAGTGGAGATGATTTCACAGCGGAAGTATGGGTTAAATTGGAAACTAATAATAATGATTATCAAGGTATTTTAACAAAACAAACTAGCACAAATGGCTTCGGTCTGATTACTGATAATCTTGGTAAACTCGCTCTTCTAACTTGGAGTGGGGGGGCTGGTTTCTATACAGTCACAAATGCTGTTCAAAATCCAAGTCAGTGGTATCATCTTGTCGGACTTCGACGAAATGGAATTAGTTATCTTTATCTTGATGGTGTTGAGCAAGATGACACTGATGAGGTAGCATTTACAGATAGCACTCTGACTGATGTTGTTATTGGTAGGTTCTATGGCGCTACTAATAATTTCTATCTAGTTGGGAGTGTTGATGAAGCCCGAATTTATGATTATGGCTTATCTGCCAAACAAGTACTTGCACGTTATGAATCTACAAAAGATGGATTCTCTGTTAATGAAACAATTGTTGGTGAGGATACTTCTTCTGCTGATGTATGGACTTGTGAAGTAACTCCTGTTGATCGTAAACAAGAAGGAACTCCATTAAATTCAACACCTCTTACAATAAACACTGTTCCAACTATTACATTTGTTGTGGTTACACCTAACAACGAATCAAAAGATCAGTCATGGATTTATGTGAATATAACTATAGACGAGGCTGGAAGCAGTGCAAATCTAGATTGGACATCTCTACATAATACTTCTTCAATAAATTATTCAATGAGTCAGGTTGAGAATTCTAATCAGAAGTGGGGTTTTAATGTTACTGATTTATTAACTCATGAAAATTACACATTCATTGTCTGGGCAAATGATACTAGTGAGGAAACTGGAAAAAGTCCGGATCGATGGGTTTACATTCTAAATAATGAGCCAACACAACTCACTCCTAATATAACTTCATTTCCAAATAGTAATAATTACACTACTGAAAATCTGACTTGTACAAATAACACTGTTGCAGATGTAGATGGCGACGGTACACAAAATATTTACAATTGGTATATTAATGGATCTCCTCTTGCTCTTTTGAATATGCCATTTGATCTTAATAATACTTCAACAGTATTGGGTGGTGCTAAAGATTATTCCAATTACAATATAAATGGTACTCTTGGAAACGGCGTTGCTGCAAGTGTTCCTACATGGACTACTGGAAAACTCGGAGGTGCATATGACTTTGATGGTAGTAATGATTATATTGAAACTGAAATTGACGCGCGCCTTAATCCAACAACAATAACTGTATCCTCTTGGTTCAATGCAGAATCTGGTGGTTTCACTGCTCAAAAACCAATTGTTCACAAGGCATTTACTTCTCACGGTGCTCCGTTCTACCAGTATAGTACATTTTTGTACGACAAGACGCCTCTTCTAAAACATATAGCATTTTATGTTACTGTGGATAACACCTGGTATATTGGTGCTGCAGTAGCTAATTCAGGGTGGGGATATGGGGCATGGCATCATTTAGTAGGAACGTATGATGGTGAAACAGTTAAAGTTTATCTAGATGGAGAACTGAAAGCAAGTGATGAAACACCAAGTGGTGATATGAGTGGGTATTCTACTCCTGTAACTATTGGGGCTTTCACAAACCTTGCAAAATCAAGTACTTATGTTTTCAGAGGTCTTATTGATCAAGTCCAGATATTTGATAGAGCTTTCTCACCAGCACAAGTAATGAGGCTCTATAATGAAACTCGATTTGGTTTTACTAATAATGCTACAATTGTTTCACAAGAGACTACTAATAGTGATGTGTGGGAATGTGAAATTACTCCTAATGATAATCGTAGTGATGGTACTGCAGTGAATTCCTCTGCGTTAACAGTGACTATTCCTGATGTTACTAATCCTGTTATTACTTTTGTTGAAGTATCTCCAAATAATGAGTCTTTAGCTCAGCCATGGATTTATGTAAATGTAACTGTGGATGAGTCTGTGATTGATGCGACTGTGGAATGGTTGCCTGAGGGTGGTACTGCTACTAATTATTCTATGGGCCAGGTTGAGGCCTCTGATCAAAAGTGGGGTTATAATGTAACCTCTGTTTTGAATCATACAAATATTTCTTTCAGAGTTTGGGCTAATGATAGTGTTCCTAATTTAGGTGTGTCTCCGGAGAGGTATGTTTATATTAGTAATAGTTTGCCTACGCAGACTGTTGCAAGTTTAGTGTCTTGGCCTAATGGTAATAATTTATCTCTTAGTGAGAATTTGACTGTAACTAATCAGACAACTGCAGATGCTGATGGTGATTTAGTTACTAATATTTTCAATTGGTATCTGAACGGAACTTCAATTTCGGTTTTGAATTTACCATTTGATACAAATAATACAACTGGTGTAACTGATTATTCTAGTCATGGAAATGATGGGGCTATCACTGATGCAAAATGGACTGGTAGTGGAAAGGTTGGTGGTGGTTATGATTTCGATGGGACAGGAGATTATCTTACTGTTGCTTCTCTAAGTCCTGCAATAAGTGGAACAGTCACAGTTTCAATGTGGGTATATTGGGATGGTTATAGTTCTGATACAGATGCAGCTGGGCGATTGACTCTTTTTGATGCACAGAATCCTGGAGATGATTTGTGGCTTAATCTTAATGAATCTGGTGATAGTAAATTTAATGTGTATTTCGGTGATTTAGATGCTCCTGGTTATCATCATTCAACTAGTGTAGTAACACAAAATTCTTGGCACCACCTTGCTGCTTCTTGGGATGGGACTAATGTGAAATTGTATATTAATGGAACATTAGATAAATCAGTTGAAACAGCTGTCTCCGGCACTTTTGCTTTAGACACTTCTTCCTTCAAAATCGGTGCACGGGAGAACTTTGCTGATGGAGCTGATTTTTATTTCAATGGTATAATTGATGATGTTAGAATATACGACCGAGCTTTATCTGACACTCAAATTCTGCAAATATATAATGACACTCATTTGGGTCTTTCAAACAATGCTACAATTGTTTCTCAGGAAACTACACCTGGTGATGTTTGGCAGGTAGAGGTTACTCCAAATGATAATCGTTCTGATGGGGTGATTTTGAATTCAACTGTTGTAACTATCCAAACTCAGCCTTTCCATATTAATCCTTGGTTGAATTCTACTAGTTTAACTAATCTAACTAGTGAGAATTTAACTGCAACCAATAACACAACAAGTGATGTTGATGGTAATCCTGTTACTAATATTTTCAATTGGTATGTGAATGGTACTAGCTGGGCTGTTTTGAATATTCCGTTTGATACTAATAATTCAAGTGGTGCAACTGATTATGGTGGTAATAATGATGGTACTCATGGTGCTGGTGCTGCAGCTCCAACGTGGGGTGCTGGTCAGGTTGGTGGTGCTTACACGTTTGATGGTGGAGATTATATTTCAATTGCTAATGAGGGTAATTTTGATTTTGTTAATTCTGTGTTTAGTGTTGAGGGTTGGTTTAAGACAAGTAATACCGATGCTTCGCGTAGAATGATTCTTGCTAAAGGTGCTGCTGCTAATTATCAATGGGATGTTGAGCTTCAGACAAATCATACTTTAACTGCATATTTCTCAGCCCCTGATGGTTCAACAGTTCTTGCCAGAGATTCACCTGAAGCTGTTAATGATGGTAATTGGCATCATTTTGTAATAGTTTATGATACTCGAACAACTTCTGAAAATATCAAATTATATCTTGATAGTGACGAAAAAATTTCTTCGCGAGCGAATGTAAGTGCTACTGAAGATTATGGTAATGGTGATGTAGCGCTTATGATTGGTGCTAGAGATCCTGGCAGTCCTACATTATTCTTTGATGGATCTTTAGATAATATCCGTATTTATTCTGGTGCACTTTCTTGGGCGCAGATTAATCAATCGTATCAAGAGCAGGTTGACAGTATTACTAATAATGCTACAATTGTTTCACAAGAGACTTTTGTTGATGCTGTTTGGCAGTGTGAGGTTACACCAACTGATACTGTACAAGATGGTACTGTTCTTAATTCATCTGCTACAACTGTGTTGGTTTCTAATGTTCCTCCAGGTCTTCCTGCACAATGGTCTGTTGACGAGGCTCTCAGTAATTCATCAACTCCAATAACAAACCGAAG
>CAZWSR010000020.1:0-4697 GCA_964636545.1 Candidatus Undinarchaeota archaeon
ATATAGTTTCTTTTTCCCTAAAAAAACAATGATTTCAATGATTGCATTTATTGCACTATACTATCTTGCGTTCTTTGCATTTGACAAGCTCGGTTATGCTGGACTTTATATCTTGCTTGTAATTTGCAGCATAATTTATGGAAGCACAACATTGTTTGTGATTTTAGCACTAATGCTCTCTGGAAATCTAACTGTAATGGCGTCAATGTACGCAATTGTAATTATGTCAGCAGGGTCACTTACATCAAATATTTTATATGCATATCTTGGTGGTGGAAAGAAACTTGGATTTTACTTGCTTATAACAAGTGCTGCCACAATACTCATAGGTGTTGGAACCATGCTGTTTTTCGCTTGAAACCACAACATTTATAATATACTAAACACTCTGGAAAGCATAGGGATAAAGATGGTAACTGCGTTCGTATTAATAATGACTAAAACAGGGAAAGAAAAAGAAGTGATTGCACAGCTTCAGCAAACTGAAGGAGTTAATGAAGCATGGGCAGTTTACGGAGATTATGACATTATTGCAAAAGCAAGTGTAACTGATCTTGATTCATTAAACAATTTACTTCTTACAAAGATCAGAGAAATAGCAAGTATTTCAATGACTTCAACATTAATTGGACTCTGATGGATTTTAAAGTTTTATTAAAATGGGCTGCAGTAGTATCAGTTATATTTGGAATATCATTTGCCTTTGCAATGTTCCATGTTATTTTTAACAGCTAAAAAACTATTCTGCCTTGATAATGCCTTCAAATTCCTTGACTTTTTCACGCATTTCTGACAACACACCTTTCATTCTACTAAGGAGCGTATCTAATTTCTCTTTTTCTCCACGTAAAGTAGTAATGTCGTGTTCGTAACCAGAAAGTCGGGATTCAATCTCTGTTTTGTTTGCACGAAGCTCATTAATAATACCATTAATTCTCTGCTCTTCAGATTCTCTGTGGTGAACTTCTTCAGCAAGTGTTTCTTTTGTAAGCTCAAGCTTTCTAACAGTTGAAACAAGTTTCTGTTCTTTTTGCTTTAAAAGATCTGCGTGCTCATCAAAATTCTTTCTAATTGCAGAAAGATCAAGAGCAGTAGAAATGTCCTGGTGTAAGCACTTTATGCTACCGTGGACACTATTGAACGCCTCCATGCGATGGGGCGCCATAATTTTAGAATCAATTTGGGTCTCTTCAGTCATCATTAACACCTGTGTTACTAACTTAATAACTGAAGAAACTCCTTATTAACCTTTTCTCTACCAGACCAAATAAGTAACTCGGTAAATAAGATGCGCTGCTACAACAATTGGAAAACCGAACTCTACCATAGCAAAACTAAGTAATATTCCAAGCACAAGCCCGTCTGCCATTGACGGAGTTCCGTAAACAATTCCCATGTAAAGTGAATATACAACAGACATCAGAATCACAGCTAATGTAAATTCAAACATTGTTGAAAGGTATCCAAGCAAAAGCAATCTGAAAATAAATTCTTCTGCAACTGGATTAATTAAAACTGAAAATAGAATAGGCAATCTTCGATTAGGGCCTGTCACAAGCATAATTGAGTGAAAAGGGACAATTAGTCCAACAGTTACAAGACCTAAAGCTATTGGAACCATCCAAGAGGCCATATTGTGGAAGTAAGTCCAAAAGTTTATCATCCTGACATAAATGCCAACAGATTATGTGACATGTGAGCAATAATTGTAACGCCAAGACCGAGGGTCAAGAAAGCCCATCCCCAAACAAGTCCAGTAACTAAACAATCAAGAAAAGTCATTCCACCATACAGCAAGTGCCCTAGAGCAAACAATACTGCTGAAAGAAGAACTGCAATAAGTACTGAATTAAATAGGAAAGTAAATGCTGAAATCAACACTAATCTGTAGATAATTTCCTCAACAATCGGTGCTGTAATTACAACTCTAAGGAAATCAGCTGCTTTTCCAGCTGTTGATCTATAACCAAGTGCAGAAAACATCATATTCATAATAAATGAAAGAACTCCAAAAATCAGACCCCACTCTACCATTCCTGCAGCTATTTTATAGCTCAGAACATTGACCATGAGGGTCTTTCCATACACTGCTCCAAGATAATATACAGTTGACATTTGTCACCACTTCAAAGTAGTGACATATATCGTATATAAGCGTTTCGAAGATAGAGTTTGGGGTTTAGAATTTAGAGTTTAGAATAGAAACCAAACTCCAAATTCCAAAATCTAAATTCCAAATTCCGAACCAACTTCCTCAAACCCCCATAAGCATTCTCAGCGTATTCCTTGATCCAGGCCCAAGAGTCACAACTAAGATGGCAAATTTGATAATATTGTTAAATTGTGTGTCTTCCTCAAGCTTATCAATAAAGTAAAGTGCGAAAACAATTACAATAAATTTGAGTGGCAACATAACCCACGGCGTCCCAAATAGATTTATTACAAAAGTAGGTAAAATGTGTTTTTCAGAGTAACCATACGCAGTCATTCCAACAACAGTTGATGCAGCATCAAACATAGCAGCAGTCATTATCCACACATTCATTGGTGAAAATAATTTATCCCATTTTTTAGAAAGTGCATAAAACAACAACAAGAAAACTGCAGTTAAACCAAAGATTTTAATTGTTGACATTGGCCTAGCTAATTCAAAAAAGCGGAATGCAGATAAAACAAATGCAATTCCAGCAACCATTACCATGAAATGCCAATATTCCATCTTGATTTTTGATTTCTTTTCAATTAACAAACCAATAGTTACTGACAGAATTCCAATTAATGCAAATAAAATGTAAACAAATGGAGTTTGAAGATATGGTAAACACTGCGGAACTGAATCAGCATAAACATGCCAAAGAGAACCAAGAACAACAAATGGTGCACCACCCCAGAAAAACTTCTTATCAATTTTAATTTTAAAAAGTTTTAGTAATTTGAATAAGCCAAATGCAAGAATTACAACAAGCAAACCGTAGGCTAGAGTATTGTAAATATTATAGCCATTCAAAGGATCACAAAGAGGTTTTGCGAAGTATGTTGTGAAGAAGGACATTGGGTCCATGTAATTGTGTTAGAACCCGGAGCTTAAAAAGCTTTTCAGAATAGAAAGATAAATAAAGGCCAGATAACAAGCAAAAAATATGAAAAACCATCTTGACAAAAACTGCAACCAGCACAGAGGCGGAAGTATGAGTGAAAAAAGAATCGGTAGTTCACTTGCAGTCAAAAACAAGTAAAACGCAGATTTGTGTACTCTCACCAAAATTCTACACATATGGTGCTCTAAAAATAGCTGGTTGTTTAGATTCTGATTTTAATGTAGAACTTACTAAAGGTGAATTAAAACCAGCAGATATTTTATGTTTGACATTAACTGCAACAAGCCAATTATTCTCAATGCAGAAAACAATTGAAAATGCTAGAAAAATTTATAAAAAAATAATAATTGGGGGACCTATTTGTCTTGACCCCACTCTTGTTTTTAATCAATTAAATCCAGATTTTATTACTACAGGCGAAGGAGAAGAAGTAATTGTTGATTTGCTAAATAATTTAGATAAACCAGAAGCTGTTAACGGAATTGGATACAAGGAAAATGATGAAATAATAATTACAAAACCTGCAAAATCTCCAGAATTCACAGATAAATTATTAATTCCAAGTGATTTAAAAAAGCAAGTGGTTCGTGGAGTGAATCTATATTTAGAAACTCATCGCGGACGTACTGGAAACTGTACTTTCTGCGCAGTTCCAAAAATCTTCGGACGAGAAATCAGAAAAAAACCAATGGAATTGATATTAAGTGAAATAAGAAAATTAAAAGAAAACGGTGCTGGGAAGCTTGCAATTTCAGGTGGAACTGCTTTACAATACGGTTCAGAATTCTCACAACTTCTTTCAGAAATTTCAAGTATTATTGGAAAAGATAATTTTGCAGCCCCAGATTTACGAGTTGATTCAACAAATGAAGAAACCCTAAGTGCAATTAAAAATTACACAACTGGCTGGGTTGCTTATGGAATAGAATCTGGAAGTCAAAGAGTGCTTAATGCAATGAAAAAAGGAACAATAATTGATCAAGTTAAAACTGCTGTGGAATTAGCAAAACAAGCAGAAGTTGACGCAGTTGGCTCATTTATTGCTGGTTTTCCTAGTGAAACTAATGAAGAGTATTCTCAAACAATTGAATTAATTAAAGAATTAAAACTAGATGATATTTATTGCGGAGTTGCAATACCAGTTATTGGAACTGAATCTTTTGAAAACTGTATTAGAAATGAATTAGTTGATAATGGAGGAATGGAGAAAAGATTAAGAGAAATAATTTTACTAAACATGGAAATGCAAAGTGAGGTTAATGAAAAGAATTTAAATGAAAATGTTTCTGCGCAAATGAAATATATTAAAGAGCTTTGTGGAAATTTGAAAACTGTAATTTAACTCACAACCCTAGTAGCCTCATCCAATTCTTTATTTCGCTCCAACTTATACAAATTACCAGAAACTGCACTTTCTAATCTTTCTTCGTGTGTTATTAAGAAAATCTGCTCAATTAATCCAGGTAAACGGTCACGCAAGGTTTCACCAAGCAAATCAATTGATGCAGTATCTAAATTATGAGTTGGCTCATCAAGCACTAACCAGCTTAAATTAGGAGCAAGAGCAAGTGAAAAAGCAATACGAAGCGCCAAACAAGC
>CAZWSR010000020.1:4797-6561 GCA_964636545.1 Candidatus Undinarchaeota archaeon
CTCCAGTTAAATCGTTTTCACACAAAGGACAAGAATCATGCTCATGAAGATTATCAAGAATATCTTTTGATTGTTTTCTGCGGGTGCTGGCAACTTCAAGTTTTTTCTGACACTCAACTGAGCGGAATTCCAATGATTCAACTTGATCAATTATTCCTTGTTTATCAGGATATGACTGTTTTAGCACTGCCAACTCTGTTTCAGCTTGTTTTTCTTCTTCTGATTTTGGGAAAACCTGCTCTTTTTTCTCAAGAATTTCAGAAACTGGGATATTTGCAACAGGAAGTTTGCTCAAAAGTAATTTTGCATTTGAAATCTCATTATCCAAAACTTCTTCTGTGCTCTTGAGACCAGCTTTTTCGCGACCCAATTCATCACTTTTCTTTTTTTGTAAATTCAAGGTAGTTAATGCGTCAGTTAGTTTTAATTTCTCAGCAGAAACTAACTCAGGAGTTAATCGAGAATCTAAATTAAATTCTGAAAACCGTTCGCGTGCTCCGACTAGTTGCGCTTTTAGTCCTTCCCTCTGAACTTTCAAATTGTTTAATTGACCTACTTTTTCTTCAAGACTTTTCAACTTTTGTTCTAATTCAATAAAAATAACTTCAGAATTCTTCTGTTGTTCACCTAAACCTTTCATACCTTCTTCAAGTTGTCTTTTTTCTTTCTCAAGCTGGACCATATCATTAAGTTCTTCAGCAACTAAAATATCCTGAGACAGCAATTCTTTAGAAGAAAGCTCATCAGAAAATTTGTTAAGCAATTTGCCAGCTGTTTTGCGCGCTGTTTCAAATCTATCAATTTTAAGAAGAGAATCCATGCGCACCATTCTCTGCCCTTTTGGAATATTTAAAAACTGATCCAACTCATTTTGCTCTGAATAAATTGCTCGTGAAAACACATCATAAGTTATTTTAAGTAATTTTTCAACTTGCGCAGTCACATTTTGTGAGTTTGAAGATTCAATAAGCTCAGTTCCTTGTCTAAGCTCAACTTTTTTGGTGCCTTTTCCAAGCTCAATGCTTCTAAAAACAGTGTAAGTTTCTTTGTCCCTTGCTTGAAATTCAATTTCAACAGAGGCACTTGACTGCTGTTCTGGACGCGACCTTATGATTTCATCAAGTTTCAGTTTTCTTTGGCTTAATGCAGGAAAAGTTCCGAAAAGCGCAAAACAAAGAGCATCCATTACAGAACTTTTTCCAGACCCCATAATACCTAGTAGCGCGTTCACACCACTCGAAAACGTAAAGTCAGTATCAGAGTGGGAGCGCCAGTTCTGCAAGCGTAAGCGTTTAATCATTCTCCCCAACATTCCTAAGAGAGGAGTCATATAATAAATTACCGATAATAAACATTTATAAATCAAAGAAGATTAGGGGAACATATGCCTATTAAATCCTCATTAGAAATAATAGTAAAATTTGTAAAAGCACTGAGTGTAGCAATGAAAGACTACAAATTCAGAGCTTTACTCTTCCTTGTTTCAATTGCAGTTGTGATTGGAACTGTTTTTTATAAATACACAGAAGGCTGGACTTGGCTTAATTCAATGTATTTTACAATAATAACAATAACAACAGTAGGATACGGTGATATGACACCAACAACAACTCTTGGAAAACTATTCACCATGTTTTACTTGCTGATAAGTGTTGGACTACTTGTTGGAATTGTTAGTTTATTGAGTAATCACATAATCAAACAAGAAACTAGAAAAACACATGAAAGAATAGACAAGAAACTAGAAGAAACTGATAAAAAACT
>CAZWSR010000021.1:0-6441 GCA_964636545.1 Candidatus Undinarchaeota archaeon
GGAACTTCATTGTGCCTATTGTGCTTCCAATAAGTTCAGTAATATTCTCTTCAACACGTTTTAAATTTGCCAAGTATTTGCTTATTGATTTTAAAGAGTTTGAAGTTACAGCAAGTCCTTTCTTTGAACTTTCTAGAATAATTTCCATAAGAGTTTTGAGCAAAGTGCTTGGGTAATATTTCAATGATCCACTTTCCTTATTGAAAAGAGCTTGTTTGAGGGTCATTCCCAAATTAACAATATTCTCATTTGTTTTCCTTAGGAATTCCTTAAGCGGTCCTTCTTTCTGAGTTGCGCTTATCTTTTTTATTCCTCTCTCAATTGGAGTTCCTTTTCCAGCTTCGCTTCCCATATTATATGCAAAAACAGAAATATCCTTTTCCAAAGTCGATAAATCTTTTCTTATCTTGAGCTTCTGGAATGAAGTTCCAAAAGTGTATATTATTACTGCTCCTGCGACCCCCCACACAACAGTCATACTTTTCAAAAGATTTCCAATTGTAAATGTTGATGGAGCTTCTCCCATTAAAAATCTAATTCCTGGAATTGCAATTAACAATCCAAACAGAATCGCTATTGGCAGAACAGGAACTTGTATATCTTTCTTTTTTGCTTTTAATAAAAATCTTCCAGGTTTTGGAATTCCCTCAAGATCATCAATGTCTGGTTGTTGGAATGCACCAGGCCTTTTGCTCATAATGCTTTTTGTTACACTGTAAATTATTAGTGGAAGAACAACATTGTAAATTGCAATTAACCAATTTGCATTTACAGTATCTGCCATGAAACTTGTAATTAATGGAGCGAGAATTAAACCCATAACAGGCAACACAATACTAAGCATGTAAAGCGCAACAATAGGCATTCGCATTCCCCTTGCGAATCCTTTCATCATTTCAAGATTTCCTTCAAGAATAATTTTAGCTGCTTCATCAAGAGTTTCCAATCTTTTCTGCTCGTTTGCAGAGCTTTCTGAAGTTCGTATAAGTTCTAAAGCTTGCGAGAAATTCCTGTTCTTATCAGCCCATCGCTCTTCATACATTTGTATTGCTTTATCCATATTGCTATATGTTCCAGTTTCAAAATCCCATAACAATTTTTTCATGTCGCGGGCTATTGCTCCTGTCATATGCTTTGCTGTAAATCGGACGGCCCCTTCAAGTGTTGGAGAAGAGCGCATAAAAATAACCATATATGTTACAGCTAATGGCATGGAGTTCAATGTCTCCATTGTAAATATTCTTTTAACATAACCTGGATAAGCGGGAAGTCCACCAAATGCTGCTAATGCAAGAATCATAAACACAACAACAAGCATGAAATTTCCAAGAGCAAGCGCCCCACCTGCGAGCAAGAAAAATAATATTAATGAAACAACACTAAAACTTTTTACTTCATTTGCATTTACATTGTATCCAATAAAATACAAAGTTTCATTTAATTTTGTTGTTGCTTTTTCACTTTGTTTTATTTGAATTATTTTTCCTGAGACTCTAGCAAGTTTTTCAAAAATAGTTTTCGCTTCTTTCTTTTGCACACCTTGTCTAAATTCTTCATACTCTCGAGACTCTAAAGAAAATTTACTTTCTTTTTCTGCAACTTGTTTTTTTTCTACTTGCTCCTGTTTGTATTTTCTTACTAAATCTTTTATTTTATCCTGTTCTTTTAAAATATCAAGTTGTTCCTCTTTCTTCTTTTTCCCAAGCATTTTATTTTTTCTCTCCTTTGCCCCATGGGCCCTCTTCGTGCTTTTTTTCCATTCCTGCAGGGCGTCCTCTAACCCGGCTCTTCAGCCAAGTTGTCCAACGCTCGTAGATTTCCTTTGCATCAAGAGATCCGAGTTCACCTGCAACAGCTTCTGATGTTAAGTGGAATTGATTGTTACATTCTCCAACAAACTGAGCCTCAAGAAGTTCTGGGTTGTTTGCGCTATTTGAAATATCAACAATTGCTTGCTTCACATCTGCTCGGAGTTTTATATTTTCATAAACAGCTTCCCAATCCCCTGCCCATTCTCGCACACGATTTGCAATGCTCATTAAAACTTCTGATTTGCCTTCTTCAAAATCTTTTGTTGGGAGCAATTGATCTTTCTTTGCATCATATTTCATAAGCTCTATAAAACCGTTCTCCTTCATAGGGTCGTCTGTCCATTTCTTCCCAACTTCTGTGATTGTGAAAACTCTGCGGAATCTGTGCATTCCATCAGCGCTTCGAATTGGAGCGCTCATTACAAGGAAATCTGTTGCTTTGAAAGATGTTGAATTAACCCCTAAATCATTTACAACACGGTCCCAGACACCATAAGGATCGTCTCCGTGAATTGTTCCTGAAACAACATTGGATAACGCACCGATACGCATTGCCTCGTAAAGCGCCTTTGCTTCTTTTGAACGAACCTCTCCAATAATCAAACAAGAATCACCAAGACGCAATGCAGTTCTGATTCCTTCATCTGCCGGAAGTTCAGATTGCAGTTTTGTAATTGCACTCTGAACTTTCAAAGAGAGGATGTTGTATCCCATTTCTCGCAATTCTTCAGTTGGGATTTCAAGAGTATCTTCAATACAAATGATTCTGTACTTTCGCATAATCTCAACCAGGGTTGAACCTAGCACAGATGTTTTACCAGATGACCGCGGTCCTGCAAATAGAAGACATCTTCCACCATCAACAATAAACCATAACAGCCCTGCTGCAAGTGGTGAAAACATTTTATTTTTAATGAAAAGAGGATATGTCCATGGCCGGCTTCTGTGTCTCCTGAAAACAAATGACAATCCATCTGGACTCAAATTTTTTGTAATTGCACAGACACGGGCTCGTCCTCCAGGAACTCTTGCACTTGTGTCAAGAACTGGATCTGCTTCATCAAGAGGTCGCCCGGATTGTAATCGGAATCTTGCGGCCATAGATTCAGCGTCTTCTTTTGTTGGAATTATATTTGTGACACATTCAGACCATTGAGAATGCAAGAGTTTGATTGGCATTTCTCCAATCGGTGCGTTAATGTACAAATCCTGTAGAGCTGGATCAGCTAAGAAAACTTCTACAATTCCAAGTCCAGTTGTGTATCTTGTCAGGATTGCTGCTAGCTCTTTTACTCGCTCGTATTTTATTGGAATGTTTTGTTCATTTGCTACTGTTGAAATTAAATCCTCTCCAATCCTGTTGAAATAATCTCGAGTTCTATCTGTGAAGCTCGCATTGCTTGGCTTGTAACTTGCCATAACTTTCCGCGCCATTCCCATTACCATATATTCATCTTCAGGTAATTTGAATTCCGGTGGTGTGAGGTGGTAGTAGTGCTCGGTTTTCCCTGGGATTTTGTAAATCTCAACATCAACATCTTTAAGGATTTTATATTGATCAACCAGCTCGCCATTTACAGGTGGTCGAGACATGTATCGAGTGAGTGTGAAATTTGGTCGGATAACTGGGCTGAAAATTTCCTCATAAATCATCCTGTCACCTGGATTAATCTTATCCAGCATTGGCATGATTCTTTTTATCAAACCAGTTTGTTCCAAATAACCGCGAATCACTTGTAGAATATTATTAACATAATCATCATAGCATTTTTTGCATTTTTCAAATTTGAGAGCTTTGACATCATTGGCTGCTCCTGTTATTGCTCCGAGAACTTGGATGTAAGCATTAATTGGATCTTTCCTGAGTTTGTTTATTAGAATGTCTTCAACGAATTTGAATCGATCAGGATAGCACTTTGTGCATTCAGGATCAGTCATCCTTGTTTTTGATAAAATATTTTCCTTTCGCAAAAGAATGTCAATAACATTTGCAATCTCTGCGAGCATTGCGGTTTGCGTTTCATCATATTCGTATTCGTAAGCTTCTGCAATTACAACTCTCTGCGCATCTCGCACTTGAACAATTGCATCAAGAACTCGCGCCATTGTTTCAGGATCGCTTTCAATTGAAGGTGCATGCGGACAGCCGAGCCAGTTAAACCTAATTATAGTTGCATCTCCTTCTCTCTGAACTTCATACTTGCAAGGCTGTTCTGCCATATCGCGGAGTATGCAATTTTAGCTTATATATTTATTCTAAAGGTGCTAGGGTATGAGGGACTAGGGGGCTAGGTGATGATTAACTTTACAAACTCGCAAGAGTTTAGAAAATCTCATATACTTTTTTCCTGTTATTTCGTTTTTATGTTAGATCCAAATAAATTACGAGTGTATTCACAAGCAAAAGAATTAACAAATAGTGTTTATGCTATAACTAAAAAATTTCCAGTTGAAGAAAAGTATGAAATTGTAAACCAAATAAGACGAGCATCAGCATCAATCGGTGCTAATATTGCAGAAGGTTGTGGGCGAACCAGTCGAGCAGATATGCGCAGGTTTTTTCATATATCATTAGGCTCTCTTTTAGAAGTAAAATATTTTTTAGAGCTTTCTAAAATGCTTCAATATCTAACTGACGAAGAATTTACTAATCTTTATACAAATGCTAACTCTCTTTCAAAGCAACTGATTTCTTTTATAAAATCCTAGCCCCTTAGCCCCTTACTTGCCTAGCTCCCAACAATAACCTTTATTAATCCAATATACTTACCCCTAAATAATGGCAAATGTCCCAACTCCAAAGAAAACGCCACAACAAGCAGTTTCTAATCTTACTTGGAAAGTTAATAACATTGAGACGAAAGTCCGTATTAATGAGCAGAATGTTATGAATGACCGCAGGCACGTCCAACTTCTTAATAAGAATGTTCTTGATTTGAAAAAGGAGATGCGGACAAAGCTTGATGGAATTTTGAAAGAGCGCCACGATGGCACAAAGAAAATTGAGGAGCTTACAACGCGTGTTGAAAACATGGAGCGCCGCGTTAAGAAGTTTGTTAAGCGCACTGAAATTTCTGCAATTAAAAAATTCCATGAGAATTTCAATTATTTCGATAACGATATGACAAAGGAGGAGGCAGATAAGATTCTTGACAATATTGTCAATAAATCTGAGCCTTCAATAAAACAAGATGGCTAGTGTAAATCCATTCAAAAAGAAAAAACCAGGCGAAGGTCTGGGGGCACAGTCTGCTGAGGACATCAAGCAGTCTGTTGGTTATCCTGGGGAATCCAATTTAGATACTGATGAGCCGTTTCTTCCTGGGCAACCCGTTCCAAGGAAAATGGGTGGAGCTGCGCAAGCGCAGCAACAGCAGCAATCTGCTGCTCCGGATGCTCCTGACTTTTTGAGTCCGCAAGCCGAGTCTGCTGCACAAGGCGAACCTGGACAATATGGTGCTCCGTATGAAACACCTGCACAAGAGGATTCTCCTGAAACTTTTGAAGATATTCTTGATGATTATGAGGAAGTAGCTGAGGGTCAAGCTCCAGCTCCTGCGCCAAATCCACAAGCTCCTGAGCAACATTCAGCTGAGGCATCTAGTGTTCACAAGATTGCAACAACTGCTGTTGATGGTTTGCGCCATGAATTAGAATCCAAGATTGATGCTCTTGATGATGAGATTTCTAATTTGAAAACTTTGGAAGCTAATGTTTTGAAAATCCAGGCATCATTATCAGGTGTTGAGGGCAAGTATCAAGAGCTTTCTAAGAAAGCTGCTGAAGTCCCTGAGAAAGTTGAATCTGAGATTGATGAGATTAAAGCAAGTGTTGATTCTATGAATGCTACTTTGTCAAAAGCATTACCTGCTTTAATTAAAGAAATCAGGAGTCTGAAGACTCCTTCTTTGCAATTCGGGCAAAAATGAGTTAATAGGGGCACAGGGGCTAAGGGGCTCGGGGGCACAGAGTTCTGCAAATTATTATAAAGAAGTGGAGATAATTATAGTTGATGACAAATTTAATAATTGTGCATCCAGAAATACTGGTTTATCCTGAAAAAACGAAAGGGCTGTTCGGTTACGAGGAGGAGCTTCAGAAGCTTGTGAAGGAGAAGAATATTAAGAAGATTTACCTTCTTGTGATAAATGAAGCAGGGAAGATATACGTCAGGGTTCGACGAATTATGAAAGCACTTGATGTTCCGGATAAGAACCTAATAATAGCAAAGCATGGGTTCATTACAAGTGTAGAAGGTAGGAAGGGAGAGAAGGTCAGGAATTTGAAGATTTTGGAAGAAATAATGAAAGACCCTGTGCACATAGTAACAGGGGCGTACTTCTGGAAAGCGGTTTACAAGAACAATGACGGGGAAGATGGAGCTTACGGTTGTTTAAGCAGAACACTGATAGACTTGATAAAGTACGGGAGAACCCACGCTTGCAAAAGTAAGATCATTATAGTTAAAGACCTTGTAGAGGAGAACGACAGTAAATATGAATCTAAAGAACAAATAACACTTGAACATTTTGCAAATGATTACAGGCACAGTTACAAAGAGTGGAAGCGGATTATTGTTATGGAGAATAAACTAGAGGATTAAAAATAATTTTCCGTCGCTGCGGTTTGG
>CAZWSR010000022.1:0-6317 GCA_964636545.1 Candidatus Undinarchaeota archaeon
GTTGAAGAGAATATTACTGAACTTATTGGAAGCACAATAGGCACAATGAAGTTCCAGGCACAATTCTTGAACTCTTTCATTACTGGAATTATTGTTTCATTGAATGTGCTTATCTTTAATGTGCTGTCAATGCTCGGCTCAAAAACTGAGGCGCTTAATATTGGTTCCGGTGGTGTTGCAGGAATGGGAGACATGTTCAAGAGCAGTATGTTCAATGTTTCTGCATCAGTTCCAGCAAGTCATTTGCAAATCATTGTTGGGATTTATATGATACAAACAACAATATTAATGTGCATTCTCATAAACGGAGCTGAAAGAGGAAAGGATGATATTAATAAGAATCACTTGATTGGAAAAACACTTTTGCTTTCAACAATAATTTACACAATTGTAACAGTTGTTGGCGTGTTGATGTTCGGAAGCTTGGATATAGGAGGAGGAACATTTTGAAGAATGAAAAAGCTGTTGGATATTATATGATTGCTGTGATTATATTAGGAATAATTATAATGCTTTTAATGATGATGGGGGTGAGAAGATATTTAGGTGGTTAATAGACGTACCGAAGATTTTAAAATACCTAAAAATCAATAAAAAAACATGGAATTTCCAGATATTAAAGGTTTACTTTTACATCCTAAATCTACTTTTGAAGAAATTGTAGAAGATACAACTTGGAAAAAAGGACTGGGTGCTTGGTTTTTGTTTACATTCATTGGCACATCTATGTTCCTTCTTTTTTCAGCAGCTGTTGGATCAAGATATATCGTAATGGATTTTGGATTGGGAACTGGTTTTGTAACTACTTTAGGATTGTTCAAAGCAGTAGGAATATTTTTTATACTTTTTTTAGTAACTGCAACATTATGCCACCTTGGAGCTAAAGTTTTCAAAGGAACTGGCACACTCGGAGGAACAATAGGAGTTCTTGGATATGCAAATATCCCAACAGCAATAAAAGGAATCCTATCTGGATTTTTTACACTTATACATTACTTGATGATTCAACAGGGAATCAAAGGACTTTTACTTTATGATGGCGTGAACACACAAATGTTTTCGAATTTAGTAACTGCGAGTGTAATTGTTTCAATTATTTTCAGTATTTGGATCACAGTACTTTACAGCATAGCAATTTCAGTTGCTCATCAAATAAAAATATGGAAAAGTTTTGTGATTGTTATTATTGCAAATGCAATAATATTTGGAATTTTATTTGGAGTATATTATATAAGACCACTATGAAAAAAACAAGAAATAACAAAAAAGGAGTGCTTGCAATAGCTGCTGTAGTAAAAATAATTGGGGTTGTCTTATTTCTTGTTTCTGGAATAGCAGTGATAACTCCAATGGCAAAAGTTGGAGACAAGCTAGCTGCAGAGAAGTGTAGAATGCTTTTTGACACAAAACTTGGAATGGTGGATACATTTATGGCTGCGACAGTTGGCAATACCCCAGATGTTGTGAAAAGTGGGTATGCTTTTGGGGGGAAAGTTCAAATGACACAGGCAAAATATGCTGTTATTGATGTATTACCAGGAGGAAGCGATTCAGGGGAGGAAGGATATGCTAAAGCGGCTCAACAAAACGCTAATCTGGTATGGCAACAAGTAGAAGAAGAAACACGACTTGCTCTTTTTGAAGCTTTGCCGAAAGTTTGTGGAACAATAAAAACAAGTTGCACTGGATCTGTTAGAGAAGTTGCAAAATGTTTGCATGAAAAAATCAAGTGGACTTATTATTCTTTGAGTGGTGGAAAATACTTGCCATATGAGCGGCAAATTGATTTGTTTGAAGTTTCAGTTAAAGTTACAGAACCAAGTGAAATTAGGTTTTGGGGTCGTCCAAATGAGCTAGAACTTTTAAAAGAGATATATACAACAAGTATTGGGGACGTACGAATTATTGAAGAAATGCCATTTGCAACTTGGTACGGAGTCACAGTTTATGGTGTGAACCTGGACACAATGAAGATGATTGCGCTTGAAAATTGTTATGACCAACCAGGAGGACCAGCAGATACCAGATGTGACTGTTTTTATCACCCAGAGGAGGGTTATAGTTTAAGTCAAGGATTCCGAATTACAACAACAATAGATTTTGAGTTTGAGAAAACGTACCCACAGTATCCAGGATATTTTGGATGTGGTGCTTGGCAGCCTGGAGACATGGAACCTTGGTTCTGGCAGGCTGAGCTAGAATGGGTCCCAAGATGTAATTTCAGAGAACTTTCAGCACTACCAGGATATGAAAACAAAACTTGCACTTTGACAATGGGTGTAAATGTGATTGGAGAAGAACCAATACAAGTAACAGCAGAAGCTAAATCAAAAAAGAAAAAATTACTTACAGGAATATCAAGAGATTCTGGAGAATTCGTAGGAATTACATATGGCAGCAAAGATTGGACAGAGGCTGAAATAACTGATCGTGGAAAAGATGCAGAAGGCTGGAATAAAGTGATAGTAAGATGAAAAACAAAAAAGCAGTAGGAATGGCAATAATTGTTAGTATTATTTTAGGTGCTATTGTCTTGGTAACAAGTGTTGGATTTTTGTCTTATGGAAGAGCAACTGCTGAACAAGCAATACCTGCACTTGAAATGCGAGGAGGACTGTTTATATTAAGTCCAGAAACTCCGAAAGCACAGTGTAGTGGAATTACAATAACCTGTGACGGATTAAAATTAACACCAGAAGTAGAAAAATATCAAGAATATTGTAATGTTTTCATAGATGATGCAAAAGACCAACCATACAAAGTTGACCCAGTTGATCCAACTGATGCGGATGCACCGTATATGCAAGAACGTGATGAATTTTATTTACCAATTAATATTTCAGTAAGCGGGGAAAGAGGAGCTGCATACAGAATGTATATTCCAGATAATTATGATGTGGAGGGAGGATCTATTGGAAAAGAGGGAGCACAGATTAGAGCAAGTGCAGACAATCCAATAAATTACAAATGGATGACATTTACACAAGTAGGAGAACAATTATGGGATAATAATCATAAAATAAAAGCAACAGCGAGAAATATGCTAGGTTCTGGAAATACTGAGATAAGACACGTCCCTTTATTTTTCTGGAAAAAAGGGGAACCCCCATCATATAATACAATGTGCAAAGTTTTGATTCCTGTTGAAGTGGATGATAAAAAAGAGGATATTGGTGTTAAGGAAATAAAAGTTTTCTATCAAGAAGAGACAGCTAGCCCCTTGGAACTATCAGTTCCGAATTATAAAATAACACGCACAGGGGAGGATGTGAAATTAACAACTCCAGAGGGGACAGAGCTTAAAAATAGAGTTCCAAAAAATATAAATCTGATTTTAAAAAACTATGGAGGAACAGATTATGGATCATTTTGTCATCTTATTGAGTACGAAGAAGAAAAAATTACAAAAGAAAATGGAGCTATTGTAAGAGAAGTGGTTAATTCAATAGAAGAAGGATTCGAAGTGACAGAAATACGAAACGTGGGAGTTGGACAAGAAAGATTATACGTAACAGCTGAAGACAGGAACTTTGCAGGAGCATGGTCAATTAAACTAAATGAAGAAAAGAGAGACGGAGACTCGCTTTACATTGGAAAAATAAAAGTAACCACACCTGTAAGATGTATAAAAACTCAAGAAGGAGGAGATTGGCTTGGAGACCCACCTTCGGTTAAGTACTACTATAATTTCTATAAACCAGATATATTAAACGATGAAGATGGGTCGAATAATGTTCTTGAAGGTGAGATACCAGTTCCAAATGCTGATGGAGATGTGCTTCCTATTCTTAACCTTGGACCAGATTTAATAATTTATACAGATGAACCAGAAGGATGTGTGGAAAAAGAAATTGAATATAAAACACAGAGTTATTTAGGTGGAGGAGATTGTAGTGTTAGTAACACTTACGAATGGACAAAAAATACAATCACTAAAACAGGAAATGTAATACCAGAGGAAAAAGAAACTGGAAATGAAGAGGGTGCAACTTTCAACTTTTGTTCATATAAAAACGAATGTGCGCATTATCAGGTTATGGTAGAAATACCAGTAAAAGAATGTATAGACGGACTGAAAAGAAATGCTACTGTTGAGGTTAATGTATGCCCACCACAAAAATCAAAAATAAATATTGAGCAGGATATAAATATTATTGGGGAAAAAGGAGAGGAGCAATATGATGAAACAGTTACTGTCGGTAAATCAGTTACATTGTCTGGAGAGAATTCAGTGGGATTCAGGTTGAAGAAGTACGTGTGGCAAATAACAAAGATGACTAATTTGGCAAGTGGTTCTTCTGATTCTTTTAATAAAAGATATTATTGTTGTTATGAAGATGAATTTATGTGGAGTACTGATGATTGTGTAGCGGGCACGCGTTCAACAGCACCATCTTGCAATAATAATGTAAGAAGTTGTGAAAGCTTATGTACAAATGCTGGTTATAGCGGGGGAGTACACACAATCATAGAGGAAAGTGCTAATAATGTTATACTACACTCAGGTGGAGGAATAGCAGATAATATACCTATAAAATCTTGTGACTGCACAGATTATCCATGGCCTACAGAAATAAAACAAACCAGATTGCCAAAATTAGAATATACTTTTAGAGAAGAAGGAGTGTACAAAGTTCGATTAAAAGTACAGGACTTTAATGGATTATGGGGTTCAACAGGAGAATGTTCACTTGATCCTTATGGAGATAAAATCGAATGGACATATAAAAAAGATGGTTCAAAAAAAGAACTTACATGTTCTGGGGATTATTCTGGAGTTGATGGCTGGCTACGTTCTTGTAATGCAGAAGAAAGGAGATGTTGCAGTGTAACAGAGCCAATAGAAGGTTATGACAAGAAGTGTATAAACGTGGAAGACATGTACGAGGATCCTGAGATATATGGAGGAGTGTTCGAAGAAGATACAATAGAAGTCATAGCTCTTGATATACAACCGGATTTCGAACTGCTACCGAAGAAAGACATATATGAGATAGGAGAGAAATTGACACTCAGCCTAGAAAAATCTAAACTTGGGGAATCCATTGGTGATCCTACTTATACATATAATATTATAGGAAAACCAGACAATGAAGCTTTGACTGAAAACTTGAAAGTAACAAAAGATAACAAAGTTGATTTTAATCTCCAGAATGAGCAAGGAAAGGAAATTTCAGTTGAAGTGACTATGATCCCTGAAGAAGATTCTGTTGCAGGAAAATTCGGAATAACCAAACTTATTTTTGAAAAATCCTATGAAGACATGCCAGCATATATTGACAAGTGGTGCTGTGAAGGTACAATTGCTGCGTATCCTTGGATACCTTATGAAGAGAATGTTATACATGCATTAGATGTAGATGGAAATTGCAAAGGTGGCTTAAGCTGTATGAACAAGTGCAGGCAACGTGGATTTGATAGAGGAAGAGAAGTTGGAGATATAGAGAATGATAATATCTGCACACCATTCAATTATTGCAAGTGCTATGATACTGATATTTATGGGAATGAAATTGTAGAAGAGGGAGATGAAGACTGTCCAGGCGGAGATCCATTCGGATGTCATGATACTGATTGCGGAGTTATAATTGAAAAAAGAGGACGGGTTACAGATGCAGAATGGGGGGATGAAACAGATTATTGTACTGGTGATCCAAATACTTTAAGAGAATTCTATTGCACAGCCACAGGAGAAATTGACTACAGAGATATTAAATGTACAATTGGAGTCAATCCATATTGTGATAAAGATGAAGGAGTATGTAAACAAGGAGAATGGTCAGAATGTACTGATACAGATGGTGGACCAAAGATTCAGACCCCAGGCACAACAACAGATGCTGATGGAATGAAAGAAGATATTTGTGTAGATGAAAATACAGTAAAAGAATGGTTTTGTCTTGGAGATGGTACAAAAACATTTGAACTTATAGATTGTCCACCAGGATATATATGTCAAAGTAATCCATTGACAGGAACATCGTGTAAGGTTGTAGAAGGAGAAAATGAAGAGGGGGAATCAAGCATATATTATTGTTATTCAGAAACAGGATGGGCAAATTCCGCTGAATGGACAAATAAAAAGGAGTATGAGAGAGTTGGAGGTACAGAAAAATTCCCAACAAATTCTGATTATTGTCCACCAAGTGGTCAAACTGGTTCAAAAACTTGCAATCAAAATTGTATGGATAATGAATGGTTTGGTGGCGGAATAAAAAGCGGTGTTGGTCAAGGAGAACTTTGTAATTGTTTTAAATGTACAGTGAATACTGACTGTGAAGGAACACTACAATGTGTAAAGGGTGAGTGTGTTGAAT
>CAZWSR010000023.1:0-4982 GCA_964636545.1 Candidatus Undinarchaeota archaeon
AGATTTATGATTTAATGATTCAACCATTAGTAACTCCCATCTTTTTTAAATCTGTAAGAACAAGTTTTCCTAGGGGGGATATTTGATATAAACGACCACGTTTATCTTTAGGATTAAGACAAATCACCATACTTTTATTTAATAAAAATAGGATTGAACGAGATACAGAAGGTCTATCCCGATTAAGTTTTTTTGCCAGAAATGTTGGTGTACTCGGAGCTATGAGATTGAATAAAACCTCTTTCCTTAATTCACCACGAACAACATACTTAGTTTCTTTTTGCATAGTAACATTTACGTAACAAATAGATTTTAAACAAACGTAGCATTTACGTAACACAAAATATTATCTTTTTACAAACTCTTTCTTTATAACTCCATCGCTTTTAATTTAGTTTTTACTTCTTTCTCAAGCTGTCCAGCCCCATAATCGTAAAGGTCTTTGATATCCAGATTATAGATTGGTGTATCAAAGCATTGCTTTGGAAATCGTTTCTTAAGTTCATCCACTTGTCGCTGTTCAAAAACCACAATAGTTTCTGCCCAGTTCATTAGCTCCTCTGTTACAGGAGATTTTTCTGAATATAGTCCTGCACTCTTTGATCCAGGAGTTAATTCCTCTGCAGTCTTACTGCGATTTTCATTCTGATTGCAGATGAATAATATGTTTGTCATTATCTGTATGCGCCCATTAGCCATCGTATAACAATTATTATTCCGCATACTGCGATTAATACTAATAGACCTTTCTTGGCTTGTATACTTGCTTCTGCTTTATTGTTTTTCATTTAGTTTTCCTCCTTGCGTTTTTCTTGATCAATCTTTGTAACTTGCATTGCTTTTTTCTTTATGTATTCTGCATCTTCACTGTCACTCATGTTGTGAATTATATCTGCACATTTTAGCATAACTCCTTCTCGCGATTTCAGCAAGAAAGGAGCATCTGCTTTTTTTGTAACCTCGTCAACTATTTCTGCAACACGCTGACCAAACTCTTCACGAATATCTTCAAGCGAGATCTTAGTGTCTTCAACCACATCATGCAGAACTGCGGCACAAAGTAAGTCCTCATCCTCTGTAACGGTTGAGAGAAGTTTCATTACTGCTAGTGGGTGCACAACATATTGGTTGGTTGAATTCTTTCGAATCTGACCTTTGTGCGCCTTTTTTGCATATTCAATTGCTCTGTCAAGTTTTTTCTTCCTTATCATAGGTTCCAACTCTTTTGTGAAATGGTCATATTTTCTGAAAAATATCTCGCCATCAGGATCTATTCGGAATTCAATTTCGCAGTCCTTGCAGTACCAATTCGGATTAGCCGCATCCATAATACACCCACCAAGCCAGATTTTTCCATCCTTCTTCTTCTGCATCATTCCTTCACCCGGATACCCGTAAGCAATTGGAATAACACTCTTCTTAAAACCGCACTTTGGACAGGGTGGTGTGTGTTGATTTGCCATTATTTTCTCTCCTCAGTTATCCTTGCCATCCTACTCTTTAAAGCTTTTCTTCCACTACTGTTGGACATTCACTATCCCTCATTTTTGTCTGCACTTTCTCGAAAACACTCCCCACTAAAATACCTTCTACCCGATTCTTTGGAAGAGTCATCAACGCAGTTAGAAATTCTTTAGAATTCCTACAATTCTCGAGTACCGCGTTAACATTGCTGAAAAGCTTGTCAAACCGCTCTTCAGAAATACCAAGTGTTTCTATTACATTTATCTCATCTGTCATTTTTTTCACCTCAATATAATAGTGATTTAAGCCTATATTATTCTTTATGAAATAATAATCTGTTAATAATATTCTTATTGGAATAATAAGATTAGTCCTACAAACTCCTTCTTTATAACTTCTTTGTCTGCAAGGCCGCAGACGATGGCCGAGGGGTTTGATTCTCAAACCCCTGATTGAAGTTGGTTCAATAGCTTTCGAATAACTTCTTTGTCCGCGAGCTGGCAGACTACATAAATTTCATTGCGAAGTATGCAAACATCAAAAGTATTACTGCAATTAGCACACCGAAAACGGTCATCCTATTTGAAATAAACCATCTGTAAAGATTTTCTCGAATTGCAATATATGCAATACTTGCAGCCACTGCTGCGACTGCAGTGTTGAATACTGGATCTGGCTTATTCAAAAACATTTTCAGAAGTAAAAAGGATACTCCGAAAAATAGTAAGAATATTGGAATATCATACAAGACAATGTTATATCCGTAATAGTAGTACATCTTTCTAGTATTTTTATGGGTATTCCGTTATAAATAGTTTGTTTTTTGTATAGGTATCTGGGATCGGGTATCTGGCATCAGTGACGATTGTCAACAACTCGTTCAAGTTTGGAAATTTTTAAAAATAGTAATCTCCTCGTTTTTGTTATGGTTAGAAATTTTCTGGATTTAAAAATATGGCAAAAAGCGCATCAATTAACAATAAATTTGTATGCCCTTGCAAAAAACTTTCCTGCGACAGAACAATACGGATTAGCTAGTCAAATTAGGAGATCAAGTTCTTCCATCGGTGCAAATATTGCTGAGGGTTGTGGTCAACACACAAGCAAAGCAATCAAACGGTATCTTTTCCTTGCATACGGTTCTTTACAAGAATTAAAATATCATATTCTATTGGCAAAAGATGTTGGTTATATTGTTTCAGAAAAATTCGAAGCTATTAACAACGATTGCATACTTCTCAGTAAAATGATCTACGCTTTTATTAATAAAATGCCTAGCAATACCAGATACCTGTTACCAGATGCCTGATACCCTTTTCCTAGCCCGCAAATACACGGCCTATTACAATAATAACGATTCCAATGCCAACAACTTCTGCAACATCCCATGGAATATTAGTTATCCCACCGTTTGCAACTACAAACCAGGAAAGTGTAACTACCATAGCTACAATACCAACTGGGAGCACAAGTGCTGCACCTAGCGGTTTGAAAGCAAAAGCTAGTCCAACTAAAATTACACCAAAAGCTAGTAAGAAAAGCGGTATCTGATGCGCTACGAAGTATGCTGCTGTTCCGATATGTAATACCATTGTTTTTATTCCTCCCTCAGGATAAGTACCTTTGTCACTACTTTACAGTGAAAGGGTTGATATATAAATTTAACGTCTGCTCAGAACCAGACAGTATACCCCTTTTATCAAAATTATAATTCCAATTATGTTTATGATATGGAATGGCAATTTGAATGGTGTGAAAACTCGCGTGGTTCCGCCAATCCCCATTATCATCAAACCAGTAAGAATATCGAATACACTCAGCATGATTCCAGTGTGCCTCATTTTCAAAGCAAGGAGCGTGGCTGTGAAAACAACAGTCATCACTAACCAAAAAACACTGAATTGGTACATCAGGCATCAGCTCCTATAATTCCCCAAGCAAGAGAGTATACTCCCTTAATTAGCAAAATTATCCCAATGTAAGCTGCAATTCCTGCTGGCATTGGCAAACTTAGAATTGAAACTGTAGCCCTGGTTGGTAATGTCAATAAAACTAGCGCTCCTATCAAGTCAATCAGTGACATTATAATTAATATTGGAGCTACCATATTCTAGAAATAAAAGTGGTTGTATAAGAAGGTTATGGGTTTACTTGAAAGGAACTGTTACTCTATTCTTGCAGTTTGCTCCTTCTTTTAATTTTGAAGGCCAGTTTGCAGGATTATCTTCAGGTTTTGCTTTGTGAATTCCTGTGCTCTTTATTTTTTTAGTATATCTAGAAATAAGTTCTTGAACTTTTTTCTTTTCTTCATCAAAATTAGTTGTATTGCCTCCATATGGTTCTGTATCATATGTATTATTTGTTATGAATGTTTGTGCATGTCCAGGATTTATTAATGATGGTTTTGCAACGTTAATCACCTTAACAGGTTTATTTCCTAATCCAAGTAATGGTGCTTGTTTCTCAATTCCAGTTAGAATCTCTTGGATTGTTTTCATAACTTCAATAATTCTATTCAAAACTTTTTGATGTCCTTCAAATCTCTTGTAAATAATTTTACTTTTAACTTTATCATCGTCATCTTTTAATTCAACAGCTTTTCCGATATATTGGACTTTGTAAATTTCCCATGCGAATTTTATTGTTTCTTTGTAAAGGTCACTTGCATCCTGAGCAATTAACATGTATTTGTCTTTTGTTTTTGCTCCATAATTTGAAACAGCACCTTTCTTTTTTCTTAGTTCTTCAACACGGAGTATCATATTATCTAAGATTGCGAGTGGTGCAGTTGTTACTGGACCTGATAGTGATTCATAATAATTACTATATTTTGAAGGATCATATTCAGCTGGTGTTGTTGTTGCTTTTGGTGATTGCCAGAAAATTGTATTTCCCATTCCAGCTGATCCAACTGGTAATGCTTGTTGAACTCTTTGTCTTGGAATGTTTATACTAACATTAAGTGCTTTTGCAAGAAGATCTTTTTGTTTTTCTAATTTATCAAATGAATTCCGTATTTCTTTTATTCCATCTTTGAAAGCATTAACATGTTGTGGTTTTGCTTTGAACATTGCTTTGAACTCACCAAAGTCAAGTTCTTTTTCACCATCATCAGTTGCAAGATCCTTAGCGCGTTTGGTTCTTCCTGTTAACCAATTAACACCAAATGTTACAAGCATGAATGGAACTAAGAATTCAAACAAGCTTAGCCCTTTAACAAATAATGATGCAAGAATAATAAGTATGAAACTTGAACTGTAGATTGAATGGAATTGATCTTTGTCTTTAACTGTTTTAAAAATATTTCCAATTACTCCAACTGAGTTGAGAAGTACGAACATGATAAGCATCCAGTTAAAATCACCGGATGTTGGGAAACCAAGACTGTATTTACCGCTAAAAAGTCCGGATACAATAATTCCTATAAGTGCGATTGGTATAACAATACCGATTGTCTTTTTAATTCCTGGACCAACACTGTCTTCCTGACTATCGTCACTCATGATAAAATTTAGTGT
>CAZWSR010000024.1:0-3547 GCA_964636545.1 Candidatus Undinarchaeota archaeon
CGCCTTGTCCCTTCCACTTATAGTTATTGCGGATCGTTTGGGCGGCGCCTCGGTAACGCATTTCTTCGCGCACATCGTTTTCCCAGCCTACGGGTTGTCCTATTTGGTCGAGGGGGGGTCCGGTTTCAAGCTCAAGGTTATAAAGACCCAAAGCTCCTTGGCTCATAGGATAAAGATATGTGTTAAGTAACGCGGTTTTCTCGACTGGTGTCATGTCATCGAAGTTAGCTTCTGCCCAGCGAGCAAGAATAGTAGCTTTCTCTGCTTCGTTATCGCCATTGTGCGCGCGCTCTCCATAGCGGCGGTCAATCGCGTTAATCAGAGTCTTTGCATGACTCCCATCCAACATATCTTTCTTCAACGTCTCGGACTGCTCAATGGTAGGCTCGATGCCTAGTTGGATAAGCTCGCGTGCGGCTTCTATAACTTCTTGGGGATTCTTGTTTAAGTATTGGACCATGGCTATAGTTTTGCGGATCTCTTCTGCGTTGTCTTGAGGATCGATACGAATGGTGAGGCGATAGGAAATACTTACGTCGCTAATGCCCTGGCTGTCCCTGAAATAGTGGACCTGCGGTTGTACTATAAACTCTAGGTCTCGCGCTAATTCTAGTGGAGTGACCACCCGCTTGTAGTCTGCTCCAAAGTCCAATTCGCCTTGTCCAGGGCTTTGCTGGCTCATTCTATATTGTGCGGAAAGCTGTCGTGCCATGAGCCGGTTCATCGCCTCGCCGCTAACATTTACTTGCGCGCCACCGCGGCCGCCGGTCACACGCGCGCCCGGCCAAGCATACTGGAAAGTCTTTCTGGGTTCGCGGAAGCTCGGATCGGTGTAGTAAAACACTTCAACAGGAAACTCTACGCCCGAAGGAATGACAGTAAGCCGACCGCCCTCATCATTAACCTTTGGGTTAAACCAGAATTCAATCTCGGCGCCTTCATCATAAATTTGCCAGTTCTTTAATTGGGTTTTGAGATCTTCAATCTCCGTCCGGCCAGTATCAAAAGCGTTCTTGGCTGCAAAGCCTTCTTTCACCATTGTGCTGCGGATCTGCTGCTGTGCCGTTTTATGTTCGTGGGCTTTCTCTTGTAGCTCGCTAGCAAAATA
This sequence comes from Candidatus Undinarchaeota archaeon, assembly GCA_964636545.1. Taxonomy (GTDB): domain Archaea; phylum Undinarchaeota; class Undinarchaeia; order Undinarchaeales; family UBA543; genus UBA543. Next base: position 1,109 of record CAZWSR010000024.1, read on the forward strand.
GTCGAACGCCTCGGGGTCATCAGACGTTTCCTGGCTCGTCTGGATCTCAATAGTAATGTGTGCAGTGCGAGGGGGCTCGTCGTCACCAATCTCCCACGACGGATCATGGCTCACTAACATTTCCACCTTGTATTCAAATGCTTCTTCTTCTCCGGGCAAATCATAGCCCCAGTCTTTAATGCCGGCTTGCGCAAGAAAGTCATTAGAGGCACTCCAATTATTCTCGGTCGGAATTCGCTTCACATCGTCGAGTTCGTTGCCTTCCAGATCCCTTGGAATGTATTCGCCGGCGCGGGCCATACCGTGACCTGCTGCGGCCGGCTTGTCGCGACCAATTTCCATCGCTGGCCAGCCGAGATTAATCTGCAATGTGATGGTCCCGCCGCCGCTATAATAAACTTCGCCTTGGCCCAGTTCTTCGTCGTAGACTTCGGCCCACAGATTATATGATGCGCCTTCCTCGTCGCCCTCGTGTCCTCGAATAATCGTGTCTAATTCTTCTTGCATCTTTTCGCGGCGTTCTTCAAAACTGTCACGGACATTGGCATTCGTTTCGCTGCCCAGATATTGTTGCAGCCCACTAAAGTCGTCGTTAGAGTGCTCACCGTTTTCTTCTACGGTGGCGGTGCCCGAGTTGTCCACCAGCCATGCGATGTGAGGCCATGTTTCCTCGGGGGGCGCGCTGTTGCCGCGGCCCTTAATCTGATAGATTGTACTTTCGTCTTCATTATACTCTACAGTCACATAAGACTTAGACTCTTTCTTCTTGGAATCTTTCTTGCGCAAAGAAAGCAACGTCGAATTGCCATAGCCTGCGTCACCGCAGTGTCCCATACGTTCAGCTTCGATAGGGCAGTTAGTAGCTTGAAGGTCATACCAGTAAGAGCCGTCGTCAAATGTGTGAATGATTTGCTCGGGGTTCTCTTGGTTTTGGATGTATTCTTCGGCTGTTCGATCTGCTTCATCGATGTTGTCGCTCTTAATGTACTCAAAGTTGGTAGGGTCCATGTTTAATAACGTAAAGACATCGCCATATCTGCGAGCGAATTGTTCAAAGGTCATCACAAACAAGAAGTGGAATTGCTCTCTGGTTTTTTCGACCACTTCACTCGGGACGCCAAGCTTGCTTAAGTTTTTGAGAGCCTTCTTGAAAGCGCGCGGCCATTGACCCATCGGCTTGTTGGGTACCACACCCTCGGCATAAGCCATATCTTGAATGATATATAGAATTCTCTTGCGCTTGGCTTCGGGACTAAGCTCCCCTTTGGGTTCTTCGCCCGGTTCGGGGGAGCCCTCCCATGCCTGCTCATCGGTATAATCCGAGAGGATATTAAGCAACTTCAGACCAAATTGCGTGGCAGTTTCTCCGCGTTCTTGACCGCGCACAGGAATGCTATGAAGGCGCGTGTCCTTCCATTGGTGTCCCATCCAGGTCTTTGCTTTTTCGGTTGCATCGGGGAGCGTGGCTTCGATGCGGTCGATGACCACTTCTGGGAGCCCTATGTCTCGAATGCCCTCTGTTAATACGTCTTCGCGTAGATAGCTGAACCATTTATCGGTTGCGTAACTCATTAATTTTTACCTCAACACTGTAAATAGTTGCTTATTTTACATTACTTCCAAAAGAGTTGGACTGCCATAATTAGACACGATAAGAAGACACATGTTAAAGTTTTAGCAGTAAGCATGCTTTCATGAAGAAGTGCCCAGGTTAATATAGGAAAAACAAAATAAGATGCCGCAAACCCTACAAATCGTCCGGACCATGCGGCGCCGGTTTCTGCAAAGATCAACTTTGTAGCATACCAAAAGCACAATCCCACGGGAATAGAATAAATTCCCACTGCTAAAAAAGGTTTGTCTCGCCACCAGTCCCACGCAAATTGCGAATTAAGCTGGAACCATGCGAACATGTGGCCCAAAACAAAGAAACCAACCCCTGCCATCATGTTAAAAGTTGGCAATTATTAATTCCTTGCAATCGTTCTTATCAGAAACTTCTCGTCCATACTGATCAATCATAATAATATCACACTCGCTATAAAAATCTAAAATTGTTGGATGAAATTTGTATAGAACTATCCATTTTTGCTTGGTATCTTGTAAAATTTTTTGTAATTTTATATGATTTAAAACCGACTCTTCGGGCCCGCGTAGCTTGGCACGATCAGAAAGGCCGCGACTAAAAGTGCATGCTGGGATCAATAGGATCTCTGACGGATCTGCCTTGAGATTTTTAATCGAATCAACACAGTCAGTTTCCTTGTCTAAAACAAACCGAAGAGGATCCAATTTTAAATTTTCCAGGTAAGAAAATGATAAAGGATTAAATGAATCTATTTGAATTTCCCCAGAAGAAATTGTTCCATTTTTTGTAAGCCTGTTTAAAAGAAACAAAAGAGCCGATCTCATAAATGGGTTGTTTTGCGTACTCCAACT
>CAZWSR010000025.1:0-3394 GCA_964636545.1 Candidatus Undinarchaeota archaeon
CGGACAAGAAGTCTAAACGGCCGAGAGTCTAAAATCTTAAATAGGGCTGCTGGATCCATTCCGAATTCTTCGGGGTTAAAGTCATACCAAGTCGTCGCAGTCGCCTCATATGAATCTTCGTATTCGCCATCGGAGCCCAAATCCCATTGATAAGAGCTTATTTCGGAGTTCTCAATATCCATCGCTAACTGCATGAAAGCGGCGCCTTCGAGCCAGCCTTGCTGTTTAAAGATGCGCGCCAGATGAGCTTTAATTCCTTCTCTTTGATCATCTATTGTGTTGAGAGCTACACAATACTCTTCAAAAGCATCCGGGGAGAAGGTTACACTAGTATGCTTGAGATCAGCTTCAACTGGTGAACCATAATTATGGAAGCTATAAGCACCTTCATTATTAATATCAAATTTGGCATACACCGTGCTTCCTCGTTTAATAACAACTAAATCCTTAACAAAACCAAAACCATAATCTTTCATCTCGCGATCTATCCAATCTGTGTCGTTATAGTTTGGCAGCTTTTCCCATTCGTTAATAGACCAAAAGACGCGCATCACACCATCCCCATGAATGCTGAATTCTCGGACGCCCGCTTCGTCCTCGCCATGATCCTCGACACGAGCAGAAACAACCAGCGCGGGATGCTCCGGTGTCGACTTCGGCGTTTGATTAAACCAGTTTCTATTCCATCGCATAGCAATTTCAGCGACTTTGGTTTCTGTCCACTCAATTATTCCCTGGCCAATCTCTTTCGGAAGTTTGCGTTCTGTAGATGTGTCTTGTCGAGGTTCTCCATGGATCTCATCAAACCGTACTTCAAAGAACTTCGCTAGCATTCTACGGCGGCCGAATCCCCCCTCGGAGTCGGATTCCTCGTAGGCGCCCCCATACAATACAAATGCGCCACTCTGGAGCTTGCCTTTTTCGCTTCTCGGCACTCCAGCCATCGCCTCTTGCTGGTGTTCTCTCGCCCAGTCTTCTAAGCGATCCATAAAGCCAGGGATTTGAAGGCCATATGGTATATGACCGCTTTCTGGTACCGCCAATTGGACGCCGCCTTCGATACTAGGCTTTGCATAGTCTGCCGCGTCGGTTGCTTTGGCTGCACTTGGGTAATAGCGATACTGTCGCAAACGGATGCGAGATAGCGGCTGAAGATCCATATCATAACCGACGTGAGAGCCCCGTGTTTCGTCCGCAAAAAGTTCTCCTTCCTGGATGTTGGCTTCTGCTTCTTGAAGCGTCTCAGCGTCAGCAGCGGCCAGCAAATTGGTCATAGGGACTACATATGCGACTGCTCCGTGACCCATGGCTTCAGCAACGGCACACTTGTAGTATGAGTTGCCCGAAGGTGAAGGTCGCGAAGGTGGAGAGTGGCATGAAGAAATTTGATTAAAGTCGCTCATCCGAAACATGTCAACTGGATCACGAGTAATGACGATGGCATATTTATCGTTAGACATCTTGTCTATATTTTGTTTGATGAAGGCGGCATTCTGTTGCCAGTATTTGCCGTCTCGGATCGCTTTGTCGGGAAATTGACCGTAGCTTGTTAGGCCGCGCAAGCCGGCATACATTTTAAGTTGATCTGTTAGTTGCTCGTAGCGCTCGTATTTTTCTTCTCCGATGAACTCCAGGATCTTGCCGGTGGGCTGGCCAGAGAAGTTGGTTTGGCCGCCTTCATAGGGTCGTTCGCCTTTAAAATGCTTTTCGTGGAACGTTTTCCAAAAGAGTTGGATAATCTCTTGGCGCTTGGAGGCTATATCGTGTACTTTGGCTAGCCACTTTCCAATTTTCATTTGGACTTTCTTTTGTTTGGGTTCTTCGTTCTTCCAGCCCTCGCCGCCAAACATTGCACGGTCGATTGTTCGTCGTTGAGCTTTATTGCCCGTATCTTCAAGAGTACGAAGTCCCGAGACGAGCCCCTTTTCCCAATCGACGTTATAGTTTCCACCCGTACCGACGTCGGGCATCTCAGTCCACATGTTAATAAATCTGCCCGCATCTGTATCTCTGTCGGCCACAGGAAAATCAATAACAAGCCGCTTTTTATCGCCAAAGATTTGATTAAAAGCTAATTCGTCGGGATCGATTTCCTCGACGGCGGCTAGGGCGCGCTCTAATTCGTCTTCTGTGAGTTCACGGAGAAGCTTTGTTTCTTCAACAACGATCTCTTGCTTCTTGTACCATTCACCTTTTGGAGGTGTGCCCTGACCAAAGCCTATTTTCTTGGCTTCGCCGCAGTGCGATTTCTTTTTTCCGATTCGGATCTTCATCATCATTTACTCCGCAGGTTCTTCACTTTCGTCTGTTATAACTACATGGTGGTGTGTGTCTGCTCGGATCTGGATTCTAATAAATTCATTAATATCTGGAACATCTTCAATACAAGACTCGGGTTTTATACCCTTAAGGAGGGACAGATATTTATCGTCAATCTGATTTAAGACGTCAGGATCAATTACCCGAACTAAATTAGGATCGGCTTTTAATTTTTGTAGGACCGGAAAATCCTCTAAATCATCCAGATCAACAGGCTTGTCTTCTAAAGTTTTTTTTGTGTTGTTTATAAATTCTGCGGCGGTGACTGCGGCACCAACCAATGGGATTTCACCAACTAGGGCTTTGAACCCTTCGGCGCCGGCAGAAGCGGCGATATCTTTCCCTTTCTGGAGGATCTTCTCGGAATCTTCTTCTTTCTGGAATTGTGCAATTGCCACCATGCGATCCCGGACTGTCATACATTTACCTACTGGCTCTTGTTCCGTTAAATAACGCCGCCAATTTTCCATTAGCAGTTTCATTAATCGCCACCATATGTAATCCAAAGTTCAATAGCTTCTTCATATTCAGCTAACTCTTCAGCCGAAAGTTCTTCCAATGCTTCGTCAAGAGTTCTCATCGTACCACCCTCTTTCCGTGGATCTGCTTAACTCATCTAAGGCGTCCCTATATTTATCAGACAGAGTTTGCGCAGCTTTCTGCACACTCGTTGCATAAGTTCCCATATGGGCCATTTCTCCATAACGAGCTTGTATTTCGCTCAAATGGTTAATCACCCTTTCGCCCATTTCCAACATGTTTCCAATATTTGCGCCGATCTCTCTTAGTTCATCATCGGTTTTATACATAGGGTGCCCCCGGCGTACCTGGGCAAGCTTAAGCTCTTCTTTAATGACCTCCATCAAATCTGACATATGACTTCGATCTTCTGGATCCATATTTCTGGCAAGAGAATCATACATATCTTGAAGAGCTTGCACGGATGTGGGTGCGCCCATGCTTTTCACATAGCCAGCAAATAGAGATTTTGACGCTTCACCATCTAAACTATAAAGAGGGTTATCAACAACATATGTGTCTAGAAAGTTTTCAAGCTCATCGGGTGCGAGGCCGG
>CAZWSR010000026.1:0-2051 GCA_964636545.1 Candidatus Undinarchaeota archaeon
TGGCTATAGGCCGTATATCTGGATCAGTATTAAAATCTAACCTTACAAGGAACGGTACTGATCTGGCATTTGAAACAGACCTACTTTATCTTGACGTTACGAATTCTCGTATAGGTATAGGTGAATCTTCTCCAAGCACAACATTAGACGTAGACGGAACAATCACAGGAACAACAGTAACAGCAGGCACATTAACAGCTTCTGGTACAGGTACGAGTGCTCTATTAACATTAACTACTACAGAAGCAAGTGCATCAGCAAGTCCAATTATAGCATTAAAAAGAAATAGCGGAAGTCCAGCAGACTCAGACAAACTAGGTCAACTATCATTTTTAGGTGAAAACGATAACGATCAAGAAGTTGAATATGGAAGAATATACTCTTCTATCTTTGATGCATCCGATGGAACTGAAGACGGAAAAATACAAGTTCAAGTAATGAAGGCCGGTACTCTTTCAAATTCTATGCGTTTTGAGTCGGAAGGAATATTTTTAAACACATCAAACACTATTATTTTTGAAGGTGCAACTGCTGACAATTACGAAACTACATTAACAGTTGTAGACCCAACAGCAGATGTAACAGTATCTTTACCTAATGCTACAACAACGTTAGTAGGTACAGATACTACAGATACACTTACAAATAAAACATTAACATCTCCTTCAATAAATGGTGCGTATACACTTCCAACATCAGACGGTAGTAATGGACAAGTAATACAAACCGACGGTTCAGGTGCATTATCATTTGCGTCAATATCAGTTGGAGATCTTTCATTTGTAGGGTCAACAATAATTTCACCATCAAATGCAGATTTAACTTTAGATCCAAGCGGTACTGGAGAAATAGCCATTAATGCCGACACAACTATTACGGGTGATTTAACTGTTACGGGTTCAGTAACTTCAGCAAGTACATCAGACTCAGATGATACAACAACTGGTAGCAAAACATCAATTGGTACTTCTGCTACAAATATTAATACATTTACAACAAGTACATTTGATTCAGCATTTTATCTTACTGTAACAAGAGACGAAATTAATGAAGAAGTTGCGTGTGATCAAATATCTTTAGTACATAATAATACAACGGCGTTTGTTGCATCAGGTGGTGGTGTTAGATCAGGAGATAATGATCAGCTAACATATACAGCAGACATTAACAGTGGTACAGTAAGATTAAGAGGCACAGGAACATCAGATGTAAACTCAATTAAATTCTTTAGAATTGGCTTAGGTGACGATACTTCTGCGGCAACAACTGGAAAAGCAACTACTGTTTTAAACGCAGATGTTGATAGTGCTGTAGAAAATTTAGACACATGGGCTCATGCTTCTTACAGAGGTGCAAAATATTATATTAGTGCAAATAATACCGGAAAAACTGAATTACAAAATATTGAATGTATGGTTGTCCATAACGGAACAACCGCCTTTATTACAACATACAACGACATATACACTGGTAATAATGCTCTGATAGCATTGACAGCAGATATTAGTGGAAGTGACGTAAGACTACGTGTATCAGGAAATGAAGCAAATACCGCTGTTAAGTTATACAGAATTTTATTAGCTGATGATGAATCAGGAGCAACAGGTACAAATGCTAACATTATTGGTGCCACAACAGTATCATCATCTGCAACTACTTTAGATTCATTTTCATCAGATTCATACACAGGTGTTCACTATATTGTTGTAGGATATAATTCTGGAGAGTCAGGAACTCCGGGATCAATATCAGAAGTTTTTACAGTAACAGATGGTTCAGGGGCATGGGTAAGTAACTCACAAATATCAACTAAAGGTACAGACCAAATAACATTTACAGCCGCACTATCAGGATCAACTGTAACTTTATCTGCGGCTAGTACAAGTGGTGGTTCAACTACTCTTAACGCATATAGAGTCCATATGTTAAGAGGGATAGCAGGTGCCTCAACATCAATACAAGTTTTAACAAGTAATGATCAAACAATCACAGGTACAAAAACATTCTCAAGTCCTATTGTATTAACAGTAGGAAGTGATCCATCAACTGTG
>CAZWSR010000027.1:0-1956 GCA_964636545.1 Candidatus Undinarchaeota archaeon
TTATCTTCCCGCTGGAAGTCCCTGGCCTATTCACCAGGATAGCAAGTTCGCCGGATGCCAATTTGGGACAGTAGGGACCTAGTTATTCCATTCATGCAAGCCACCAATTAAGTGGCAAGGTATTACGCTACCTTAAGAGGGTTATAGTTACCCCCGCCGTTTACCGGTGCTTCCTTCCGTTGAACCGAAAGTTCACATACCGGCACTGGGCAGGAATCAGGGGCTCTACACAACCTTGCGGTCTAGCAGCCCCCTATGTTTTTATTAAACAGTCCGATCCCCCATGTCACTGCGACCTGCTTTTCCACATTGAATGCAGAAAGCAGGCACTCCTTCTTCCGAAGGTACGAAGCTAATTTGCCGAATTCCCTAAATTGGATTATCCCGACTCGTCTTGGATTTCTTGTCCAGGGCACCAGTGTCGGTTCTCGGTACGAATATGGAAAATCCATACATCTTCCTTTTCATGGACCCCGAGATTCGACTGAACACACCATAGGATGTGCTATTCCCGCCTTCAACCTATTCAAATCGTGACGATATTCCTAGGTCTTAAACGGTTAAACAGAAAAATCTGCTCAATCTATCTCGAAGTGTCAGAAGAATGTCTTGTCTTGCGACGTGTATTTCCATAGTGCAGGAATATTAACCTGCTTCCCTTTCCCACTATTCCTGTTAGGATAGCGGTTAGGATCGACTAACCCTCGCCTGATAAACATCTTCGAGGAACCCTTGCCCTTAAGACGGTGTGGATTCACACCACACTATGCTACTACTACTGACAGGATAATTTTTCCCACGCGGTCCACAACTACTCACGCAGTTGCTTCCGCCCACGCGGGATACCTCCCTACCCGTTGTTGTTACAACGCTAAAGTCTCGGCATCTGATTTAGCCCCGTCCATTTTCGCAGCCCTAAATCTCGGCGGGTGAGCTGTTACGCACTCATTAAAGGAAGGCTGCTTCTAAGCCAACCTCCCCGCTGTTTTGGATTTAAGACGTGCTTCAATTGCACTCAATCAGAATTTTGGGGCCTTAACTTTAGTCTGGGTTCTTTCCCTTTCGGACATATACCTTACGCATATGCCCTCACTCCGGCCTTCTATGACGATACAATGTTCGGAGTTTGACGAGGAGGCGACCTGTTTCCAGGCCTAACCCCCAAATCAGTAACTCTACTCTTGCATCTGTCTCCAGCCAGGCTGTGCTAAGACACATTTCGGGAGGAACCAGCTATCTCCAGTCTCGATTGGTATTTCGCCCCTATTCCCAGATCACCCGAACGAATAGGATCAGAACCGGTAACGGGCCTCCACCCCCCTTTCGAGAGGCTTCGCCTTACCCAGGAATAGATCGACTGGCTTCAGGTCTTATCCCAATGACTACGAGCACATTTAATACTCAGTCCCTCGCCACACGAAGTGGTTGCGGACCTTTGCTTTCGCTAAGGCTTTCGCCTTGCCATTAAGATAAACTCCCTGCCCCGTTTTTCAAAACGGATGTTACGACGCTGTTTGGCTCTCCGAAGAGAGCTACATTCCTTTCACGCCGCAACGGACTATGACTAATTGGTTTCAGGATCTTTTCACATTCCGCCAAGAATGCTTTTCACCTTTCCCTCACGGTACTATTGCGCTATCGGTCTTGAGGTGTATTTAGAGTTAGGAGTCGATGCTCCCATATTCTGTCTGGATATTCAACCAAACATACTCTGGAAACCACCTAGTTCTTACAAACTTTCAATTACGGGACTATCACCCTCTGAGGTGCTCCGTTCCAGGAGACTTCATCTTCACTTATAAGATCAACGGTGGACCAAACACTACATGTCCATACCATCACTGGCACGGATTCAGTTTGCTCTAAGTCGCTTTCGATCGCCTTTACTAACGACATCGCTATTGCTTTCTTTTCCTGCGCTTACTAAGATGCTTCAATCCAGCGCGTTCCCTTTCC
>CAZWSR010000028.1:0-1954 GCA_964636545.1 Candidatus Undinarchaeota archaeon
TTATCTTCCCGCTGGAAGTCCCTGGCCTATTCACCAGGATAGCAAGTTCGCCGGACGCCAATTTGGGACAGTAGGGATCTAGTTATTCCATTCATGCAAGCCACCAATTAAGCGGCAAGGTATTACGCTACCTTAAGAGGGTTATAGTTACCCCCGCCGTTTACCGGCGCTTCCTTCCGTTGAACCGAAAGTTCACGTACCGGCACTGGGCAGAAATCAGGGGCTATACACAACCTTTCGGTCTAGCAGCCCCCTATGTTTTTATTAAACAGTCTGACCCCTCGAGCCACTGCGACCTGCTTTTCCATATTGAATACAGAAAGCAGGCACCCCTTCTTCCGAAGGTACGAGGCCAAATTGCCGAATTCCCTAAATTGGATTACTCCGACTCGTCTTGGGCTTTTAACCCAGGGCACCAGTGTCGGTTCTCGGTACGAACATGGAAAATCCATACATCTTCCTTTTCATGGACCCCGAGAATTGGCTGAACACACCATAGGATGTGCCATTCCCGACTTCAACCTGTTCAAATCATGACGATATTCCCAGGTTTTCAGCGGTTAGACAGCAAAAACTGCTCAACCTATCTCGAAGTGTCAGAAGAATGTCTTGTCTTACGACGTGTATTTCCATGGTGCAGGAATATTAACCTGCTTCCCTTTCGAGTTGTTCCTGTTAGGACAACCCTTAGGATCGACTAACCCTCGCCTGATAAACATCTTCGAGGAACCCTTGCCCTTGAGACGGTGTGGATTCACACCACACTATGCTACTACTACTGACAGGATTATCTTTCCCACGCGGTCCACAACTGCTCACGAAGTTGCTTCCGCCCACGCGGGATGCCTCCCTACCCGTTGTTTTGTACAACGCTAGAGTCTCGGCAGCTGATTTAGCCCCGTCCATTTTCGCAGCCCTAAATCTCGGCGGGTGATCTGTTACGAACTCATTAAAGGGTGGCTGCTTCTAAGCCAACCTACCCGCTGTTTTGGATTTAAGACGTGCTTCTATTACACTTAATCAGCATTTTGGGGCCTTAACTCTAGTCTGGGTTCTTTCCCTCTTGGACGTATACCTTACGCATACGCCCTCACTCCAGCCTTCTACGACAATGCAATGTTCGGAGTTTGACGAGGAAGCGACCTGTTTCCAGGCCTAACTCCCAAATCAGTATCTCTACTCTTACATTTATCTCCAGCCAGGCTGTGCTAAGACACATTTCGGGAGGAACCAGCTATCTCCAGTCTCGATTGGTATTTCGCCCCTATTCCCAAGTCACCCGAACGAATAGGATCAGAAACGGTTGAAGGCCTCCACCCCCCTTTCGAGAGGCTTCACCTTGCTCAGGAATAGATCGACTGGCTTCAGGTCTTATCCTAATGACTACGAGCATGTTTTATACTCAGTCCCTGACCACACGAGGTGGCTGCGGACTTTCGCTTTCGCTTAGACTTTCATCTCGCCATTAAAATAAACTCCCTGTCCCGTTTTTCAAAACGGATGTTACGACGTTGTTTGGCTCCGAAGAGCTACATTCCTTTCACGCCGCAACGGACTATAACTAATTGGTTTCAGGTTCTTTTCACATCCCACCAAGGATGCTTTTCAACTTTTCCTCACAGTACTATTGCACTATCGGTCTTGAGATGTATTTAGGGTTGGGAGTCGATGCTCCCACATTCCAGCTGGATATTCAACCAACTGTACTCTGGAAACTGTCTAGTTCTCATGAACTTTTAATTACGGGGCTATCACCCTCTGGAGCGCTCCGTTCCAGGAGACTTCATCTTCACTCATGAGACTTGTTGACAGACCAAACACCACATGTCCATACCATCACTGGCACGGATTCGGTTTGCCCTGTTCCGCTTTCGATCGCCTTTACTCACGGAATCGCTTTTGCTTTCTTTTCCTGCGCTTACTAAGATGCTTCAATCCAGCGCGTTCCCTTTCC
>CAZWSR010000029.1:0-1775 GCA_964636545.1 Candidatus Undinarchaeota archaeon
AATAGAAAAAGAATGATGGAGGTTTGTCCACAAGTAGATTTTTATATAAGTTCTACTGTTGGTTTAATTAATTCTTTACACGTTTGTGATTTTCATAAAAATTGGGTAGATCAAGGATTAATTAAATCACAAGATTTTAATTTTAATTTATTACAACATCCTATTTGGCAAAGAATGGATATACTTCCACCTGAGTTTAAACAACAAGTTAAAGAAAAGTATAATGCACATATAGAGTGGTTAAAAGATAAAGACCCATTAACAAGGGCAACCAAAGGATTTGAATCAGCATTAAATTGGATGTTTAAAACAGATAATCAAAAACATTTGGATTTACATTTTGAACAGACAAGAAAATATGATAAAATTAGAAACGAGAATACTTTAGATGTATTCCCTGAATGGAAAGAACTATTTGACAAGTATGAAAAGAAATAAACCTTCTGAAGGAAATAAAACATTTTGTATGGCACCGTGGGTGCATACGTATCTATCGCCTCAAATGGAAAGAAGATTGTGTTGTGCATCTTTAGAAAAATCTACAAATTTTAAACAATATATTGATACTAAAAAACCAACTTCTGAAAAAATACAATTTTCAACATTAAAAGAGCATTGGAATTCTAATCATATGAAATCTGTTAGAAAAGCTCTAATGCAAGGTAAAGAAATTTCTGAATGTGATACTTGTAATCACAAATTATTAAATGCTCAAGTTTATAGACAGCATTTTAATAGAATGTATGCAAATCAAATAGACGAAGCATTTGAAAAAACAGATGATACAGGGCATACAGAAATGGAAGTTACAAGTTTTGATTATAGATTTTCAAATTTATGTAACTTTACTTGTAGGATGTGTGGTGATATGCTTTCAAGTAGTTGGGAGGCAGAGAGTAAAAAGCATGGTGACTTTAATTATGATACAGATCCATGGGGTCGTAAAGATGTTCAACAAGAGATACAAAAGTTTAATGATACGCAAGTTGTTAAAGAATTTACAGAAGCAATTGAAAATAAAAGTATTAAAGAATTTTATTGGGTAGGTGGAGAACCTCTTATGTGGAAAATACATTGGACAGCTATGCAACGAGTAGTAGAATTAGGATATGCAGATCAAGTATATGCAAGATATAATTCTAATATGAGTAGAATAGATTTTTATGGAAAAAATTTATTTGATGACTGTTTAAAATATTTTAGAGATTGGCAAATTTGTGCATCAATTGATGCAACAGGAGAAATAGGAGAGTACATTAGAACAGGATTAAAATATGACAAATGGTTAGAGAATATCAAATATGGTAAAAAATTTATGAGAAATCCTAGACAGCTTCAATTGGATTTAACAATTACTATGCCTGGACTTTTTGATATGGAAAATATGTATAAGTTAAGCAAAGATTTAAAACTTGTATTACTGTTTAAAAAAGTTTTTAGTTTTACTGTTAAAAATCTTTGGACACCGTTGTGTTTACCTAAAGATATTCTACATGAGATAGTTGATGATGTATATGAAAGAACATATGAAAAAAAGAATGTTTTTAATCTTGCTTTTTTTGAAGGATTAGATGATCTTAAATCGCATAAAACACATGAAGAAAGATGGCCAGACACATATAAAGAAGGATTAAAAACAGGAAAGCAAAGGATTGAACATTTAGATAAAATTAGAGGAACAGATATTAAGAAAATATTAAACAAAAATAAGAAGGTATTAGAATGGTGGAACGATATATAAAATCAAATATATGTCCATTGCCGTGGACACATTT
>CAZWSR010000030.1:0-1727 GCA_964636545.1 Candidatus Undinarchaeota archaeon
GGGGGTTAATAATTCCCGGGGTCCAAGATTTCTGGACCCCCCAAAAGGAGTTTTGCTTTATGGTCCTCCTGGAACTGGTAAAACTCTTCTTGCGAAAGCAGTTGCTGCTGAGACAAAAGCTAATTTTTTCACTATAAACGGGCCCGAGATGATGAGTAAATTTTACGGACAATCTGAAGAAAACCTGAGAAAAAAATTCGAAGAAGCTGAACAAAACTCTCCAAGTATAATTTTCATTGATGAAATTGATGCAATTGCACCAAAACGAGAAGAAGTAACTGGTGAAGTTGAGCGCAGAGTTGTAGCGCAGCTTCTCGCTTTAATGGACGGAATGAAATCACGTGGTAAAGTTGTTGTTATTGCAGCAACTAATCGGCAGGACTCAATTGATACGGCCCTGAGGAGAGGTGGGCGTTTCGATAGAGAAATTGAAATCGGAGTTCCTGATAGGAAAGGACGAAAAGAGGTTTTGCAAATTCATACAAGAGCAATGCCACTTGCTGAAGATGTGAATCTTAACAAGTGGGCTGATGTAACTTATGGTTACGTTGGTGCTGATGTAGAAGCTCTTGTTAAAGAAGCTGCAATGAGTGCGCTTCGAGAAATTCTTCCAAATTTGAATCTTGAAGAGAATTCAAAAGTTCCTCAAGATGTTCTTGACAAGCTACGAGTTTCAAATAAAGATTTCCAAAATGGTTTGAAAAATGTTTCACCAAGTGCAATGAGAGAAGTTCTTGTTGAAATTCCAAAAGTTAAATGGGAAGAAGTTGGTGGACTTGAAGAAGCCAAACAACAATTGAAAGAAGCTGTTGAATGGCCATTGAAGAATCCACAAATGTTCAAACGAATGGGAATTGAAGCACCACGCGGCATACTGCTTTACGGCCCTCCTGGAACTGGTAAAACAATGATGGCTAAAGCAGTTGCAAATGAATCAAATGCTAATTTTATTTCAGTAAAAGGCCCAGAGCTTTTATCAAAGTGGGTTGGAGAATCTGAACGAGGAATTAGAAAAATTTTCAAAAAAGCAAGACAAGTTGCCCCATCAATAATTTTCTTTGATGAACTTGATTCACTTGCTCCAATGCGAGGCCGAGAATCAGGTGCACATGTAACTGAAACTGTTGTAAATCAACTCTTGACAGAACTTGATGGTATGGAAGATTTAGGAAGTGTTGTTGTATTAGCTAGCACAAACAGGCCGGATATGATTGATCCTGGTTTGCTACGTCCTGGTCGTTTCGACAGGCACGTCCTAATTCCAGTACCTGATGAAGCTGCACGCAAAAAGATTCTTGAAGTTCACACAAAGAAAATGCCTCTTACAAAAGATGTGAAACTCGACAAGCTCGCTGAATTAACTGAGGGCTTTGTTGGCGCGGATATAGCTGGAATCTGCAAAGAAGCGGCTATGACGGCATTGAGGGACGATTTGAAAGCAAAAGAAGTGAAAATGAAAAACTTCACAGATGCAATTGAAGCACTGAATCCAACAATGAATGACGAGATGAAAATGGCATATGAGAAAATCCTAATGCGCTTTAAGAAAACTGCAGGTAGTGGAGTTAGCAAAGACGATTTGAAGTATATGAGATAGTTAGTGGTTAGTAGTCAGTGGTTCGTGGTACTACGAACTACAAACCAAACAAAATTAGAATTGTGCAAAATCCAACTCCCGTAAGCCTTTTATATTATACTGTATACCATATTATTACTATGGACAATAA
>CAZWSR010000031.1:0-1524 GCA_964636545.1 Candidatus Undinarchaeota archaeon
AAAGGGACCACCTGTGGCGAAGGCGCTTGGCTAAAACGGGTCCGACGGTGAGGAACGAAAGCTAGGGGAGCGAACGGGATTAGATACCCCGGTAGTCCTAGCTGTAAATGATGCAAATTAGGTGTTGCGCACTCTTCGTGAGTATGCAGTGCCGAAGGGAAGCCGTTAAATTTGCCACCTGGGAAGTACGGTCGCAAGGCTGAAACTTAAAGGAATTGACGGGGGAGCACAACAAGGGGTGGAGCTTGCGGTTTAATTGGATAATACTCCGGAAATCTCACCAGGAGCGACAGCAGTATGAAAGCCAGGTTGACGATCTTGCTAGACTTGCTGAGAGGTGGTGCATGGCCGCCGTCAGTTCGTGCCGTAAGGTGTTCTGTTAAGTCAGACAACGAACAAGACCCACGCTGCTAGTTGCTAGTCATCCTTTCGAGGGTGATGCACTCTAGCGGGACCGCTGGTGATAAATCAGAGGAAGGGGTGGGCAACGGTAGGTCAGTATGCCCCGAATCTCTTGGGCTACACGCGAGCTACAGTGACTGGAACAATGAGCTGCGACGCCGAAAGGCGAAGCCAATCCCTAAATCCAGCCTAGGTTCGGATCGAGGGCTGTAACTTGCCCTCGTGAAGCCGGAATCCCTAGTAATCAAAGTTCATTATGCTTTGGTGAATATGTCCCTGCTCCTTGTACACACCGCCCGTCAAATCACCTGAGTTGGGCCTGGATGAGGCATTATCTTTTGGTAGTGTCGAATCTGAGCTCAGCAAGGGGGGTTAAGTCGTAACAAGGTATCCGTAGGGGAACCTGTGGATAGATCACCTCCTAAGAAAGCACTGATCCTATGTGATCAGGCTATCTGGAGGAGCAACCAACAAAATAGTTTTTCATGGAACCGCCTTTCATAATTAAATAGTGAGGCACAACAATTGCCGGTAAAAAAAACATGGGCCCATAGCTCAGTCCGGCAGAGCGCCTGCTTTGCAAGCAGGAAGCCGGGTGTTCAAATCACCCTGGGTCCACTACTCACAAACCCTCTGCGCTTGCGCACGGTTTTCTTAAACATTTCAACGAGAGTTAGAACTCTCAATCATATATCCTATTCATCATATCATTTGATGGAACCTGCTCCCACCGGCGATCCGGCGGAGTGGTGATCTGAGGTATGACAAAAGCCGAAGTCCGCTACCGATGAAAGATCATTATGTGCAAAACCATGGCGTATCCCCATACGCACAGACGCGTTCGCGTGCCTGAAAAAAGGGTTGAGCTAAAGCATAACATTGGTTCCGCAATATAATAACAAGTAGACTTGGGTTATGCTACGCTAATTGGTGGATGACTTGGCTTGAGTGCTGATGAAGGACGCGGCAAGCCGCGATATGCTCCGGCGAGACGCACGCAGTCTTAGAACCGGAGATTTCCGAATTGGACTTCCTTATACACTTTAATAGGGTGTATAATTCCGAAAGGAAAGGGAACGCGCTGGATTGAAGCATCTTAGTAAGCGCAGGAAAAGAAAGCAA
>CAZWSR010000032.1:0-1521 GCA_964636545.1 Candidatus Undinarchaeota archaeon
TATCCCTTTACAAAGAAAAGAGTCTTTTTCTTAAGGTTTGGAAGAGATTGTGAGATTCCATTAAAATTCTTTTATGAAAAAAATATTTTTTTTACAATATTTTCTTTTATATTATTGTTTGTTTTGATATTGATAAACTTATAAGAAAAAACGTTTTTGATTTTACATAGAAGTTCTTTTTTTACAAAATTTATATAAACAAACCAGGCTTTTTAGATTTATTATGGTAGATGTAATCCTTTTGTATCCTAAGACAGGGTTTGATATAGGCGCTGGTATTACTCCTCCTTTTAGCGTGTTGAGTATTGCAGCAGAATTAAATGATGATTTTGATATTAAAATAATAGACCAAAGAACAGATAAGAATTGGAAGGAGAGATTAAAGAAGTTATTGAGAAAGAAACCTTTTTGTGTAGGAATTTCTTCAATGACTGGAAATCAGATTAACCATGCTATAAATATGATGAAGGCTGTTAGGGAAGAGTCTGATGTGCCTATTGTATGGGGCGGTGTTCATGCTTCTTTGCTTCCAAGACAAACTCTAGAGAGTAAGTATGTGGATTATGTTATTAGAGGAGAAGGTGAAAAGACGTTTTATGAATTATTAGATTTTCTTAAGAATAAACCAAAAAGAAAGGAATTAAGAGAAATAAAAGGGCTGGCTTTTTTTGATAATGGAAATTATATTCATGCTGAGGAAAGACCTTTTCTTGATCCTAATGAATTGAAAAGAACACCTTGGCATCTTGTGAATGTTGAAGATTATATTCATAGTAATGTTGTTGTTAAAGGAAGCAAAAGAGAACTAGATATTGGAGAAACATCTAGAGGATGTCCGTATAAATGTGGTTTTTGTTATAATGCAATGTTTCATAAATCTATTTGGAGGACAATGAGTGTTGAGAAGTCTGTTGAAAAGATTAAGTGGCATGTTAAGAAGTTTAATTTGGATGTTATATGGCTTAGGGATGATGAGTATTTTACTAACCCTAAAAGGTGTGTTGATATATCAAAAAAGCTTGTTGAGGATAATGTTAAAATAAAATGGTATTCTTCAGGCATTAGAATTGATCTGTTTGAAAAATTAAGTGATGAGGATATTAGGATATTAGTTAAATCTGGCTGTGAAGGTTTTCGTTTTGGAATAGAGTCTGGTAATAATCGTATACTTAAGTTAATAAGAAAAAATATTACAAGAGAACAAGTGTTTGATGCTAATAAAAGGTGCAGGAGGCTTAATGTTACGCCCCATTATGCTTTTATGGCAGGATTTCCAACAGAGACTATTAGAGAGGTTTATGATACTTTGAATATGATGGAGAAACTTAAGAAAGATAATCCTAAGGCAAAGGTGCATGTGATTAATCTTTTTACACCATATCCTGGTGGAGAGCTATTTAACATGCTCAAGGAAAAAGAGTTTAAAACTCCAAAAACTTTAGAAGGATGGATTGATTTTCATCATTTACGAGATTTTGCACTTCATCTTACAAAGAGTGAAAGAAAAATTTTAAGAAATAT
>CAZWSR010000033.1:0-1484 GCA_964636545.1 Candidatus Undinarchaeota archaeon
CCATCTCGGCGAACCTCTCTTCAAACTCCTGTACCTTCGGTCCTTTTCCCCACCAGCCAGACTCAATCACTTGTTGTAAAGCTTTAAGCTCTTCTTTACCCCCGTTAGGACCTAATACTGGTAGTGTTGTTTTTCTAACTTTCATTTTTCATTTTATATATGTAATTGTCTATTTTTTCGTAATAAAATAAAAGTTCTCACCGAGTGAATCCTCCGTTTTAATAAATTTTCGTATTTCTAATACATCAATGTTTTTTATAAAATTTACAAATTCACTATGTGTCATTACATTCGTATTTTTTCTATAATGATAATAAATATTTTTTTGGTTTTTACCATCATTTATATCTTTTTGTACTGATAATAAAATATTAGCCTTTTGTTTACTAATATCTAAAAGTTCTCTAATAATGCAGTTATTACATCCATAATCAAATGCACTCATGCATGTTACAAATTCAAATTTATGTTTATATTTTTCAGGTATTGTACCACAACTAATAACAACGTCTACATTGTCGCCCTTTACTAAATCAAAACCGGTAACTTCACAATTAATCTTTTCTTCAGCAAAAGTATTTTTTACAGTACCGTTAATATTAAATGAACCTATATCAGCTACTTTAATTTTTTTGGAATTAGAAATTTTGTTTTTTTCAATTAATTCAGTTATCCACTGTTTTAATATATTTTGGCTTTCTTTATTCATAAAAAATTTTACATATTTATTACCTGTCCCGAAGGTCCGAGTACTGGTAATATATTTTCTCTTATTTCCATTATTAAACCTCTATAACTTTAACATTCTCCAAATTTGGATTAAAAGTTGAGTGTGTATATATATTAAATAGTGTATAAGGATTGAAGACTATAAAGTTTTTTAAGAATGCCCTCATCTTAAGTGAATCCTCTCCTCTTCTAATTGCCACTTCGTCACTCGGAAATTCCTTACCATAAGCATACGCTGTTTCATAAAAATCAAGTCCTATAATATGAACTTCCGTTACATTACATTCTAAGGTAGCATAAGCTACACTTGCTACGCCTGAAGTTGGATAACAAAATGCATATCTAGGATTGTTTGTTATCATATAGTTTTTATGTGTGTCATCCAATACCCTTGTAGGTATATAACCATTCCTACCTTCAATTTTTGGTGGAGGCCCAGGTATAGTTTCTTTCAAATATGGTAATACAAACTCCACTACATTAAATTTTTTATAGTGTCCTCTTTCTATCATTAATTTAGGTTCATCAGGTACTAAACTTAAAACTTGAGTTAACTCTTTATCTATTAGTCGAGAAGAAATGGTTTCATTTTCAAGTTCATCCCCAAATCTATTCACTATGATATATTTATCAACTTCTGGAACTCTATCAATATGAGCTAATGAAGTTCCTCTACATAAAACTGCTACACTCACAAATCTTTATTTACCTTCAATATAACTCTTAAAAACCCTTCTTTCCCAGCTATGTCTCCG
>CAZWSR010000034.1:0-1445 GCA_964636545.1 Candidatus Undinarchaeota archaeon
GCGTCTTTGCGCTATTGCGGGTTCACCGAGTCCTGACCGTCTCCACAACCCGCGGTTACCATCTGCAAGGACGTGCAGCATTTTTTACTATAACCCTTCCACTACCTTTTCCAACTCCCCTTTAACCTCACCTGTCAAAATATTCTCATAATCTTCATTCAAATCACTTTTCCCTTTGAAACTTTTCTTAGCAACAACATTCAGGCCTAAGGCCTCGCAGAAGTTCTTTACAATAAAATTCAAACATAAATCAGTTTCACTTGTCTCTCCAGCACCAACTGCAAGCATCACTGTCTTCTTGCTTGACAAGTCAGTCTTTGCAGTGTAGAAAATACTGCACCTGTCTATGAAATCCTTGAAAATACCTGGCGCCATCCTGAAATAACTTGGACAAGCAAACACATACCCGTCAACAGCCAGCATCTTCTCCAAAATCTCATCCATATCATCGTGCTTCTCGCACTTCAATTCTTTATTACAATACTCTGTGCAACCGTCGCAGTGCGCAATATTCTTCTCACGAAGCAGAATAACCTCATTTTCAATACCTGCTTTCTCAAATAATGTTTTCAAATGCAGTAGCAGAGCTTCAGAATTCCCTTTTCTTGGACTGCCGCAAATACTGAGGAGTTTCATAAGGAAATAGATGTTTAATTGTTATAAAAAAGTAGCGGAATCTTAAAACTCTCTAAACCTAAATGATCCAGGGTGTCCTTTAATATCTAAAGAAAGTGTTTTGTGATAGCCGAAATGTGAAGAACTTGTTTGATAATTTGCATCTTTCACTTTGTTTAATAGAGTTTTGTAGAATTCCTTAGCTGTTTGAGGATCAGCAATATTCTGGGACAAGTGAACAAAAGGTGCAATTAGAACTTTGTTTGTTTGAATTTCATTAGCAGCTTTAGTGATTTCGTTATACAATTTTTCAAGCTGAATTTCATTGTCCCCTTCCTCCACGCAGAAGAAAACCACAAGCCCGTCTTGGAATCTATCTACTTCTGCTCGTTGCGTCTCAGGAACTATACCATACGGTCGATTTGACTTTGCATTTATTTTTGCTTCAAAATTGTCTGCATGAACTATTAATGATCTCATTTAAATCAACATTTCACTTTTCTGCAAAAAGAACTATAACGATTCTGTCACGCTAATGTCACGAAAGTCAAAAAAGTAGGAATTTGGCGCATTTTTCTAAAACTCTCTATACCTTACCGACCCAGGATGCCCTTTTATATTCAATAACACTTCTTTATGGTATCCAAAATGTGCAGTGTCTGTCTTATATCCTGCTGCTTTTGTTTTGTCGTATAAGCTTTTGAAATATTCTTTTGCAGTTCCATGTTCTGCAATATTTTGAGATAAATGTGCAAAAGGAGAAATCAAAATATTTTTTGTTTTAACTTCTTTTGCTGCTTTTTCAATTTCATTATATAATAATTCTAATT
>CAZWSR010000035.1:0-1345 GCA_964636545.1 Candidatus Undinarchaeota archaeon
CAGTAGGACGTTACCATGTGCTTGAGTATATGGATGACGAACAAGTGGGTGGTCAGTTTTTTAAGACCATGAAAGAAGCTAATGACCATGTGTCACAATATATACGGGGAAATGATGATGAGTAGAGTAATTGATTTACATGGGTCGCAAGGTAATGCATATGCATTGATGGCTATTGCGGATGACTTTTTACGACAGATGGGTCGCAGGGATGAGTTTAATGCCATGCGGACCGAAATGATGTCAGGGGATTACAATAATCTCCTGCTAGTGTTTCAAACAAAGTTTGGTGATTTAGTAGAATTTGCCAATCAACCAGAAGATTATGAATCTCCGCTAGGAGAGGGGGTGTAAAAATGAGTAATACGATTATGCGAGGTGTACTTGCTGTTATAGTGTTTGCAGGGTTACTGTTCTTCGCATTAGCCAGTACATCAGAAGCCGGTGGGCAATTGGGTACATCGGGTCAGCATTATAACCAACCGAACCATTCCGGTGGCATCGGTGGTTGTAACAGTGATGGCTCCTTCTGTTGGTCTATTGATATTGACCAAGGTGGCTATCATAACCCAACACGTCCGTATCCCGGTCAGGTGTTCGGCTTTCAAGCCAAGAACCTGATTGCCTACGGGCAGATCACCTATGCAAACTTAAATTCATGGGGAATCATGCATTTAGGTGTATATAACCGTGGCTGGCCATGGGAATGTGAGATCGACCTGCGTGGACATATGCCGCAGTATCGCTGCACGGCACAGTAAAAAATGATTGAAGTACTCCTAGTCTTACTCGCCTGTGGGTTTGTATTGTATTGGCTAGTACGCCACCCGATCAAGTCCATCAAATTCACATTTTCAATTATAGGACTGCTGATCCTCGGGGTGCTAGCTATACTCCTCTTTATAGTATTTGTTACAGGGGTACTAACGATAATAGGATAAATAATAATACATAATTTACTAACCGGCAATTGGTTAGCTACACAGGGAGTACCGAATGATTGGTGCTCCCTTTTTTTTATTCCATATAAATACTACATATGCTGTACAACCTAAAGAAGTCCGCAGAGGCCTTCTATTTCAAACATTGCATCAAACAAGGCAAGTTGCCATTACCCGACACCGTATATTACCTATGGGACAGGAAGAAATTGAATAATATAATGTTAACCAATAAAGAACGATCTCCTAGAAAAGAGAAGAAGAAGCTTAAAAAAAAGAAGTCGATAAAATAACTCCTTCTCATTAGTCCATAGGGGTTAGGAGGTATAGCCCCTTATGTTACTAAACAATAAGAGAAAAATAAAAAAGTTCTTAGGCGAGATTGCATTTACCTTTATTATACT
>CAZWSR010000036.1:0-1305 GCA_964636545.1 Candidatus Undinarchaeota archaeon
CCGAAACTGTATCTATATCAAGAGGAGCTCCTGGACTCGTTGTCCCGATGCCGACTTTGCCGCTACTTGCTACATATAATGATTCAACGTTTCCTTCATTACCTTTAATTTGTAAAGTTGCTCTCGTATCATCATTATCCGCATCTTGTATAAATACATTGGCTGTGCTAGTTGTATATCCAGTTCCATCAATAATCTCAAATTGATGTCCAGATGAACCACCTATCATATTTATTTCTCTTCCACTTGATGATATGTGTAATAAAGAATCTGGAGTATTTGTCCCGATACCGACATTTCCTGAACTATTCACTACCATCTTTGTACCAGAACCATCTAAATACAGTCCAAATTTTCCATCACCTTCACGACCATTTTCAAGTAACCAATTTGAACCACCGGTTTCTCCATCTACTAATATTAAATATGGATGTACTCCGGCCGATCCACCTTCTATACGAATACCCGCCTCAGTAGTTGAATAAACATGCAATTGTTGATCACTTGCTATAGCAGTTGTCCCAATACCAACTTTATCTGCAATATGAGCTGAACCAAACGAACCAGTTGAAGTTGATGAGCCACTTATTTTTGCATTAGCAGTTGGAAATTCTATATTACCTGAATATCCTATTGTTAATCTTTCTGCTCCATTATCATAAAATCTTGTGGCACCGTTTGCCCAGTTCTTAATAAGTAAATCATTATCATTCATTGAAAAACTTGCAGAATATGCAGCATTAGTTGAATCTTCTATTGTTATCTTAGGTTCTGTTGCTCCTTTTATATGTAAAAGACTTAGTGGAGCTGTGTTCCCGATGCCGAGCTTCCCACCAGAATTGAGTGTCATTTTTTCAGAGTCATTAATAAACCATTTATGATAACCACTTGAAGAAGCTAGAATATGGTACATTTCTTTACCATCGTCAGCATTTCTTATTTTGAATACAGCAGCATCATTCTTAAAATCAAGTGTCGTGGTTCCTCCTGCTGTTGATATAAGACGAAATATACCAGTGCTATCAGAAGCCGCTATTATTCCTTGAACTTGTAATGGGTAACTTGGACTCGTTGTCCCGATGCCGACGTTGCCACCAACAATATGGTGGTCACCACTACCAGTAACTCTTAAACTACCACTAAATTGATGAATGTCATCTGAAGTATCACCGAACTTAGTACTTCCACTTGTATAAACTATTGATGCACTAACGAATTCTGTATGAAACTCTTGGGCAGTTATATTACCAGTAGCAGTTACATTAACGAAAGTTGGTGATGCACTTGTCTTTAAATCTTGGTTCA
>CAZWSR010000037.1:0-1160 GCA_964636545.1 Candidatus Undinarchaeota archaeon
GAAACCTTAGTTTTGTCTTTAAAAGAACATTCTAATCTGTTATAATATAGAATGATCACACCATTAACGACAAAACTACATCCAGAAGGTTTTAACAGTCCTTACTACGAAGTAGATGGAAAACGTTTCTACACCAAATATCATGCCCTTGAACATTGTAGGAGTGTTGGATGGGAATGGCCAACCTTTAAAGTTTGGGAAATTAGCAATTCATTTAAGAGACCCAAAAAAAATTTCAAACAGTCTATTAAGACCCAATGCGAAATATTAAGTGACACATACAAGAAAGTCAGACTTTTTTATAGTGGCGGTAAAGACAGCAATTTAATCTTACACAACTTGTTGGAAACAAAAAGCAAACTAGATGAGATAGCCGTCTACAGAAGATTCCCTGGTGTTGTGGACAATGACTCTAATGAATTTGATCAATTCAACATTTTAGATGTAATAAAAAAAATACTGGCACATTATAATACCAAAGTACCTGTGAAATTTTATGATATCATGCCAGAACATTTCAACTACTATTCAAGTAGATTGGATAAATTATTTTTTCCATACACTGGTTTAGACTTTTTCATGAACGGAATTCATGCCATTGCTGAAATCTATCCAAAAATTTTAGACAACGAGTTTGTAAACGTAATGGGTCATGCTTTTCCTGATGTGAATAATAACAATGAGTTTTATTGGATTGACGGAGGTTTCAACCTCACTCAACCAGATCCTTATGCCGTGAATTTCTTTTGCGACAATAGGAACACAGATTTAGCAGTTAATATGGCCTACACTATGAGAGATTATCTGCAAAGCCATGGCAAAACATCAAACGAAATTAACTGGATTAACGGAGAGTATAAAAATTTCAAACCTGTTAGGGACATTTTAGGCTTTCCTAATACCGGCACACCACTTGATACCAAGTATGATGCTCTAAATGTTGACTCTGTAACCACTTGGCTATTCACAAGAAAAAATTTATTACACATGGCCAATGCTCAAAAGTCTGAAATTGGCAGACAAACATTTGACAATTTTGTGCGTTTTTATCAAGATTATGAAGGAAAGTTCGCTAGATATTTCAATAAACATTCAATATATGAACGTTGGGTTGGTTCAATTAGTGAAAAACATCTTCTAGTAGAATAACACTTTTTACC
>CAZWSR010000038.1:0-1076 GCA_964636545.1 Candidatus Undinarchaeota archaeon
AAGAAGCAGTACCAGGACAAATGTTTGACACATTAGATATTAAAGTTTATACATCACCAGAATCGGGTGTACCGTTTATATCTGAAAAAAATTACGTATGTGACGGTAACACAACAGCATTTACAATTGGAGATTATCCAGGCACATTAGGTTCTGTAACAGTTTCAGTTAATGGGTCTGTTAAAAAATTAACTACAGATTATACAATTAGTGTTGCAAACAAAACAATAACATTTGGTACAGCACCAGCAAACTTGAGTGTTGTATCAACAAAAGTTTTTGCAATATCAGGAGAGAATTATAGAGTATTAGATCAATACACAGGTGATGGAAGTACAGTTACATATACAACATCTACAAGAGGTGAATTTAATTTAGATTCAACAGTATCTGATATGTACATAACAGTTAATGGTGTACCAAAAATTATAACAACCGATTATACAACTACCACAACTGCAAATACAATTACAGTTACATTTACATCTGCACCAGCGGCAAGTAGTTTAATACAAGTTGCAGGATTTAATAAGTCTACAACGTCAACAAGAAGTTATGCAAGTATTAGAAATGAAGCAATTCAGTATGATGGATCAACGGCAAGATATACTTTATCATATCCACCAGGAGCAATTGGACCATATTCAGGATTAACAATAATTGAAGCAAACGGAAAAGTATTAAGAGGACCAGATAACACTTATTATTTTGGTGATGGTAGCACATACACTTATGGAGTTACAACAGGATTGTTAGATGATTCAACAGTTGATCCTTCAAAAACAATTACAAGTGCATTAGAAGTTCAAGTTTTTGTAAATGGTACAGAGAAAAATTTAAACACACACTATACAGTTGATATAGGAAATCAAAATGTTGAATTTGTTGCAGATTCAGTTCCAACAGCAACTGATGTGATTTGCATATCAACACTAGTTGATAATCATTACTACAATCAAGGAACTGATATAATTTTAAAAACAAGTCAAATGTCAACGGATGGTTATACATTAAACGCCAGTGATTATTTGAGTGTAACAACATTTAATAATGCACTTGGAATGAAATTAAGAAGA
>CAZWSR010000039.1:0-1032 GCA_964636545.1 Candidatus Undinarchaeota archaeon
AAATTGAGATAAAACAATTCTGATCACACAATTAAGTCTAAAATAGTTTGCAACTGGAAGATTTTCCAGACCAAAGTGGTACTGTAATGGTTAACGAATTAGGCAAAGTAATGGCAACTGATTTGCCTACAAGTGATCCAAGTAATGCTGGACAACTTTGGAATGACTCTGGTACAGTAAAAATTAGTGCTGGTTAACAATTTCCTAAAAAATAGACTTTACTATTTTACACATATCCTCATTAAATTTTTTATCAATAACGTGACGCAGTACACCTTTTGTATACTTGTTTAAGAAATCCCCAAAATTATTAATTAAAACTTTATCTTCTATTGACTTAGGTATTAAATTTTTATTGTCAACAATAAAATAATCATTAATATTATTTTTCACAGACAAATAATGAAGTTTTTCAACAATTCTTTTGTAATGTTTTTCTAAATAATTTTCTTTAACAATTAAATCTTTATATTTTTTTTTAATTATATCTATTTCTTTTTGATAAAAATTTTTACGAAACATAAAATTACTGTTACGTTCAATATCCTTAGGAAGTACATTAATTCTACCATATTTTTTATTAAATTTTAAAAACATTCTACCAAAAATAGGCAACTGATGAATAACAAGCAATTTGGGTAATGTATTCTGTTTCAAAAAATTTGAATATGATAACAACGATCTACCTACTGATGCTCCGATTACTGACAAATTTATTACAGGTATTCCTGTTTGTTTTTGAAGTAGTGCAGGCCAACTACTTTCTCTTTCTGCTTCATGCCATTTTTTATTGGCTATATCGTATAAATCTTTGAAATTAATTTTTCCTAATGAAAAATTATTTTTGTACCATTTTAAAATTTCAAATCGACGTTGTTTATCGTCTTCAAAAGTACCCAATAAGTGGTCGTTCATTTCGTAACCTGTTGAATAGGAGCAACCAGTTACAACAATTTTTTCATATGGCATTTTAAGTTATTAAGTCTAAAATAGTTTGCAACTTACCTTTTATACTTTTATTATTAACAGTAT